>CAWHCF010000009.1:0-83790 GCA_963827655.1 uncultured Acidobacteriota bacterium
ATATAGCGAGAAAGCTCAAACGTTGCTGGCATCACGCCAAAAGAAGCACGCTCTCGATCGTCCGAGGTTGGAGTTCCATCATACGCTGAAGCTGAAGCTGAACTCGACAATCTCCGGTCCACATTCACGAAGCCTTCTCCTAGCTCGGCACATGTGAATTGAGGCTGGGACCAGCAGACATCTCAACTCCATCAACCCTTTGATAGGCAAAAATGGAGTAGGCGATCTCTTTGTTCGGAGCAAGGAAAGCTGAGCCAGAAAAAACGGAGTTGAGAGCTGTCTGATTGCAAGTTGACACGCGAGCAGCAGGAAACCGTAATGCAGACTATGTCCTTGGACCGAACGCTGGGACACCGCACCGATGAGGGGGGGGGGGGGGGGGCGTCGGGACCTAGATATTTGAGCGCTAATCCAAACGCCATGACCGTGAGTATGACCATTACATCGGTTGTTTTCATTATTTGTTGGCGGTTTTGGCGATTTTTTTTTTTTTTTTTTTTTTTTTGGGGGGGGGGGGGGGGGGGGGGGGGGGGGGGGGGGGGGGGGGGGGGGGGGGGGGGGGGGGGGGGGGGGGGCGCGCGGATCAGGCTGTGGGTGTAGCTGGATTTATGACCTATGGGCTTCTCTCCATCTATGGATGATGAATTCTACTAAAGATCGACAAGCTGAAAAGCCAGAAGATTTCGTGGGACATTTAAGAAGGGCGAGCCCTCAGAACAGAGAAACGGCAATCCGTTAACGAAAAAACCTCCGATAGACTACAATCCATTTTTTCCGAAGTTTCCCCAAGCGCTCTAATTTGGCGGTTTCAAAACGACTGCGATCGTCACCAAACCAAATGGCTTCTTCTGTACCGATTGAGCCTGGAGAGCAACTTGTGCAAATGCGCGTGTTGGAGGCTGCCGTTACTATGACGTTACGGCTAAAAAGCTCGTGCACGGAATCCACTCCGCTAAGTTATTGAAAGGATTGGTGGGCGCCACAGGACTCGAACCTGTGACCCCTGCGGTGTGATCGCAGTGCTCTACCCACTGTGCTAGGCGCCCGACCAGCGTGATTTCTTTTAGCACCTCGCGCTCCATTTGTAAACCCGCGCGATCTCTTGCGGTTCCTCGAGCTCAAGATCGACTGCCATCGGATCGAATACGGGCGCTTTCGCTCGCCTGGTACGGTTGAAGGAATGACGCGCGGAAAATCGCGTGTGGCCAGCCTCTGTGAAGACGCGAACATTTATGGTAACGAGCAGGATCCCCGGGTATCGTCATGAATCATTCTGGCGCACCGGTTACGCTCTTCGTCATGACATTTCTGCTCGCTACTGCGCTGGGCGTTTTTGCGGCTGGAGATCCTATCTCGGTCACTGGACCGGTCTATCCGCCAGCCGCGGTCGCGGGCGGAACCGTCGTAGCTACGCTTCACGTTATCGCAGGCTCTGTTACGCAAGTGGAAATCCTTGCGGGAGAAGAGCCCTTCGCGACCTCCCGCGCGTGACGCGCTCCGAAGCTGGCGCTTTAAGCCCGGCAAGGTCACCGAACGTATTCCCGTGGTGCTAAACTTCCGAAATCCTGGCCTGTTCGCCCTCGGTCCGAACTCGCCGGTCCTTCGAAAATCGCACGGTCCGAGCGACGTGCCGATCCCCCGTCCACGTGGTTAACCCGTGCATCCGCAACCAGGATCCGAAGAAAGTGTGATATTACGCCTCGAAATCGACGACTCTGGAAACGTATCCGATATTAACGGAGTTAAACGGCCGGAGGGCTGACCGGCCCTTGCACGAAAGCTGTGCGCGCGTGGAAATTCGCTCCCCGCTCGAGACCAGTCGGGACGGCAAGCCCGGTCTCAGGCCTTCGCAGTCTGCGTCTTCCGTCATCCAGTACTGTAGTTCGCGGTCGGTTACAGTTTTCGCCGTTTCTACGAGTCTTCGTAGAGGTTGATTCTGTTCCAGCCGGAACTAACCACGAAGACTGGAAGACACGTAGAAACCCGAAGCATGAGGCTGTGGACGGTGGGAGATCGAACCCCCGGCCTCCGCATTGCGAACGCGTCCTGAGCATCAACTGAAGTATTCCACGATAAACCAACTAGCAGGCTGGAACCCAGGACTCAAAAATGGCCTCAATTATTTTTGTCATTATTTATCTCAAATGGCTGGTATACCGGAGTACAATGCGATTGCACTTACCATGCACTTACGGACGCCACTGGGGAGCCAACTCAGGAGCTAATAAAGGGGCGGACATTGCCGACGAAGTTGACTAACGCACTCCTGAAAAGAAATCATGCTGCAAGAGAAGCCTTACGAAAATCCGGGACTTGGAACTGAAGGGGCTTATCCTCCGCGTTCAGCCCTCTGGTATTGGGACCTACATCTGCCAGTACGCCCGAACCAAGCGCATCACAATTGGGCCAGGCCGAACCCGATTACCCTCACCCAGGCCAGGGACAAGGCGAAGCAACATCTGGCGGATTCAGTACTCCGCCGCCATCGGATCGCGCCGAGTACTGAATCCGCCAGATGTTGCTTCGCCTTGTCCCTGGCCTGGGTGAGGGTAATCAGGTTCGCCTGGCCGATTGTGATGCGCTTGGTTCGGGCGTACTGGCAGATGTAGGTCACGATGCCCGAGGGCTGAACGCGGAGGATAAGCCCCTTCAGTTCCGAGTCCCGGATTTCGTAAGGCTTCTCTTGCGGCGTGATTTCTTTCAGGAGTGCGTTGGTCAATTTCGTCGGCAATGTCCGGCCCTTTTTGAGCTACTGCGTTAGCTTCCCAGTGGCGTCCGTAAGTGCATGGTAAGTGCAATCGCATTGTACTTCGGTATACCACCGTAAACAATAAAGAATGATGATATGGCTCGAAACCAGCGTCAGTCCTGGGTTCCAGCCTGCTAGTTGGTTTATCGTGGAATACTGCGGTTTATGCTCAGGACGCGTTCGCAATGCGGAGGCCGGGGGTTCGATCCCCCCACCGTCCACCAGATCTCATGCTTCGGGTTTCTACGTGTCTTCCAGTCTTCGTGGTTAGTTCCGGCTGGAACAGAATCAACCTCTACGAAGACTCGTAGAAACGGCAAGAACCTGTAACCGACCGCGAACTACAGTACTGGATGGCGGAAGACGCAGACTGCGAAGGCCTGAGACCGGGCTTGCCGTCCCGACTGGTCTCGAGCGGGAGCGAATTTCCACGCGCGCACAGCTTTCGTGCAAGGGCCGGTCAGCCCTCCGGCCGATTTAACTCCGTTAATATCGGATACGTTTCCAGAGTCGTCGATTTCGAGGCGTAAGATCACACTTCCCTGTCCGATCACGTTTGCCGGATACACGGGTTCAACCACGTGGCGGGGCAACGCCACGTCGCTCGGACCGTGCGACTTTCGAAGGGCCGGCTGAGTTCGGACTGACGGCGAACAGGCCAGGATTTCGGAAGTTCAGCACCACCGGAATACGTTCGGTGACCTTGCCGGGCTCAAAGCGCCAGCTTCGGAGCGCGTCACGCGCGGGGGTCGCGAAGGGCTCTTCTCCCGCAAGGATTTCCACTTGCGTAACAGAGCCTGCGATAACGTGAAGCGTAGCTACGACGGTTCCGCCCGCGACCGCGTCTGGCGGATAGACCGGTCCAGTGACCGAGATGGGATCTCCAGCGGCAAAAACGCCCAGCAAGATAGCGAGCAGAAATGTCATGACGAAGAGCGTAACCGGTGCGCCAGAATGATTCAAGACGATACGCGTGGGATACACCCGGGCTGGTAACGATGAAGGTGCGCGTCTTCACAGAGGCTGGCCACACGCGATTTTCCGAGCGTCATTCCTTCAACCGTACCAGGCGAGCGAAAGCGCCCGTTCGATTCGATCCGATGGCAGTCGATATTGACTCGAAAACTGCAAGAGATCGCGCGGGTTTACAAATGGAGCGCGAGGTGCTAAAAGAAATCACGCTGGTCGGGCGCCTAGCTCAGCTGGTAGAGCACTGCGATCACACCGCAGGGGTCACAGGTTCGAGTCCTGTGGCGCCCACCAATCCTTTCAATAACTTAGCGGAGTCGATTCCGTGCACGACTTTAGCCGTAACGTCATAGTAACGGCAGCCTCCAACACGCGCGTTCACAAGTTGCTCTCCAGGCTCAATCGGTACAGAAGAAGCCGACGATCCTTATCTTTGGTGACGATCGCAGTCGTTTTGAAACCGCCGAATTTATGCACTTGGGAAGCTCGGAAAAAATGGATTGTAGTCTATCGGAGGTTTTTTCGTTAACGGATTGCCATTTTCTGTTCTGAGGGCTCGCCCTTCTTAAATGTCCCACGAAATCTTCTGGCTTTCAGCTTGTCGATCTGAGGTAGAATTCATCATCCATAGATGGAGAGAAGCCCATGGTCATAAACGCAGCTACACCCAAGCCCCCGGCGCCGCCGGCCCCGCCAAAACCGCCAACAAGATGAATGGGTACGACCGATGTAATGGTCATACTCAGGTCATGGCGTTTGATTAGCGCTCAAAATCCTAGGGTCCGACGTGCCGATGTCCCACGTTCGGTCCAAGGGGTTAGTCTGGACTACGGTTTCCTGCTGCTCGCGTGTCAACTTGCAATCAGACAGCTCTCAACTCCGTTTTTTCTGGCTCAGCTTTCCTTGCTCCGAACAAAGAGATCGCCTACTCGATTTTCCCTATCAAAGGGTTGATGAATTGGGCCGTGTACTGGTCCGCCTCGTCACATGTGCCGAGCTCGTAGAGCTTCATGATGTCAACCGGAGATTGTCGAGTTCAGCTTCAGCTTCGGTATGATGGAACTCCGACCTCGGACGATCGAGAGCGTGCTTCTTGGTAGAATCTCCGACGTGATCCCAGGAACCGTTCTGAGCTTTCTCGCTATATTCAACTCGTGACCGGATCAGGAAAGCGATAGCGGGCGACGATGACGGTCACGTTATCTCTACCGCCACGTTGCAGGGCGAGTTCGACGAGCGTGCGGCAATCCTCCTCGGCCCCTCCATTTCGCTGGAGCACGCTCGCAATCAGATCGTCCGTGACCATTTCGGTCAGACCGTCCGTGCATAGCAACAGGCAGTCACCGTCGGCCAGCTGAAGTCTCTGCACCTCCGCCTTGAGGTCCTGGCCGTGCCCGCCGAGGGCCTGGGTCAGGATGTGGCGCAACGGGTGGGACGCGGCCCCCGCTGGTGTGATTTGTCCCAGGTCCAGCAGTGTCTGGACGAGCGTATGATCCCGGGTGAGCCGTTGCAATTCGCCCTTCCGGTAGAGGTAGGCGCGCGAATCCCCGACTTGGACGACAAAGAGGTCGGCTCCCAGACTGTAGGCGAGGGTCATCGTAGTCCCCATGCCGGACAGCGTCCGATCCTCGCGGGCCCGGCGGGCGATTTCGGCATCGATCTTGCGGTAGTACCGAGTCGCCCGCTTCATTGTCTTCTTGCGCCCGGGTGTCGTCGATCCGAAGGATCCAGTCCGGAACCTGGAGCACCAGATTCACCAGCGTGCTGATGGCCAGCCGGCTAGCCAGTTCACCGCCTTCTGCGCCACCGATACCGTCGGCGACCACAAAACCATAGCCCGTCTCCTCGGACCGGCCCGGCGCCTCCCCTTCCGGCAGGCTGGTCAACAGCACGTCCATATAGCGACCTAACCGGGCGACCAGATAGTGATCCTCATTGGCGGCGCGAACTTTTCCCCTGTCGGAAAGGGCGGCGGCGTCAACTCGAACCAGCGACGAGAATGGACGAGCCGGCGCGGTTACCCCACTCTGGACCGGGAAGTCGCCGGTATCGGCGTTTGGGTCAACGGACATTAAGCGTTCCTTTGCCTCGATGCGATGTCCTGCGGCCGTGAAAGGCCAGGGCGGTTCAGCCGGTCGCTGATGCCAATTGTGTGCGCGCACCTTGGATCGGCGAATCCAAAACGAATGGTCGGAGTCGCGTTAGATCGAGTTACCGGCACTCAGGCCGTGATGGCTGCCCGGAGGCTTGCCACTGTCGAGGCGGTCGTCGAACGGTGGCGAGTCGCTGGAGACGTCGATTCGAATCCGTTTCCGCTCCTGGAACTTCTCGACGCGGCGAGCCGCGATGTCACCGGGCGCCGACTACTTCAATGCGCCGGCCAACAGCGAAGCCACATCCGCGCCTCCCTTGGACCCTACAAATTGCGTAAGCAGAGGCACGAATTTACCGACCATATCAGGTGAGAGGCCAAGCTTTTGGAAAGACGCAGCGGCGGGGGCCAGGCCGCCCGCCGCGCCCGGAAGGGCGCTTCCCAGCCCGGCGAGGCCGCCCGCCGAAGGCGCAGCCTTCAGCAGTCCGTCCATGCCCGGCACCGCTGCCGCCACCTGGCTGAATTGATCAGGTTTAAGCCGGCTTTTCGCCAGGCCGAAGAGTGCACCCGCTCCGCCAGTTGCTTGCTTCGGAGTGACGTTGAGATCCTTGGTGAGCATGCCTACCAACTCCGGGCTCGGAGTCTTCTCTGGCGTCATGGCAGGAGCCTGACCCAAGGCGGCCGGCACAGACGACGCGAAAACGCACAGCACGAAAAGGACACTCCTAAGTCCGCTCACAATCATGGTTCCTCCTTACAGATTCAACAGAACCAACTCCGTAACGGTTCCGGGCACTTCCGGTCCCCTGCATCACGTCCTGGCCGCTCATCTGCCGGAACTTCGCCCCCGATTTGTTCCTCCTGTTTCGCTTCCTCCCCGTTTGCGTTATCGGCGGCTACCAGTACGACTAGTTGATGCAAACAGGTTCGAGTCTACACCAATCATGACTGTCGGGTCCTCTGAAATAGCCACAGGGAACGCTGGGAAGCAGGGTTGAGATCACATCTTTATTCCATTGATCCTTCGAACGAATCGTGACGAAGCTTTGCCACGCAATCGGAACGAAATAATCTCCGCGTGGGGCGTAGCATCCAGGTTCGTAGGGCCGATTCGTTCAGAAGTGCAGCTTCAGCACCAACTCAAACACTCGGGGATCGAACGCCCGCGTGATGGTGCCAAAGGCCGCGGTGCCGAAACTCGTGTTCGGAGCGGTCAGGGGCGGCGTGTTGGTAACGTTGAACGCTTCGACGCGGAACTCCGCCCGAAACTGTTCCTTGATCGGGAAAGTCTTGCCCAGCATGACATCCAAGGTCTGGTAGCCGGGACCCACGACGGGATTGCGCGAGCTGTTGCCGATCGTGAACTGTGGCGCCTGGGTGAACGCCGCGGTGTTGAACCATCGGGCAGTGCTGCGCTCTTCCGAGGGAAGCGCCGGGTCTCCCGATGCGATTCGGCCGCTGGATGCCAAATCCCGCGAACGCATTGAGATTGGTCGCTTGGGTCACGGCGAGCGGACTTCCGGATTGCAGCCGAACGATTCCGGCCAGTTGCCAGCCGCCGGCCAGGGCGTTCTTCCAGCCGTCAAGTTCCAGCGGCGCCCCTGGCCCAGCAGGAAGTTCCCAGACGAACGATCCGGCGAACACATGTGGAATACTGCCGGTGGAATCATCTTTCTCCAGACGCCGATTGTAGCTGTCCGCCGCCTGGAACGATGCGGCCGGTCCGGTAAGGATTGCTGCATCAAAGACGGCGCCGGCGTCGTCGATCAGCCTTGAAAACGTGTAGGCGGCGCTGAAGGTCAGACCATCCGAAAAGCGCCGCTCCAGGCGGGTCTGGAGGGAGTGATAGGTCGAATGCCCTACATTGTTGCGGTAGAGGGCGACCGTCGTAAAGCGGGGATAGGGCCGGAGCAGCTGCTGGCGGGCGATCGGTGGCGCCGCCGAGTGACGATGATGCAGGGATCTCACCGAAAAACGGATTCGGCACCTGTTGGGTCAACGCTGAACCGAGCGCGAGTTGCTCGTCGGTGAGCTGGTTCAGGTTGACATCGGGAACTCCCAGGTTCGTGAGTTTGGAACCCAGATACCCTATCTCCATGCTCCAGTGCTCGCCATAGGTCTTCTGAAAAGAAAGATTCCACTGCTGGGCGTATCCGCTCTTTTGATTCCTCTCCACGCCAAAGACACCCTGCCCGAGACCGCTATCCGGATTGGGATCCATGACCTGCACGGACGGGCCGCGCGAGAGCACGAACGCGGGATTGATGTTGTCCAGCGAACGCTGGCCCGCGGTTTGGATAAACGGGAAGAACGGCGTCGTAAAGGGCGTGGTGATACCCGCTTGTTCGATCCAGGTCATGCCGTATCCGGACCGAATGATGAAGCTGTCGCTGAGCCGGAAGGCAAATCCGACTCGGGGAGCGAAGTTCAGCTTCTCCAGCTCTCGCGCGGCTCGCGGGCTGCCCATCCTTCCCGAGAAAGTCGAGCTTCTGGGTTTGAAGATTGAAGACGGCGCCGCGATCATCCACGACGGTGGATGGAAAGTTCAGCGTGTAGCGAACGCCGAGGTTCAATGTCAGCCTGTCGCTGGCCTTGAAGTCGTCCTGAAAGAAGAACTCGGCAATCTGCGCGCGCGGCTCCAGAAACTCCTGCTGGATGTCGATCGTGAAGTTTTGCACCTGCCCTAACAGAAACGATGCGAAGCTGTTGCCGGTTCCGGTCACCGGCGTTCCGGTAGCCGACAGGTTGGCCGTCAGAATGTTGGTGAACTGGAACGAACCGGTCGGGCTGGGCGGCTGCAGGACATCGAGTCGCTCGATCCGCCAGTCGCCGCCCAGTTTCAGGCTATGGCGGCCGCGCAGCCAGGAAAAGTTGTTTACGAGTTGAGTCACGGAAGTGGTGAATTCGGCATTGCCGTTGGCCTGGGGTCCCAACTGCTGCAGACCCACAACATCGTAGGTCGGGAGCGTATCCGAAAACGCGGATGCCGGAATGTTGGGAATTCCCGATACCTCCGATGCCGGCCTGCCCGGTTCGCAACGATGCGCGATCGAATCCCCGCCGCGTATATCCGAACCGAAGCTGATTCACCTGGGTTCCCGACAAGCGTCCAGTTGTGCTCCAGAGCAATGCTGTCGGCGCGAGTCAGGGTGTCGCCGACGACGCCGGTCGTGATAATGCCGCTCCCATCGGGCAGCGGCGTAACCGGCTGAGAGTCATCCCGCAGGTACTCGTATCGGCCGAAGATTCGCTGAGTCGAGTTCAGATTGCGGTCCAGGCGCACGCCGAACTGATCCTGACCGGTCCTCTCATTCCCGACGAGGACATAGTTATTGGCCGTCGCCTCCTGCCCATTGATGAACACATTGGGTGCGGGATAGCGGTCCACCACGTTTCGGACGGCCGAGTCGAAGCGGTTCAAGGGGATTGTGTCGTTGGCAAACCGGTCGCGGACGAATCCTGAACCGGTCTGGCGTGTCGTCGTCGGATCGAAGATCGGGTGTGCTGAAGATCCCCTGCCGCTGCAGCGACGTGGGAACCGTGCTGGTCCGCACGGTGCCGGTTTGCAGCCGCGTTCCCTGGTAGTCGACGAAGAAGAAGGTCTTGTTGCGCTGAATCGGACCGCCGAACACGAAGCCGTACTGGTTGCGCCGGAACCGCGGCTTGGGCCCGGTGGTTGCGAAGAGGTTACGCGCGTTGAGCGCTTCGTTGCGAAAGAACTCGAACAGCGCTGCCGTGGAAATCATTCGATCCAGACTTGTGATTGACCATGATCACGCCGCCGTTCGAGCGGCCATACTCTGCCGAGTAGCTGTTGGTCTCGACGCGGAACTCTTCGATGGCGTCGACTACCGGGAAAGTAGGCGACCTGTCCGGGTTCCGGCTGAAGCACGCTGATGCCGTCGTAGATATACTCACTGACGCGCGGCCGGCTGCCGTTGATCCTGGGTAGCGTCGAAGCCGGCGGGAGCATGACCCCGGGAGCCAGCGCAATCAGGGGAATGAAGTTGCGTCCATCGAGCGGCAGGGTAACCACTTCTGCGCCGTCCACCGTGAAACTCACGGTCCCGCGGCTGGATTGGAGCAAAGGAGCCTCGGCGGTGACGTTCACGGATTCCGTGACGCTCCCGACCTGGAGCGCGAGATCGAGTACCACCTGGTCTCCAACCCGCAAGACGACACCCTCTCGCCGCAACGCCGAAAAACCGGTTTTGGTAACTATGATCGTGTACGTGCCTGGCTGAAGGGCGAAGAAGTGATATCGTCCATCGTCGCCCGTGACAACGGACTGTTCCGCCTCCGTGTTCACGTTGAGCAACCGGACGTCGGCTCCGTCGACGGCCAGTCCCGCGGGATCGCTGACCAGCCCGGAAAGCTCTACTTTGGTCGACTGCGCGTGAAGCTCTGTCTGGAGGTCGGCCAACACCATCATGACAAGGACACTGCCAATCCAGCTTGCACGACGCATGAACCTCTCCCCTGTCTATGGTTCAGCAGGCCTGACGCGGTGTTTAAATCTAAATCGTCAATCGTAAATCGTCAATCGTTAGTCGTGTTACCACGACAGCGTCGTGATACAATAACACACTCGGTCAAGGGAAACTATTTACGGAGGTGTTGTCGATGATGCATCGCACGCGCTGGTCTTTCTTCGTGTCGTTGCGTCTTAGTGGTACTGTTTTGCCAGCGCTAACCACGAAGACACGAAGACGCCAAGTGCAGCTGAGAAAATAAATGGGCCGCGTACAGACCAATCTCGCCACAATTCGCAAGGCCCGCGGCATTGGCGCCGCGGAGCTCGCCCGGAAGGTGGGGGTAACCCGGCAGACCATTTACGCGATCGAAGCCGGAACCTATGTGCCCAACACCGAAGTGACGCTCCAGCTTGGGCGCGAGCTTGAAGTCACCGTCGAGGAACTGTTTTCGCTTCCAGGAGAGCGGCGGGAAAAAACGGCCACGGTTACTGCCGAATACCTGGGACAAAGCGCGCCCGGCAATGGGCAGGCCGTGCGCGTTTCACGCGTGGGCACGAAGTGGGTCAGTGTGCCTGTCGATGCTCGCCCCTATCATCTTCCTGAAGCGGACGCCGTGGTTACCGGTTCCGCCGTTCGTTCTCACAAGGCAAGGCTGTGTCTCTTCTCCGAGGACGAGACCATGCGCAACAAGATCGTCCTGGCTGGTTGCGACCCGGCGACGAGCCTGCTGGCCCGCATGGTGGAAAGACTCAGCGGCATCGAGATCGTTCATGCGCCGGCATCGAGTCAACTGGCGCTCGATTGGCTGAAGGAGGCAAAGGTGCACATTGCCGGATCGCACCTGCAGGATCCCGATAGCTCCGAGTTCAACCTGCCGCTCATACGTCGTCAGTTCCCGAATCGGGACATGGCGGTTGTCACCTTCGCGCGCTGGGAGGAGGGATTCGTCCTGGCTCCAGGCAATCCCAAGCGCATCCGTGGCATCGAAGATCTGGAAAGGAAGAATGTCACGTTGATGAATCGCGAACGCGGATCCGGGAGCCGGGCGTTACTCGATGGCCTGATTCGCAGCTCCGGCCTGGCGATAAAGAGTGTTCGGGGGTATGAACGGGTTGCGTTCGGTCACCTGTCGGCCGCCCATGCAGTGCTGGCCGGTGAGGCCGACTGCTGCATAGCCACCCGGTCCGCCGCTCAAACGTTCGGGCTCGACTTCGTGCCGCTGCGCAGCGAGCAGTATGACTTCGTTCTTCACCGCGAAACGCTGCGGCTCGCGGCCGTCGAAGCTCTTTGTGATGCGCTGCAGCGGGCGACACTGCGCCGGAAACTGGAGACACTCGCCGGATACGACACCTCCCAGACCGGAGTCGTTCGTGCTTAAGGCAGCACGAAGCTGGCTGGCGGCCTTGCTGTGCGGTGCGATCAGTATGGCTGGGTCCTGCCGGTCACGGCAGGACCAGACGGTCGGCATCGCCGTTGCGGCGAACTTCGCCGAAGCGGCGAAGGAGATCGCGCAGCTTTTCCAGAAGGCGACCGGCTACCGAGCGATTTTGAGTTTTGGCTCCACCGGGCAGCTGTTCACCCAGATAACCCAGGACGCTCCCTTCGAGGTACTGCTGGCGGCGGACCAGGAAACTCCAAGGAAGGCGGTGGCGGCGGGCTTGGGATTGGAGGACAGCGTCTTCACGTATGCGGTCGGCAAAATCGTTCTTTTCAGCGCGAACCTCGATCTGACGAATGGCGAAGCGGTTTTGCGCACGGGAGAATTCGAAAAAATCGCGATCGCCAATCCGTTGACGGCGCCTTACGGAGCAGCGGCGCTGGAGGTTATGAAATCGCTCGGACTCTACGAGAGGCTGGTCGGAAAAATCGTGCAGGGTAACAACATCGCCCAGACATTTCAATTCGTCGAGACCGGCAACGCAGAACTTGGATTCGTGGCGCTGTCTCAGGTTGGCGGCAAGGACGCTAAATCAATGTGGATCGTTCCGGACAATCTGTATTCCCCGATACGCCAGGACGCGGTGCTGCTGAAGAAAGGCGCCGGCAACGAATGCGCGCGCGGGTTCATCGCCTTTCTCAAAACACCCGGATGCGCTCAAAGTCATCGAGAAGTACGGTTATGCGGGGACGCCGTAGGACCTGGAGGGAAACGTATGTTCGAATCCGGCGAACTTTGGCGTCCAATATGGTTGACGCTGCTGCTGGCGTCGATCACTACGATTCTACTTCTCATCGTGGGAACGCCAATCGCGTGGTGGCTGGCGCGATCCCGAGCGCGTTGGAAAGAGGCCGTCGCGGCCATCGTTGCCCTCCCGCTCGTGTTGCCGCCCACGGTTCTGGGATTTTATCTTCTCCTTGCGCTGGGACCCAGCGGACCTGGCGGGTGGATTGCGCGCCTCTTTGGTGGACGGTCGCTTGCGTTCACGTTCGAGGGCCTCGTGATCGGTTCCGTACTCTATTCGATGCCGTTCGTCGTCCAGCCGATTCGCAATGCCTTCGAGGCCATGGGCGAACGCCCTCTTGAAGTCGCCGCGACCTTGCGCGCCCGCCCCTGGGATACGTTCTGGACGGTCGCCATCCCTCTCGCTCGTCCCGGCTTCATGACTGGAGCCGTGCTGGGATTTGCGCACACGGTCGGAGAATTCGGAGTGGTTCTGATGATCGGCGGGAGCATACCCGGCGAGACAAAAGTGCTCTCGACCGCCATTTACGATTACGTGGAATCCTTGCAGTGGGGGCAGGCGCACGTCCTGGCGGGAGGCATGCTCGTCTTCTCCTTCGCGGTTATCCTCTCCATGATGCTGCTCGAGAATCGGACGCGACGGCGCCGGATATGAAGCGTCAAGACTCCGTGATCAGCGTGAGGTTCAGAGGCGTCCTGGGCAAGTTCGAACCGGATGTCGGATTCGAAGTTCCAATGCATGGAATCACCGCTCTCTTTGGGCCCTCGGGTTCGGGCAAGACGACAGTCCTTCGTTGTGTGTCAGGCCTGGCACGTTTGCCGGGCCAGATCGTGGTCGGAGGCGAAGTGTGGCAGGACGGGAATCTGGTATTTCGCGAACCGTACCGCCGCCCGATCGGATATGTCTTCCAGGAACCGAGTCTCTTCCCCCATCTCTCGGTACGGAAGAATCTGGTCTATGGACGCCACCGCGCGCTGAAGGCAGGCGCTCCGGAGGAGATCCGATTTGACGATGTGGTTGGACTGATGGGGATCGGGCATCTGCTTGATCGCGCGACAGCGGCATTGTCGGGCGGCGAGCGCCAGCGCGTAGCGATCGGCCGCGCGCTTCTCGCCCAGCCTCGGCTTCTTTTGATGGACGAGCCCCTTTCCGCCCTCGATCGTAGCAACAAGGAAGAAATTCTTCCTTACTTCGAAGCGCTTCACGAAACACTCGCCCTGCCGATTCTCTACGTGAGCCACGACATCTCCGAGGTGGAACGCCTTGCGGATACTCTGGTGCTGCTGGACCAGGGAAAGGTCATTGCGTCCGGGCCGTTGGCCGATGTGCTGGCCGACGGGCGGTTGCCGATTGCGCGCAGTCCTGAAGCCGCCACGGTCGTGGAAGCCTCGGTCACAGGTTTCGATTCCCAATACGGCTTGACGGAAATGGATGTGGACGGCGAAGTCCTTCTAGTTCCTGGACGCGTCGGCGAAAAAGGAAGAATGCGCCGGATCCGGATCGCGGCTGCCGACGTGAGTCTGGCTCCGGATCGTCCGTCTCGAACGAGCATTCTCAATATTCTTCCCGCGCGCGTGAAAGATATTCATCTCGTGGACGATGCTCAGGTCAATATCGTCATCGCAATCGGGCACCTCGAGACGGGAACTAGATTGCTTGCGCGTATCTCCAGACGTGCCTATGAGACGCTCGGCTTCGTTCCTGGGCAGGATGTCTACGCCCAGGTAAAGGCCGTATCACTGATCGCGGCGGGACGTTCCTTCACGCCGGAGAACCGCGCGGCGCCAGCGGAATCGGCCGACGCGGAAGACACGGCGCAGCTCCACTCGTAAGTCGCAAGGGGGGGTGGCCTGCTCGCGGTCGTTGTCGGAGTGGATGCTCCGTGCGAATCGTTTGCTACCGTCGTGAGGAGCTTCTGCGTTAAGCGAGATCGGTTAAGCTTCACCGTGGGTATCAGAGCAGGTCGGAAGTTAAATCCTTCACCTAAAGGAGGTGGCCGTTGGGAATTAGCGCGAGAAATCAACTCAAGGGAAAGATCTCGGACGTACTGCTGGGAGATGTCATGGCGCACATCACTGTGCGGGTCGGACAAAATCTGATCGAATCTGTTATCACGCGTCGAAGCGCTGATGAGATGAAGCTGAAAAAAGGCGATGCCGTCACGGTGACCGTTAAGGCCACCGAAGTGATGATCGCCAAACCCGAATAACCAGTCCACAACGCGGCGAGGATGGTCTGCGCTCAGCGCTTCGGCGACGACGACATCGAACGGAGCGCGAGCGGGCGAACGAGACCATCGGTCGGCTTGCGGCAAGCGCCTGGACCCGCGCGACGAAGCCCTCGCCCGCAAGGGAATCCGTGCGGGCTCTGGGTGGATCAACCGCACAACGTCTTCGATTCCGTTCTGACCTGTTGGCAGGTACGAGCAGTCCGGCTGGTTTGAAGGAGGTGACGAAGGTCTTCACAACTACTTTGGTGAGGGCGCTGTGCAAGCTGTTCACGCCCGGACGAATTCAACGAATCCGCGCAGGAACTGTTCCAGTTGCTTCTTGACAGCCTCATCCATGATCTTGCCCTGTGCATCGAAAACAGTTTGTGCGCGTGATACTAGAAGACGTCCCCCAAACCAGGGCTTGGTTCCAAGCGTACGCAAAACGGGGAGCCACGCAATCTGACTCAAACTCGTTCCAGAATTTCCCGGACTGGCCCCCATGACGGCGACCGGTTTTCCTCCAAAAACGGTCTTGATGTCGGACGTAGGTCGGGAAAGCCAATCCACCGCGTTTTTCAAAACACCCGGTATTGAGTTGTTATATTCCGGCGTCGCGAGAAGCAAACCGTCGGCCTCGGCAATCGCTTTCTTTAATTCTGCAACGGGTCCGGGAATGCCTTCGGCAGCTTCCACGTCCCCGTTGTACAAAGGAATGCCTTCGATACTTTCAATTCTCAGTTCTGCGCTGTTCGGCATCAACTCTAGTGCCGCTCGAAGCAGAGCCGTATTGAACGAGCCACGTCGCAGACTCCCGGAGATTCCTATTATTCTCGACACGATATTGTTCCTTTCAGGCAGCAGAGCATCTTTGTTGACCAGGGGCCAGGGGTTCTTCCTCGACTATCAATTTGAATTAATTCACTGGCAGCCTCACCAGGACCTGATCACGCCATTTCCGACCCGAGGCAAGAACGGACCGCGCGAAGGCCGCCGATGGCAAAGATGAGCGGATAAAGCTTCTCGAAGTACCACAGCTTCGCGAAATAGAGACCGATCGGCGCGGCGGGAAACGAGCGCCCGTAATCGGTCGCCGCCGCCAGCCAGTTCACTGCGCGTAGCGCCGAAGGTCGTATGCGCTCCGCACTTGACGCTTCGCATATCGAGGCAAGGGCTTGCAGCGCGAGGGAAGTCTCCTCAATAGACGAGGGGGCGCCGCGCGCTCCGCCCCATCCTCCGTCGGAATTCTGGGCCGAAAGCAGCCACTGTTCCGCCCGGCTGGTCAACCCTTTCGTCTGGTATCCCTGGCGCTCCAGTTGCCGAAGGGCAATCATCACACGGGCGGTCCCGTAGGTCGGGTTCTCCTCGGCTTCCGAGTGCTGGTTGCCGAACCACAGCGGAACCCAGGCTCCATCGGCGCCCTGCGCCTTCTCGAGATAACGAATTCCGCGCGCGATGGCCGCCCCGACTTGCCGCGCCAGCGCATCCGGCAGGTCACCGCTCCAGAGCGACCACGCAAGCAAGGCGTGCGCCGTGAGATCCGGACTGCTGCGGTCGAATGGAAGATGGCCCCAGCCGCGGCAGAAGGTCGGCATCCCTCCATCCCGGTTTTGCAGCTCGAGCAGCCAGCGAACGCCGTTTCCGGCCGAGGCGCGCACCGACTCATCCGCAGTTCCCAGGTTTCGAAGGGCCACCAGAGCCCCGGCCGTGTCATCCGCATCAGGCACACCTCCGGGCAGATTGGTCCAGGCCCAGCCTCCCGGCGGAGCCCCGGTATAAGGATGTGGGCGGCAATACTGTTGGCCGAGCAGCCAATGCCGCAATCGCCCGCGCTCATCGGGTTCAAGAGCCTGAGGTTCAAGTGCCGGGGCTGAGCTCAAGACATTGATGGCCAGCGTCGTCACCCAGGTCGAAAGATTCGTGTCGATCGGCCAACTGCCGTCGGGGCGCGCCGAGCGGCGAAGGAACTCGACGCCTTTCCGGACGACCGGATGATCGCGACGCCCGGATGCAACCAGGCTCATGACGACGAAGCTGGTTAACGGTACCGCTTCCAGGAACCCGCCGCCTTCGGGTTGGATGCTCGTGAGGACTTTCAGCGTGCGCTCGCGCGCAAGCCGGCGCAGGACCCGAGCCAGTGGATTGCGCGTCGGCCGGTGATCGTGACGAGCCTGGCCGATGGCGATGAGCGCGGGGAGTGCATAGCTCACGACCGGGAGTCGCAGCCAGCGAAAAAAGCCCTGGGGGAATGCCGCCAGCTCAAACGGAAGTTGCGGGACTCGCCGCCAGCCGTCCCTCGGAGGTCCCAGGCGGCCTGCGAGGGCCAGTACCATCAAGATCGGGACGGAAAAGGTGCGGTCCTTCCCGTATCGGCGGGCGATTGCTCGCGCCAGCGTTTCCGGTGTAAGGCTCCCGGTCACGGCCGTCAACCAGCTCTCGGCAGACTGAAGGACAGTGGCACAACGATCGTCATTTCCCGCCGCCAACCCCAGGGCAGACCAGCAGAGGGCCGTGGTGCTGATGTTGCTGACGCTGCGGATCGTATCGCCCCACCCCCCGTCGAGGTTCTGTGTCCGCGCAAGCCATTCGAGTCCGTCGCGGACGTGGTGCTCATGGCATGCAGATCCCGGGGTAACGGCGCGACTGTCATCCAGGCTCAAAGCGATCACGGCCGTCGCCGTGGAAAGAGGACTGCTCGCCAGCTCGCCTTCCCAGTATCCCTGAGGATTGCGGCTCTCGAGCAGTCGCTGGATGAGATTGTGCAGTGTCGCGTCGAGGGCGGACGATTGCAGGTCCGGAGTTCGAAGGGGAGCCGCGCTTCGCGGATTGGGTTCTCGATCGTCGTCGAACATCGGCATGTGCGTTTCGATCTGCGTGACGATTTAGCAATGGCGCGCCTGGAGCGCGGGCCCGGCACGGCTCATGAAGATCGGTTCACAGGGTCAGATGACCGAGCGAAAGCAGCGCGTAGTAGGTGTATTCGCAATCGAGAATGTCGTCCTGCCAATTGCCGTAGAACCCGCCCCGGTTGGTCCAGAGTGTGTCGATGAAGTCGAGGCACGACTCCTTGAACTCCTCAAACGAGACTTGCATGCCCGCCAGAGCATGCAGTGCCGTCGCGGTCGAAAGCAGGTCCGGTATGGGTGCGACAGGAGAGGCAAAGAAGCCGCCTCCCGGATGGCGGCGGGAGAGCAGCCACTGCTCGAGTCCCGGCCCCGGGGTTTGTCCCAGATGTCGCAGAAGCATGACTGCGGCGGCCGTGGAAGGGGTCAGCCCGAAAGCCTGCTCACTCTGATTGGCGAAACCGCCATCTGCAGCTTCCATTCCCCGGAGGCACGCAATCATGCGGGCCGGATCGGGCATCTCCAGACCCAGGTCCTGATATGCGCCCAGTGCCAGGAAGCAGCCATAGACGCTGCCGTGCTCTGCGTCGGGGTCTGCGTGGTAACCTCCCTCACCGGTGCGGTGGCTTTCGAGTCGATCGCGGATCTGTTGTTTCGGCGCATCTTCCCGCAGGCCGCGCGGCAGATCCGCCCAGGCGCGCGCCAGACAGGTGAGATGAACAAAGTCGAGCGTGGATCCATCGCCGAACGTGCGGAGATACGCGGCCACTTCCCGGGACGGAAGGTCGTAGCCTAGTGCGATGAGACTTTCCAATCCGAAGACCGTGTAGTAGAGATCGCTTTCCCCGGCGCGGCCGCTGAAACCGCCATCCGCGCTCAGCTGGCCCAGAATGAACCCGGTCACGAGCTCGCGCGCGTCACCGAGCGCCTTCGGCGCGAGCCGCGCGACCTGCAGCATTTCTAGCCTCAAACTCACTGCACCAGCCTTTGATCTCCATGCTGAAAATCTTGCCGACCACCCGGCGCAGCAAACCCTTCAGACTCGGATTCTTGAGCTGCACGAGCGAGCGTACCGCCTGTTCCTTGTAGGATTCCATGAGCCCGCGGGCCCGCTCTTCCACGCCCAGTTCCGTGATCAGCGCGCGGAGGCGCCCATCCTCGGCCGCCAGGGCGGGGTCGCGCCGCCAGGCCCGTTCGACCAGCATCCGGTTTTCCCCTTTGGTCCGTTCGTAGGCCAGGGCCAGCGGAAGAGTGGGACGAAAAGCCGTGAGATCGCCGGGAGCCTGATTGGTCTCCAGGTCGTCCAGATCGTCGCGGATCTGATACGCAATTCCGAGCGCCTCGCTGTACTGGGAGAGCACGCCAAGGATTTCGTCTCCAGCGCCCGCATAGGCCGCGCCTAGCTGCAGAGCGACTTCGAATGCCGGCGAGGTTTTCTGGCGGAAAAGCTCGAAGACTTGTCCCGGGTTCAATGGATGCGGAGCCTGCGCCCAACAAAGTTCTGCCCCCTGACCTTGACAGAGGGAGCGGTGTCCCGTCGCCGCGATGCGGACCATGCGGGCACGTATCTCGGCCGCCACATCGCTCGAGGCGAGCAGCCGGTATCCTTCCCCCAGCAGCAGGTCGCCCACGTTCAGCGCCACAGGAATACCATGTTCGGCGTGCAGAGTCTTCACGCCATAGCGAAAGTCGTCGCCGTCCTCAATATCGTCGTGGATCAGCGAAGCCTTGTGGAAGCATTCAACCGCGATGGACAGCCGGCGAATGTCCTCGGGCAAGGGGGCGTCTGTGTCTTCCTGGAGCGCTTTGAAGGCGCAGATGGACAAGAACGGGCGCCACCGTTTGCCGGCTCGGGCGAGCCATTCGCGGGCAATCTCTTCCGTCTTCCCCTGCGCCGGAGCGCCGAATACCTGATCCAACGCCGGTGGCTCGAACCAGGATTGGACTTCGGCCCTCAGGGCGCCCAGGTCCAGGCGGCGAGTCCTGTCGTCGCTGGTCAAATGGATCACGTCCCAGACCCAGTCAAGATCCACCGTCGTATCCCGGCAATCGTCCTGCAGCAGAGGTATGGCAATTCCCGGGATCGCGGCCGCTTCCATATAGGGAAAAGCGCGCTCGAGCACAGAAAGGCAACTCACTCCGACGATGGCATCGATCTTTCCGGTCTGAATCAGGGCCATGACGATGGCTGAGCCTTCAGCCACCAGGACCGCATAACCGAGTCGCTCGGCCTCCTCCTGGAGATCCTGGATTGAGCATAACCCGCACTGCTTGCAGAGCAGCCCGAACTCATCAAACGGCGCAGGGCATTTTTCTTCGACTCTCAGGCACTTGGGAAGGAGAAGAAGCCGGCGCTCGAATGGAACCGGAGCGAGGTGTTCCCGCCAGGCTTCGTTGCTTAGCACGACGGCCAGGTAATCACGGTACTTCGGATCGAGGTTGAGCCGATGGCAGAGTTCCTCCGAATGGTTGCGAAGTTCCTCCAGCGAGAGCGGAGGAACCGGGCGGACTTGTTCGACATACCCGATCACGGCCTCCTTGACCCGGTCGCGCTCACCGCGTGTCTGTGGGATGTTTGCCTGCGGTGTGCGGTAAGTCTGAACCGGAACCGGTCGTGGGATATTCAAAATTGGAATCTGCATGCGCTCCTCGCCTGAGAGTGCGTCCGCTTCCTTAGGTATACGCGCCGAAACCAAAGAACCAGTGCTTCTTGGCAAATCGATAGGCCCAGTGCTCCTCGGGTACTTCATTTCCGGGATTATGCTGACTGTTTCGCCCGGTCAGCCCGCCCAGCTCGACCAGAGCAGTTCCTCTCTGGGTGGTATCCCGGGCGCCATGCCGGAGGACGAGGTCCTGCACCAGGTCGGGGCGCTCCAGAACGATACAGCCGCGCGTCGCGCCTGCCGCAGTCTCGCGGAATTCGCGCAGGAACGAAGATCCGTTCATGGTCTCGAAAAGGCCTCGGCCATCATGGATCGTCTCCTTGGCGAACTGGATGATCGGGCAGGGCTCGATATCCCCGTAGGGACTGATGTGGTGGCTGACTCCCGTCGCCATCGGGCAGAGCGCCTGGCCCTGATCGTCCCAATAGGCATCGACGATGGCGATCGGCAGCCGGGCCCGCATGCGCACGATAAACCGGCGCACCTGGAGCACCTGTTCCGGAGTGAGCGCGAGCTCCGGAGACGCTTTGGGACCGATCACACGGTAGGTGTGGAACCAGACGTAGTGAACGCCGAGTCCGACCAGCCGGCGAAGCCAGGCCTCCGAGACCAGGTCGTCGATGTTGGTCCGGCAGACGCTGGTTGCGACCCCGGTGATCAGGCGGTTGCGCCGGCAATTCTCCAGGCCGGCCAGAGTCCGATCGAGCACCTGCGCGCGGCCGCGGCGCTCGTCGCTCACCGCGGCAGTCCCCTCGATGCTGACCAACGGACTGGCATTCCCGACGCGGCGCAATTCGCGCGCGACTTCGTCGCTGATCAGCTGGCCGTTCGTGAAAATCTGAAAGTAGCAGTCCGGGTGCGCCTCCAGAATCCGGAAAAGCTCGGGATGCAGGAAGGGTTCGCCGCCGAGAATGCCGAAGTAGCTGTTGCCATGTCGCTTCGCATCGTTGAGCAGGCGGTTCATGTCGTCGAGCGAAATGAACTGCCGCGGCGCCTCCACGTCCACCCAGCACCCCTGGCAGCGGAGCTGGCAGCTATTGATGATCGAGATGAAGAGAAAAGGGGGAAAGTGCTCGCCGCGGCGCAAGCGCTTCTTGTAGAGCTGGACCGAACGCATCCCTTTGTAGCCGAAGTTATAGGCAAACTTCCACACCAGCCGTCTGTCCGGTTCGGTCATCATGCGGCGCGCGAAGCTGAGCATCATAGGACGGACCCACCCGTTATACTTTGATTCATCATTCCGAAATTCCCTGTCCCGCGTCTGCCAGCGCGGCCTCTGATCTGACCTTCGCGGCTTCCGCCTTCGCTCGGATCTGGTCGAGAGAAGGGAGCGACGCCAGCACCTCCGGCGGAATATCGAGCTTTTGCTGGAGCTGAATCAGGCATCGCTGCCGCTCCTTCAAAGCGCGCTCCTCATCCCGCTCCTTGGAGAACCTGGACTTGGCGCGTGTGCTCCGGTCACGCAGCGCGGCATAGATGTCCCCGCCGAGCAGGGCGGAAATATCGACTTTCATCGCTTCGCGGCGAACATCTTCGGTATTCACTTCATCGCCGTTGATGGGGCTGTGCCGGTATTTCGGGAACAGGATGGCCACCTCGGGACAGACGCGCGAACAGGCCGGACAGTCGGTCTTGCAGTTGCTCTGGTTCTGCACGCGGATCTTCCCTTCCGGCGAGACCGCGTACACCTCGAACAAACAGAAGCTCAGGCACTGCATGCAATTCGTGCAGCGCGAATAATCGATGACCGGGAACCAAGGTTTCCAGGCACGGGGCTGAGGCGGCTGCGATTCGGTGCGCAACTGCTCCGCGATGGCGAGGACGTTGTCCGGTCCTAAACCCTCGATGTCATGAAACTGAACCCGAACCGCTCCCCGGTCATCGATTGCGAGCGCAGGATTCTGCTGCAGGAAGCGGCCCAGCACCAGAAGGGATCCGCCTGCTGCCGGCAGCGCCAGCGATCCGTTCCCGCGAGCGCACGAAACCGGGAAGCCCTTCTCCAGCAGACCCCGGAGAATCAGGCCGCGGTCGGCCTGCGGGAGAGGCCGGCTGCCGGTACCCTCATAGAGAATTACCTGCCACGGGGTGCTGGTGGGCCGGGTCACGATTGTTCCTCCTCTTCCGCGACCAGCCTCCCGACAACACTTTCTGCGCTCTCGGTCCTCATATTGAGGATCTGGACCCCCTCCTGCGCCAGCGGCGCCTCGGCCGCGGCGAAGAGCCATCGGACCGCGCGCGGGTAGCACGCGACGATTTTCAGCGGGCCGCTCCCTAGCTCCTTGAGCGCCGGATCATGGCGCGCGGACAACTCACATAGATCAGGTACCGCATCGAAGGCCTGGCCGGAAGCCGCCAGACGGTCCAGTACTTCGCGCTTCACGTCCGCCGGTACCACTTCGGCATAGGCGCAATGGCAATAGAGAATCCGCGCTCCGGGTTGCTTCACGTCACCCATAGAACTCCGCAAAACTCAGATTCCCGTGGTAGTGTGGCTCAGACATTCTTCCGAGCACCCTGTGGCGACGGGCCATTGGCCCGTCGCAAGTAACGTAATCGGCATGCCTTAACCTTAAAAAGTTCAGTAGTGCCCCTCGGGAGCCGGACGGGCTTGATAGCCCGTCCGCACATATACCGGGAGGTTTTGCGACAATCTCTGATGACCCGCGCATTCTTCTCACGGCTGCGTCTACTCTCTCGGTCCTTCGTGCCTCAACTGCTCCACAATACGCTACTCGTAATTGCGAACAGCAGTATTCAGCCATCCGCTCTTTCCTGCTTTTCCAGCATCTTGTCAATGGTGGCGTCCAGTATCGCGACGTAACCGTGTACGTCCACACTGCCGGGATCGGGCTCTCCGCGGGCCTGGTAGAGCCATCCAAGGTAGGGATTCGAATCAATCAGCGTGATGTCCTGTGCGAGTTCGGCGCTGCTCCCGGCGAATTCGCCCCTGATGACCGAATAGACGTCCGTGATTGCTTTGAACCCTTCGATCCAACCTATCGTCTGGCCGACCGTCACCGGCTCGCCTTCCTTTACTTTGAATTCCAGCTCCACCAGATCACCGAGCATCCGGGTCGCGAACTTGGTCAGGCCCACCCGCACCAATCCGCCGGCATTCCGGGCAATCCAGTAGTGCGATGCCGTGTACAAAAGATCCACAGGCAAACGGGTCGAGAAGCGCGACCGTTTGTAGTAGACAGTTTCAGGTGGAGCTGGCTGCATGGCTGCATCCCACGGTTCCCCGAGGCCGGCATTATAGCGTAAGTTCGTGGAGGGCCCAAACCATCCTGGCCAGGTCCGGCGCTTCCGTAAGGTGAGACCAGGAAAAGCGAATCGCCCCGTCCATCCGCCCGCGGTCCAGTCCCATTGCGCTCAACACGTGGCTGCAGGTGTAGCTCTGGGACGTGCAGGCGGCTCCGTTCGAGACGGCCACGAGGTCTTTCCAGGCCTCGATCACGACCTCCGCATCGAGATCCGGAAAAGACAGGTTCAGAATGTTCGGCGTCCGGCGCTCCGGATCGCCGTTGATCCGCGGATGAAATGGTTCCAGGGCTGCCATCAGCCGTCCGCCGAATTCGCGGCAGGCTTGAGCACGGTTCTCGCACTCCTCGAGCGCCAGTTCGGCGGCCAGACCCAGGCCCGCGATCAGATGGACCGGAAGGGTTCCCGACCGCAGGCCACGCTCCTGACCTCCTCCATACATCAACGGAGCGAGGGGGGGCCGTTCGCCATTGCGCCGCCGGGCCACAAGCGCTCCCACTCCTTTCGGCGCGTGAATCTTGTGACCGCTGATACTGATCAAATCGATTCGGCGATTCCGCAACGACTCGACGTCCTTGCCGAAGCCCTGAGCGGCATCCGCGTGAAAGTAGACGGGAGACTGGTCCAGAAGTTCGGCAATTCTGGCCAGCGGCTGAATGACGCCGGTCTCGTTGTTCACGTGCATGACTGAAACCAGGAGGGTATCGCTGCGGAGAGCCGAGAGGACCGAGGCGGGATCAATCCAGCCGCCCGCATTCGGTTCGACCAGCGTGATCTCGAAACCTTGCTCCCTCAATTGGGCCAGGGGCTCCAGGACGGCGTGATGCTCGATGCGCGTGCTGACAATGTGGCGCCGGCCGCTGCGCAACCCATGCGGGGCGAGTCCCAGAAGCGCCAGGTTGTTGCTCTCGGTGGCTCCGCTGGTGAACGTCACTTCGCCGCGCGAGGCCCCGACCACCTGCGCCACCTGGTCGCGAGCTTTCTCGACGGCGCGGCGGGCACGAATGCCGTACTCGTGAGTTCGGCTGCCGGAGTTGCCGAACTCTTCTGCAAGGTAGTGGGTGACCACGGCGTAGACCCTGGGATCAATCGGAGTGGTCGCCGCGCAATCGAGATAAACTGCCATCACGTCCTGATTCTCCGGGTTTCTGTCCCACACAGGATACCCGGGTGATTGCGCAATGTTATCCTGTGTCGCGGTCTTTTCAAATAGGCTGAGATGCGCTCACTTCCGGAAACGCGAGCCGGCGAGCACTGGAGCTCTCCAAGTGGTCCGACTGCTTGATCAAACCCTCTCCTCGCCGGAGGAGAATCTGGCGCTCGACGAAGCGCTCCTTGTAGAGCTCGAGTGCGCCGTCGACGAGGGGAGGAAGCCTCTTTCCTGCGAGACCCTCCGGTTGTGGGAGAGCCCGGTGCCCTTTGTCACGCTCGGCGCCGGCAGTAAAGTGCGGGACGAGGTCGATCGCGAACTATGCCATGCCGATAGACTCCCGATCCTGCGCCGCTGCTCCGGGGGTGGAACTGTGGTGCTGGGTCCCGGCTGCTTGAGTTTCACCCTCATTCTCTCGCTGGAACTTCGTCCCGAGCTGCGCGATGTGCGCGCCAGTTACGACAGGCTGCTGGGCGCGCTGGCACAGGCGTTCGCTCTCGAAGGCCTCGCGCGCGCGGGCCCGTCGGACCTGGCCTACCACGGGCGGAAGTTTTCAGGAAATGCCCAGATGCGGAAGAGCTCCAGCATGCTCCATCATGGAACGATTCTGTACGGCTTCGACCTCGATCTCGTCGACCGGTACCTGCCGGTGCCGAGGTTGATTCCGCGGTACCGTCGCGGGAGATCCCACCGCGATTTTCTGTGCAATCTTCCTCTGAACGCCCGACAGGTCCGCGCGGTACTCGCGCGCGCTTTTGAAGCCAATGCCGCGAGCGATGCGGAACTGCCGGAGTACTCCCGGTTGGTGGCGGAGAAGTATGCCCGATCGAGCTGGATCGAGCGGCGATGAATCGGGACCTCCGGTGCGCTCACGGGTTTCTGGGTAGACCTGTGAAGCCGGGTTTCATGTTAAACTTGCGTCATGATGCGCCGACGAGCTACTCGAAACGTCGCCGACCCCGGGAGCGATCTGTTGCTCTTTGAAGGATTCGACTGTGTGGGCGCGCTCAAGGCGCTGGGCGAGGACACGCGAGTGCGCATCATGGGTCTCTTGCTGGAAGCGCCCCTTGGCGTCTGTGAGATCGCGCGCCGTCTCGGCACGACCCACTACAACATATCCAAACATCTGCGCATCCTGCGCGAGGCGGGGCTGCTGGACGTCGAAAGGCACGGCCGGGAGCGTCTCTACATGGTGCCTGAGAGAATCCGGCGCGGCCGAAGAGCGCACGCTAAAGTGCTGGACCTGGGTTGCTGCAGCTTTCAATTCGATCAACGGTCCTGAGAAGCTGGAAAAAAATTGGGGACTGGGCTCAGTCGGCAGAGACGCATAACACAAGCCCAAGGTTCTTGTACTAGCGTGGCTCACACATTCTTCCGAGCACCCTGTGGCGACGGGCCAGTGGCCCGTCGCAAATAACGTAATCGGATGCCTTAACCTTCAGTTGTGCCCCTCGGGAGCCGGACGGGCTTGATAGCCCGTCCGCACATGTATCGGGACGTTTTGAGACAGTCTCCGAATTCATCTGTACCATCAACCACGCCTGACGGGCGTGGCTACTTTCTGCCGGCTCTTCGAGCCTCTCCAATTTCTTCACACCTCCTGAGGCCCGGACTTCGCGCTCACCTTCTCACCGGACGCCGAAGTCGGGAGGCTCGTCCTCATCGGCACACGCGGCGTCGCGGACCTTGGGTGCGAGAAAGACAAACGCCGCGCCGGCCTCTCCCTTCGACAGCATCTGCCAATCATGCACGTTGAGCGGGGTCAGCTCACCGCGGCGAAACACGTTCCCGTAGTCGTCCGCTACCTGTGCCAGCGGCCCTCGATAGACGGCGTGATGAGTTTTCGCTTTCGAGCGGTGACCCGGTTTCGTGGCCCGGATACGAAATTCGCGCATGGGCACTCCCGCAACGACGAAGTACGCCGTCTGTGAAAGCGTCTCGAGCTCGACTTCGACAAAGCCGGCCTGAGTGAGCTCCACCACCATTTCGGTCGCGGTAGGGACATACTCCACGGCCATTGCCGGACCTGGGAGCGACAGCTTTTCATCGTTACCGGGGTAATCGCCCGCCAGTCCGTGGATCTGGATGCTGCCCCCGGGCCGCAATGCCCGCAGCGCTTCCGGGATCAGTCGATCGCGATGGACTGCGTTAGGGCTGGCGTTGAGACTACCCTCCAGCGCCACTTCGTGCAGTGTGTTCGCTTCGTGAGGAATCTTGTCGGGAAAGGCTTCGCCCAGACGGTGCGACCAGATCAACCGCGGTTTCGAAACGACGACGGGCGGGTTGAGCGCCTCGATTGGAATGGTCGCATCGCCCCGCTCGGGGATGTCTTCGTGAAAGACATAGATTTCCCACAGCATGCGATCCGGATCGGAAACCCAGAACTTCGTCTGACGGGCATAGCAACACTCGACTCCTTCCTCCCGCCTGGTGCCGATGCCGGCAGCTTCGAGGCGCCTTTGCACCTCCACCAGCTCGTCCGCGTTTCGCACACGCAAACCGACGTGATTCACGTTCCCGCCCGGCTTGCCGGGGATCAACGATAGTATGAGCGGAGGTTCGGCAAGTTCGAACTTGGCATAATCCCCTCGAACCTTTGCCGGCTCCACGCCAAGCAGCACTCGGTAGAACGCAACCGATCGTGTGAGGTCGGTCACAGTCAGCGAGGCATGGAACTTCAGAAGCGAGTCGTGAACCGGTCCTGCCATAGTATCCTCCAGATTGATAGGTGTCTTGGCGTCTTCGTGTCTTTGTGGTTAGCCCCCCGAAACAAATACCACCAGGATACAAAGACACGAAGAAACACCAAGAATCTTTGTGTGCCCGGGGGAGGATGACACGGACGGCAAGGAGACTCGCAGCGCCGCAACGCCCAGCGCAGCTATCGCCGGCGCCAGCATCCAAAGCGCAGGCATGTAGGAGCCTGTCAGCTCCGCGCACTTGGCGAACAGGAGCGGACCCAGTGCTGAAGCCAGCACCGTCAGCATCTGGGCGGCGCCCTGGATTCTGCCGAGGTGTGCGGCGCCGTAGGCGCGCCGCCAGATAGCAAAGAAGATCACGGTAATCATGCCGCCGGAAAGCCCCATCAGCGCCGCAAAGACCCATAAACCGGACAGTGCCGTGAGCAGCGGAAACACGGCCAGAGCCAAAGCGTATGCGGCCAGGGCAAGCGCCAGGATACGCTGCATCGACCAACGCAGCGTGAGAAACCCGCACCCGAGTTGACCGAACAGCGCGATGAGCGCCGAGCCGGCGAGAAACTGGTGGTACGTCTCGCGGTTGAAGCCACGCTCGGCAAGCACCGCTTCATTGAACAACCCCAGACCCGAGGAGACGAGACCATACAGCGACGTGGCGCCACCGAAGACCCAGAACGCAGGAGTGGTCAGCGCGTCCGACAACGACAGCCCCTCGGCTGTTCCGTTCGGCTGCAAACCCGGATCGCTCTTGCCGGGTTCACGAGCGAAGAATAGCACGACCGGCGCCACGAACAAGGCCAGCGCCCATGCGATCGCGGCCCACGCGTCGCGCCAGCCCCGGTCACGAACCAGGCTGCCGACGATCGTGAACGCGCCGGCGAAGAACAGGCTCAGCAACACGGAGTACACGCCCATGGCCAGGCCCACACCGCGGTCGAAGCCTTTGCCTACCACCGTGATGCTCGCAACTGAAAGCGCGCTCTGGCCCAGCGCGCGGGTGGCGAGAACGAGAAGGAACAAGAACAGGATGCCGCCTGAGAGCCCGCTCATCTGCCAGACGGTCAGGCTCAGGAGCGCCGTGATCAATACCGTGGTCAGGCGCAAACCGAAGCGATCGAAGATCCGGCCGACCGGAAGGCAGACGACAGCTCCGAGCAGCGTGGCCCAGAGATTGAGGTGCGCGTAAGATATCCGATCCAGATGCAGGTCCCGCAGCAGTGGCTCTGTGATGAGGCCCAGGCCCTGAGTTCTGCCGGGCAGGGTCGCGACCATGATCAGCGCTCCGACAACGACATTGATCCAGGCGCTGATCCGGCGCATAGCTTAGCGGAAGAAGGTCATCGTCTTGCCGTACTCGGCATAACGATCCTTGAGCCATTCGGCGAACTCTGCATAGTGCCGTTCGCGCTGATCGCCGCCGTCGCTGAACGCGTTGTAGCTCAGATAAAGCAGGCGCCGCGACCGGCTCGATCGGTTGGGCAGCGAACGATGCGGGGTATACCCGCTGAAGACGGCGACATCCCCCGGCTCCAGGCAAAGGAGCACACCGGTTGAGGGATCGACGGCATCGTCCGGCAACTGGTGATACATGCCGTCCCGGGGCGACATGCAACCGCGGCGATGATAACCAGGAAACACTTCCGTCGCACCGTTCTCATGATCGCAGGGATCGATGGCGACGATGGCGGTGACGAAGCTGGTGGGAAAAGACTCCCAGGCAATGTAGTCCTGATGAAGGCGGTAACCGTCCGCGCCCGGAAGTTTGAAAATCAACTTGTCCTTGAACAGGCAGGCTCGCTCGCCATAAAGCTGCCCGACGAGCTCGAGCAGCACTCGGCTGCGGGCGATGCGTTCGCAAGCGGGGCTGAGATCGATTACGGGGTCGAAGCAGTCGAAGCGGCACTCGCCGGTCTGGAAGTGATTCTGCCAGCGGCAACGAATGTTGTCGCTATCGATGAGATCGATGCGCTGGTAGAGACGGACTGCTTCCGCATCGAGCTCGGAAATCTCTCCGGCGGACAGGACACCACGGACGATGACGAAGCCATCCTGGACATATTGCCGGATCGCCGCATCCTCCAGCCGCCGCTCAGTCGCCGCCTTGAGCATGGCAAACTTTCCTTTCGCTCCTGGCTCAGAAGGTCAGCCCCATGGTAATCCCGAACTGGCGCGGCGCCCCCATTTCCCCGACAAATCCTGACGGCGCCAGAGCGCCGTAGGCAAACGCTATCGGGATGTACCGCGTGTCGAACGCATTCTTGACCCAGCCTTCGACGAACCCGTACCGCACGCGCACTCCGGCGCGGAAGTTCGCGAGGGAGTATGCCTCCTGAGCTCGACTGTTGGCGTCATTGTAATCGAAACCGCCGTTGAACCATACCTCGCCGCGCCCATAAAGGGTCACCGATGGGCTGAGGATACGGGAGTACTGCGCGCCCAGTGTCGCCGTAAAGTCCGGAGTGCTGGGAAGTTTGTTTCCGGACACATCGAGGCCGCTGGAAGAGGTTCCGTCAGCGAAGCGCGCGTGCGTGTAACCGAAAACGCCGAAGAGATCGATGGCCGGGTGAGGCCGCGCAATGAGTTCCAGCTCGACTCCCTTGCTCCGGGCGCCGCCGATGTTTGCAATGTAAAACTGGGCCGGTACGGCCGGGTTGGGCAGGTTGAGTTGCAGCCCGCTCCAGTCGATGTAGAACACGGCCGCGTTGGCGGATACCTTGCCATCGGCCAGCAGGGTCTTGACTCCGCTTTCCACATGCCAGGCGTGCTCTTCGTCATAGGCTTCGTTGCCGGGCGGAGACGCCGCGTTGAAACCGCCGGCCTTGAATCCCCGGCCCGCCGAAGCATACACCATCCGGCCCGGCTGGAAGCGGTAGGAGGCTGCAAACTGCGGCGACACGTTGGAAAAGTCCTTTTCGGCCGACACGCTGCGGCCCGGACTGAAGGCCGGATCAAAGAATGTGTTCAGCACCGCTTCCTTGTCCTCATAATCGAAACGGGCGCCCAGGGTAATGTCGAAGTTGTCGCTGAACGTCGTCGTGACCTGGCCGTACACACCCACGCCCACGTCATCCAGGTCGGCCTCCGGCGAATGCTGGTTTATCGGGAAATTCAGCTGAGGCGATAAGACGAACGGCGCAAAGCTGTTGATGGCGTCCTGTTCGTAGCTCTGGGTGAAGAAGAATATGCCGGTCTGCCATTTCATCGTAACGCCGTCCGCCAGGCGCGCCGGCGCAGCGGTAGCCGAGGCAAAGCGCACTTCCTGAGTGAACTGGAAATCGGTCTCGCTGTTGTCACGAGTTATCAGAGGCGCGGGCGAGTAGTCCAGGTCGGTCACGTCCTGCGTCTTCCAGTGGACGAATCCTGTGGTGGTGGCGAAAGCGAAGCGCTGCCCTTCGCGGCGCGTCTGGATGACCGTGGACAGCACGTCCCGGTTCGTGAAGCCTTCAAAGTCGCGGGCTGAGTGAAAGGGATTCTGCCGCAGGGCCTCCAGATCGTTGAGCGCGTAGTCGCCGTCGCGGTCGCGCTCTCCCGTGAGGATGACCCGCGCTTCCCATTCGCTGTTGGGCACCCACCAGAGTTGAGCCTTCCCGTAGGAGGCCGCGCGAGAGTCCAGGTCGTTACCCGTGACGTCGTTGAGCGTGAAACCCTCGCGCTCACCGTGCCCGATCGTCAGTCCCACACCCAGCTTGTCGGTTACCGGTCCCGACACACTTCCCCTCGCGTCCCAGTTCGAGTAGTTGCCCACCGGAACGATCACACTGCCGGCCCATTTCGACAGAGAGGGTCTCTGGGTGGTGATGTTGACCAGCCCACCGAGCGTGTTGCGGCCGAATAACGCGCTTTGCGGTCCGCGAACGAACTCGACCTGGCCGATGTCCAGGAACTCGATGTTGGACGAGTTCGTGTTGAGCTGGGGCACACCGTCGATATAGGTCGTGATCCCGGGATTCATCGGGCTCGAACTGATGCCGCGAAACCGGGCATTGCTCAGCTTGCGCGCCGTGAACTCCGAAAAAAATGTGTTGGGCGCATATATGGAGGCGTCGCTTACCTTCAGGACGCCGGCGTTTTTCAGCACCGTCTCGGACACTCCGGTCACGCTGACCGGCAACCGCTGGGCGTCGTCCGGCTCCTTGTAAACGTGGACCGTTATCGGCGGCAGCCGGATCGGATCCGGTTCCTGCGCCGGCGCCGATTGTGCCAGCGCAGCAGGCGGGGCGCCCGTCCCGAGGACGCCGGAGATGAGGATGAGCAGGAGCAACGGGGTCGCATTTCCACGCAGGATTCGCATCGGCGCACGTTTTAACATGTGCGCCATTATGCACATTTCGCCCCGGCACGCAAATTATTTGAGGATGTGGGCCATGCGACTAAGGGCTCGCGCAGAAATAACTTCACATTCTGGCGCGAGAGTGGGTGTCAATCATGAACCGGTTTCTGTTCGCTAAGCACGGTGAGGATCGCGCCCCTTCGGGCTGCGGCCCGCAGGCCCGCTGGCTTTGTTGCTCGCTCCTCACGTACCGCACCGGGTACGCATCGTCGCTCGCGCCTCGCCAGCGGGCCTGGGGGCCTGCAGCAGAATGCGAACCTATTTCTGCGCGAACCCTAAGCGGAGGCCATGCGATAAGTGGGCACCGGCCTTGCCGGCCGGAAATGCTCGGTATGCACGGTATCGGCGCGCGCGCCGATGCGTGAAGTCACGGCGGCAAGCGCATCAAGCACCGCCCGGTGCAAAGACTCGGGATCCGCCTCGGCACGCAGGTTCACAATAAGCTCGCCGGAGCTTAGTTCGTCCCGAAGCGTGTGGGATAGTTCGGCTGCGCGATCGTTACCGACCTGGTTGAGCACGGCGATGTCGCCGACATCCTCGTCCGGGGTGAGGACAACTTTGAAATGCGCCAGTTCGGGGCGTCCGGCCGCAAGATGACTGGTAACTTCATGCGCCAGGTCGGAGAGGAACTTGTTGCCATCGAAGCCCTCGGGTGCCGTCACATGGAAGGTACCGTTGAACCAGCCCAGCAGCGCTTCGCCTTCGGCATACAAATCGTAGTCCACGTCCGGCGCGACTCGCGTGTCCGACTCGGTGCTGCCGACGCGCTCGAACCACCCTTCGAGTCCATCACGGGTTCTGGCGCTGACCAGAAAAACTTCAGCCGCGCCGTAGGTCGCTCGCAGCGCGTCTTCCAGCGACGATAGTTTCTCCTTTCCCAGGAGATCCGACTTGTTGATAACGATAATATCCGCTTCCTCCAACTGCTTGTGGTAGACGTAGAGCACCTTATCCGAGAATCCTTTGCCGGACTCGAGGCCGAGAATCCGGCGCGCGCGGATGGGATCCACAAGAACGCTTAACGGCGCGATGCGATAGTCATCTCCATACAGACGGCGCAGAGGATATTGCACGGAGGCGCGCAGATCGGTGCAGCTTCCCACGGGCTCGGCAAGAAACACGTCAGGCTTCGCCGCTTCGGTCAATCGTTCCGCGGCAGAGGTCAATGAATTGAACCGGCAGCAAAAACATCCGCCCGTGATCTCCTGGACCGGATACCCGTGAGAGTCCACCATCGCAGTGTCCACGAGACCGGTACTCTGATCATTGGTGATCAACCCGACGCGCCGTCCTCTCGAGGTCAGATGTTCTGCCAGTCTGAGCAGGGCCGTCGTCTTCCCGGCGCCCAGGAAGCCTCCCACCATTATGTAATCAGCTTTCATCGTTCGGTTCCTCCGTCGAATGCCGCGGCTAGTTGTGTTGGGAGTCAGGGGCCGCATCGATCCCAACTCTACCAACTCCATTTCGAAACTGCAATCACCGCGGGATTCGATTCGTCACCTCCTTGTGCTCGGTGGTTATCCTCACGTTCGGCTCCGGGAGAAGAGCGTCGTTGGCCAGGCCCACCACAGCGAAAGCTAAAATCGTTTGCCTTCTGCCCGAAAGACTGTGTGAGAATTACCTGGTTCGTGCAAATTCGGAGTTCTTCGTGCCGGGTCAACGCCGGGTTCCGGGCCCATGCACGAAGTCGATTTTTCGGAGACAGACTAGAATGGCAGACCAGACTAAAGAGAATGCGGCGCCACTCAATATCTCGACCAGGCTTGCGTTTGATCGCACGCGGCTAGCCCATGATCGAACCATGATGGCCTGGGTCCGAACGGCGACCTCGCTCATTACTTTCGGTTTCGCGATCTATAAATTCTTCCAGTTCGAACTTAAGAGGACCGAGCCGGTTGACCGAATGATCGGGCCACGCGAGTTTGCGCTGATCATGATCAGCATCGGCCTTGCTTGCCTCACGATGGCGACCATTCAGCACCGGCGGGACAGGAACGCGCTGATAGCCATGGATCCCGAGATGCCCCGCTCGCTGGCGGCACTGCTCGCGGCCCTGGTCGCGATGCTGGGGCTTGTGGCCCTGACGGCGGTCATCCTCGGGCATTGACAATCGTTCAAGGTCGGCGAGCTGCTCGGAGTAGTGTTGCTGGCTTGACATGCGATCTTAGGGCTCGCGCAAAAATAACTTCACATTCTGGCGCGAGAGTCGGTGGTCAATCATGAATCGGTTTCTGTTAGCCAACCACCCTGAGGATCGCGCCCCTTCGGGCTGCGGCCCGCAGGCCCGCTGGCTTTGTTGCTCGCTCCTCACGTACCGCACCGGGTACGCATCGTCGCTCGCGCCTCGCCAGCGGGCCTGGGGGCCTGCAGCAGAATGCGAACTTATTTCTGCGCGAACCCTTAGGAGTGTTTGGGCCACGTGAGACACGATCTCACTAATCGGAGAGTCTGACATGAGTTTCACATTTTCAGCGTTATTGTTTGCCTTTGTTCTTTTTCTCGGCATGTTGCTGCTACTGGAAGTTGGCCGACGGATCGCGCTGCGACAGAAAATGAAGGAAGGCGACGGGGCGTCGGATGGCTTTGGTGCTTTGGGAGGATCCGTCTTCGCCCTGTTGGGCCTGCTGATCGCGTTCACCTTCTCGGGAGCTGCCTCCAGGTTCGATGTGCGACGGCACCTGGTCGTCGAGGAAACCAACGCTATCGGCACTGCGTACCTTCGGCTCGACCTGCTGCCGGCCCAGGCCCAAGCGCGGTTGAAAGAAGGTTTCCGGCAATACCTGGACGCGCGGCTGGAAGCCTATCGAAGGCTACCAGACATTGCCGCGGCGAGAGAAGGACTTGCCAGAGCCACGACGTTGCAGGGCGAGATCTGGCGCCAGGCCGTCGCCGCCCTCCAGGAGGCAAACAATACCCCGGCTACGACTCTCCTTCTATCCGCTCTGAACGAAATGATCGACATCACGACTACCCGGACTATGGCGGCCGAAATGCATCCGCCGATGATCATATTCGTGATGCTGGGGGGGATGATACTGGCGTCTTCCCTGCTGGCCGGCTACGGCATGGCAAGTATCAAATCGGGCAGCTGGATACCCAAGCTTGTCTTCGCGGCCAGCCTTGCGGTCGCCGTTTATGTCATCATCGACCTCGAGTATCCGCGCCTGGGGTTGATTCGAGTCGAGGGATTCGATCAGGCGCTCGTCGAGCTGCGACAAAGCATGAAGTGAGCCGCGCCTCTTCCCTTCTTGCGCACGAATTGCAGCACGAAACTTAGTACCCGGTTTCATAAGGGCGGTAACTTATTTCCAGTGGTTTTTCGGGATGCAAACCGTGGTCGCGCGAGGCGAAGCAAGCTTCGCAAACCAAGACGGTAGCAAGCTTACCGCCCTCCAAAGACTCGCCCTTTGAATTCGTAGCTTGTTAAAGGTCCCTCGCCATCACCGGCGTTGAAGGGCGGGTCTGACGTCCACCAAAGAGCGGACTCCGCAAAGACCCCGAACCCGAGCCTCCCCTGCACTTGCAAGGGCCCCATTTAAAGAAAAAGCTTGACACACCACCGGCTCTGTCCCAAGATTTGGTCCGCTAATGATGAAATTCAATTTCAATTTCTATTTGATCGATTGCTCGGACCGATGCGGGGTGGTGACTGATGGATCTCGACAGACTTAAGAATCGTCCCAAAGACGTGCGCGCGCGTGTCTGGATTTTCCGCGTCCACCTATGGGTTGGCATTACCATCGGACTCTATGCTTGCTTCATCGGAACCACCGGAAGCGTGCTGATGTTCCGGGGTCACTTCGAACGAGCGGCCAATCGTGATTGGCTTGCCGTCGAACCTGAGCCAGGGGCTCGCAGGCTCTCTACGGATGAAGTTGTTGCTCTGGTTCGTGAGCGCTCCCCCGAGAGTCGCATCATCGGGCTCATACTCCCGCAGGATGAAAACGGCAGTTTTCAGGTTACCATCCAGGTCTCCCAACCAGGCCCTGCTGCTCAACCAGGAACCGGCGGCTCCCGAAGCGGAAGTCCGGCAAGAAACCAGACTCTTTACATTCATCCGGAAACCGGAGCGCTGCTCGGAGCGAGTCAACCGGGTGGGGGTTTCTGGCAATGGATGCACGTCTTTCACGGCAGCCTTCAGGCGGGCCGGACCGGGCGGGTCATCAATGGTTATGCCGGTATTCTCATGGTCATCATGTGTCTGACCGGCCTGTGCATCTGGTGGCCCGGACTGCCGAGTTGGAAACGCCATCTTGGAGTTAATCGGAAGGCCGGGTGGAAGCGCCTGGTGTGGGAGCTTCATAGCGCCACGGGTTTCTGGTCTGTGCTCTTTATTCTCGTGCTCTCCCTTACCGGCATCTACTACACGTGGCCGGATGCCTACCGCAATCTCATATCCAGAATCAGTCCCTTGACTCGGAATCAGCAGCCGCCAGCCGTGGCGTGGGACGGGACGGCCCGGCCCCTGACCATTGGCTCACTGGTCACGATCGCTGAAGAGACGCTTCCAGGCAAGAAGGTTTCCAGGGTCCGCATGTCTCCGGGGGGAAAACAGGCCATCCAGATGATGCTGCCGGAGAGTTCCTGGGAAGAATCGCGCAACGTCAATTCCATCTACTTGAATCCCTACACCGGGGAGGTGGTGAAGAAGGACCTCCTGCAGAATTGGACGCTGGGTGACCGGCTCCTTTCATGGGTCACGCCGATTCACTTTGGTACTTTCGGCGGGATTGCTCTCCGAATCTTGTATTTCGTGCTTGGTCTTTCTCTCCCGCTCCTGTTCATCACCAGCTATGTGATGTGGTGGAACCGCGTCGTCCGAAAACGTGTGTTCTCTCTAAGCGGAGCTGGCGAGCGCGGAGGCGAGATGGCGCCCAGCGAGGGTGAAGCGGCTTAGAGGTAATTGCACAGAGACTGGGCCATGTGTTTCCCGAGCCCCTTTCGCATCGCGTACCCAACCCGGTCCATCAGGATTATATATTGAGAGGTGAAAGTTGAAAACCGGAAACCGCAGCGCAATGAACCGGCATAGAAGAAAGATCTCCAGAAAGAATCGAAATAAGTCCCATCAGGGCGGAGCGAAATATTGGATGGCGATGGGGACTCTGGCGGCGTGCACGGTCCTGCGCCCCGAAGAAAGCGCCGCGGCTCCTAAACCAAGAGGCGCCTATCAGATCGACGCATCCACAAGACTCATCACGGGTGGTTCAGGTGAGCCGATTTGACATCCCGGCCGGCACCTTGGACTCGGCGCTCAAGACCTTTGAGAGTGTGACTGGATTCCGGATAGTTCTCGCGAATGAAGGAATAGGAAACCTGGCGTCGCCGGGAGTTTCGGGTACCTTCACAACGGATCAGGCCCTGCAGCGACTGTTGACCGGAACCGGCGTCGCGTACCGAATCACGGCTCCGGATACCATAACTCTGGAACTGCGTGGTCCCAGCGGGGCCGTGGAAGTAACGGCAATCAGCCCCGTCGTGACCGTGTCGTCGCCCAAGTATACGGGTCCACTCCGGACGGTGCCTCAGACCATCACGGTGATTCCCCAGACCGTCATCGAGGAACAGGGCGCCACAACCTTGCGCGACGTGCTGCGCAATGTTCCAGGACTCACGATGACTGCCGGCGAAGGGGGAACTCCGGCAGGCGACAATCTAACGCTGCGCGGTTTCAGTGCGCGCAACGACCTTTTTGTCGACGGAGTGCGCGATATGGGTCCGACTTCCCGCGATCCTTTCAATATCGAACAGGTGGAAGTGGTCAAGGGTCCGGGATCGGCGTTCAGCGGCCGCGGTTCCACCGGAGGAACCATCAATCTGGTGAGCAAATCTCCCAGTCTTACGCCCTTCTACGGCGGAACGCTCAATTTCGGCAGTGACGAAACCAAACGCGCCACCGTGGATGTCAACCTTCCGGTGAAAGCACTCGGGGACCGCGCTGCATTTCGATTGAATCTGCTGGGCCATGATTCCGAAGTGGCCGGCCGTGATGCCGTGGAAAACCGGCGCTGGGGGGCGGCGCCGTCCCTGCTGCTTGGCCTGGGCCCGCAGACAAGGCTTACCCTGAGCTATTTCATTATGGAGCAGGATAACCTTCCCGATTACGGTATTCCCTGGGTCACTGCAACTCACAACCTGCTGGTCGATTTTCGCGACCAGCCTGCGCCAGTGCCTCGCGATACGTTTTACGGGTTGAAATCTAGAGACCACGAAGAGACGAGATCCCACCTGGCGACGGGAAAGGTCGAGCACGATTTCAGCGATTCCCTTACTTTACGCAATCAGGTCCGCTATGGACGTTCGACTCGCGACTCCGTAACCACCGCGCCCCGGTTCGCAAGCAACGATTCGCTGGTCATCAACCGCAACGGGCCCTCATGGATCACGGAAGATGACATCTTCGATAACCAGACGGATCTGCGAGTTGGCTTCGAGACCGGCGAAATCAAACACACGCTTGTGACCGGCCTGGCGCTCAGCCGGGAGCAGAACATTCGCGTCACCCGGACCGTCGCAGGCGCCCCGCCTACCATGCTCTATAATCCGGATCCGGACGAGCCCTTCAACGGAACCACAACGATCAGCCCGAATGTCGGAGACGTCACCGGAGATTCGCTCGCCGTTTACGCCTTCGACACCTTGAAACTTGGCAACCAATGGGAACTGAACGGTGGCGTGCGCTGGGACCGGTTTGCTGTCGACGGGGTCAATACGGCTGCCGTGCCGGTTGAGAGGACCGACAGGATGTTCGGTTTTCGTGGAGGTGTCGTATACAAGCCGAAGTCGAACGGCAGCGTTTATGCGGCCATCGGAAATTCGCTCGACCCCTCACTCGAGGGCCTTTCATACGGAACCGCCAATACGGCGATTGGTCCCGAGAAGACTTACAATCTCGAACTGGGCAGCAAGTGGGACCTCCTGGGAGAGAAGCTGTCGGTAAGCGGGGCCCTGTTTCAGCGTGGAAAAGACCAACGCCCGGACTCCTGGGCTGCTACCCGACGATCCGCCGCAGGTCCTGGAAGGAAGACAGCGCGTGAACGGAATCGAATTCGGCGCCGTCGGAAGCATCACGTCAGTCTGGAAGGTGTTTGGGGCGTATACGCTCCTGGATGACGACATTCTAGAGTCGAACGTGCCCGCGGAAGTTGGCAAACGGCTGATCAACACGCCCAGAAATTCCGGCAATATCTGGACCACCTACGAGATGAGAGGGAAACTCAGCCTGGGCGGGGGCGCCCGATTTGTCGGCCGCCGCTTTGGAAACACGATCAACACGCGGTCAGTCGGCAGCTACTGGAGTCTCGATGCGATGGTCATGTTCCCGGTGAGCCGGCACCTCGATCTCCGGTTGAATCTCTACAATCTGAATAATGTTTACTACTTTGACCGGCTTGCAGGCGGTCATCTCATTCCGGGCGTGGGACGGTCGCTTTCTCTCACGACGGGTTTTCGGTTCTGAGCTGAAAGAGCGTCCGGGAGCGCGATTCCCTTCCCGTTTTCCCGGCGTTTCTTCGGCCAGGTTTGCATTTAGATAAAAGGTCACATGCTGGTGCAGATTCCCGAAGTCCTCAGGTTGCCCGAGGTCGCTCACTACAGGCAAGTACTGGATGAGGCGGACTGGATTGATGGCCGGGCGACGGCCGGGCCCCAATCGGCTCGGGCGAAGGACAACATGCAGCTTCCCGAGGAGCATCCCGCCGCGCGCCAGCTTGGCAGTGAACTGATCGCTGCGCTCGAACGCAATACCCTCTTCATGGCTGCGGCGCTGCCTTCGAAGGTATTCCCGCCCCTCTTCAACCGCTACCAGGCCGGCCAGGCTTTTGGCAATCACATTGACAATGCAATCCGCCAGGTGACCGGGACGCCGCATCGTATCCGCACGGATCTCTCAGCTACCCTGTTCTTGACTCCGCCGGACGAGTATGATGGCGGTGAGCTTATCGTCGAGGACACCTACGGGGTTCATAGCATCAAGCTGCCTCCGGGACACATGATTCTGTACCCGGCGAGCAGCCTCCACCGGGTGAATCCCGTGACCCGCGGAACCCGAATCGCCTCCTTCTTCTGGATCCAGAGCATGGTTCGCGATGATGGCCGGCGCACTCTACTCTTCGACCTCGACATGGCCATCCAGCAGATCGTCGGCGACGTGCCCGACCATCCTGCGACTGTGCAGCTTACCGGCATCTATCATAATCTCCTGCGCCGCTGGGCGGAGGTTTGAGCGGCTGGTTCTCGATCGACCGGGCCGTGTCAGGCGGGTGGATCGGACACTCCGCATTTCGCTCGCTCCTGTCCCCGGCGTGCGTGCAGGTCTTGCAGGAAGCACGCGAACCCCAAATCGAGTACACTAAGCGATCGGGTCCTGACCGGCCGGCGTCATCCTCTCTATGGGGGATGAAATCTGGCGGGCGGCTCACATGGCTGTCGATCTCACGGGGTTGAACAACGCAGTTGTAGTGGGCACGGCGCACAGGTGAGAATTCCATGCCAAACCATTAACCCGGGAGAATCATGAAAACTGAAGAACTGCGCGCGTTGCAGGCGCCTCTTAAAGAAAGGTATCGCCAGGATCCTCAAGCCGCGTATATTACTCTTAAAGCCGAGGGCCGCCTGGGTGAACAGATTACCTGCAAAGTTGATACGGGACGAGCTTTGGTCGAAGCAGGACTCCATCCGGCCACAGGAGGCGATGGACTCAGCGCCTGTTCGGGGGACATGCTGCTCGAAGCGTTAGTGGCCTGTGCCGGAGTGACGCTGAGCGCGGTCGCTACGGCCATCGGTGTTGGAATCCGGGGCGGTGTGATTCGGGCGGAAGGTGATCTTGATTTCCGCGGCACAATGGGTGTTGCTAAAGAGACTCCTGTGGGATTTCAGCGCATCCGGCTTGGATTCGACCTGGACACCGACGGAACCGAGGAGCAGTTGGTGACGCTGATCCGTTTGACTGAACGCTATTGTGTGGTTTATCAGACGCTGCGCCGGCCTCCGGAGATCGAAGTCTCGCGCGGCGTACACTGAGGCGGAAACGAGGCTCGGACGGCGATTCTGGCAGTGCCAGTCGAGCGGAAGAGTGAAACGATGGGACACTTGAGAAGACGAGAGTTATTGAAATCCACGCCCCTTGCGGCCGGCGTGCTTGCGGCCGCTCTCCCTTCCCTTTCTGCGGAAAAAGACGTGGATTGGAACCTGGTGCGCGCCGATTTCCCGTGGCTCAAGCGCCGGCTCTGGCTCACCGCAGCGGACTATCACCCGCTAAGCATCCATTCGCTGTCCGCCATGGAACGGCACCTCCGATACAGGACCCACGGTGAGGGCGAGGGGAATTCCCCGTTCGCTGGCGAAGAACTCGAGACCAAGCGGTTGTTCGCCGAGCTGATCAACGCCAAGGCGAGCGAAATCGCATTTGTGCAAAGCACAACAGACGGGGAAAATATCGTGATCGCAGGAATGCGCCTGGGCGAGACCAAAGGGAACGTCGTGATCGACGATCTGCACTACCAGGCGTCGAAGTTTATGTACCGCATGCTGGAGAAGGAGGGCCGGATCGAGCTGCGCGTGGTCCGGCACACCGAAAGAAACGGTTGCTGGGCCGTTCACCCCGAGGAAATGGAACGCGCTATCGACAAGAACACCAAGCTGGTTTCCCTGGCGCTGGTGTCCAACATTAACGGCTATCTGCACGAGGTCCGGCGAACCAGTGAAGCGGCTCACCGTCACGGCGCATTTCTGTATGCCGACATTATTCAGGGAGCCGGTTCGACTCCGATTGACGTACAGGCGATGGGAATCGACTTTGCAGCTTGCGGCGCCTACAAGTGGCTCATGGGGGACTTTGGTTTCGGGTTCCTGTACGTACGCGAGGATCTGCAGGAGAGAGTGGTAAAGCGGTCCCGGTGGGGCGTCCGCCAGTACACCAGTCCGAACAACACGCAGGCGGATTCTCAATTCGCGCTCCGTCCGGGCGCTGCGCGGTACGAGACGGGCAGTTTCTCTTACATCGGCGGAACCTGCGCGCACGCTGCCCTGCGATACATTCGCGAGCTGGGCGTTGCCAATATTCGGGCACACGCGAAGCAACTCACCGAACGGCTACAGAAAGAACTGCCTCGGCTGGGTTACTCTCAGCTCACGCCGCCGGATAACGAGACGCCGATCGTGAGCTTTCGCGTGCCCGATTACCAGAAAACTGCGGCCAAGCTAAAGAAAGCCTTCGCTGCGACGGTGATTGCATTGCGGAGGTGGGAGTTTACCGAGCCGACCGGCGAAGTGCGGATCGTGCCGGGGATGAGAATTTCACCTTCGGTCTACAACAATCAGGCGGATATAGAGAGGTTGCTCGAGGCACTGGCTTGACCTTCACCCTGTTGCCCACGTCCGGCGCGCAGGCTAAAGCCATTGACCAGAATTCACCGCCCTCGCTTTATCTCGTTCTGGAGTGTCCGGGAAGAACAGTTGACAGTGCGGGAATCTAATGAAACCTCGTAATCTATTCCGTTTCGTAGTGGGCGGCCGCCAGGAGACTTGTGAGGCATGCCAGCAGCCTTTTCCCTGCGGTTCGCTGCTTCAAGGGTGCTGGTGCCTGCAAATGAAGTTGTCTGCAGAGACGCGCCAGCGATTGCGAACCAAGTACCATCACTGCTTGTGCCGCGCTTGTCTGGAGAAAGCCGAGGCAGAGCGTGAAGGAATGGAGGAGTCTGGGCGGGCGCCGACCCTGTGAACAGCCGTAGCTTCTCGATCGGGGCCTCGACAGCTTGCGACAGGAGCGGTCTTGCCATCGCACGCGTATTTCAGATCGTCGGGTTGGCCTTCGGAAGGCCGGCGAGCTCGAGTACCGGCCGGATTTCGATAGTGCCCATGCGCGCGACTGGAATCCGAGCTGCTATGCCGATAGCCTCGTCGAGATCCCTCGCGGTGATCAAGAAGTAGCCGCCCAGCTGCTCGCGCGTCTCGGCGAACGGGCCATCGGTCACCAGAGCTTTGCCGTCGCGTACCTGGACGCTGGTCGCGGTCGAAGTAGGGTGCAACGGCGAGGCGGCCAGATAGTGCCCGCTCGAGGTGAGTTCCTGGGCCAGCCCCGCGGATTCAACGTAACAGTGTTCCCGCTCGGTCTCGCTCAGGGCCTGTTCGTCTAGGTAGACCAGCAACATGTATCTCATCGGTTTGCCTCCACACAATAAGTCGAACGGAGAATGCCCGGATCGACACTCCGACGGAAATCTTTTATCATAGGAACATGCTCCCGGACGCCAACGCGGCTGTGGATGCGGTCTATCGCTCGCGTAGTCGAACGAAAGATTCTTCCCAGTGTAAAACTTATTCTTGCCGAATAAGCGAGTTTCGTGGCCACGACCGGTGGCCGTAAAGGAAGTTACGATGAACGGACGGACTATCTTCCTGCTGGTTATGATTGCCTTTGCCGCAGCTGGGCAGTGGCGCGCCGATGCCGACAACAACACGTCGCACTCGGACGGCTGGCTCGCCGCTGCGCCGCGCGATGAGATTCGCCCGCAGTTCGATTACCTGCGCACGGGCGGACCGGATGGCAAAGGCTGTCTGGTTATCGCGGCGGATGATCGCGAAGGGATGCACGGATACTGGAAGAAATCCTTCGCCGTGACAGGCGGCAGGCCCTACCGCTTCTTCGCGCTTCGCAAAGTCAAGAACGTCGCTTCGCCGCGCCGCAGTGTCGTGGCGCGCGTCGTCTGGCAGGGTGATGGCGGTAAACCGGTGCAGCGCGACCAGCCCGTTGTCAGCGGCTACCTGCCGGGCTTCCCGCCGACCGCCGAGCCTGAATACCCGACGGACAAGACGACGGCCGCGGACGGATGGCTGGAAGTCTCCGACACTTACATCGCGCCGAAGCAGGCCACTCGTGCTGTCGTCGAACTGCATCTGCAATGGGCGCCCCGAGGCAGGGTCGAATGGAGCAGAGTTTCATTTACCGAAACCGAACCGATGGCGCCGCGGAAAGTGCGGCTCGCCGCAGTACATTTCCGCCCGCAGCGAGACGCGGTTGGTGAGCGCACGCCCATGGGCAACTGCCGACTGTTTGAGCCATTCATCGCCGAAGGCTGGGCGGCAGGGCGCCGATCTCGTCGTGCTGCCCGAAACGCTGACTTACTACGGGCTGGGCACGAGTTACGTGGACGCGGCTCAGCCGATTCCCGGCCCGGCTACGGACTACTTCGGCGCGCTGGCGAAACAGCACAACTTGTACATCGTCGCCGGCCTGCTCGAACGCGACCGGCACCTGGTCTATAACGTCGCCGTGCTGCTCGGTCCTGACGGAAAGATCGCGGGCAAGTACCGCAAAGTCACGCTGCCGCGCGGCGAGATCGAGGGCGGACTTGCGCCGGGCAGCGAGTACCCGGTTTTCGAGACGCGGTTCGGCAAGCTGGGGATGATGATCTGCTACGACGGCTTCTTCCCGGAGATCGCGCGGCAGTTGACGGCCAACGGCGCGGAAATAATCGCATGGCCGGTCTGGGGCTGCAACCCGCTGCTGGCTCAGGCCCGAGCCGTCGAGAACCATGTCTACCTGGTCAGCAGCACTTACGAAGACATCTCGCGCAACTGGATGCTCACCGCGGTCTACGACCATTCGGGTCGCGCGCTGGCCCACGCCGAGAAGTGGGGCACGGTCGTAATCAGCGAAGTCGATTTGAATGAGCGGCTGCACTGGGCGAGTCTGGGCGACTTCAAGGCGGAAATTCCGCGCCATCGTCCGGCGGATCCGAAGTGATGTCTCGGGTATGCCAGTACCGACAAGGCGTGCCCAGGATCACGGTTCGAACCCGGTTTCAAAAAAGCCCCAGGCTGCGCAGCCATTTGACGCAAAGCTGCGTCCAGCTCGATGGGAGCTTCTCGTTTTGGCGCACGCCGAAGTCGTGGTCGCCGGTCGCATAGATGTGCAGCTCGGCCGGGATGCCGGCGCGCTTCAAGGCCAGGTACATGAACACGCTGTTCTCGGCGTTGGAGCCCCCATGGCTCTCCCTGTCGTCGGAGGCATGGGTCAGCAGGATCGGGGGCGTATCGGCTGGAATGCGCAGACCGGGCCAGATTTCATCCTTGTCCCTGGCCTTCAGATATCCCGGATAACACACGACCGCGAAATCCGGCCGGCAGCTGACGTCGTCCACGGCGTCGATCCGTTCATAGGTGCGCTTCTCGAAACTGGTGGCGGTTGCCACAGCTAGATGGCCGCCCGCCGAGAAACCGACAACTCCGATCCGCTTCGGGTCGATTCCCCATTCCGCGGCCTTGCTGCGGACCAGGCTCACAGCCCTTTGGGAATCGAGCAGCGGGCCCGACGCGGGCTCGCCTCGGACATCCCCGGGGCGACGCGGCACGCGATACTTGAGAATTATTCCGGTCATGCCCAGGGAGTTCAGCCAGGCCGCCACTTCCTCCCCTTCGAGTTCCCAGTAAAGGTCCCAGTAGCCGCCTCCCGGATATATCAGCATCGCCGTTCCTGTGTTTTTATCCTTGGCCGGCTGATAGATCGTGAGGGTCGGCTTGCTGACATTGGTAATCAGCTTGGTTGGCCCGACGATTGGCGATGGATGAATGCGGCTGTATTCCTGCCCCGTGATGCCGACGTCTCCGGGAGTTTTCCCCGGCCAGACGTCCAGAACCAGTGGGTCGGCCGCGAATGCGGAAGAGGACACTAAAACCCAGACAATCGGCAAGATGGCGGAAGAGATTCGGTTCATTCGGTGCTGCTTGCTTTCGAAACAAATACCACTAGGACACGAAGACACTAAGGTTCGTTCGGGACTTCGCCCCGAACGAAGGCCCCTAATGAACGACAACATGTTTGTTCGAACGTTTCACCAAGCGCCTAAGAAACACTAAGACACATTAATGGCCGGCGATACGTTACCGCATCTATGAAACCAGGTACTAAGGGTTTTTCCTTGCTGCTGTTCACTTCACGGCCTTCTCTGCGGGCTCGGGACACGAATTCCGGTCCACAAAGAGTGTGCCTTCAAACCGGCTCAACACGGACGCCGGCAGCTCTGTCGTTGGCGTTGGCATTGCGAGCAGCCGGGTCAGTATGTCCCGCTTTAGAGCGAGGGGCACCATCGTGAATATGTGCGGGGCTGAGAGCATGGCCGGCAATGTCATGGTGATGCCTTTATTCGGGATGGCGCCATAATCTCTGAAGTTGGGGTCCTCCGAGAGTTGACGCTTGGACTGTTCAGCGATATCCACCACTCGGACCCAGGCAGGGTCCTTGAAGTCTGCTTGAAAAGGCTCGTTCAAGGCTAAATGACCGGAGGTCCCGATTCCCTGGCAGAGAATATCCATGGGACCGGCCGCGCGCATCAGCGATTCGAAACGCCGTGCTTCGGCATAAGGATCTGGGGCATTGAACCGCACCAGGTTGAAACTCTTGGGATGAACTTTGTCATAGAGCTGGGTACGGGTCTGGTAACCGCACGTGAACCGTTCCGGAATGTTTGCATCCCAGAAATCGTCCATATTGAAACAAACCACGCGATTCCACTCGATTCGAGGTTCTTGGACCAGGGCATTCAGGAATGTGATCTGGCTTTCTCCGGCAGCGAAGATCATGCGGATATCTTCTTGCCGTTTCAGGAGACTTCGCATCTTGTCGGCCACAGCCGCGGCCGACTTCTTTCCCAGATCGTTCTCGTCCTCACAGACGACAATCTTTGTTCTTCCGTAGTGCATTGTGGGCCACTGAATAACCCGAGCATCCTATCATCGGTGGACGCGCGTCGGGACGAGCGGGCGACGGGTTAGACAGCGGCTTTCGCAAGCGCGGCGCTGTGCTTCTGAATCTTCCGAATTGCTTCTACGATGTGGTCGATGTCGCGGCGGTCGGCCAGCAGCAGATTCTGCGTCATCCCTACTGTCGTCTCGCAGACCTGCCGGTTGCCTTTCAGTTCCTGGAAACTATCGCGATAGGCTTTGAGCCTTTGGGCGCTGAACAGGCGCTTGAATCCGCGCGAATTGATCGCCTCGTCGAGCAGGCCGTCGAAATATTGCTCGTGATAAACGCTGCTGGAAGGAATCCCTTCGGCGCCGAGCGCTCGGATGAACTTGTCGCGCGGCAGTCCGTTGAATTGTTGTGCGTCGTATCGCAACGGGTAGAGATGCCAGACCGCCCGGCTGTTTTCCGGCAAACGCGCGGGCTGAATGCCCGGAATCTCTTTCAACTGGGAGGTCAGATATTCCGCGTTCTCGCACCGGCGCGCCGTTTCCTGCAACAAGCTTGTCGAACTGCTGCAAGAGGATCATGGCCTGGAACTGCTGCATGCGGTAGTTGCTGCCGCGGGTGAAATACGGGCGTTTGCCCTTGAAGCTTCCGGTGGCGCGTCCGACATTGTGGAAGGAGTGGCATCGGTCCAGGAGTTCATCGCTGTTGCCCGTTACCGCGCCGCCTTCGCCTGATGGCAGATGCTTGGAATTCTGGAAGCTGAAACAAGCGAGGTCGCCGAGTGTGCCACACTTGCGGCCTTTGTATTCGGCCAGCCAAGCCTGGCAGGCATCCTCGATCACGGCGAGCTTGTGTTTGCGGGCAATCGCGTTGATTGGGTCCATGTCGCAAGGCATGCCGTAGATGTGTACCGGCAGGATAGCGCGGGTTCGTTCGGTGATCCGGCTTTCGATCGAAGCCGGGTCCATGGTAAGGGTGGCCGGGATCAGTATCTGCGAATACCGGCAGAGCTTTGTTAATCAGGATCGCGTTGTAGGTCGCGATGAACGTGTAGGGTGACACAATCACTTCGTCGCCGGCATCCACGTCCATAACCTGGAGGGCGACCAGCAACGCCGTCGTGCCGCTGGCCGTGGCCAGGCAGCGCTTGGCGCCGAGTAGTTTCGCGTAGGCCGTCTCGAATTCTGCCACGTGCCCCCCGTCGCCGCGGTACCATTGTCCGCTGCGCAAGACCTTGACGATCGCCGGTTCCCAGGATTGCTGCCATACCGGCCACTTGGGCCAGCCTCCCTGATGCACGGGAGCGCCGCCGAGCAGGGCCGGTTTTGCGGCATCGACGCCCATCGCCATAGGTGCCTTGCGAGCGCTCAGCCAGGTCAAGGCGGCAGAACCCGCCGTTGCATGCCGTATGAATCTACGCCTTGTGAGAGAGTCTTTCATGGGTGTACATCCCTCAGTTTTAAATTGAGCTGTCTTGGCTCTTGATGTCGATCTTACACGATGTATCCAGTCGACATCACGTCGAAAAACACTTTACAGGTTTACGCGATTCGAACCGGCACTCGGTGGATCGAGTTATTCCCGTAACCGAGCTGATTCCACTCAGCCTCTTCGGGTTGTGCGCGGCCGGCCAGGTCCGTGGCACGGGCGCGCAAGACAATCTCACCGGGCTGCTGAATCCGGGTGAGCAGCTCCCACCACTGCCAGCTGTGTCGCTTCCGCTCGCTGACAAGACGCGCGTCCTGCCAGGCGCCACCTCCCACACTTACTTCGACGCGGGCGATCGGCGCGGCGCCTGACCAGGCGACACCACGGATGGTCAGCTCACCACGTGGCGCCACTTGTTGGGGGCTCGGGTCGGTAATCAGCGCGCGTACCTGCTGGAGCGTGACCGGCTCGCGGATTACTTGCCCGTCTCGTTTCCATTCGTACCAGTATTTTTCGGTCTGATAGTGGCCGGCAAACGGGCGATCGATGAGCTCGATTTCGGTGAGCCACTTGACCGACGCCACCGCGTACCAGCCTGGCACAATGAGACGCAGCGGATATCCATGCTGAATCGGCAGGGGTTCGCCGTTCATTGCATGCGCCAGCAGAGCATCAGCATCGCGAGCCTGATCGATCGGAAGGCTGCGCTCGAAATGGATTGGATCCGTGTGTCCCGCAACGGCGCCACCATCCGCGCCGCGGAACAGGACCTCTCGAGCGCTGGCGTGGATGCCGGCGCGATCGAGCACTTCCATCAGCGGTACGCCGATCCACTCCGCCGTGCTGACGGCGCCCAGGCTCCACTTCTCGCCCTCGATTGGCGGATTGAACAAAGTGCGGCCGTTGCCAGCGCATTCGAGCGTGACGACCAGTGTCTTCGACGGCATCTGACGAAGGTCGCGCACGCTGAGACTGAGCGGGCGCTCCACCAGGCCGCCAACCGCCAAACGAAAGGTCGATGGATCAAGATCGGGAATTTGAAAGTGATTGCGGACGTAGAAATGTGCGCTCGGCATGACGACCCCGCCGACGAGCGCCGGGATGGAGGTTTCACAATTTAGCGGATAGGCACGGTGCACGACCAGCCCGGCTTCGATTGCGTCCTGGCATGCTTCTTCCGGATCGACGGCCGGAACAGCTTCGCTGAGCGGCAGCGCCGCCCCGCAGCCGCCGCTGGCTACGACGCGGGTGCACGTCGAGGCGGGGTAGATGTCGAGGCTGCCGGCCATCTGGAAGGGCTGTAAGAACTCACGCAGCCTCTCCTCTTCGCCCGCTTCGACGATGAAGTACAAGGTGTGCTCGCCCTGGACGACCGCTTCACCTTGAATCTCGATACCGTACTGGCGGACGTTCGGGCGGCTCAGATAATTCAACAGCCAGGCTCCCGCATAGGGATCATGGGCAGGGCAATGTTCTGCCGCATGCTGATGCCTGACAACGAAGAGTGCCATGGCCGCCTCCGAGGCGATCTTACACTGGATTCGCTTTATGGGGCGTTTTATCTCGAGCGCAACGGAAGGCCCTCAGGAGGCCAGCTGAGGTCCAGACGAGCGAGAGTGTATGCCGGCCGACGCGCCTGACAGAAGAGTGCGTCGGCCAGACCGGACGGCTGGCGGCCAACGGCCGGAGTATACAACCCTGATCCTGACGGGCGAAGCTAGTTTACTACCGTTATCAGGCGGCGCGTTTTTCCGGCTCCTCGCTCTTCTGGGCAAAACGCCTGCCCGCGTAGATGGCGCACCATACCATAGCCAGGACGACCGGGATGGTGAGCAGGCCCAGGTATCTTGCGGGAATGGCAAGCGCGGCAAGGGCCAACAAGACGAAGATTGCGGCCCCCTTGGCCAGGCGCTGGACGAACATGCTAGTGAAGGCCCGGGCTTTGTACTTCTCCTCCGGCGTGGTGACCGAATAGAGGGATTCGCGAGCTGTTTGCTGCACGGAGTAGTTCAGCCCATTGTCAGAAATGACCATGAAGCTGGCCACAAACAAGGTGGGAACGGCAAGGAAGGCGGCTGAACTGGCAATCAAGGCGACGGGAAGAACGAGGAGCGCCGTGATGACGCCGAATTTCCGCATCACAAGACTCACGAGGAACAACTGGACGATCACCGCGAGCATGTTCGCGATGAAGTAAACCTGCGCCATGAAGGCCTGGGTGTTGGTCACTCCAGAAATGGTCTCCGAGGCGAGTTTGAACTGGTAGTCCATTATCTGTGAAGCGATCTCATAGGAGGCCATGATCCCGACGATGGCTGCCAGGTAGGGAGACCTTGCCACGAGCCGGAAGCCCTCGATCGCTTCCTGGAAGTCAAACCCCTTGCTTGCGGCCGACCTGCGCCTTCCGGCGTTCGCGCCCCAGGGCGCCGGACTGGACGAGCTTTTCGAGCAGGAATACCACCAGCAAAAGAACCGCCATCATCCCCGCGGCCAGAACCAGCAGCCCATCCATCCCGATGGCCTTCAGGAACTCCCTTGCGAAGGTAATGCCGACCCATCCCCCGATGACGCCGCCGCTTCCCGCTATTCCGAAGAACCTCAGAGCTTGACTCGGTGTCGTGATGTCGGTGGCATAGGCCCAGAACGCCGCCACCAGCAGGGTGGATTCCAGGTCGCCGAGCAGGTAAAAAATCCAGATCGGTACCGGGCTTGATTCGTCGAGAATCTGGGTGAAGAGCAGGAAACTGAGGAGAAAGAACAAACAGAGAACGTAAACCAGCTTCCGGTTCATCCGGTCGTACAGATAGGTAAAGGCCACAACCCCGACGGCAGCCACCGCGATGTTCGCCAGCTTGGCGTAGAGCTCGAGGTCAGCGCCGAGCAATTCGATGAAGAGCCCGTTCTTGAGGGGTTTCAGGATCTGAAAGACTGCAATTACCAGAAAGAAGAAGGAGAAAAGGAGCACGACGACAGGAATCTCCCTCTTTTCCAGGTCAAAGATTTCTCGAACAGGGTTAGCCATGATGACCTCCTGGTCCGGAGTTGAGCTCAGCCTCGTTTGAGGCACACTTCGACTGTATTCCGTCGGCAAGCATTAGGCAAGTCGTATGCCGGATTGGGCGCCATCATTTTGCTTGCTCCTGATAGGATACGGATCGGTTGCTGAGGCTGAAAGCGCGGCGGCTTCCAGGTATACTTTGGCACGTTTGTCTGAATTGCTCGTAGACGAAAGCGACTGAGGCTATCATTGGGACGTGAACGCCGCGACCTGCCACCTCATCGACAACGCCCTCAGGTAAGGATGGATGCCATGAAGCACTTCGTCGGTCTGTTGATCGCCTTTGCTCTTCTGTCGGAAACGCAGGCTCAGGACGTCAAACGCGACATCCGTTATGCCGATTCGACTCATCAGCGTCACGTGCTCGATATCTATTCGCCGCGTGGCGCCAAGAACCTGCCCGTGGTCTTCTGGATTCACGGCGGAGGGTGGCAGACGGGCGACAAGTCGAGCGTCCAGATCAAGCCACAGTATTTCATGGACAAAGGGATCGTCTTTGTCTCGACCAACTATCGGCTTCTGCCAGACGTCGACATGGGGACGATCGTGCGCGACATCGCCAAGTCGATTCACTGGGTGCATGACCATATCGCCGAGCACGGGGGCGATCCGCAGCGTCTGTTCGTCATGGGCCATTCCGCCGGCGCGCAACTCGCCGCGCTGGTTTGCATCGACGACCGTTATCTGAAGGCCGAGGGGCTGTCCCTGGCGATCATCAAGGGCTGCGTGCCCGTCGATGGGGACACCTATGACGTGCCGGCCATCATCGAGACGGCGGAGACCCGACGTCGGGTGCATGGTCTGCCGCAAGCGAAATTTGGTCACCGTGAGAAGTTCGGCAACGACGCGGCGAAGCACCGCGACTTCTCCGCCGTCACGCATGTGGCCAAGGACAAAGGCATTCCTCCGTTCCTGATCCTGCACGTCGCCGAGCATCCCGACACGAGCGCGCAGGCGCAGCGTCTGGGCAACGTGCTGAAGGAAGCGGGCATCCCCGCCACGGTCTTCGGTGGCAGAGAGACCACCCACAACAAGATCAACGCCGACCTCGGCCTGCCCGACGATCCAGCCACCAAGGCGCTCGATGAGTTCGTGCGCGCGGCACTGAAGAGGTGACCCGCTCCCAGCATCATCTTTTTCGTTGTATTGAGTGAGAAGGCACTGCCCTCCGGATGATTGACTTGATTCCCAGACCGAAGGGCCGCCCGGTTCAATGCAACCGATCGATAACGGAATTCCAGTACCTTTATTGGGCAGGTCCAAGCGATCAAAAACTCCGGCTGGCTGGTCCCCGATCCTGTGATTCGAACCAAGGATCGGCAAGACCACATGTTGAAGGCGTAGATCGGGGGAACATCCTCAACCGATGTCTCAGCGTGATTCTATGCCGAGTTCTTCGCTGGAAGATATTGCGCCCGTCACGCCCTCGATGGCATGATGAGCGCCCGGAACTCACCACCTGGAAGGGTTTACATGCAGATCCAAGACACCGAAAATCGTCCGTCCCCAACCGCTCCCGATCACCGTGTCTCGGCTCTGAAGGACAGATGGAGTGTTTTGTGGTCATGTTGTGCGATTTTAGGGCTCTGCCTTGTCGTGGGCCTGCCGACAATTCGGCCGGACAACTACTTCTTAGGCGACGACTTCGGGCTGGTGCACCATCTACACAAGCTGCCGCTCTATCGATTTCTGTCTTATTTCGCTTCGGATTGGACCGAAGGTATCTACGGATTCACGCTGGATGAGCTGCGGCCTTTTTTAGCCTTTACATACTGGCTGGATAGCCGGCTCTTTGGAGCGGCGAACGCGCAGGGCTACCACGCGACTAATGTCGTTCTGCACATGCTGAATGGTCTGCTGGTACTGGCGATCGCTCGGTCTGTCGCACCAGGGCAGAAAGCCGTCGCGCTTCTGGCGGCCTCGATATTCGTGCTCATGCCAAGCCACGCCGAACCGATATCGTGGATCAGCGGCCGAGTCGATTCAGTTGCGGCGCTGTTCTACTTGGCCGCGTTCTTATGTTTCGTCCGGTTTCGTCTCCGACAACACCGCGCATGGTTCGTTGCTACACTCGTCATCTTCATTTGTGGTCTGTTTGCGAAACAGTCACTAGTTACCTTTCCAGTACTCATCCTGGCTTATGATGTCGTGTTTGGGCCCACCCTCCAGGGCTCAACACGTACCGGCGTCATTTCACGATATGCGTCTCATGTGCCGTTTTTTCTGCTGCTGGTGGCGTATCTGGGGCTTCGGCACTATCTTTTTGGTAATGCTATTCGTGAAAGCCTCCTCACGTTGACGGCCTTCAAAGAGTTCGCTTCCCGACAATACTTTTACGTCACGAAGCTCTTCCCGATTGCGGACAATGCCTCGTCTGAGACCAGATTGTGGCTGACAATCATAATGGTGCTCGTGCTGGCGGCGTGCGGATGGTCTCTGTTCGTTTCACGCTCCAGGTATGGGCCGGTGATTCGACGTTTGATTTTCTTTGGCGCGATTTGGTACGCGATCACCATTGCTCCAATGGTTGTGACCTACAGTTCTGCGCGTCATCTCTATCTGACCTCCGCAGGACTAAGCATCGCGCTCGCATCACTGATTTTGCCGGGGAGGTTGCGCGACAAGATTCCATGGACGGCCGGGCGCATCATAGCGGCCGCCGTGCTTGTTTTGCTCAACGGCCTCGCGCTGAAGTGGAACACGGGGAAATGGATTGAGAACGGTATCGAGTCGCAAAAATTCGTAACCGCTCTGCCTCCCTTGCTTCGATCTCTCCGCCCTGGGAGCCTCGTTCTCATCGATATTCCCGAGACGAACCGTGGCGCCTGGTTCTGGTCCTGGGGACTCCCGTTCGCCTTAGAGAAGCCTTTCTTGCCTGAAGACTTATACCCCCAGTTTGCGATCGTAGAACGTCCCGCCGTATACTGTTGTCCGCAGAACCAGTGGTGGATGGCCAAAGAGACGGCGCTTACCCGACTACTGAACTCGCCTGACCCACACGAAGTGACCTCCATTTTGCCCGTGCCCCATGCACTCGGGTCTCTCGTGCTCCGAACACGAGGAGTGAATGGCCCGGCATTAAGGCTGAAAATTGAAAGCGCGATCGGGAGGCCTCTCGAGAGCGTCTCTACCAACTTCACCTATCCTGAAGCCCAGCAGGTGATGGGGATTCTCCTCGAGCCCTTCAACGCAGCAGTGAGTCCATAAGCTCGCGAATTTTGAGCCCACCCGGCGTCCTGCGGAGTGGAAAAATCCAAAGCTAACCTTTGCGGGCTACGATGCAGCCGCCCGGGCCGGCGGCGGCCCGAGGCGGCCACCTGTGCCGTGGATCGCGTTAAAGAGATCGCAAGAACGCGTCGCCCGGTTCATGTGCGGACGGGCTATCAAGCCCGTCCGGCCTCCGAGGGCAGTACTAAAATCAGGGGATTTAGCCCTGTGGCGGCACTATAAGACCTCTATTTTGGCTCAAGATCCCGCTGTGCTTCGTTCTTCCCTCAGCCTATGTTGAGCTGCCCGGTCGCCCATCGGGGGTACATCTTGCCCAAATTCACGACTGCACACAGCAACGCCCACTGGGCTTTGACTTTTTCCAGGCCACGCACCGTCCAGCGCCGAAATCCCATCAGCTGCTTGATCCAGGCAAAGATCGGCTCGACGATGCCCATCCGTTTTTTTATAAGCTGACTCTTTTGTTTGTCCTTCTGTTTTTCCTTTTGACGCAAAATGACTTCGTAATAAGGACTGACATCGAGCTTTCGTCCTTGCTGGTCCTTGCTACACTGCCACCGCACGGGACATTCCTTGAAGCTCCGGCAGCGATACCTGCGAACTGCATAGCGCTTGTCGGGGGACTTGCTCATTCCTTCAAAGGTAAGCACTTCCCCAAGGGGACAGGTCCAACAATCTTTCTCTCTCTCATAGACAAACTTCGATGAGTGAAACTCCCCGCCTCGTTCTGCTTGCGTCTCCAGTTCCTTGAGGCTGACCAGTACCTCTGTCTGTCGTTCTTCCGCTTTGGCCAACTGTTCCCCGGACAAGTAACCTGAATCGGCCACCGTTTCCTGTGCCACCGACCCTACCGTCTCAACCACGGCCTCGATCATCGGCATCAGTTGAAACTTGTCATTCTGATCCGTCGTAACATCGGCCGCCACGATGATGTCCGCCTTACTGTCCACTACCACCTGCGCGTTATATCCCAGTCTTATCCCTTCCTGGGTCTTCATTACTTCAGCTTCCCGCTCTCCAGGATGCATCTGATCCCGTTCTTCTTTCTCTAATTCGGCAAGCTTGGCTCGGATCGTTTGCTGTAACTTAACTTTCTCCTGCAATTCCTCAGGCAACCGATATTCCTCTGCCCCTGGCTCTTGCGCCCCCTCAACCTCTCGCATTACTCGAGTCAGAAGGTCCTCCACGCGTGCCAGCGTCTTCTCCAGCTTCCTCTTCTTCCACATCTCCCGCGTCGACGATTGCGAGGCCAGCTTCGTCCCGTCCACCGCGTTGAGAACCATGTCCACCAACTCTGCCTTTATCGCTACTTGAATCGTCTTGCGAAATACCTGCTTCAGCGGCTTTCGGTTATCCCGCCAAAACCTTCACAGCGAACTGTGATCCGGTTAAGGCATACCGGTTAGCCACATCAAGCTCATGCTGCCGCGCATGGTCTGTGCCAAGCGCTCGCTGACACGTGGATTGCTCCTGTACGCTGCTCGTTCAGGAAGATACCTGATCCCGCACGAGCTCGCCGAATAGCTCCGGCCTGCGCGTGCGTAGCGCGTAGTTGGCCAGCGCCCGCTCGCGCGCCAGCAGCATCGGATCAAGGTCGGCGACGATCATCTCCTCCTGTATGCGCTCCCTTTGAGCGCTGGCCAGAAGGTCCCCGTTGGGTCCCCAGATCATAGCGACGCCGGCGTGGTGTGGTTGGTTTTCGTGATCCTTGGGGTAGTTGTCCAGAGTTCCGGCCCGACCGGCCTGGTCGGTTAACACGGCGAAGCAGGCGTTTTCGCGGGCTCGCAGAGCGTACACGGCGACGAAATCGTGGGAATGCCGACGCGCCGCCGCTTCTCCTTCAGGCGTATCTGGCCAGGGCTTGAAACGGGCAGCGTGGGGCATCAGGAGCACCTCGGCCCCGCGCAGGGATAGCACGCGGCCTACCTCGGGAAACTGATTGTCGTAGCAGATGACCGTGCCCACTTTACAGGGTCCCACGTCGAACACGTGAATGTCCCGGCCGCCCTTGTAGTAGTTCACCTCGTCACGCGAAAGGTGCAGCTTCCGCTGCTTGCCGATGTAGCCATCGGGTCCGACCAGGATCTGCGTGTTGTAGACAATGTCGCGTTCTTTCTCGCTGAGTCCGACGGAGAGCACCAGACCATGACGCCGGGCGAGCTCGCTCAGCTTGCGGGCGCTCGGACCCTCCGGCACGGGCTCGGCCAACTCCCAGGTCTTAGGGGTACAGTGGCCGTGGACCACCAGTTCGGGAAAGAGCACAAGATCAGCCTTCGCCGCTGCCGCGCGCTCGCACCAGCCGTCGATGGCGGCCAGCACGCGCTCCGGTTCGCCCAGAAACCCATTCATGCTCACGGCCGCCACACGGGTCACTTGCATCATGAAATCCTCTCCTTCTTGGGGCAGTCGCGCTCACGTCCAACACGAGACGCAACCGTCTGGATCTGTCTCTACGGCACCCAATCGCTGCCGGCTCAAGCTATTGAACAGGCTACGGGAATTTACACCACATCTCAACTGCTTGTCGCGAGGTTCCGCCAACTTTCCACAGCAATCGGGCTGGCGGCTGCAAAGTGCATCCAAAAATGCAGCCAGGATCGGCGGCGATCTGCGCTGCCCGACAGCGCGGGCACGCCTATGTGCCACAGATACGACAACAAAACTGGTAGAGCTGGATCACAGGGGCTATTAGAATAGCCGTATGAACATGGGGTTGGAACACATGATGCGGTTGGCCAAGGCCCGGGCGCGTCAGTCCCTTGCCCACGGATGATCGAAGTGGCAATGAGGTCCGTAATCTTGTTGGCCACGCGCGCGCTCGACACTGTGTATAGTGCGAGAGATGTCTACGTCGGAAAAGAATCTGCGATCTCTGGAAGCTGGCATCGTCACCGATTTCAAGGATCGGATGAGCTATGCAGGCTACCTCTGCCTCGATGGGTTGCTCTCCCAGCAGCGGCCGCTTTCCCGGCCACCGCACCACGATGAAATGCTGTTCATCATCCAGCATCAGGTCGCGGAACTCTGGATCAAGCTGCTGATCCACGAGTTGGAGGCAGCGATCCGTTATGTGCAGCAGGACCAGCTCGATCCCTGCTTCAAGATTCTGTCGCGTGCCAAGCTCATCCAGATGCAGCTCTTTGACCAATGGGCCGTATTGGAAACGCTCACTCCATCCGAATACATGGAATTCCGCGGAGTGATCGGCCATGCTTCCGGCTTTCAGTCGTATCAGTACCGCAAGTTTGAGTTTCTACTGGGAAACAAGAATCGGGGCACGCTCCAGGTCTTTACCCATGTTCCGGAGATCCATCAGGATTTGCAGAAGACGCTTGAGTCGCCCAGCCTTTACGATGAATTTCTGCGACATCTCAAGCGGCGCGGCCTTGCTGTGCCCCAAGCCTGCGTCGAGCGTGACTGGTCCGAGCCTTATCAGAAAAATGATGAATTGATAGAGGTTTTGAGGGACATTTATGAGCATCCACGCGAACACTGGGACGCATATGAAATGTGCGAAAAGCTCGTGGATGTAGAAGAGTACTTCCAGCTCTGGCGCTTTCGCCACATGAAAACCGTCGAGCGTATTATCGGTTTTCGCCCCGGCACCGGAGGCTCATCCGGCGTTGGCTTTCTGCGTCAGGCGTTGGAATTGACTTTTTTCCCCGAACTGTTTGCCGTCCGCACAGGACTGAAGCAACGATGAGCCAGCAATGAGCCGTAGTATTGTCGAAGCCGTTGCTCGCCTTGGCCCCTGTGCGCTTACGGAAGAATCCGTGCAGCAGCACATCGCGCCGTTGTTTTCCCGCGTGCTGGCCGGTGATCGCATCTATCTCGCCAATCATTCTTTGGGCCGTCCTCTCGACGTTATGGCAGAGGACCTGCGCGAAGCGACTTTGCTTTGGGAAACAAAGCTCGGCGACGCATGGGATGCGTGGCTGGCGGAACAGGAAGCCTTTCGCGCCCGCATCGCCCAGCTCATCCATGCTCCGCGTGTGGATTGCATTGTGCCCAAAACATCTGCCGGACAGGGCCTGCGTGCTGTGTTGAATGCGCTGTCCGGAACGCCGCGCGTCTTGAGCACGCGTGGAGAATTCGATTCCATAGACCTGCTGCTGAAACAGTATGCGTCGCTTGGACGTATCGAGGTGCACTGGGTCGAACCCGATGCTGACGGTCTGTTTACCGTGCCAGGAATGATGGAGCATCTGGGGGATGGAGTCGATCTTGTCGTGATCTCCCAGGTCATGTTCATGAACGGACAAGTCGTGCATCATCTGGACCAACTCGCCGATGCTTGCCACACCGTCGGCGCAAAGCTGTTGGTCGATTCCTATCACGCTATCGGCGTCTTTCCTGTGGATGTCGCCGCCATGCGGACCGATTTCGCGATTGGTGGTAGTTATAAATATCTTCGCGGTGGTCCCGGCGCGTGTTTTCTTTATCTGTCGCCGGAAATCCTTGCCGGCGGATTGCGTCCGCTCGATACAGGTTGGTTCGCGCGCGAAAATACATTCGGCTATGAGCGGCCTGACCCGCCATTGCTGCGTGCAGGCGGCGACGCTTTTCTCGAATCGACGCCTCCTGTGCTCACCTACTACCAGGCACGCAGCGGGCAGCACTTTACGCTGGCCATGGGTATGGAACGACTGCGTGACTACGGACGAAAACAGCTCAATCAGTTGAAGCGTTATCTTGCCGATGCAGGCATAGACGCAATTGGCGGCGATGCCGACCACGGCGCATTTCTCTCTGTTCGGCATAGGAATGCCGGCGATCTTGCGATAAAGACAGCAGAGAACAATGTCATCACCGACGCTCGCGGTGAATGGCTGCGCCTGTGCCCCGATTGCCTCACGCGGGAGGAGGAGCTGCGAACAGCGGCTTCTGTCTTGCAACGGGAGCTGGAACAACTGCATCGCTGAGCGCCGTCAAACCCTCAGGCCCATTGCTTTCAAAGCCTGTTCGAAAGGTTCAGGCGCCATGGTGGCCAGTCATGAAACGGATCATAGCTCGACCGCTTGCGGCCCGAGAAGTGAGAGAGTCTTCGCCATCGAGTTATGCAGACGTCGATAACTTCAGCCGTTGAAGATCCGTCATGCCTTCGATCCTTCTGTGCCTGCTCCCGCGTGCTGATACGGATCGTTCTTTGGCTGCTGCCTGTTCTCTGTGCCGCCCGGCTGCAGGCAGAGGATACCCGCAATGAATTCTGGCCGGAGTTTGATGCCTATCTCAAACTGAATGAGAAGTCCCGTCTGTTCTTTATGTATAGCGCCACCAAACTGGATCAGCGGGCGACGCATGCCGACGGCACGCTCGGAGGGCATTTGGACTTCTACACGTTACCACTGTTCGGGCGGAGGCTGCTGCAGCATCGCGCCGATGTAGCCAGGAGCAAGTCGTTCATGTTGCGGGCCGGTTATCTCTTTTCCCGGACTCCCTCCGGCAGCACCGACCCATTTACGGAACACACGCCGACCGTCGAGACTCACTGGCGCTTTTCCCTCCCGGGGTCCATGCTGCTGACGGATCGCAATCGTGCGGACTTCCGGTTCGTGGACGGCAACTACCAGCCTCGCTACCGCAATCGGCTCAAGCTGGAACGAACGTTCAAGGCTGGACGCCTGGATGTCACTCCATTTGCTCATGCGGAGGCGTTCTATGACTGGAGGTTTGACAAATTTCACCGCTTCCGCTATGCGGCGGGAGCAGAAGTAACCCTGGGGCGGCACGTGATCTTGGAAGGTTACTATTTGAGGCAAAGGGACACGGTCTCTTCGCCGCACCACGTCAACGCCATGGGGCTTGCTCTGCAATTCTATTTCCCCTGAAGCTGGAGGACGAACCAATCCAGATCAGATCACCAACAGAGATCACCCCCCGGGCTGCGACGGACGGATGCCCTTCGAGAACGGAATGCTCTCGGAGATGCTGTTGAAAACGGCTATAATGCGTTTTTGCTTCGGCAAGTGGCACCTCAATCCGTCGGAGGAAAGCACTCCGGCGGGGCGCGTGTCACCGCTGGCCGCTGGGTCGCGCGCTTCTACGGCTTCCTCGGCGGCGAGACCAATCAGTGGTTCCCCGACCTGACCTACGACAACCATTCGGCGCCGCAGCCAAAGACGGTCGAAGAGGGCTACCATTAGAGCGAAGACCTGGCGGACAAGGCGATCCAGTTCATCCTCAACGCGCCCGACAAGCCCTTCTTCCTGTACTATGCGACCAGGGGCCGCGCACGCGCCGCATCAGGTCGGCCCGGACTGGATCGAGAAGTACAAAGGCAAATTCGACATGGGCTGGGACAGGTACCGCGAGGCGTGTCAGAAGAAGTTGGGGATCTTCCCAGCCAACGCTGGGCTTTCGCGGCACGATCCCGACGGGCCGGCTCCTGCCCGCATTCGGCGGCTTGATAAAGATGTTACGCAGGCAGTCAGCAAAGTCAGACGTTGAAACTAGAGAGGAAGGAATCAAAATGAACCCAGAGAATCGGAGAAAACTTTTCGCGGGCCTCTTCGCCGATCAGGCCGCCAGATGCGGAGCTCCCTTCGTGACGGCCTTGCTGCTGCTGAGCTTGCCCCTGCCCGCTCAACAGCCCGATGCTGCTGCCAAGCAGCAGATGATCCAGGAGAGGGTAGCAGCCCTGAAGCAGTCGCTGGCTCAGAACCAGGCGGCGCTGAAGCAGTATACCTGGACGGAAACCACCGAGATCAGCTTGAAAGGGGAGGTGAAGAAGCGGGAACAGAAGGAGTGTCACTACGGCCCGGATGGCAAAGTCCAGAAGACACCGATCGCTGGAGGAGAGCCACCCGCACAAGACCAGCAGCAGGCCGGGGGGCGGTCGGGCCGCCGGGGCGGGGCCGTGAAGAAAAAGGTCGTCGAGAACAAGGTGGGAGATCTGAAGGACTACATGGAGAATGTGGCCGCGCTGGTTCACGAATATGTGCCGCCCGATCCCGCCAAGATCCAGGCTGCCGCCAAGGGTGGCAAAGCCGCGCCCGAGCGGAGCGCCGAGGGAGGACTGACGGCGCTTACCTTGACAGACTATGCCAAAGCAGGCGACAAGCTCTCACTCGGTTTCGACGCGGTGGCGAAGAAGATCCGGAGCTACAACGTTGCTTCATACCTGGACAAGCCGGAAGACGCGGTCACGCTGCGGGTGAGCTTCGACAGCCTGCCCGACGGCACCAATTACCCGAAGGAAACGGTGCTGGATGCCAAGGCCAAACAGATCCAGGTAAAGATTAGCAACTCCGGGCACAAGAAGGCCGGATCCTGATCGAAAAACCTCCAGACGTCCTTTTCCTGTATCCTCCTTTGAACTTACTTGCACTTGTCGAGTTAAAACGTTTGCGACAATCGGCAGGCCGGGCATGTCTGGTTGTTGTTGCTTCTTTCACCTTGCAACAGCGGCTCTCCCCGCGACGAAGACAGTCTTCCAATCGGTCTTGATATTCACCACCGTAGAGCCGTTCTTCTTTGCGGCGTCGAGCGAGAGGTTGTCCTTCTCCGCGTAGGCGAACTCGCGCGCCTCGTCATCGTGGTTGATCAGGAGTTGGAACGAAGGCCCCGTACACCCCTTCGAGTACTCCATCATCGCGATGTCGCCTGCATTGCCAACGTTCCCGCCCGCAAAGATGGGGCGCCGATCTGGCGCTGCTCCCACCTCTTTACCTTGGTCGGTTGCTGGACTCCCGTCGATAGAAATCACCAGCAACGTACGTGCTGGCAGAAGGAACGACGCCAGCAGAACGAGAACAGGCAACTTGCTCAAGCTCCGCGGGCTCCTAACCCTTCAATTGCAAATTCCTTGTCAGGTCCAGGTTATATGAATACTGGCTCATGTCCACCTTTGCACCGTAAACGAGCAGAGGAATCCGAGACTCGTGACGCGAACCATGCGAGCGTACCTTTACGGGCTCTCTGCCTTTTTCAAGCTCGCCGAACACATAGTCCTTCTTCGCCAGTACGAAAAGATCCCCAATCCGGTCCGGATAGAGATGAAACTCGGCGGCAGCTCTTCTCGAGTCGAAGACTTCTTCAACACCTTCTGTTTGCGTGAGAATCTCAATTGCTCTGGACTTGTCGCTGATCCGGTCCAGATACACGTAGCAGGCCCCGCCGAGATTGCTGTGATGTGTCCTGTGGGCATCGCGAATAATCGGGATCGCTTCCGATAGAATTGATTTTTCCCGCAGGATCAGCGCGGGATTAATGCCCTCGCGCTTGGCGTTCATTCCATGATCGGCTGTCAGATAGATTTCAATGCGAGGGTGGTCATCGACAATGTCCGCCAGCATCTTGTCCAGTCGATGCAGGTGCTCGAGAGAAGGACTCTCCTCGGGACCATAGGTGTGCATCATATAGTCGGTAGTCGAAATGTACATCAGATCGACAGAATCGCTCTTCAAAATCAGACGGGCCGCCCGGAAGGTCCAGTAGTTCACGTCGGCCGAGTACATCTTCTCTTTCTGCCCGATGCGCTGGATCCACTCCGACTCCGGCTTCTCCGCGGAAACAACGATGTCCGCCCCGCGGGAGCAAAGCGTCCGCACCTTGTCCTTAGAACTGACCAGTGCAGTTCGCAACCCGAACTTCTTTGCCTTTTCGAAGATTGTAGGCTTCAGGAGAAACTCGGCCGACTCCATCTCAGATGAAGTTTTCGTGCGTCGGTCGTAGTGATAGTTCGTGGTAATGCCATGCTCGATTGGAAAGGAACCGGTCACGAGTGAAGCGTTATTGACATTCGTCACCGATGGAATCACACAAAGCCCGGCTTTCAGCCCTCCCTCCTTACCTATGCGCTTCAGGTTCGGCATGTCGCTCGCTTCCAGATAGTCCATCCCGAATCCGTCCACCAGTACGATGACTATCTTTCTACCCGGGTGGCGGCTCTGACCTAAAGCAGTGGCAGCGAGACTTGCGAAGATGAAATGGCGTCTGGTCATCGGTCTCCGTTCCACGGTGAACCATCCTTTTCCCGATTCAACGCTCGATTACGACAAAGCCGGACCTTCGAGGGTTGAAATATGCCATTTAACGTTCAACCAGGAGCGCCGGTCACGGGCCATACACTCGCGGATCAGCGAGTCCGGCTCACGTCGCGGATCGCCTGAATAATGAGCTCAGGTTGATCGCGCTGGATGAAGTGTCCACTCTTTTCAGCGAGTCGAAACTCCCCGTGCGTTGAGCGCTTCGCGAGATCCTCCTGAAACTCTCTCCAAATGCGATCCCATGCCGCAAACTGCTCTTCGGTCATTCGGTTTGTTTGCGAGTCGCTTCCGTCACGCGCCTTGCGTGGAAACGGAGTTCCGCGACCGATCACGATCAACGGAAGCTCCGTTCGCCATTCCAGCCGCTCACCCGGTTTCACAAAAAAACCAAGCCGCGCAGTCACGTCGGTAAGGCCCGGCCCCTGGGGATCGAGTTCATGCAGCCGCAGTGCTTGTTCCTCATGGGACGAATCCACGAACACCAGTCCGGCCGCTTCGCGCGGATATCTTGTTACGAAGCGCCGGGCATAGAACCCCGAGTTCGAATGACTCACCAGGATGAAAGGCCCTTTCTCGCCCGACGCTTCGAGCCACGCGTGCAGATCGTCTACGACTTCATCAACCGATTGCAGTTTGACAGGCGCCTTGTCGCTCTCGCCAAAATTGGCGTGATCATAACTGCACACCCGCGTGAAACTCGCTACGGCAGGTTGGATCGTTGCCCAATCCTGGGCTGTTCTCCCGCCGGCCGGAATCAGTACCACCGTTGGTGAACGCGTAGCTTCTCCGTCGCAGTAGACGGACAAGCGACGATCTCCAATGCCGATCATCCGCTGTTCACCGAATGCCGCAATCGAGGTGGCCAGCAGGCTGGCGATGATGAGGAGAGAGACCCGGAGCATGCTGATTTTATAGCGCACAGGGACAAGAGAACACATTGCAAGTGACCCACTGGGCCATTGACGCGGATAGGCGGAACAAAGAGTCATCTTCGGCTCAAGGCAGCGGTTAGTCAAGTTCGGAGAATAGGGCTCATGTCAACTCGACGCCCCTGGAAGTTCCCGTGCCGCGCCGGCGACTGCCATCTCAACAAGTCAGGGCAGGCGCCGAGCGCGGGGCCGAATGGACTACCGCCGGATCCGGTGCGCGTTTCCGTTTGATCGTCCACCACACCGACGCCGAGCGCGAGTGGGCTTATGACCGCCAGTAACGGTGACCTCGAAGTAAGACAGATATTTTAAGCTAAACGCCTTCACAATAGAGGTAAACTGCCGTGGGATCCCAGCTGGGTTTTGCTTCACAACTCTGCTTGCTTGTGCGATGCTGCATCCGCTTTGTCTTCCCACCGCTCGCTCCAGTGCTCCAATATTACCAATGGGGTCCCACATCGGGAAGTTGGACAAGGCCCGGGACGAAGCCACCGTGAAAGGATGGACGGTGGTGGACATGAAGAAAGATTGGGAAGCAGGCTTTCCGCCGCCGGCTCGATGAGCTCGCAGGCCGACATAATGACCTGGCTCGGTAAGACCTACGATGAGAGGCCTTGATTGCCGAGACTCCTTCTCCCGGTGGGAGAGGGAAACAACGCAGGATCGTGGGATCGCTGAACAATGCTTTGTTCCGCCCTGCAAGTTGTACGTTTCTGAAAGGAGGAAACGCAATGAGCAAACAGATTGTGGCAGTAACGTTGGTCCTGGCGATGGTCTTCACTCCCTACACAACATTGGGTGAGCCGGCCGGGCCGACTCAGAGTAGCACCGAGGATCAACAGGCGATGGACAAGCTGCTGGCGCCCATCGCACTTTATCCGGATGCACTGCTGGCGCAGACCCTCGCCTGTGCCAGCAGCCCGGACCAGGTGCACGAGGTGAGCGAGTGGCTGAAGAAAAACAGCAACTTACAGGGGAGCGACCTTCAGAAAGCCGCGGAACAGGCAGGCTTCGATGCCAGCTTTGTGGCGATTGTGCTGTTTCCCGACGTGCTCAAGCTGCTGGAAGACAATAAACCATGGACCACCGAACTCGGCAAGGCGTTCTTGAGCGATCAGAAAGCCGTGCTGGCGTCGGCGCAGCGCTTGCGCGAACAGGCGAAAAAGGTCGGTAACCTGAAAACCACTCCTCAGCAGGAAGTGAAAACCGAAACCTCGAGCGGACAGCAGGTGATTGTGATTCAGCCCGCCAACCCTCAGGTTGTGTATGTGCCGCAATACAACCCGGAAACGGTCTACACCACTCCGGCACCGCCACCCCAGCAACAAAGTAGCAGCAGCGGGGATGCTATGGCAGCGGGATTGATCGGGTTCACGGCCGGCATCATTCTCGGCGCAGCCGTGGCAGACGATAACTACGGCTACTCCGGTTGGGGTGCCTGGGGTTGTGGCTGGCACACCAACACCGTGGTGGTTCGTGGCGGAGCATGGCGCGTGCCACCGAGGGCGCGCTATCCCTACGCGCGACCTGTCAATGGCTATCGCGCGCCGGCCAACGTGTATGCTCCGCGCTCCAGCAACGTGAACGTCAACGTCAACCGGAATGTGAACGTCAACAACGTGAACGTCAACAACGTGAACCGACAGAATACGGTGAACGATCGCACACCGCGGCCGACCACTGCGACATCCACACGAGCGACAGCTCCCGCACAGAACACCGCGGCTACGCGACAAGCGCGGCCTGACGCGAATACCTCGAACTCGGCTTCGCGTGGACGTAGCTCGGCTTCTACTTCGGCAAATCCGAGTCCCGCGAAGCAAATGGAAAGCGGCTCGCGCACCAGCGCATTTTCCGGCTACCAGAATGCCAGTGAAGAGCGGCAAGCAAGTTCCCGTGGTAGTCGCAAGTTCATCGGGTGGCGGCGCACGCGGCCGGCGTTAAAGGTGAAAGGAGAGATCATGAATACTAAAACGAGAACCCGCCTATATGTGCTGGCCGCGATTCTGATTCTAGTGACCCCACGCGCGTGGGGGCAGAAACCGGCCCAGGAAACTTTTCCGACGGCGGAAGATGCCGTCGTCGCCATGGTTGACGCCCTGAAAGCGGACGACAAGCAGAAACTGCTGTCCATTTTTGGACCCGAGGTTCGCGAAGTCGTATCCTCGGATAACGAAGCCGCCGACCGCAATGGCCGCGACTTGTTCCTTGCCGCCTACCACGAACGTGCCCGGCTTCTGGGAAATTCGACCAAGAAGACGCTGCTCATTGGAAGCGAGGAATGGCCCTTCCCAATCCCTCTGGCTCGGGGAGCCAGCGGGTGGAAATTCGAGACGGCGCTGGGTCTTCAAGAACTTCGCAACCGGCGCATTGGGCGCAACGAACTCGCCACAATCCGCACGTGCTTGGAGTTCGTCGACGCGCAAAAGGAGTACGCGCAAACGGGCCATGACGGTAAACCGGCCGGCGCCTTCGCACAAAAGTTCGTCAGCGAACTCGGCAAGCAGAATGGCCTGTATTGGAAGGTCGAAGAAGGCCAAGAGCCCAGCCCGCTAGGTGATCTGGCTGCAGAAGCTGCCGCCGAAGGCTACAAGCGTAGTACCGACAAACCGAACCCGTTTCGCGGCTATTACTTCCGAATCCTTACCGAACAGGGTGCAAACGCAAGAGGCGGCGCGAAGAATTACCTCGTCAACGGCGAAATGCGCGACGGGTTTGCGATGATTGCCTTCCCGGCGGAGTATGGAGCCAGCGGAGTGATGACTTTCCTTGTCAGTCGGGATGGAGTTGTTTTTCAAAAGGACCTCGGCTCGGATACGGCCAAGGTTGCCGGTGAAATAAAGGAGTACAATCCCGACAAAACTTGGGTGAAGGCCAACTGAAACGACTTGGAGGTTTCGAGGTGAATGTTGAACGAGGTTCGAGCACAGAAACCGTTCCGGAAACCAGGCGAGAGCGGGCGCGTTTTCCTCTTGGTCTGCGTCGACTGCTCTCGAAGAAGCGCATTTCGACCACGCGAACCTTCACGATGGCGGCATTGTCCAGCGAGACGTGGGCCACGCCGTGCCCGCGCTGCGCCAAGGTTCAGTTACGTGGCAGAGCGTACGCCACGATCCCGGTAGGTCCTGCGGGTGCAGGGAGGTTGGCGTCGGCGCCGGCACCCGATGCCGTGACAAGGAGGTACTGTCGCCCGCCAAGTTCGAACATGGAGGGCGATCCACTGGTTGTACCACCCAACTGAAACTCACACAACTGCTTGCCAATGGTGCTGTCGTACACGTGGACCTTGCGGTCAGCGGCCGTGACGAACAAGAGTCCCGTGGCGGTGGGGATGATCCCCCCCTTGATCGTCGCCGCCGTACCCGTTCCTGTCACGCCTTGGCCGACCAGACGCAGATCGTCGCCGAGCCCAATCTGCCACTTGATCGTGCCCTTGTTGAGATCGTACGCCGTCAACGTGGTGTATGGCGGGTTGATGATCGTCGGGAAGAGTCCGAAGCCGTCCGTCACATACCGTCCCTCTGTCACAACCTCCTGTGCGCCGCCGCGTCTTCCCGGGCGTACCTCGCCCGGCTTCAGGAGTCGAATGATCGTCGGCACGTTGAAGCCGATGACGTACACGCTGCCGTCCGTCGGATGGGCCGCCGTGCTGCCCCAATTCGATCCGCCCTGATTGCCAGGCATGTGAATTACCTCGTCAAACCCGATCGGCGTGAAGGGCCCTTCATTTCGGGCCTTCAGGATGCGCTTCCTGAACTGCTCACGTTCCTCCGTCGTCAGCATGTTCGGATTCAAATCGTCCACCGTGAACTTCTGACGGGAGAAGGGCGGCGGGTTGGTCGGAAACGGCTGCGTGGGCCACAGCTGCTCACCGGGGACATCCGTCCGCTGGGGCACGGGCCGCTCTTCGATCGGCCAGATCGGCTGTCCCGTGACGCGATCAAACACATAGAGGTAGCCGGTCTTGCTGGCCATGGCGACGACATCGATGCTCCGGCCGTTCCGGCGGATGGTCGTCAACTGCGGGGCCGAATTGTTGTCGAGGTCCCAGATGTCGTGGTGGACCGTCTGGAAATGCCACAGACGCTTGCCGGTCCTGGCATCAAGTGCGATCAGGCAGTCCGCAAAGAGATTGGCGCCTTTTCGGTTCCCCCCATAGAAGTTGTACTTGGCGCTCGAAGTGGGGACGTATACGATGCCGCGCTTCTCGTCGATCGACTGCTCCCCCCAGTTGTTGGCGCCGCCCACGGTCTTCCACGCATCTTCGGGCCAGGTGTCGTAGCCGAACTCGCCGGGCCGCGGCACGGTGTGAAAGGTCCACGCCAGGGCCCCTGTGCGTACATCGAACGCCCGAATGTCGCCGGGCGCCGAGGCGTACTCCTGATTCGTCGCCGAGCCCATGATGATGAGGGTTTCGAATACGCGCCCCGGTATGCGGGTTTGCTGGTTGATCGTCGACGGATCCCGGTCCAGACCCACTCGCAAATCCACGCGGCCGTTCACTCCGAACGAGGGAATGGTCAGCCCGGTTTGCGCGTCGATCTCCTGGAGGAAGTTGTTCGAGCTGAAAATCAGACGGCGGTCCTTGCCGTCCTTGCTCTCCCAGTAGTTCACGCCTCGACTGTTAAAGCCCTGAACACCCTCGTGGATCCAGATCTGCTTTCCGGTCGCAGCATCGAGCGCCACGAAAGCGCCGTTCGCGCCGCGGCCGTAGATGACCCCGCGCACGACGAGAGGATTGAAGTCGGTCTGGCCGGCGGCGTACGTCCAGACCACCTGAAGCTGGTTCACATTGGACTTGGTGATCTGCTTCGCGGCGACGAACCGGGAGCTGTCGGGGCCGCCGGCGTAGTCGCGCCATTCGCGCTGGTCCTGGTCGGAGACCGAGAGTCCCGTAGCACCGACCGCCGCCAGCATCATCGCTGCCTTGACGACGCCGACCGTCCAACGTGATAGTGCTGAACTCCGTTTCCTGGCCATCAACACGACCTCCGCGTCTTTAGAGCTCGACTACCTCGGTACGTCCCCGGCCGAGCCGCCCGTAACATTACACTAGCAAGTGTCCGCCGTGAATCTCGATGTTTTCCCCGATGAAACAGCCGGCGGAGTCGCATGCCACAAAATGCGGCGCCTTTAAACCTCTCACTTTTCTCGAGAAGGTGCATTTTCCGGCATGAGCCCTGCTGCCAAGCGGGACCTGCACTTCGCGGGGACCAAGACAATTGCGGCCTACGCGGCACAGGCGCCCGTCCCCTGAGCTGCGTCATCACCTGAGGGCTTCTACTTCACTAGGTCGTGCGCCGAATGGCGCGACGGATCGCCTCCTCGATTCGGCTTCCGATTCGGTCGAATCCGAGTGCCTCTGCGACTTCCCGTACGATCTGCTCGTCCGTTAATAGCTCACCGCTCTTAACCCAGGTCACCATCTGATCAAGCTCGCGATCCGAGTAAAGTGTAATCTGTCCGCGTCCGGATGGTACGGGCGGCCGAGGCTGGCGACGCGGAAGCGAAACTTCCATCGGTCCCGCCGATTTGCCGTCTGCCACGTCTTCAATACCGGACTGTGAGTCGGGCGGACAGTCCGCGCGACGCACCGCTTCTTCGTACCTCTTCAGCGTCCGTGCAATCTCCTCGTCGCGTCGTAGGAACCAGTCCGTTGACCAGATCCGATGAAACACCCAGCCCAGCGCCTCGAGGTGCTGTTGTCGAAGCCGGTCCCTGTCACGCGCAGTCGGGGATGCGTGGTACGACGCGCCGTCACACTCAATGGCGAGCACCGACTTGCCCGGCTGCGCCGGATGCATGGCAACGAGATCGATACGATAACGTGACGCGCCGAGCTGCGGAACCAGAGTCAGTCCACTTTTCACGAGCGCATCGTGCACCGACTGCTCGAAGTCATTGAGCGGCACGGCAGTGACGACGCTGCCGTCAAGGCGTCTGCCGCCTGACGAGGCGTATTCGAGATAGGCGCGCAGCAGTTCGACGCCCTTGGCTTTCGAACGGCCAGGCGCCATGTCGTGATGGCTGAACGAGGACACGACATCTACCCGCTGCCGTGCGCGCGTGATCGCCACGTTCAGGCGCCGTTCTCCTCCTTCGCTCAGCAGGGGTCCGAACCGATACAGCAGCTTGCCGGCAGGGTCCTTTCCGTAGCCGACGGTCAGGATAATTGCCTCGCGCTCGTCGCCCTGTACTCGTTCAAGGTTCTTTACAAAGAAGCGCTCGTGACGGTCGGCTGCGAAAAAATCGTCCAACTCTGGATGGTCCAGCCGAGCACGATCAAGCGCGGCTTCCACGCGCTGCGCGTGTTTGATACCCATGGCGATAACGCCCAAGCTCGCGTCAGGCCGTGTGCTGGCATGCTCCAAGACCAACTGCACCACTTTCTCGACTTCGGCCCCGACGCTCTCCTCGTTGCCGGCCCCTGACGTGTGGGGCGCGAGGTGGTGCGTGAGCGCAGGCGTGCCTCCCGGGCCCGGGAACGTTACTAGCCGGTCACCGTAGATATGACGATTCGAGAAGGCAATGAGCGCTTCGTCCCGGCTCCTGTAGTGCCAGTCAAGGGACCACACGGGCTCGAGAAACGCCGACATCACGTCGAGGATGCTCTCGAACCCGGTGACCTCGGCGGCCTCGTCCTCGTCGACTTCTCCTTCGCCGGCTGCGAAGAATGTCGTCGGAGGGAGCTGGTGTCGGTCGCCGGCGACCACCGCCCGTCGCCCGCGGAGCAGGGCTGTCGCGGCATCCTCCGGCAGGACCTGGCTTGCCTCGTCGAAAACAACGATATCGAAGAAGGGCCGCTCCGCCGGAATCAGTTGGCTCACCGAGAGGGGGCTGGCCATCCAGCAGGGGCGGAGCGCCAGGAGCACGTCGGGGGCTTCGCCGAGCAACCGGCGCAGGGGCAGATGGCGCGACTTCTTCTCGGCCTCACGCGACACGACGCTGTCCTGGTCACGATACCGATTGCGAACCGCAATCACTTGCTCAGCATGGGCGCGTCGCACGCGATCGACGGCAACCTTCAATCGCTGCCGATCCAGCTTCTTGAACTCCTCCACAAGGTCGTCATGGCTTCGGCCGCTGAACGCCGGGATCGATGGATCCTGTCGCCACGCCTCGTCGAGACACGAACGTAACCACGCGTACGTGAACACGTCGCTCCACAGACTAGGACCTGGCTTGCAACGTCGAATCTCCTTCAGGCTGCGACCGCCATCGATTTGTTGGAGTTCGCGCTCAAGTTCGGCCGCACGGGCAATCCGAAACGGCGTGACGCTATCGCCTGCCAGACGGGGTAGCCAGTCGGCGAGCGTAATCAGCGTCAAACCGCTTAGCGGTCGCCCTGGAAAGGAAAGCATCAGTCCCGTGAGGTCATCGCTCACCTCACCGAACGCATGTCGCAGCCGTGAGGCGTCCGGAACAGGACGAGGAGAGGTGTCCGGACGCGCAATGTCCCTCCACCTGCTGCGCACCGAGCGAAGCTCGTCCACTTCCTGAAGCAGGGTCCCGACTGAGGCCTTTCCGGCCGTGCGCGAAGCGAGGAGCGCGGCTCGGGATACCCGGAAGTCACGGTTGGTGCAGAATGCCCATGCTCGACCGAAAACATTGCGACCCTTGCTCAGACACGATGCCAACCGATCGAGATCCAAGCCAAAAACAGACCTATCGTACCGAGCCACAGCAGCATCGGTGGCGGCCAGCACATCCAACATCTCTTGCACGTCCTGCACGCTGGTGCACGGACGAACAGTGTTGGTGGATTCGAAAGCCTGCAGCGCCGAGGCGACTTCCGGCCATCGCTGGGCCAGCCGGCCAGCCCGCTCCATCGCTTTCTGCGCGATGGTCGCGGTCGTTAGAACCGCCCCTGTCCAAGGCGAGGGGTCGTCACCTGTGACAAGCCCCGAAAACCCCGACGCGAGTTCCCGCAGGAGGTTTGTCGCTTGCTCAGCCTTCGGTGCATCGAGGCCGACGAGCTCCGCGCCAGCCCAACGCGCGTCATTTCGGGCCGCATCCGGCAGACTCTCCAGCTTGCCCAGGACTGCGTAGACACTGAGTTCGGCCGGGGCACGTCGATCGTGCATGCGACGGACGTGGGCATTCAGCTTATCGCGCTTGTCAACGAACTGTCGATGCAGCGACGCCGCGTCAGGCATCGGGACGGATCGGATCAGGTCAAGGCTGTCCTTGAGCTGACGAGCCACGAGCTTCTTGGAAATGTCCGCGCCGTGGAGGTCGAGGCAGAGATGTCCGAGTGAGATGGATTTCAAGCGCTGGAGCACGACATCCAGAGCCGCGCGTTTCTCGGCCACGAAGAGCACGGTCTTGCCACGAGCCACGCACTCGGCAATCAGATTCGCGATGGTTTGGCTTTTCCCGGTGCCTGGTGGACCGCTGATGACGCCATTTCGCCCGCTGAGCGCGAGCCCGATCGCCTGCTGCTGAGTGGAATCCGCGTCCCGAACGAGGAACTCGTCGTCGGGCGGGACGACATCGAGTTCACGCGGATCACCCAAGGAACGATCTCCGCGCGCGCTCTCCCGGGCCTCGCGATCTCCGGCGATTCCTGCGATGACGTCATGTGCGGCGAGTTGGTCTCCATGCTCCTTCAGGTCCTTGACGATCGCCAGCTTCTGGAAATGAAAATTGCTGACGATGTATCGTGTCGAGATCGCGAAGCCAGGCACCTGCGCCGCTGCCATGCGCAGTCGATCGAACAGCGGCTCCAGATCGAAATCTTCTCCTTCGTCGTCTCCAAGGACTTCAGTCAGCAACGCCTCTGCCTCGAGCGCCACGCCGTGCTGAATCTCAAGGGCATGCAAAAGCACATCATTGAGGCGCACATCACCGTTTCGCTTCAGCGTCCATGTGCGCGACTCCCGTCCTGTGGAGGTCACCACAAGCGGCATCAGCAGGATGGGCGCATCCGCGGGTCGCCCGTCATCGACCGGCTGCCAGGTCGCCATGCCTAACCCGAGAAAGAGCGTGTCGAGGCCCCGCTCTTCCAAGTTCATCTGCGCACGCGCTGCAATCCCCTTCAGTTTGGCTGCGGCGGCTGTTTGCTGCACCGCCGGCAGGACCTTGTTCAATGGGACGCCACTGGCTCCTTCGTGACCTGACTGCAACAGCGAGTGAATGGCATCAGGGGGCGCGCCCGACAGGTTGAGCGTCCCCGTCTGCAGATCCCTGTAGAACAGCAGGTTATTGCGCCGCGACAGGTCGATCAGCTTCTTGATCCACACCTCTCGGGCTCTGTCGACCTTCTCACGCCGTTCAGGTGTGACAACAGGAGGACTTGGCGCGGGCATCGGAGATCTGGCTATCGCCTGGCTGGATGACGTCGAGCCGCCACAACCAGCGTCGAGGAACCTAGTTGTTCAACAGTCTTACCGACCGCTTGGCTTCCTTGTTCACGAACTTCGTCAGGGTCGCATCAGATGATCCCGGCATCCTTGTGTCCCTGGGGTTGACCCAGTCCAGTGGCTCGGGAGATTACTCCGCGCACTTCATTATGCAGGGCCGGTCTTCTGCGTGAACGGAAAGGCGGAACAAAGAGTCATTTTCAGGTCAAGGCGCGGTTAGTCAAGTTCGGAGGATAGGGCATATGTCCACTCGACGCCCCTGGCAGTTCCGTACCGCGCCGACGACGGCCATCTTAGATCAACCGGATGTAGTGAGACAAGTCCTCGAGCGGAAACGCTAGGAAGAGGAGCGAGACCATCGGCGCCAGCGTGCCCGCGACCAGGATCAGGACCAGTCCCGGACCGAAAGGCACGAGCCGCATCCGCCGGATGACGTCGAAGCTCCCGGCCAGGTCGTTCAGCGACTGGATGTCGGCGCTCCCGAGGAGCGGCTCCCCCGGCGGGGCCCCGCCCCGGAGCCACTTCGCGTCGAATCCGTGGACGTAGGCGGTGGCGATACGGCCGTACTCGCGAAGGCCGCGCCGCTTGACGGCCACGAGCTGTGGGCCAAAGAAGAGGAGCGGGCCGAGGAAGAGCGCCAGGTTCAGGAGGACGAGTCCGAGCACGGGGAGGGCGAACCCTTTCAGAGCCGCGCCTCCGAACATCATCCTTTCGGCATACCCGCCGGCAGCCACCGCCGAGAAGGCGAAGCAGAGGAGGTCGAAGTGGCTCTGTGCGACGGGGAGATAGCCGAGCCCACCCGCCAGGTCCGGGTGGGTCGGAACGAGCTGGAGGCGCAGGCGCGAGAAGCGCCAGAGGAAGACCCACCACACAAGCAGACGCCACCCCCACCGCCCGATCACGAACTGGTAGATCGGGAGCGCCACGAGACCGTACCACCACCCGGCCAGCGTGAGCCGGACACCTTCACCGGCTCCGCTCGCCCGCCAGGATCGGAGGTCGTCCGGCAGGTCGAACGGGCGGACGCCGAGCTGCACGAACGTAATCGCGAGGATCGCGAGCACCAGCTCGGCGGTCGCCGAATCCCGGAGCCGGTGCGCCAGGCGGATGGCGCGCTCGAGCGTGGGGACCTCAGCCTCCGGCACGAGTCGGGTGTCGACCGCGTCCCGGACGAAGTGGCGGAGACGCGGACTGACCCACACCTCGGTCGCGAACACCAGGGGGAGTGTTATCAGGAATCGAACGTGGGTACTGACGCTTGCGAGGAACGAGACTGCCACGCCTTGGCCGGGCCCCAGCCGCTCGAGCGCGGTCAGGCACAGGAGGGGGACCCAGGCGAGCAGCGCCAGCCCGACGCCCAGCCCGAGTGGCCCGAGCGGCCGGCCGCGGAACCGGACCCTCCGGGCGAGCCGACGGAGTGGACCGCCCTCGACCAGCGAGAACTCGATTCCCGTGGGCGGATAGGCGGAACAAAGAGTCATTTTCAGGTCAAGGCGCGGTTAGTCAAGTTCGGAGAATAGGGCATATGTCAACTCGACGCCCCTGGAAGTTCTCGTGCCGCGCCGACGACGGCCATCTTAGATCAACCGGATGTATGAGACAAGAATCTTGGCACACCTCTGCCTTCAGGCTCGAATCTCGATTGTCCACGTCCTCGTCCGTTCAGAATATTATCGGCTCCTCGATGGGGCCGTCCGGTGAGGGCTTGGCAATCGGCGGGAGCGAGACCTCGGCCGTGTTGGTTATGGTGGACCCGACGGGGACGTCGGCGACATCCGTGGTAAGCACGGCCTCATTCGACACATCCGTCGCATTCTTCCGGTTCCTCGAGCTCGGCCATGGCTCATTTGTTCGTGAGGAAGTTCTCCACGACCCAGAGCTCGTTCATTGGCCATCCGGCGGTGAACGTGATCCTCGTCCCGTCAGGATGGACGCTCACATCGCGAACTCCGGGCATGCTCAGCCCCAGCGGCCTGGGTTCGCCGCCGTGAAGCGGTACTCGCCAGAGCGAGATGGGATCGTTGTATTTCGCCCATCGTGTGAACAGCAACGATCGCCCGTCCGGGCTCCAATCCTGAAGCTGAATCACCTCCGACGCGGATCCTCGGACCAGCTCGCGGGCAGGCGTCCCGGTACCGACCTTGATGGCAATGGAACGCGCTTCCACGTGCTCAGGCAGGGACCCGCTCGAGGTCGTGAATGCGAGCGTACGGTTATGAAGTAGCGGTCAGCCTTGAGGTTTCGACCTGTGGGCACGCAAGGCGAGTGCCACCTTTTCCTGTCCCCTCTCGTCAACCTGTGCGTTCTACCTGATTGAACTCAAACGGATGCGAGGTATCGGGATATTTTCGGGACAGGTGTGTCTGGCATCGAGATCCTTTGCGTCCCTCGCCGTGATTCAGATCTCGGCGGAGGGCTACGTTCGCCGCGGCCATTAACTCGAGCTGAAGGGGGACCGAAAGGCGCGATCGCGCAGTACGACCAAGCCATAGCCACGCGCTCGACTTTCGCTGATGTGCCCGGTGTCTTCGATCCGCTGCCGACCAAACTTTGCCGAAGCGCTTCTCCTCGACCGTTTCTTGTCGGTGGCGTACGTGTGCAGCACTCCGCGTCAAGCCGGACGATGCCAGCGGTACACTGGTTGGTAGCAATACGGATGGCCTTGATGTTGGCCACGTAGTGACCCTACCAGTTGTCCTCGCGGCTGCCCTGAAATTCGGGAAATGTTGCAACTGTTCCGGTAGCCACGAAGGATGAGCGGATAGAGAATCTATCTGCCTCGAACAATTGCCGGCGACGAGACCGGTAACGACTGCGTACGGTTTCGCCGCTAAGTGGCGTCAGGCTGGCAATGCTCCCGCCGCATAATCCGCGGAGTCTGGACTCATTCGAAAGCACGGAAGATTCGGTCAGTTAATCAAAGCCCTTTGTCGAAAGCTGGGCCTTTGCGGAACTCATGCGCTGTCAGGATGCTCTTACTACAAATAGAGTGATACGGGCTTCGCTTCAATTTCACAATCGTTCGCAGACCGGATTCGACTTTGGTGGAAACTGTCTGCGAGAAACCATGCTTGATAATCATTAACTGGAGGACCCAATGAACGAAGAATTGATCATCACTATGGCGACGTCCATCATTCTCGCGACCGTCAAGAAGCCGGAAAAGAAAACCAAGCTGAAAAAAGCGATGGCGAAAATCTACACGACGATCGGTAATACTTATTTCGGCGATCCTGAATTTCAGGCACTGACGGGCGGCGGCGCGGGTACCACTGCGGGCGGCACCACTTAGTGTGCTGTATCAGAATCAATTGCGTCGCGATAGTTGATGGGCCGGAGTTAAGTCGACCTCACGGACGCGTGTAAGCAAAGGAGGAGGTTTATGTCAGCCGCGAAAATGTTCGGTCCTTACAAGCAGATAGAGGATGCAATAGAAGCCGGATTTGGTCACATTCGCCGAATGGGCGACTCGAACAAGAAGGAGTATGCCTTCGTGGTAGCGCTCAAAATTGAAGGAACGAACAGATCGTATTGCTACACCGAGCCAAAAACAAGCAACTCACTTAGTTACGTTAAGTTGAATATCGAATTGCCGCCTGGACTTACGAGCCGGGCTTTTTGTCACAACCATCCAGACAACATTGCAGACGCTGGTTTTGGTAGTAGCGATGGTGGTTTATATGCTCAAGCAGTGAAAAATGGCTCGACTTTGGTGTGGTATATGATGAACAAATTTGACGAGATAAGAGTCGCCCATAGCCAGGCGGATTTCCCAAACGGGACGGTAACCAAACTCAAGCCTAAATCTTGAAGTGCAATACGCCGCGCGCCTGAATCAGCAGCTCGCGTACCGTGACGAGCGAATCGTGCACCTCGCCGTCGAGGACCCGCGCGTGCCGCACCTGCGCTCGATCCGCAGCGTCGGCCCCATCAAGGCCGCCGCCTTCCTCGCCGCGGTCGATGATGCCCGTGCTTCCGTCATCGAAATGTTGCTGGGATGGACTTAAGCCTTTATGAGGCAGTGATATTACAGACTAATTTGACTTCAGCAGTTCTATTTGAGCTAAATCGGACATAAGTGTGGTCGACACAATTAGATGGGACCGAGCCAGCATCAGAAGATTGCGGAAGCACCAACACGACCGCGTACTGCAGGCCGCCACTCTTGTCGAATAGAGAACATGCTGGGTCCTGCCGCCTTCGATCACGAAGGTCGGCGCCGGCGGCGTGCCAGCGAATGTGACGCGCCCCTCGATGACGCCGGGTGCGGCCTGGCCGACGATAGTCGCGGGTGAACGCGGGCCTGAGGGGCCCGCGCTCCAGAGCTGCGGAATCGCGAGCGCGACGCAGGCAGCGGCCGCCGCGCTACTCGGTCGTTTGGGCGGCGAGCCGGACCTCCTTCGCCACGGATGTCTTGTCCTTCGAGGTGTATGTAGATGACGACGACCCGCTCGCCTTCCTTGATTTCCGTCTTCACCGCCTTCTGTTTCCCGCGGAGGATCTTCGTCTGATCGTTCAGCGTCACCGTGACGGTCTTCCCATCCGTGGCCTTCACTTCCAGCTGGCTGCCCTGAATCCTGGCGACGGTCCCCATGACCTTGTGATCGTGGCCCTCGTGCGCCAGAACGATCGGGGCCAGACTCAGGATCACCGCGCCCGCATGCAGCAGGAGGGTTCGTAGACTACTCATCGTTTTCTCCCGGATGTCTGTGTTTCGGCTGCTGCGGCGGTGACGATGGCTTGTCCCCGCCGCGCAGGAAGTCTTCAATCGCTTTCTCGTCCTCGAGCTCTGCCGGAGAGCGCGGGTTCAGCGCCTCCATCTCTTCGATCTCCGCCTTCGTCAGCTTCGGCAGACGGCGGATGAAATGTACGAGATGCCAGCTCGCATCCTGCCCTTCTTTCGTGCCAGTGCTCCACGCCGGCATTCCCGTGAACCTGATTCCATTCTCGATGATCCAGAAGAGCTCACCGTCCGAGAGCTCCTGCGTCGCGCTCGCGCGCATGTCGGGCGCCCGCGGATACAGTCCGCGTCCCATCTGCGTCTCACCGCCGCCGTCGTTCGCGTGGCAGACGGCGCAATGATCGGCAAAGTGCGCGCGTCCGGCCGCGACGACCTCGTCTGAGTATGGCACGGGATTCTGCAGGGACCGCGCATGCCGGGCGATGACGATCGTTCGGGCGCGCCGCGCGGCAACCGCTTCGAGCGCTCCCGGCTCCTCGCGCGCGCTGAGGCCCGTGCTCATGATGTACCAGATCCCTGCTGCGCCGATGATGACAAGCAGGAGCACGACCAGCGCGAATGCCTTGAGCAACGATCTCATGAGCCCCTCACTCCTTCCCTGCTGGAATTCTACGCGCTGCGGAGGAGCGATGAACCTCTACTGGAATGCGGGGGCTGGTTGAGCGTGAATTTCCACGGGAGTGCGCACCTCGCGATCTCGAACGGTCGAGGCGCCCTTGGGGACGATCTTCCAGAACGCGGCCGCGGCCTCGCTGCCCAGCGGCTCGAGCAGCTGACGAGCCGTCTGGCTCGACGTGAGGTCGTGGTGCATCGTCAGCAGCACCGCCAGCTCGTCCCAGTCCTCCTCGTCCAGCGCGACGACGTCGACCATCCCCTGGTTGCAGCGGATAGGCGGAACAAAGAGTCATTTTCAGCTCAAGGCGCGGTTAGTCAAGTTCGGAGAAATAGGGGCTTATGTCAACTCGACGCCCCTGGAAGTTCCCGTGCCGCGCCGGCAACTGCCATCTTAGGTCAACCGGATGCTATGAGACAAGAATCTTGGCACACCTCTGCCTTCAGGCTCGAATCTCGATTGTCCCCGTCCTCGTCCGTTCAGAATATCATCGGCTCCTCGATGGGGCCGTCCGGTGAGGGCTTGGCAATCGGCGGCGCCCTCACGGGCAGGCCGGAACTGGTTCGTTGGTGGCCCACGAAGGGTGGTTCCCGCTGAGACAACGTTCCGTCCGGGAACCACCCGCATCGTCCTTCGACCTGGCACCCCTCTTACCCGGGAGGGGATCCGCAGAACTCTTTACTGACCGCGGCTCGCCGGATCAACACGTGCGAATTCCAGCAAATCGACCATCGTGAAGGTTCCCGGGACACGGCTCGGCAGAGTCGGGCGCCAGCGCCGGTCCTGTTCCAGGAAAGAGTTTTCGTCGAGCCGGATCAGCTCGCACATGACTTCACCGACAATTCTGGCGCCCACACCGGCGAGGCTTTGACCTCCGGCCAGCTCCGCTTCCTTGAGGATGTAGTACCAGAGCGGTGTACTCCGGTCCAGCCCCAAGGGCGCGAGTTCGCTCAACTGGCTCGGAGAGAGAGCCGGAATGCGCATGGCCTCAGCGATCGCCTGGCCTGAAGGAATGGACCAGGTCAGGTGCCGGAGCAAATTGCGTTGTGGAAGCGAAGTCGGTGGGTCTCCGCTGGCGATGGCGCCGAGTGGGAGGTTGAACAGAGGTGTGGAGATTTTGGTGTCAATAGTTTTGGTGAAACGAACATTCGTCGTCTGCGCACCTCCGAAATCGAAGAAGGTCTGCCAGCCGATGAAACGGCGCGCCGCACGGGCTCCTCCACGCAAATCGACAGGATCTGCCTGACCTTGTCCAGCCGGGTCGAAGATGAACCCGAAGAAGGGCGCCCCCGCGTCGCCGGCAAGATTAGCGCGGTAAGAGGGCCGCACCAGGCTGTGGCCGAAACGATAACACGCCGCCTGAAATTCTACCGGTATCAGCTGCTCTCCCTTTTTTGGAGTGTAAAACCTCGGCCCGCGGGAGATGACGTCGTTTATCAAACCCTGACCACAGATCGCGGGCAGGAACTCATTCAGGATGATCCACTGATAGTGCCAGGTGACCAGGCGGCGAGCCTCCTCAAATACGCCGCGATTCCTGTCGCTGTCTCCCCCATCGGTCAGCCGTTCCAGCTCCAGGTTCCGGAACTGGTCCGCTTCGGCCAGCCTGTGGTCGTCACCGCGGTCGCGCAGCCAGTCCACGACGCGGTTGTGAAAGAGAAGAAATGCGACCTGCAAGCCGGCGATCATGAGGTTCTCGTCATTTCTCGGATCGGGGATGATCGCGGTTCCGTCGGATCTCCGGGGAAGGTCTTCGAACTGACCACCCGACTCCACTCTGAACTTGGCGCGGTCACGGGGATCGTAAAGCTCTGGACTGGAAGTCGGACCGCGACCGTACACGGAATCCAGATCGAACGAAGGTGTTCTTGTATTAGGGGACCGTTCCGGCCGGGTTGGTACACCGAGCCTGGAGGTGGTGTCGAACGTCATGTCGTGGTCCAGAAATTGGCCCAGAAAAGTTGACGCCAGCCGTGTGCGTCGCACCGTCAAGATTATTGGGGCTCAGTTCCGGATTCGTGATCAGGCGGATCGGCCCCTCCTTTAATGGATCCTTCGCATCGAGCAGACCGCCGGGCTTGCCCAACTCTAGCAGCGCATTCTGCACCTCTTTCGATGCTTCGGCGAACGGCCGAAGGTCATCAAAAATCCGGGTGAAGTTATTGGGAATCGAATCTCTTCGATCGCCAGAGTCCTGCGCGAAAACTCCAGCGGGCCGGAGTGCGGCGGCCGTGCCAGCGGCAGCGGCGCGCATCAGGAATTTTCTTCGGTCAATACCCTCGGTTTTTCGCTCATTTCCTGAATTCATCGCTAATTCTCCTGGTTTGAATTTCGAGTTGAATGGCATTTTCAGGTCAAGAAGCTTCATTGGAGTTTCCCCCTTCTTTAGGAAGACTGCCCTAGCAGCCTGGAGTAAAACCAAGAGGGCGCACCTCGAGCACCGCGAAACCAGACGGCAGTCGCATGTCGCACACCGCGGCCTTTGCCAGGTGTCTCGCTGGCAACTCCGCGAGGCACACCTCTACCGTCGAAGCACGGGCAACTCAACTGCCGGCGCGCCCGGGAAACATCCGGGCACACAGATATCGTGGGCGATCCTGGAGGTTTCGCCCAGGCTTCTAGCCACAGTTGTGGTTACTAGCCGAGCCTTGCTGTTTACTTTTGTGCTGGAAAGCGCTAGAGACCTGAGTCGGTTGAAAAACCGTATTTCAGGTGATCGCTCTACCCTAGAGGGAGCGATGCCGTAAAAACAAAACCGGCAGATCAAGCTTCTCGAGTCGCTTGAAGACCGTCGGATGAGAAGCTTACGAGGAAGACTTAGTTGGTGGTTTCGGTCGGCAACGACGATGACGGAGCTACTGTGCTCGTGTGCCGCGGAAATCCGGAGGAACTACAGGTTAAACGACGCGGGCAAACCCACGTACCGGCCGCTGCTTCCCCTTCATCTGGCGACCAAACCAATAGTTCAAAAGTGTGCCAGAGGCTGCTTGAACTCTCTTGCGACCGCTCCCTCTGGTGAATGCGGTTACAGAGAGAACGACAATTTATTGAACGGAACGTGAAGGCGGCCAATTTATTGAATCCTTGACGGCGATGTCAAGAGAAAAACGTTCTGATCGCGTTTTTTTCTGACTTCCTCACGATCGCGCCCATGCCCCTCAAGTCGTACTTACGGCCCATTCGGCCGTGATTCCATCCCGCCGTTGGCCTTGAGCCACGCCTGCCATCCCCCCCTTCAAGACCCGTACGCGCTGGAAACCTGCTTCCAAGAAAAGTTGCGCGGCAATACTCTGCCCCAGTGAGCCCCAAAAAATGCAGCAGGCCATGTGGGGACCAGGACAAAATGGGAAAGCAATTTGGACGAAGGTCTGTCTCTGCGCGCGCCAGCGAGGCTCGCCACCGTCCTCGATCACGCCAGGGTGACGAGCCGGTTGTTCTTCGCCGACGGCGTGAACTTGAGTGACTGGAAGAAGAACGCCTGGTAGCAGAGCCCCGAGTCTCCGCATTTGGTGGTCGTGTCTTGACCGTTCAAAAATTTATCACCGCGGGGAGAGTAGTATGGCCAGAAGCTGATGAATACGTAGCACAGCGACTCCTTGTAGGTGCCGATTGCCGCCATCGGCTGAGTGCGAATCATGACGTAGTTGTTGCCGCTCCCGGTGCGATCGACCGACCACGTTATAGTATCGGGCTCCCAGTCGATCATGTAGCGATACGCGCTGGTGCCCCACCCGCTGGTCGTGTCGATGAGGTCCGTCGGCTTGTCGCCGACCCATAGTTTAGTGTCCGCGATGGTGTGCTGTACGTGGTTCCACCAGACGCACGTCAACACGGACTGGGTGCCGCAGGGCTCCTGCGTTTGATCGCAGTGACCGGACATCTCAAAGTCGATCTCCTGGATCTGATCCTGATCGTACTGACTCAGGTAGAAGGTCGTGCATATACCGCTGCCCTTGCCGACCTTGATCGACTGTTCGTATCGGCCGAACCCGAGCGCGACACCGAGCCGCAACTTGGCCGAGTAAAACTTCTTGTCGGTGCCAAACACTGCCATGTTCATCGTCGCCATCTCGACGTTGCCGTTCTCCGGACGGGGCGGCGAATAGCTGTAGGTCGCCTTGGGGTTGTACCCGGCGAGGTTTTGCCAATGCGTCGAATTAAGGCTGTAATAGACGCTGCCGCCCACGACGGTGACACCGTTTGCCGGATCGCTCTTCAATTGAGGCATACCTTAGTCTCCCAAGTCCGCCGCTCGAGCGGACAGTCGAAAAACTGCGTTTTGGATCTACCGTTATCTTGCAGTTGGGGGAGCGAAAATCGGTGACAGTCACTAAATTGCGCGGTTAACAGCGCCAAACGACGGGTGTTTTGCTGCGCAATTCGGAGCCAGTCACTGATTTTCGCATGATCCATTGGAATTTCGCGACAGAAAACTAGGTTAGCAGTTATCAGGGTTCTGTCTCGGCTTGCGGCGTGGGCGGGCATCCCCCACAACGCCAACTCGATCGCACGCCGTTCCAACCGGTCCGCCGAGAACCGCCGCAATGCGTACGCATGGAGCAGATTGCCGGCGACCTTTCAGTCGATCTGTACGCGCCGGTTCCTCATGGCGACGGTTACTGGGCGCGGGGAAAGATGAAATGGGATTTGCTAGAGAAGCTCCAGGAACGCGATGATGTCGGCCTTGTCCTGCGGGGTGAAGCCGGGGAAGCCGAATTGAGCTCCGGCACGCCGCATGAAGAAGTCGTAATGCTCCATCACGTCCGAAAGCGTTTTCGCCGAATTGTGCCTCTACCACCGAACGCCCTCTGACGTCAGAAACAGCGACCGGTTCTTGTGCAAGGTCGGCACCCTTTGAGTGCTTGAACGCGGGCACTAAGCCCGCGTTGCAGTGCACGCCGACGAAGCGAGCTTCGTCGAGGGGGAGCCCGCGGGGAGCTTCGAGTGCTTCACGCTCTCGAACATCCTCGACGGCGGGGACGAGGCGTACCGCGGGCGGCTTCTCGCCGCGGAAGACCGTGCGGTGCTGTGGGGGAGCGTCGTGGTGATCTAGGACGGCTCCGGTCCTCCCAGTCGGTCCACTCGACCGGTGCTTCGCGAGGTAGGCGCTCACCGCCTCGCCCAGCATCTCC
>CAWHCF010000010.1:0-298541 GCA_963827655.1 uncultured Acidobacteriota bacterium
CCTCGCGGAATCGATAGCCAAAGCCGCGAATAGTCTCGATCCAATCGCCACACCTGCCCAACTTTCTTCGGAGGGCCATCACATGCACATCGATGGTCCGGTCAAGGACGGCTACGTCGCGGCCCAGCGAGCCATCGATGATTTCGCTGCGCGAGAAAACCCGTCCCGGGCGGTCTGCCAGGAACTGCAGGAGCCGAAATTCAGTGGCGGTCAAGAAAATGACCTTGTCCTTGCAGAACACCTCGCGGCGCGATAGGTCGATAACCAGATCGCCGCGCCGGACAACGTCGGGCGGTTCCTGGTGGAGAGAAGTTCGACGCAATACGGCTTTGACTCGAGCGCCCAGTTCACGCGGGCTGAACGGCTTGGTTACGTAATCATCGGCCCCGAGTTCAAGCCCGACGACACGGTCCGATTCCGCAGACTTCGCCGTCAGCATGATCACCGGGATGCGAGCCGTGCGGTTGTTAGAGCGAAGCGTGCGGCAAACGTCGAGCCCGTCGATCCCTGGCAGCATCACATCCACCAGAATCACATCGGGCTGAGACTGGGCGGCCATTTTCAGCCCGGACTCGCCATCAGGCGCGCCTATGACATCGAAACCTTCTCTTTCGAGATTGTACCGGACCAGCTCGATGAGATCCTTCTCGTCATCGATGACGAGAATAGTTCCTTTAGCCATGCCGAATGGATACCTCCATTTTGTGCGCCCAGAGGCAACGAAGCTAGGTGGGCGTGTCCACGCTTTCAGAAGGAACGGCGCGCGTGTTCATCTCATGCCGGTGCCGCACCTCCCGTCCTTCGACCAGGTATATCACCTCCTCGGCGATGTTGGTCGCATGGTCTCCGACGCGCTCGAGGTTGCGCGAGATCAGGATCAGTCCCAGGGCGCGCTGGATGGTTCCGGGATCGGCCATCATGTGAGTCAGGAGGATACGGAAGATCTGGTCCCGGAAGGCATCGACCTTCTTCTCCTCCTCCAGGACATGGTTGGCCAGGCTGCAATCTTTCCTGACCAGGGATTCAAGGCTGTCGCGCACCATCCTTTCGGCGATATCCCCCATCATGGGCAGGTCGACGATGGGTTTCAGCGGCGGGGCTTCCAGAACATGGTGCGCGTTCTGGCAGATGTTGACCGCCTGGTCTCCGATGCGCTCCAGTTCCGAAGCGATGCGAGACGCCATGAAGAGGAATCGAACATCGGTGCCCACCGGCTGCTGGAGCGCAGTCAACTTGACCGCCCGGTCGTCGACTTCGATTTGCAGCTCGTTTACTTGCATTTCCTTGCGGTGGACCTCGTCGCAGAGGGTCTCGTCTCTTTCGATCAATGTCCTCAAAGCCCCCTGGATCATCGACTCCGCCAGGCTACCCATCACCATCAGCTTCTCCAGCAGCTCTTGAATCTTCTCGTCGAAGTGACGCTGCATTATCCGAACCTCCCTGAAATGTACTGCTCGGTTCTTGGGTCGGAATGGCGCGTGAAAATCGTCTGGGTTTCCCCGACCTCGACCAGCTCGCCCAACAGCATGAAAGCTGTATCGTCGGAGATCCGGGCCGCCTGTTGCATATTGTGCGTGACGATTACGATTGTGTACCGCTCTTTCAGCTCGATCAGGAGTTGTTCGATTCTCGCGGTTGCGATCGGATCCAGGGCGGAAGCCGGCTCGTCCATGAGGAGCACCTCCGGCTCAACGGCGAGGAGCCGCGAGATACAGATGCGTTGCTGCTGCTCCGGCGAGAGCGACAGGGCTGAATCGTCCAGGCGCTCCCTCAGGGCATCCCAGAGACCCGTCTGCCGCAAGCTCTTCTCGACCCGGTCGGCCAGATCTCCCTTGATGGCCAGATTGTGGATTTTAGGGCCATACGCCACGTTTTCAAACACCGACAAGGGAAAAGGATTGGGCCGCTGGAACACCATCCCGACCCGCTTTCGAAGCTGGCGCAGATCGATGTCCCTGGCATAAATGGAATGGCCGTCGAGAAGCGCCTCACCTTCAATCCGAACTCCCGGAATCGTGTCGTTCATCCGGTTGAACACCCTCAACAGAGTCGATTTGCCGCATCCGGATGGGCCGATTATCGCCGTAATGGCGCGCGGGCGAATGGCGATACTGACCGCCTTGAGGCCGTGAAAGCGCTGATACCACAGATCGAGTGCCCGGGTCTCGAGCTTGGGCGTCATCCGAATCGTCCTGAGATATAGTCTGCCGTTTTCGGCTCGCGCGGCGTGGTGAAGAGCTTCTCGGTGAGATCGAGTTCAATCAGCTCGCCAAAGAGGAAAAAAGCCGTTCGATCCGACGCGCGCGCGGCCTGCTTGACATTGTTCGTGACCAGGATGACGCCAAGATCGGCCTTCAACTCCTGGAGTGCCTCCTCGATCTTCGCGGTCGAAACCGGATCGAGTCCGGAACTCGGCTCATCCAGCAAGAGCACCCCCGGTTCCAGCGCCAGCGTGCGTGCCAGGCACAGCCGCTGCTGCTGCCCGCCCGAGAGATTGCGGGCGGGCTCATCCATCCGATCCTTTACTTCGTCCCACAGATATGCCGACCGCAGGGCTTTTTCGACCCGTTCGGCGTATCGGTTTTGCGCGCCTTCTATCAGGCGCAGCCCGAAAGTCAGGTTCTGGAAGATGGTCATCGGCAGGGGCACGGGAACCGAGAAGACCATTCCTACCTTGCGGCGCAAAACAGCTACATCCACTTCGCGGTCATAGACCGACACTCCGTCCAGGAGAACCTCGCCGGAGACTTGAATATCGGGATCAAGGTCATTCATTCGGTTAAGGCAACGGAGAAAGGTTGTCTTGCCTGCGCCTGCGGGACCGATTATCGAAAGGATCTCGCCGCGGCGGGCGTCCAGGGTGATCCCTTTCAAGATCTCGCTTCCGCCGGCGCGCACACCCAAACCCTTGGTCCGAATCGGGACCGACCTCGCGTACCCCTCGTCGATGGGTGCCGCCAGGACTTCGCGATCAACGACCATAGCGGAGCCTCTTTCGAATCCTGGCGCGAATCATGATTGCGGTGAAATTCAGCGAAAAAGTGAGCAGTAGCAGAACCAGCACCGTTGTGTAGAGGATCGGCTTGGTTGCTTCAACGTCGGGCGATTGGGTCGTCAGTACATAGACGTGATATCCCAGCTCCATGAACTGGCTGTTCAGCTGGGTTGGAAGCTCGGGGAGAAAGTACGCGGCGCCCGTAAACATCACGGGAGCGACCTCTCCCGAGCCCCGGCTCACCGCGAGAATCCCGCCGGTAAGGATGCCGCCCACCGCCTGAGGCAAGACCACGCGGCGAATCATCTGCCAGCGAGTCGCGCCCAGCGAATAAGCGACTTCCCGATAACTCACCGGAATGGCTCGCAGAGCCTCTTCCGTGGCAACCACTACCGTGGGCATCGTCAGCAGCGCCATCGTCAAGGCGGCCCAGAGAATCGCGGGCTGGCCATACACCAGAGTGCCGCCGTAGAAGGCGCGGTCCACGCCACGCCCCACGAACTCGACAAAGAACCCCAGGCCGAACAACCCGAATACAATGGCAGGAACGCCGGCCAGATTCTGGATGGCCAGCCGCACCAGGTGAACCATGCGTGAGCGCTTGGGCGCATACTCGTGGATGTAAATCGCGGTCGCGACACCCAGCGGGATGACAGCCAGGGTCATGAGAAGCACGAGGGCCACCGTGCCGAAAATGGCCGGGAAAATTCCACCCCCTGTCATGCCGGCTTCCGGCGCTTCAATGAGGAAGCTCAAGCTGAGCTTCTCCACCCCGTGGATCAGGATGTTGCCGATAATGATGACCACCATCGCCACGATAATCAGGCAGGCGATTCCGGAGAGGGATTGGAGCAAGCCGCCCACGATTCTTGCGCGATCAAACACGGCACCTCTAGCGCTACGGAACAAATACCACTAAGGCGCGAAGACACAAAGAAACACTAAAATCCCACTCAACTGGTGACGCAGGCACGCGACGAGGCTAAGACGCTCCTTGAAGCTTTTTCTGAAGACGACCTACCCACCAGTGTCCCGCCAGGTTTATCGAGAAAGTCAGAACGAAAAGAAAAGCGCCAATAAAAAAAAGAACGTGATAGTGAGCGCTGCCGACGACAACTTCGCCCAGTTCGGCGGCGATGGTCGCCGAGAAGGTCCGAATCGAATCGGTCGGCAATAGTGAAAGGACTGCGGCGTTGCCGGAAGCCATCAGGACAATCATGGTCTCGCCGATGGCGCGGCCAAAACCTAGGACGCATGCCGCGAGCACTCCGGGCATTGCCGCCGGGAGCACCACGCGCCAGGCGGTTTGCCAGGAAGAAGCGCCCATTGCCAGCGAACCGTCCCGGTAGGTCTGCGGGACCGAGGTAAAGGCATCTTCTGACACGGTATAGACAATGGGAATCACGGCCAGACTCAGGCCGATCCCGGCGGTCAGGGCGTTCAGCCGGTAAGTCCAGCCAAACGCGCTCTGAAGCCAGCCGGCCAGGACCATCAGGCAAAAGAATCCCACCACAACACTCGGGATCCCGGCGAGAATCTCAATCGCCGGCTTGATGACCTCCCGGACTGCGGGGCGGGCAAATTCCGAAGTGTAAAGCGCCGCTCCTACCGCCAGCGGAATTGCGAGCACAACCGAGATGATCGTAACCTTCAAAGTTCCCACGAAGAGCGGAAGGAGCGCATACTTGGGCTTTTCAGAGACCGGCTGCCAGGAAAATACGGGAGGCGCTCCTTCATAAGACTGCGGGAAAAAGAGCGTTTGCAAGTTGACCTCCTGGCGAACTTCCTCGGAGGTCAGCACCGGAAGAGCCTCCTTCCCGATGAAGACAAAGATCAAGACTAATGAAATGATCGCCAGGAAAGCGCATCCGCGGATGATCAACGCTGAGAGTCGATCGCTCCATTTCCCGCTCCAGTGAGGGGCTGACGCGAAGCTGGCTCTGGGTTTTTCTGGAGAGGATAATAGCCCACCGCTTGGCATATCTTTTGTCCTTCCTCGCTGAGCACCCAGTCGATGAATGCCTTGAGCTCACCCTCGGGCTCGCCCACCGTGTAGAAGAAGAGTTGACGCGACAACGGATAACGGCCGCTCCGCACGTTGTCAAGGGACGGCGGGACGGCTTCTCCGCTCCCATCGCTGCGGATCGGCAGCACCCGAATGCCCGATTCGTAGGCGATCCCTCCATATCCTACGGACCGCGTATCCTTACTCACGGCGTTGACGACCGCGGCGGTTCCGGGCAATGTCTGGACTTCGTTGGCGAAGTCCTCGTTACCCAGGACGTGCTCTTTGAAGAAGACGTAAGTGCCTGAGTTGTTTTCCCGGCTGTAGGGCACAATGGTCGCATCGTCCCAACCCAGTTCGCGCCAGTTCTTGGTTCGGCCTGTGTAGATCGATTTGAGCTGGCTCTGCGCGAGCGACTGGATCGGGGAAGATTGATGCACGTAGATGGCGACTCCGTCAAGAGCCACCGGAATTTCCTTCACATCCTTCCGGTGGCGGTTGCGGGCCTGTATTCTCTCTTTCTCTTTCATGGGTCGTGACGATTCGCAGACGTCGGTTCCACCATTGATTAGTGCGGCAATTCCTGTGCCCGATCCCCCGCCTGTAACCTGGATTCTGACCCCGGGGTTGCTGTGCATATACGTCTCGGCCCAGCGCTGTCCCAGAATCACCATGGTATCGGATCCCTTGATGGTGATCGGTTTCGATCTGCCGCCCGATCCGGAAACTCCGCCACAACCAATCGATCCCAGGATGCCGAGCGTGCTGACCGCTATCAGAAATCTGATCTTCATCGTATCTCCCTTGGGCAAACTTCAAAGGTTTACCTGATCGTTGTGAGGGAACGGCTAGGTTTCGGTTAAGATTCCGTTAAGGTTCTTGGGAACTGTCTTCGCGCTATAAACCCAAGTCTTCCACCGTTACCACGAAGACTCAAGGACACCAAGAAACGCGAAGCATCATGATGGGCTAGCCCGGCTCACTGACTCTTGAAGCGAATGTTGATTCGTGTTTCCTGGCCTGGGCTGATCTGGACGCTGAGGGATTGAGTACCCAATTTCTCATGCCATGCCTTAAGCCGCCGGTCTCCTGCGGGAACGGAAGTCATGCGGAATTTTCCGGCGGCATCCGTCACGGCATGAAATCCATGATCGAGGACGAGTAAATAGCCGTTCATCCACGTGTGGCCGGCATCACATTTGAATGTCACCATGCCGGTCCGCTTCAGCGGGCGAGGGACTTCGACTCCTTTGAACGGCAGGCCCAGGTTGAAAAAAGTGGCGTTTTGCTCGAGATAGGCATGGGTGTTGTGAAGAATATTATCGTCATTAGCTACGATAAGGGTGGCCCCCAGGCGGGCCGTCTGCACATGAGGCTGGAAACGGCAGTCGCGATTCGCCAGCCGGACCGACGGCGCTGGACCGGCAGTGCCGCGACCTCGGCTGCCTGGAGTATTTGCGGTGATGTCGTCCAAGTAGACGATCACGTTCTGCAGACCTCCCTCTTTGTCCACCAGAACACTCTCGTCCGGAATGTGCGCGCCACAAACCGGGGCGTCGGCCGCTTTCACGACTGCGGGAGGGCGCGGCGCAGGCGGCGACCCGTCCAGTTTCACGTCGCCAACCAGAATGCCCTCGTCTTGAGAACTGCCAGAGTGAATCGAGCCGATACCGACAAGGGCGATCAGCCCCAGAAGCGTGATGGTTTGACGTAGCGTCTTGACGTCCTGGTGGTGTGTCATCGGCCCAGATACTCCCAAAGCAAGTAAGCCGCGAATCCCGGGCGCAGATTGGAACCTCTAGAAACCGGCAGGAACGGCCCTATGGCAAATGCCCACCGCCCCATTCTGTCGATCGGCAGGCGGATTTGAGGAACCAGAGCAACCTCGCTGCGCCCTCCGCCTTTCAGTTCGCGACTCCCCACGACTTCGAGGGCGAGAAAAAGATCGCGCACGCCGCCGATCAGAAACAAAGGATAGCCGATTGCCACGCTGTATCCGAACTCTCGTTCCGCCTTTCCAGTGTCCGTGGGCAGCTCCATCTTTAAACTCCCCTGTGCCACCCAACCCCTCATCTCCTTTCCCAGCGCCACGAAAGGCTCAAACTTCGTGGTTCCCGTCCCAAGTCCGTTCTCATCCGCCCCGGTGGGCAAGGACACCTCCAGACCAGAGCTGAGAATAAAACGGTGGGAGAGGCTGCTGACGAGTACCTGCTTTATTCCGATTTCGATGTCTCCCACGCCGCTGTGCCTGGGACTGGCCGGATTAACCTGGGCGCTGGTAAAAGGGAGGGAAAACTCAACTTCTGTCCTGGGGCCAATCCGCCGCTCCACGAGATTGGTCCAAACGAAACCGGTTCCTTCCTCTTTGCGTGGCTGCACACGCGGACCGATTACGAGCTCATTTTCGGGATAGGCTTTTTCTGTAAAGAGCGGACGCTGAAAGTTGAGTTCTCCTCGGACCCAGCGCGGGTCCTGGCAGAACTCGCGCATATGAAGCAGAAGGCTGTCGATTTGCTCGCGCGTCAGGACATCGCCATACGCAGGCATTTGCGGTGAAAGCCCGAAGAGCACGCCCCCTTTTTCGATGATCAGACGCCATTGGTCATCGGGCTCTTCGGCCGACTCGGCGCAGCGAGCAAAGTTCGGCAATCGCGCATCCAACTGTATGTCGGTACGGTCCCCTTTCCGTCCGAGCCGTGACAGCGGGCGCAGGCCTTTTCGTAAAGCTCTTTCCCCCGAAGGTTGGACGAATCGGAGGAAATCTGAGCAGCCGCGTGGCTCCGCGGGCCGGACGAGAGAAAGATGGTACAAGCACAAACGGGAGGCGAACAAGAAGAAGCCGGCTCGAGCCTGCATGGATCGTCTCAGTATAGCACGGGTCAGCCGCCGCCGTTCTTGGCCGTTTCTTCGTGTCTTCGCGTCCTGGTGGTATTTGTTTAGCAGCTCTAACCACGAAGACACCAAGAAACACTAAAGGCACTTCCAGAATTTCGCTTGCTCGCGCGAGGCCACACGCGATAGAAACAGCTGCGGAGGAATTATGAAGATATCGCGGAGAGAACTGCTGGCGGGACTGGGAGCGGCGCCCGCGATCTTGCGCGCCCAGGGACGTCCGGCGCGTCCCAAACTGGCCGCAATTTGCACGACCTACTTCAAGTACTCGCACGCCCAGCACATCGTGGACCGGTTCCTGGAGGGCTACGGCTGGAACGGTATCCAGCATTATCCCGCCATGGACCTGATCTCGATCTTTATCGATCAAATCCGGGCCAACGATGTAAGCAAGAGTCGTCTGCAGAAGTTCCCGTCTCTGAAATTGTATCCGACGATCGCCGAAGCGTTGACGCTCGGCGGAAGCAAGCTCGCGGTGGACGGGGTGATCCTGATCGGCGAACATGGCCAGTATCCGCGGAACGAGAAGGGTCAGACTCAGTATCCTCGTTATCCCTTCTTCCAGGAAATCGTGAAAGTGTTCCGGTCCAGCGGCCGCTCGGTCCCGGTCTTCAACGACAAGCATCTGTCGTGGAACTGGGACTGGGCACGCGAGATGTACGATACCTCGCGGAGCATGGGATTCGCATTCATGGCCGGCTCGAGCCTGCCGGTGACCTGGCGTACCCCGTCGATCGAAATGCCGCTCGGGGCGCGGATTCGGGAAGCGATGTGCGTCTGCTACGGCGGCGTGGACAGCTACGACTTCCACGGTCTCGAAACCCTCCAGTGCATGGTGGAGCGCCGCAAGGGGGGCGAGACCGGGGTGAAATGGCTGCAGGCATATCGCGGCGACAAGTTCTGGCCGGCACTCGAGGAGGGCGCCTGGCCGAAAGACCTGATGGAGGCGGCCCTGTGCCGCAGCCATACGCTCCGGCCCTCGCGGGAGGGCTTCAACAATAACTTCCCCTCCCTGGACGACATGCGGAGGCTGGTCCGGAACCCGGTGGCTTACCGGTACGAGCACATGGACGGCCTGAAGTGCACCATGCTGCTCATGGGCGGCCTGATCGAGGACTTCAATTTCGCCGCGCATCTCGAGGGACGGCGGGAGATACTCTCCACCCAGATGTATCTGCCGATGCCTCCCCGCCGGACCAGCCTGGCAAACTTCTTCAGCCCGCTGGTGAATAACTTCGAGAAGATGTACCTCACCGGCAAAGCGACCTATCCGGTCGAGCGGACGCTCCTCACCACGGGACTGACGGCAGCCGGTGTCGAGAGTCTGCACCGGAATCAGGTCCGTTACGACACGCCGCACCTGGCCATCAGCTACCCGCCCCCGAGGGAATCGACTTTCTGGAGAACGTAGCATGAAGCGCGTCGCGATCGTCACAACCGTCTATCGATATCTGTCTCACGCCCAGCACATCGGGGACCGGTTCCTGGTAGGGTATCCTCAGGCCGGCAAGTGGCACAAACCGGACATGAAGGTCGTGGCGCTTTACGTCGACCAGAAGCCGGACGGGGACCAAAGCGCCGCTCGGGGGGCGGAATTCGGCTTCACCGTCTATCCCACGATTGCCGAGGCCTTGCGCTGCGGGGGCGACAAGATCGCCGTCGATGCCGTGCTGTCGATCGGCGAGCACGGGGACTATCCGCGCAACGACAAGGGGCAGATCCTCTATCCGCGACACGAGTTTTTCAAGCAGCTCGTCGATGTCTTCGAGAAGGACGGCGTCTCCGTTCCGGTCTTCAACGACAAGCATCTTTCCTACAGCTTCGAGAAGGCGAAGTGGATGGTGGATGCATCGAAGCGCCTGAAATTCCCGATGCTGGCGGGATCTTCCCTGCCCGTTACCTGGCGGCTTCCGGACCTCGAGCTGCCGCTGAACTGCGAGATCGAGAGCGCACTGATGGTGGGAATCGGCGGCTCGGACGCCATGGATTATCACGCCTTGGAAGCCATGCAGTGCATGGTGGAGAGGCGCCAGGGAGGCGAGACCGGCGTGAAGTCAGTCGAGCTGATCGAAGGCGACGCGGTATGGAAGGCGGGGCAAGAGGGCCGCTGGTCCAAGGAGCTGCTCACGGCGGCGATTTCGCGGAGCGACTCGCCGCAGGGACTGACCATCGAGGACGGCCGAACGCAAGACCTGGTGGGTAACGGCGAGCTGCCGAAGCTGGTGAAGAACCCCGCGGCCTACTTCATCGAGTACCGGGACGGCTTGCGGGCCACGCTGCTGATGCTCACCGGCGCAGTCAAGGATTTCACCTTTGCCGCGCGCGTCAAAGGCCGCGGCGTGCAATCGACCCAGTTCTTCCTTTCGCCGGAGCCGAACGTCACCTATTCGGCGTGCCTTGTAAGCAAGATCGAGGAGATGTTCGAAACCGGAAGGGCGCCCTACCCCGTGGAGCGGACCCTGCTGGTCAGCGGCGTCCTCGAAAGCTGTCTGTCTTCGAAGATCGATGGAAACCGGCGGCTCGAAACGCCTCACCTGGATGTGAAGTATCGCGCGCCCAAAGAACCGCAGCATGCGCGAGCGTGAACAATCCTGACCACGAAGACACCAAGACACGAAGAAACACCAAGAATCTCTTGTGCGCCCGTCGTTAGAGGCTGTCGGCTTCGCGAAGCAGCCGCGCGGTGAGTTCCTCGGGTTTGATCCCGTTGGTATTGGTAAAAACGATCGCCGCCGCACCATCATTCAGGCGAAAGCGGACGTCGGTGTTTATCCCGGGATCGCTCCCGCCGTGGCCCCAGGCGAGCGGCTCGCCTGAGCCGAATCCGTACCATGTCAGCCCCTGCACGCGCGCGCCCTCGGTACGCTGCGGGGTCAACATCTCGCGGACGGTCTCGCTCTGCAAGAGTCGTTTCTTCTCGAACGCGCCCAGATCAAGATAAGCGCGCACGTAGCGAGCCAGCTGCGCCACGCTGGTCCGCAAGAACCCGTCGGGGTAGTTCGGATGGTTGTACAGGCAGTTGGCCTCGTATCGATCTTTCCGGTCGGCCGGGTTCGCCGGCCGCTCGGAGCGGACCACTCCCAGTGGGACCCCGCCCCAGCTCGGCCCCCGGACCTTCCCGGACGAGACCCAACTGTAAGGCACGGCATGCCGCGCGGTGTCGATGCCGGACAGGTACCAGGATGTTTGTGTCATCTGGAGGGGCTCGAAGATCCACTGCTTGCAGTAGTCAGTGAACGGCGTTTTTGTGATCGACTCGACCAGGTGTGCGACAACGCCGTAAGCAACGTTGCAGTAGTCCCACTTCGTTCCGGGCGCCCATGAATGGTAGTTCTCCGAAGGCCGATAGAGCGTGCCGCCTGGCGCCAGGTACTGGCGCAGCCACTCACCCAGCGCCAGGGTCGGGTCGCCGCAAGCGTACTTCTCTGCGTAGGCCGACCCGTCCGCTATCGACGAGGTGTGGGTGAGCAGGTAGCGGAACGTGATCGGAACGGCCGGGTGTGCGGGATTACGCACCGGAAAAGACAGGTAACGGCCGACGTCATCGTCGAGCTTGAAGCGGCCCTTTTCCCAGAGCTGCATCAGGGCCGTGGTGGCGACAGTCTTCGAGATCGAACCGATGTTCTGCAGCGTGTCGAGCGTCATCGGCGCGCGCTCGGCGAGGTTGGCATACCCATAGGTCGCCGACCAAACCACGGCGCCCCGCTTCAGAATGCAGGCGGCGACACCCGGGATGTGATCGGTTTCCATCTTGCGCCGGAAGAACTCGTCCAGGTCTGGCCGCGGCCCCTGGCGTTGCACCGCCGCGGCCCAGCTTGCGGTGCCGGCCAGGGCCAGGAACTTCCTGCGATCGATCGTGTGGTTCATCTTCATGACGGTGAATGCCTCGATAAAGAGTAAAGAACCAGCGGCGCCGACGGACGCTGCCCGATACTATTTCCACAGCCGGGCGTCGTTGTCCATCAACAATTGATGCGATTTGTTGACCGGTTGCTCTCCTCCGATTGACGGCGGGTTGTTCGTGCAGGATCCAACCACAACCACGCCGATGCGCCGGGACTTCTTTACCCGAATCGAGATTCTCCACTACACTATGGGTCTGATCAAAACGCAGGAGGGATGATGCGTCTTGGGTTGAACTTTGGATACTGGGGTTCCGGCCCGGCGGACAATGTTGCGCTTGCGCAAGAGGCGGATCGTCTGGGCTACCACTCGATCTGGACCGCGGAAGCCTGGGGTTCGGACTGCATCACGCCGCTGACTTGGCTCGCAGCCAAGACCGAGCGCATCAATGTCGGGACGGCAATCATGCAAATGGCCGCGCGCTCGCCGGCCAACACCGCGATGACCGCCGCGACCCTCGATCTGTTGACCGGCGGGCGAATGCTCCTCGGGCTGGGCGTCTCGGGACCCCAGGTTGTGGAAGGGTGGCACGGAGTCCCCTATGGCAAGCCGCTGGTTCGGACGCGCGAGTACGTCGAGATCGTGCGCGCAATCTTGCGGCGCGACCGACCGCTGGAACACCACGGCGAACACTACGATATTCCGCTGCGTGGCGGGACCGGACTCGGCAAGCCTCTGAAGCTCATCCTGCATCCTTTACGCCCCAAGATCCCGATTTATCTCGCTGCGATTGGCCCTAAAAATGTGGCGCTGGCCGCCGAAATCGCGGATGGCTGGTTACCGGTCTTCTTCTCACCGCAACGCATGGACCTGTTCCGGGAATACCTCGAGCAAGGCCGAGCGCGCGCAAGCGGGTCGAACGCCATTTCGAACTTCGAGATCGCCCCCACGGTCCACATCGAACTCGGGCCGGATGTCAACGCCTGCCGCAACGCCGTCAAGTCGACGCTCGCGCTATATATCGGCGGAATGGGGGCCCGGGGACAAAACTTCTATTACAACCTGGCTTCTCGCTACGGCTACGAGGAGGCGGCGGCGAACATTCAAAGTTTTTTCCTTCACGGGAGGAAAGCCGAAGCTGCGTCCGCGGTACCGGATCAATTGGTGGACGAAGTCGCGCTATGCGGGCCCAGGGAACGGATCGCCGACCGGCTCGATTTATGGCGGCGCTCCGGCGTCACGACGCTCATCTGCGGCACATCCAAAATCGAAACCGTGCGGACCATGGCAGAACTCGTTCTGTGAAAATAGGGACGTCCCGCACGTTCACTATTCGTGTCTTGAAACGGTCGCCGTCTTCGTAGAAATAGGGAAACGTGTGGGACGTCCCTGATTTTTAGACTAGAATTCCCGGACCATGCATATCCCCGACGGATTCTTATCCAATAAGATGTGGCTCGCCCTGGACGCGCTGTCCGGCGCCAGCATTCTCTATGCGGCGCGCCGCCTGCGCCTGGAAGCCTCGGCGCGGATTGTTCCCCTGATGGGAGTTCTCTCGGCTTTTGTCTTCGCCGCACAGTTGCTGAACTTTCCCGTTCTCGGGGGAACATCGGGACATCTCGTAGGAGGAGCCCTCCTGGCGATTCTTCTGGGTCCGCTGGCCGGCTTTCTCACCATGGCGACGGTTCTTATCGCCCAGGCGCTTTTCTTACAGGACGGCGGATTGGCGGCGCTGGGCGCGAACATCTTCAACATCGGCGCGGTTACCTGCTTTAGCGGCTACGGATTGTTCCGGCTGCTGGCCGGTTCGCCCCCGCGGGAGAGACGCCTGGCCTGGGCGGGCTTTGTGTCGGGCTGGGTATCCTTGGTGCTCTCGGCAGTCTGTTGCGCGCTCGAGCTGGGTCTGTCGAGAGCCATTCCTCTCGAGGTCGGACTCCCTGCGATGGCAGGCTACCATGCGATCATCGGTCTCGCCGAAGGCGGGCTGACGGCCGGCGTGCTGGTTTTCCTCGCGCGCGTCCGACCGGATCTCATCAAAGGAAAGTCAGACTTCAGGATGGGCCCCCTCGATTGGGCCGTCGCCCTGGGGTTTGTTGCGCTTCCGGTTCTGGTATTGATACTGGCCGGAAGCTCCAGCCTTCCCGACCCACTGGAGCGACTTCTTTCCTCAGCCGGCGCCATGACTGAGCCGCGCAACTGACGCGGGAGATCTTCTATCCCCCGATCGCTACCCGGAATACCTTCGGGCAGCGGCAATCCTCGTGGTCTGCACTGCTCTCGTCTACCTTGTGGCTCGCTTGGTTCAAGGCAGGAGCCGCAAATCGTGAGGCATAATTTCCTGGACCGTTACGCCGGTCTTGATTCTCCTCTGCACGCTCTGGAAGCTCGTACTAAACTCGTGGGCTTCCTTGCCTTGATTCTCGGTGTGCTCTGGATACCCGCAGGCAGCAACTTGATATTCTTTGCCTATTTCCTGCTCACCGCCGTTCTGATGGGGATCTCCCAGATTCCGCTTGGGTACATCGTCGGAAGAACGCTGGCAATCCTTCCATTTGTCGTGCTTGCCGGTCTCGCCGCTCCTTGGGCGGACCACTTCGAGGGCGTGAGGCTGGTGGCGATCGTCCTGCGATCGATTCTCTCCCTTCTGCTTCTTATCTTGCTGACCAGCACCACCGCATTCGCCGAGCTGCTGCGCGGGCTTCGTAAGCTGGGATGTCCCAAGATTCTGGTTCTCAATCTCGGCTTTCTCTACCGCTATCTTTTCGTCCTGACTGAAGAAGTGCTGCGCATGCGCCAGGCCAGGGACTGCCGGCGCGTCGGACGCGCCCCGGCTCTTGCGGAGTTCAAGCTGCTCGGGGCAATGCTCGGAACTCTTCTCGTGCGCTCGTTCGAACGCGCCGAGCGGATGTACCAGGCTATGCTTTCCCGAGGCTATGACGGAGACCTGCGCATTCTCGCTCCCCGCAAATTCACATGGCTCGACCTTGGATTCCTCGCGGGAGTGGCATTGTTCATCGTCGGTGTCAGGCCTTGAAAATTCGAGTTTCGCTGCCGAGCAAGAAAACACCGCCCAAACTCAAGGAAGACCCAATCGAGCGTTAACCCATGCCATCTTCATCTTCAAAATCTGACCGCTACGCAGTTCGCTTAACCCGTCTCAGCTACACTTACCCCGATGGAACCAGGGCCCTGGAGGGCATCGATCTTGATGTGGGCGAGGGTGAACGCGTCGCTCTGGTCGGTCCCAGTGGCGCGGGAAAATCGACCCTGCTGCTCCATCTCAACGGAGTGCTGACGGGAACTGGAGGCGTTCGCGTCATGGGACAGCTGCTCGAAGGGGCCGATCTGCGAGAGATACGGCGGCATGTCGGTCTGGTTTTCCAGGACCCGGACGACCAGCTTTTTTGCCCGACTGTTCTGGAAGACGTCGCGTTCGGCCCGCTGAACATGGGCTTTCCCGCGCAAGAGATTTCTTCCCGCGTGGAAAGAGTGTTGGCCGACGTCGGGCTCAACCAATCCTTCAGAAACAGGTCTTCGCACCATCTCTCTCACGGAGAGCGCAAACGTGTGGCTCTGGCCTCCGTTCTGGTCATGGAACCGAAGATACTCGCGCTCGACGAGCCTACCAGCAATCTCGATCCGCGCAATCGCCGCCATCTGATTGAACTGGTAGCCGCGCTGCCTATCACTCTTCTGCTTGCCACCCATGACCTCGAGATGGTTCTGGCCTTGTGTCCGAGGACAGTTGTCATGGATGGAGGGAAAATTTGGGCCGAGGGGGAGACCGGCGCCATTCTTAGCGATTCGGCCCTGATGGAAGAACACGGCCTCGAGGTGCCTCTGAGTCTTCGCCGGCCTTGAGGGCTTGCAGATTGGCTATTTCGCGGGCGCCCTTGGAGTGCAGCTCTACCCTGGAATGTGGCTCGGACACTTTCCGAAGCCTCTGTGGCGATCGGGTCATCAGACCCGTTGCAAATAACGTGATCGGAAGGATTTAGCCTTAAAAGTTCTTTTGTGCCAAACTGGGGCGCCGGACGGGCTTGATAGCCCGTCCGCACATGTATCGGGAGTTTTTGCAAATCTGCACTCCAACTGCTCTGCACTTCCGCCAGGTCAGGAGCCTGGCAGCGCTGGTCCGGCGATTGCGTGATTCAGAAAAGGTTATGGGGGAAGACGAAGTTATGACACCTGATCCGATTACGGCACGGCGCTCCGGTTTGCGTGGCGCTGCCTGACATGGGGATCCTCCAGACAGCGCGCGCCGGGATCCTGTTCCTTCTCCCGGGAGGTCGAGTCGAAAGAATTCTGTTGAGTTATCTGCTGCTGCTCAACTGCGCTCTCCTGGTCTGGCGGCCTCGAGGGCTGTGGCTACCGGCCCTTGCGCTGCATTGCGCAATGGCTGCAGCCATCCTGTGGCTGGCGCAGACGGCCCGCCGCCGCCCTTCCGGCATCCTTCACTTCCTGTTTCACTGGTACCCTCAATTTTGCTTCCTCTTCTTTTTTGAGGAAGTGGAGCTTTTAGTGCACATGATCCATCCGGGGTGGTTTGACCGGTATATCATGCAATTCGATCTTTACTGGTTTCGGGTCCACCCCGCCCTCTGGCTGGAGCAGTATGCGGCTCCATGGCTGACAGAGATCATGCAAGGCTGTTACTTTTCTTTCTACTTGATGCTTCCAGGGGTCGGCGGTCTCCTGTATTTCCGCAGGAGGTGGCAGGAGTTTGAACTGCTCATGACGGCGTCGGCTGTGGGCTACACGACATGCTATGGGATCTTCTATCTCTTTCCCGTCGAGGGACCCTACCACACGCTGGCTCCTTTCTATCGTGGCGAACTCGTGCGGGGGATTCTTCGATTCCCTCATGGCGCAGATTGAGAGATTAGGCCGCGTGCACGGTGGCGCATTCCCCAGCACGCATGTGGTGGGAACGTTCGTTCCGTGGTTGACAGCCTGGAGATACCTGCCCAAGCTAGCCTGGGGAATGACTCCTTTCGTCGTCGGAATGCTGCTCGCGACGATCTACGGCAGGTATCACTATGTGGCGGATATCCTGGCCGGGATCGTGGTCGCTTTCATCGCATTCGAAGCGGCGCGGAGATTCCCATCCGCCAAGGCTATGAGCTATCACTAAAGCCTTTTGAGCCTTCGTCCTTATGGTTAAACCGTTATGTCCGAGCTTATGAGAATTTTGTTCACATAGAAGCCAGAAGTCAGGAGCAAGAATGTGTTGGTAAAAGGCGTTCATGGAATCCTTCCAGTTGGTTGGCACACTACCTAGGTTAGGGCGGACCTCAAGAAGGAAGGTTGAATCTCCTGGAGGAAGTCAGCCGCCTGCTGAATGCATATGCAAAGGCGATTCTGGCTTCTGGCTTCTGACTCCTGGCTTCTATCCCGCTGCTTTGGCGGGATATCTAGGGCGCAGCCCTTGCCCGGTTAGTTAAATTTCGAGGACTCGATGACTCTGATGATTCCTGGCCGTTCGGTTCAGCTCGAGGCGATCTTGCGTGAGCCTGAAACCCAGGCGCCGCGAGCAACCGCGGTCCTCTGCCACCCGCATCCGGTCTATGGCGGGACGATGAACAATCGGGTCATCTATCGCGCTGCCAAAGCCGTGCGCGAGGCCGGACTCGTGGCGCTCCGCTTCAATTTCCGTGGTGTGGGCGCCAGTACCGGGTCATTCGACCAGGGAGAAGGGGAAAAGGACGACGTCGTCGCTGCCATCGATCATCTGGAAAAAAACTACCCCTCCCTACCTCTGGCGCTGGTTGGGTTTTCTTTCGGGGCGCGCGTTGGGCTGCAGGTAGGGTATCGCGATACCCGGATCGAGGCCATGGTGGGGCTTGGCGTCCCAGTGGGCCTTCACGACTTCGACTACCTGGCCGAAAACCACAAACCCACCCTGTACATCGTCGGCGCCCTTGACCAATACTGTCCTCGCGAGAAAATGGACTCCCTGGCCCGACGCTTCCCAACTACCTCGAAGCTGATTTGGATCGAAGGAGCCGATCATTTTTTTAACCCGGGGATAGAACAGGTCCAGACGCTGATCACCGATTTCTTCCGTGGTTTGCGTTTTTCTCGGAGCTCAGGATGAGAGGAATGGGCGCTCTTGTTGCGGCGGCGTTACTGCTAACGCTGGAAGGCCTTCCCTCTTCCGCCGCGCCCCGACGATTCACGAAGGTGTCCGAACACTGTTACGTTCTCGAAGCCGAGCCGGGCTGGGGAAACGTCGGCGCGGTGATCAGTGACGATGGGGTTCTTCTGATTGACACGCCGCCGGCAGGCGAGATCCCCGCAATGCTCGAAGCGCTGAAGCGGGTTACGACCAAACCGGTGCGCTGGGTCGTGAACACCCATCACCATGAGGACCACACGCGCGGAAATGCCTATTTCTCGGAACACAATGCCACGATCATCGGCGGCCGTGAGTTCCGCCGCGTTGACGAGAAACCCGCGGAGGTAGAGAGCAAGGAGCAAAAACCCAAATCAACCTTTGCCGAAACGCAGCTGGTTTTCGGCCGCCAGGCGCGGCTCTTCCCTGGAGGTGTGGAAGTACGGATTTTCGCCACCGAGCACAGGGCCCATACCAGCCGGGACGTGGTTGTGTGGCTGCAGTCGGAGAAGGTGCTGCATGTCGGAGACCTGTTTGTCCCCGGCAGCTACCCCGCAATCGACACCTCCGAGGGCCAGGGAAGCGCGATCGGGTGGCTCGAGGCCATGCGCCAGGTGATCGAGTCCGTTCCTGTCCTCAAATCCGCAATGCCCCAGCCCAAGGCGCCTCCCTCAAAACCCCCTCCCTCAAAGACCCCCTCCCCCAAAGGCTCCTCCCTCAAAGGCTCCCCAGGATCCCACAGAGGTCGCTTTGGAGGAGAAGACGCTCGAGGAGCAGGTCATCGTAATCCCCGGGCATGGGCCCGTCTCGAATCTGCAGGAGATGAAGGATCTCTTCGAGACCTCCAGGAAATTGCGCCTTGAAGCAGGGCGCGCCGCAGCCGCGAGACGCAGCCGCGACGGCTTTCTGGCTTCTCCCGGCCTGGCCCCGTTCCGGGTCTACGAAAACTTCGAAGCCTTCGCAGCCCAGCTCTATGGCGAAACAGCAGGCGGCAGGAAGTAAGCAGCTCAATTCCACTGCCTACTGCTTCTTCAGATACGCAGGAACAATCGCCGGCGATACATCCAGTAAAGCAGCAGCCAGAACAGGATCAGGACGGCTACCCCGAGAAGCAGCGGTTCATAGGCCGCTCCGAGGATCCTGAACGCATCCTGGCCGAGATGGACTTTCAAGGTGGTCAGAAAGAAGTCTTCGAACAGCCAGGTCATACAGTATATGGCAATCGAGTTCATTCCGATGACCACGAGCGGAAACGCCCAGGACTTCCACCTCTTGATATCGGTTGCGATGTAGAGACCGGCCAGGATGAGAAAGCACCAACCGCCGCTGAAAAGCGTCCAGCTGGGCGTCCAGATCCTTTTCACCACAGGGCAGATTCCCAGCCAGCCGAGCAGCAAACCTGACAGAAGTCCGGCGCCGCCGGCGATGGCCAGCCAGCGCACCTTGGCCCAGGAAGCGCGGCTGCTGCGCAAGATTTCGCCGGCGATCAGCCCGAGAATCATCGTGCCGAGGGTTGGAATGAAGCTCAACGTGGCGTAGCCGCCTCCATTGAACTCGAAGGGCTTCGGGCGCGGAAATAGATTGAGAAACCAGGTATCGAATGCCCACGCCAGGTTGCTGTTTTTGTTCCAGTGGGCGGCAAAGCCGCTCATCAAATGGGGCCAGCCGGACGGCACGCCCACCTTGCTATAGTCAAAATCCGCCGCCGGCAGCGGGTATAGCGCGAACGCCGCCCAATAGCCTGTAAGGATCAGCCCGAGAGCGATAAACTGGTCGCGGAGCGGGCGCAGACTCAACAGGAAGAGCAGACCGTAACCGAACCCGATCTGGGACAGAGTGTCTTCGAAAGTGAAGTTGGTCTGCGGGCGGCCGATGGATCTCAGGAACACACCGAGGCCGACCAGAACCAGCGCCCGATAAAATGCGTGAGCGGACAGCTTAAGCCGGGAATGTCCCTGGGCGAGACGGGCGGCGAGGGAAAACGGAAGCGCTACGCCCACAATGAAGGAGAAGGACGGCTGAATCAGATCGTGCAGGGAGCAACCGATCCACGCCACGTGCGACTGGTGATAGCACAGGAAGCGCCAGAAACCGCTCCCGGAAAGCGCCTCGGAAACACGACAGAGGCGCAGCACCTCCGCCATCATCAGGAACATCACGAAGCCGCGGTAGACGTCGAGAGACGCCAACCGGGAGGGCAATGCGGCACCCTTGACCTCCGGGATGCCCGCGCGCGGCTGCACGCGATCCAGAACCTCGACCGTGGCCATACGAATGTCTGACGTTAACACAAAACGACCGCAAAAGCACAACGACGGAGAGAAATGTTAAGAACTGCGCCCCTGGGCCCTGCGGTCTTGGTGTTTTTGATGTAGAATGAGTCGAGATTTTTTGAAGGAAAGAGGTATTTCGATGCGCCCAATCCGTAACGCCGAACCGAGAGCTCGGGTCGCCAACACCCATCCCTTACCGGGCTCACACAAGGTCTACATTGAAGGGGCGCACGGAATCCGCGTCCCGATGCGGGAGATCACTCTTCATCCCACGAAAGGGATTGACGGCCGGGTTGAGATCAATCCGCCTCTACGTGTGTACGATACTTCCGGGCCCTACACCGATCCGGGCGCCGTCATTGACCTCCACCGTGGACTTGCCGAGTTGCGAAAGCCGTGGATTCTTGACCGAGGTGAGTATGAGCGCTCGGAGCCGAGTTATCGGCCGGTGCCCGGCCACAGCGATCTCGATACGCCGCTTCCGATTCGCCGTCAGGTTCTGAAGGGTCGTTCCAACGTTACGCAGTTGCACTATGCCCGCAAAGGCCTGGTGACTCCCGAGATGGAGTTCATCGCCCTGCGGGAAAACGTCGCTCCTGAATTCGTACGGAGTGAAGTGGCGCGCGGACGGGCGATCATCCCGGCGAACATCAATCACCCCGAGAGCGAGCCGATGATCATTGGTCGAAACTTCCTGGTCAAAGTCAATGCCAACATCGGCAACTCGGTGGTCACCTCCTCCATCGAAGAAGAAGTCGAGAAGATGACATGGGCGATTCGCTGGGGAGCCGACACCGTCATGGACCTCTCGACCGGCAAGAACATCCACGAGACCCGCGAGTGGATCATTCGAAACTCGCCCGTTCCCATCGGCACCGTTCCGATTTACCAGGCGCTGGAGAAAGCAGGCGGAAAGGCCGAGGATCTGACCTGGGAGATCTACCGCGACACGCTAATCGAGCAGGCAGAACAGGGTGTCGATTACTTCACGATCCATGCCGGTGTCTTGCTCCGGTATATACCGCTCACGGCCAGGCGAGTGACCGGAATCGTAAGCCGCGGCGGGTCCATCATGGCGAAGTGGTGCCTGGCGCACCATCAGGAGAGCTTCCTCTATACCAGGTTCGACGAAATCTGCGAAATCATGAAGGCCTACGATATCTCTTTTTCGCTCGGTGATGGTCTGCGCCCGGGTTCAACGGCCGACGCCAATGACGAGGCCCAGTTCGCGGAGCTCGATACCCTGGGTGAGCTGACGCAGACGGCCTGGAAGCACGACTGCCAGGTAATGATCGAAGGCCCCGGTCATGTTCCGATGCACCTCATCAAGGAGAACATGGACCGGCAGCTGAAGGTTTGCCACGAGGCGCCGTTTTATACCCTGGGGCCGCTTGTGATCGATATCGCCCCCGGGTACGATCACATCACGAGCGGGATCGGCGCCGCGATGATCGGTTGGTTCGGGACGGCCATGCTCTGCTACGTGACTCCAAAGGAACACCTCGGACTACCGAACAAGAAGGACGTCAAAGACGGCGTCATCGCTTACAAGATCGCCGCCCATGCCGCCGACCTCGCCAAGGGGCACGCGGGCGCCCGGCATTGGGATGATGCTCTCTCGAAGGCGCGCTTCGAGTTCCGTTGGGAAGATCAGTTCAATCTCTCGCTCGATCCCGATACGGCCCGTGAATTCCACGACGAAACTCTCCCCCAGGATGGAGCGAAGGTCGCGCATTTCTGCAGCATGTGCGGGCCCCACTTCTGCTCCATGAAGATCACTCAGGACGTCCGCGATTATGCCGCCAGCCTGGGAGTAGATGAAGACCGTGCGGTCGAAACCGGGCTCGAGCAGAAGAGCCGCGAGTTTCTCGAAAAGGGGGCGGAGATTTACCAGAAAATCTGAAACCCCTCGCGATTCCTGGTTCCAACCCAGCCGTGTTCGCAAACATTGCTCCGCCTGAAAAACCGCAACCGACGACCATTTCCACGTGGACGTGATCGGCTTTTTGATTGATCGCGTCCGACGCTCGATGCTATGTTCGGCATCTTCCGGTCTATCGCGGCTCATGTCGTTGTGTGCCTGACACGCGTCAGGCATCGAGCCATGAATCCGATCGGAGAAGCCATCCGTAATAATGGATGGTTGATTGAACTAACCTTGTTCCCGCGGTGTCCTGGCATTGCCCTGGGCGCGCGTGACAAGCACTCTTTGAGGAGATTATCGATATGCGCAAATGGATCAGCATGTCTGCCCGAGCGGCTCTGGCGCTGTCACTCGCTTCCGGACTGTGCCTGCAACGGGGATTCACGGCCGACGGCGGCAATCAAGAGAAAGCTTCCAAGGCCTCCACCGACTCCCTCTTCAAACGCCTGGGGGGAAAAGAGGCGATCGTGGCGGTTGTCGATGACTTTGTCGCCCGGGTGGGAGCCGACAAGCGGATAAACAAATTCTTCGCCAAGACCGATCTCACTAAACTCAAGATGCACCTGGTAAACCAGATTTGTGAAGCCTCGGGGGGCCCCTGCAAGTACACCGGACTAAGCATGAAGGAAGCGCATAAAGGAATGGGAGTCAGCGGCGCCGACTTTAGTGCGCTGGTCGAAGACCTGGTAGCAACTCTCGACAAATTCAAGGTGGGAGAAAAAGAGAAAAACGAACTTCTCTCCGTGCTCGGGCCGATGAAGTCCGACATCGTCGAAAAGCCGTAGGATGAGATTCTCGGCGTTTCTTTCGAGTCTTTGCGTCTTTGTGGTTGGTTTGGTTCCAATACCGCGATGACGCGAAGACTCCAAGAAACGCGACGAATTCTCCGCTAGACTTTTGCTGCGCCGCGGGCCAGATTAGGACCGTGAGAAACTCCACCTTGGTCCGAATCTGGCGCGCGCTGGTCGTCTTACTCATTCTCCCTGAGATCGCGCTCCTTCAGACCAAGCCGCGAGCGCGAGACTTGGGAATCCCGCTTGAAGGCACACCCGGACCGCTCAACGCCATCACTGACGTCAAGGGAGTCGAAGTAGGCCACAGCACAATAATCTCAGGAGAGGGAACCCTGAAGACCGGCGCGGGGCCGGTGAGAACCGGAGTCACGGCTGTCGTGCCACGCGGCCGGAGCTCTTCCGATCTGGTCTTCGCGGGATGGTTTTCACAGAACGGGAACGGCGAGATGACCGGAACCACGTGGATCGAAGAATCCGGTTTTCTCGAAGGTCCCGTGATGATAACCAACACCCACAGTGTCGGGATCGTTCGCGACGCCGTGATCGCCTGGCGAGTGCGAAACAAGCAGATGGCTCAGGCGTTTTCCTTGCCGGTGGTCGCGGAAACTTATGACGGCTATTTGAACGACGTCAACGGCTTTCACGTGAAGGAAAAGCATGTCTTCGAGGCGCTCGATAACGCCCGCCCGGGCCCGGTCGCTGAAGGCAACGTCGGCGGCGGAACCGGAATGATCTGCCACGAGTTCAAGGGGGGTATTGGGACCTCATCTCGGCGGCTCAATGAAAGTTCGGGAGGTTACACCGTTGGAGTCCTGGTGCAGGCTAACTACGGTCTGCGCAGGCAACTGCGCATCGCGGGAGTTCCGGTCGGGGTCGAGATTACGGATGGCACGCTGCGGTCTCAAGAAGAGGGTTCGATCATCATCGTAGTCGCGACCGATGCCCCGCTGCTGGCGCACCAACTCAAACGATTGGCGCGAAGAGCGACGATGGGGCTGGCGCGCATGGGAAGCACGGCGGGCAACGGCTCGGGAGATATTTTCATTGCGTTTTCGACTGCGAATCCCGAGGCCGCCAAACCTTCAGGGATCGCTAGTCTGACCATGCTGCCCAATGAACGGATGAATCCGATCTTTGAAGCCACCGTCCAGGCGACGGAAGAAGCCATCACCAACGCTCTCGTCGCTGCCGAGACGATGACGGGCGTCGATAATCACAGGGTGATTGCTCTGCCGCACGACCGGCTGCGGCAGGTTTTGAAAAAATACAACCGGCTTAAATGATGCGCGTGTCTTAGATCCTATGTAGGGCGCCAGCTCGCAGGGTCGAAAGCGCGGGCCGTTCTTGGTAAGCTCCTTTTGGGTTTAGTTGTTTAATCCAAAAACAAAAAGGAGAAACTATGACCAAGAAGACGACCCGCAACCAACAGTATAGCGATATTCGACCGACATTGTTTATGGCATTTGAACTGGGGATGTCGGAATGGAAACTGGGATTCACGATTGGGCTGGGGCAGAAGGCGCGAAGGCGCACGGTCACAGCCGGCAACCTTGAAAAAGTACAGAGGGAGATCGTGGCAGCCAAGAAACGATTCGAACTTCCGGAGACGGCCGAGGTGGTGAGCTGCTACGAAGCAGGGCGTGATGGGTTTTGGCTGCATCGATACTTGACGCAGTCTGGGATCGGGAACCTGGTGTTGGACTCAGCGAGCATTGAAGTGAACCGGAGAAAGCGGCGAGCTAAGACGGATCGCCTGGACGTGGAGAAGTTGCTGACCATGCTGATTCGGTATCAGTATGGAGAGCACAGGGTCTGGAGCGTGGTGCGAGTACCTTCGCCCGAAGAGGAAGATAACCGGCAGTTGAATCGAGAGCTGCGCAGCCTGAAGAAGGAGAAGACGCGGACCACCAATCGCATCAAGGGACTACTGGCGAGCCAGGGGGTCAGGCTTGAGCCTGGGAAGGAGCTGTCGGACAAGAAACTGGACTCGATCAGGTTATGGGATGGCTCGCCTTTGCTGCCGGGGTTGAAAGGCCGCCTGCAGCGCGAGCGGGCGCATGTGGTGTTTTTGAAGCGACAGATCCTGTCGCTGGAGGGGGACCGCAGGCGCGAACTCAGAGAGGGAGAGAACCCGGACCTGGACCAGGTACGCCAGCTTGCGTCTTTGCGCGGCGTTGGTGTCAACGGCGGTTGGGTGCTGGTGCGAGAGTTCTTCGCCTGGAGGGAATTTAACAACCGGCGCGAAGTCGGGTCGCTCGCGGGCCTGACGCCGACCCCATATCAGAGCGGGGAATCGAGGCGTGAGCAAGGGATTAGCAAAGCCGGCAACCGTCACGTCCGGGGGGTAATGATTGAGCTGGCCTGGTCTTGGGTGCGCTTCCAGCCCGAGAGCAAGCTCACTCGGTGGTTCGAGGAGCGTTTCGGCGGTGCGGGCAAGCGCGTCCGTAGGGTCGGAATCGTAGCGCTGGCACGACGCCTGCTGATCGATATGTGGAAATTCCTCGAGACCGGAGCTCTGCCCGAGGGCGCGCAACTGAAAAAAGTAGTTGTCGCTTAGACGGAGAGAAACCAGAACGTGAGAACGTTCGAGACCTAAACAGCTTATGAAACCTCAGGTGTTGTTTTCCTCTTGCGGCCATTGTGCTCCGGCCGGCCCCAGCGGCGTCAAGGCTAAACCCTTTGGGCGCGCTGTGCGCGGCCTTGACCCCGCGGGCCGACCGGAATACTTGGCCGCTAAGAGGAAAACAACGGAGAGTAAACCAACTTCTCGGCATGGTGGGACTGCCCGAAAGAAACACTGGTATCCGCTTTGGAACCGGTTCTTAGATGGGGCGTCCCGAAAGCGCTCGCACATTTTTCGCCACCGCGCGAATACAGGATTGGGTGTCCGATCACTACACGATCGGCACGGATAGAAGTTTCATTCGGGGTCTATCCCCGAATCAGACACCGAGCCACCAGCTGCAGACGTAACCAAGGAGGTCAACCGAAAAGGAGCTTGACACCCAAGACTACATAGAAGTGTTTCTTCGTGTCTTCGTGTCCTAGTGGTATTGTTGTGTTTGCGCACTCCAGAAGTGCCCTTCACTAGAGATGCCGATCCTCCAGCGGAAGATACTTCGCGACCCCCGCCATCAAATTTTTGAATTCAGCAAAGGTTAACGACTGGGCGCCGTCAGACCAGGCCTCTTCCGGATTCGGATGAACCTCCACGATAATGCCGTCCGCGCCGGCCGCCACGGCTGATTTCGCCATAGGCCCTACCAGCGAGCGCTTCCCGGTGGCATGGCTCGGATCGACAACGACCGGCAGATGGCTGAGTTCGTTGAGCAGGGGAACTGCCGAAATATCCAGCGTGTTGCGGGTCATCGTTTCAAAGGTACGGATGCCGCGCTCACACAGAATCACGTTCGGGTTTCCCTGAGAGAGGATGTACTCCGCCGACATCAGGAATTCCTTGATCGTAGCCGAAAGCCCGCGTTTCAACAGAACGGGTTTGGTTGACTTGCCCACGCGCTTCAAGAGCGCAAAATTCTGCATATTGCGCGCGCCGATCTGCAGAATATCGGCATACCGGGCCACCAGGTCGACTTGTTCTGGGGTCATGACCTCGGTGCAGACCTGGAGTCCGGTGGCCTCTCGAGCTTCCGACAAAAGCTCCAACCCCTCTTCCTCAAGACCCTGGAAGTCATAGGGCGAGGTTCGAGGTTTGTAAGCTCCTCCTCGAAGGACGGTCGCGCCGGCGGCGCGGACGGCCTTCGCCGTTTCCAGAAGTTGCGGCCTGCTCTCGACCGAACAGGGGCCCGCAATCACCACGAACTGGTCAGCGCCAAAAGTTACGTCTCCAACGTGGATCTCGGTTTTGTCCGGCTTGAGCTCGCGGCCGACAAGCTTGAACGGCTGGCGAATGGCCACGACACTCTCCACCCCGGGCGCTCCCTCGAGAGCTTGAAGAGCGGCCCGGTTGTTGCCGGTCCCCACAGCTCCTATTACGGTACGGGTTTCTCCGAAGATGGGGTGAGCAACATAGCCATACGATTGGATCTTCTCGCAGACGTGGTCGATTTGTTCCTTGGTAGCGCCGGGCTTCATTGAAATGATCATCGAAGTAGCTCCTGCCCTGAAGCGAGAGGCCAAAAACAAAAAAGCCCACAACGGCTATCACCGAGGTGGGCCCCTTTAAGCGCAACTCTGGGGATGGTTAGCCCACCTCGCCTCCGTTGGGGCTGTTAAAGAAATACCAAAAGTACGCAAGGCGGTGCCGACCCCCAGCTTTCGCCGGATCGCAAACACCCATGCTCTTAGGATCAGTCTGTTTCATGCCGACACCGCGCCGATCTTACTGAACCGGGGCCGATTGTCAAGCTCAAACAAGCCTCGGCCAGGTTCCCCTCATCCTCCGCCGAGAACCAATCGCTCGATTCACTCGGCAAACTTCTAGTGACTCGAGGGGCAGAAAAATATCTTTTCCTTCATTTTCGTGCTTTAGATCCTATGTAGGGCGCCAGCTCGCAGGGTCGAAAGCGCGGGCCGTTCTTGGTAAGCTCCTTTTGGGTTTAGTTGTTTAATCCAAAAACAAAAAGGAGAAACTATGACCAAGAAGACGACCCGCAACCAACAGTATAGCGATATTCGACCGACATTGTTTATGGCATTTGAACTGGGGATGTCGGAATGGAAACTGGGATTCACGATTGGGCTGGGGCAGAAGGCCCGAAGGCGCACGGTCACAGCCGGCAACCTTGAAAAAGTACAGAGGGAGATCGTGGCAGCCAAGAAACGATTCGAACTTCCGGAGACGGCCGAGGTGGTGAGCTGCTACGAAGCAGGGCGTGATGGGTTTTGGCTGCATCGATACTTGACACAGTCTGGGATCGGGAACCTGGTGTTGGACTCAGCGAGCATTGAAGTGAACCGGAGAAAGCGGCGAGCTAAGACGGATCGCCTGGACGTGGAGAAGTTGCTGACCATGCTGATTCGGTATCAGTATGGAGAGCACAGGGTCTGGAGCGTGGTGCGAGTACCTTCGCCCGAAGAGGAAGATAACCGGCAGTTGAATCGAGAGCTGCGCAGCCTGAAGAAGGAGAAGACGCGGACCACCAATCGCATCAAGGGACTACTGGCGAGCCAGGGGGTCAGGCTTGAGCCTGGGAAGGAGCTGTCGGACAAGAAACTGGACTCGATCAGGTTATGGGATGGCTCGCCTTTGCTGCCGGGGTTGAAAGGCCGCCTGCAGCGCGAGCGGGCGCATGTGGTGTTTTTGAAGCGACAGATCCTGTCGCTGGAGGGGGACCGCAGGCGCGAACTCAGAGAGGGAGAGAACCCGGACCTGGACCAGGTACGCCAGCTTGCGTCTTTGCGCGGCGTTGGTGTCAACGGCGGTTGGGTGCTGGTGCGAGAGTTCTTCGCCTGGAGGGAATTTAACAACCGGCGCGAAGTCGGGTCGCTCGCGGGCCTGACGCCGACCCCATATCAGAGCGGGGAATCGAGGCGTGAGCAAGGGATCAGCAAAGCCGGCAACCGTCACGTCCGGGGGGTAATGATTGAGCTGGCCTGGTCTTGGGTGCGCTTCCAGCCCGAGAGCAAGCTCACTCGGTGGTTCGAGGAGCGTTTCGGCGGTGCGGGCAAGCGCGTCCGTAGGGTCGGAATCGTAGCGCTGGCACGACGCCTGCTGATCGATATGTGGAAATTCCTCGAGACCGGAGCTCTGCCCGAGGGCGCGCAACTGAAAAAAGTAGTTGTCGCTTAGACGGAGAGAAACCAGAACGTGAGAACGTTCGAGACCTAAACAGCTTATGAAACCTCAGGTGTTGTTTTCCTCTTGCGGCCATTGTGCTCCGGCCTGCCCCAGCGGCGTCAAGGCTAAACCCTTTGGGCGCGCTGTGCGCGGCCTTGACCCCGCGGGCCGACCGGAATTCTTGGCCGCTAAGAGGAAAACAACGGAGAGTAAACCAACTTCTCGGCATGGTGGGACTGCCCGAAAGAAACACTGGTATCCGCTTTGGAACCGGTTCTTAGATGGGGCGTCCCGAAAGCGCTCGCACATTTTTCGCCACCGCGCGAATACAGGATTGGGTGTCCGATCACTACACGATCGGCACGGATAGAAGTTTCATTCGGGGTCTATCCCCGAATCAGACACCGAGCCACCAGCTGCAGACGTAACCAAGGAGGTCAACCGAAAAGGAGCTTGACACCCAAGACTACATGAAGTGTTTCTTGGTGTCTTCGTGTCTTTGTGGTTAGGATGTCTAACAACTACCTCTAAGGGTTCGCGCAGAAATAAGTTCGCATTCTGCTGCAGGCCCCCAGGCCCGCTGGCGAGGCGCGAGCGACGATGCGTACCCGGCGCGGTACGTGAGGAGCGAGCAACAAAGCCAGCGGGCCTGCGGGCCGCAGCCCGAAGGGGCGCGATCCTCAGGGTGCGTCGCTGACGGAAACCGGTTCATGATTTGACCACCGACTCTCGCGCCAGAATGTGAAGTTATTTTTGCGCGAGCCCTAAGACTCAAAGACACGAAGAAACCAGGGAGGTGTGAAAGATGTCTCTCTCACGGCGGCAGTTGTGCGGGTGGCTTGCGGGGAGTGCGTTGACGGCTGGGGTTGAGACTTCGGCTAAAGCCGGACTCGGCTTATAGCCGCGCCTCCCCAGGCGGCGTCCGGCTCTCATATCGGCAATCTCTATCCCTTCGCGCAGAAGCAAGCGGATCGTTCGACGCTCGAGCTTTCCTTTCTACGGCCCGAGTTCCGCGATTTGACGAAATGGCAAAAACTGGCGCGGGCGAAAGTGTTTGAACATCTCTTCTACGAGCCTGCGGCTGTATCGCCACAACCTCAAGTCATCCGGCGCACGGATAAGGGGGACTATATCGAAGAGTACCTGACCTTTCAGACCACACCGGATCTGCGAGTGCCCGCCTATGTGCTCGTGCCGAAAAGAGTCAAGCTCCCGGCCCCGGGTATCGTGGTCCTTCACGACCATGGCGGCTTCTATCTTTGGGGTAAAGAGAAAGTGGTCGAGCTGGAAGTCGAACCTCCGGCCCTGAGCGAGTTCAAGCAGCAGGCTTATGGCGGGAAGAGCATAGCAGTGGAACTGGCGCGCCGAGGCTTTGTCGTCATCACCATAGACATGTTCTACTGGGGAGAGCGCCGCATGATCCTCGACGATGATCCTGCTTCCTATCAGGAGCCCGCGAAAATGACACGGGAGGAAATCAGCACATTTAATCGGCGCTCGCAACAAAGCGAACAGCTCGTGGCGCGAACCCTGTTTGCCGCGGGAATCACGTGGCCGGGAGTGATTCTATGGGACGATCTCAGGACCGTGGATTATTTCAGGACCCGTCCCGAGGTGGACGCGAAGCGGATCGGCTGCGTGGGGCTCTCGGTCGGCGGTTACCGCAGTTTTGTGCTGGCCGCGCTGGACGAACGTATTCAAGCCGCCGTCAATGTCGGATGGATGACGTCTCTTGCCTCTCAAATCAAACGCCACGCCGTGAACTCCATCGGGCTGACATTCCACATTATCGGCTTGTACCGGTATATGGACTTTCCCGACCTGGCCGCTTTGATAGCCCCCCGCGCCGTGATGGTGATGAATGGAGCTCAGGACCGGCTCTTTGCGCCCGAGGGAGTCCGGGCGGCCTTCGATAAGATCGCCCGTTGTTTTGCCAAGGCGGGAGTTTCAGAACGCCAGCGCTGCCGGCTTTTTGATTTGCCCCATGTGTTCAATCAGGAGATGCAGGCCGAGGCCTGGGAGTGGATCCAAGCGCGCGTGTGAGCCATACAGTAAGTCATGACTCAGCCTTCACTTGACCAGGCCGCGTTCGAAGGATTCAGTGGATGGGGTACCCTGCCTGCAAGACCGCGAGGGGTTGTACTTTGGCGATGGACAGCGGCGCCCGCCAGGAATGGAGCTCTCGGTTCACGATCCGATGGTCAATGGTTTCGGCGGTAATACTTCCGCGGCACGTAACTGCCGTAATGGCGGCCGTCGCCGCGGCGTGGGCTATAGCTGCGATAGCCGGGGGCCGGGTTCGGCGCCAGAACGTATCCCACCACTGGGCCGGCTAAGTAAGGCCGGTAGCTGGGGACGGAGTAGGAGCCGAACGGGTAGTACTGCTGGTAGGTGCCAAAAGGATAATAGCTACGATAGGTGCCAAAGGGAGAATAATGACGATAGGTCCCGAACGGATAGTAGCCCGGAGAAGCGTAACTGTAGGGCGCGAAATATCCTCGATTGCCGATGCCGGAACCAAATGAAGATCGACGTCCCCCAGCTTCGGCAGACAGAGCCGAGCCCAACAGCGCCACAAGAGTAAAGAGCGCAATAGATGCGACTTTATGTTTCATGACTCACACCTCACATTCAACTACCCAAGTCTACCTCTACGGATGCTTCGGGTGAATAGAAAGGTTCATCGGTGCAGGCATTTTTCATAACGGCACGCTGACCCCAGGACCTGACGCGGCTTGCGGCCGCAACCCGCGGGTTCTTCGTATCCCTTAGCGTCCTCGTGTCTTCGTGCTTAGGGCTCGCGCAGAAATAACTTCACATTCTGGCGCGAGAGTCGGCGGTCAATCATGAACCGGGTTTCTTTTGCTAAGCACGCTGAGGATCGCGCCCCTTCGGGCTGCGGCCCGCAGGCCCGCTGGCTTTGTTGCTCGCTCCTCACGTACCGCACCGGGTACGCATCGTCACTCGCGCCTCGCCAGCGGGCCTGGGGGCCTGCAGCAGAATGCGAACTTATTTCTGCGCGAACCCTTAGCGAAACGTGACACGAAGCGTTACTGCGCGTGCTGGAGCAGCTCGATGAACCTGGCAGCAGGTTGGCTCAGCGATCGCTTGTGTTTGACGATAATGCCCAGGGGGCGGAAGAATTTCTGCCCGACGAAGTGAACCTGAACCAGGGTCCCGCTCTGAACCTCGCGCTGGACGCTGAGGAACGGCACTATTGAAACACCGGCTCCAATCTCGACGCTGCGTTTCAGAGTATCGATATTGTCGAACTCCATCACCACACGGACGCGAATCTTGTGTTTCCGGAAGATCTGATCGATCGCCTGACGACTCGGTATGTCTTTTTCAAACGCAACGAAGTTCTGCCCGTCAAGTTTTTCGATGCCGATGTTGCGCCGGCGGGCAAACGGATGCTCGGGAGGACATATCAGGATTAGTCGATCGGCTGGAAGCGAGATGATCTCGATTCCCTTTCTCGCTTTTGGATAAGGGACGATGCCTAGATCAACCGCGCCTCTTAAACAATCCTCGTAAACCCGGTTGGCCCGGCTATACTCCACGTGCAGGTTTACCTTGGGATAGGTCTTCAAGAATGTCTTTATCACCGGAGACATTTCATAAAGCCCGACGCTGTAAACGCTCGCCACCCGAATGGTTCCCGCCATCTCCTGGCCCGCCGACTTAAGGTCCAACTCCATCCGCGCATAGCGTCCGAGGATTTCGCGCGAGGCCTGATAGAGCACCAGTCCCGCGTCGGTGGGAACAATCGACCGGCTCTTCCGTTCCAGGAGCGGCCTGCCAAACCGCGACTCGAGCCCCTTCACCTGCTGGCTGACCGCCGACTGGGTGATGAAGTTATGGGCCGCCGCCTGAGAAAAACTGCGGCTTTCCACCAAGTCACAGAACACCTTCAAGGTTTCAATCTGCATAAAAACGAGAAGCGCTCAGCCATTTCGCCTTAGCCGCAAGAGCCGGGCCATACATTAGGTCTACTAATCCATATGATCAAACTTATTCATTTTACTTATTCTCTGACGGACATTAAAGTTTGACGCGAATCATGATTCAGGTAGTTCTCGGGTGGGCCCCCGTCCACGGGGGGCGGGGGCCAACAAATCCTGTCATCCATTGGATTCACTATCAGGCAAGCGCTTCGGCTTCGGTATCCTGGTTCGCGGGACCTGGGAGGCAGGAGCCGGAAGCCATTCCGGCTTCGGACTTATCGCTTCTAACGTCACCAGAAATCCTCATATCGCGTCGTACAAGCGGCCAAAGGCGAGTGGCGGCAATCCGGATTCGGGAAATCACGTTCCAGTAGCGTGATGGCCTGATGTTCGGGCGCCTCGCGAGAGGCGCCCTTCGCATTTCCCCTCCGCCGCCAAATCAACCTCCAGAGACTCGATACCACCGCGGGGGGACGCCGGAACGGGCCGATCAGGTTGCCGGATCGTTATTGGCGGTCTGGTCCGGAGGTTGCCAGGGTGTTCCCAGCCACGACTGATAAAGGGTCTTCTGCTCGGCCGTGGGGCTGGGGATGCGAGTTATCTTGTATTCCGCTCTTTTCTGCCCCAGCACAACGGGGAGAACCCGCAGCTTGCCCAAACGCGAAATGGTAATGTCCAGCGTGGCGCCCGGTCTCTTCTCTTCGATGCGCGCATTCAGGCTCTCCTGGTCGACACGATATCCGTCTGCCGCTATGATCTCGTCTCTGACGTTGATGCCATGGTTGTATGCTGGCGTCGCGGCAGGAACCGACGTCACGAGGATTTTGCCCTCGGATGCCTTCGTGGAAATGCCCAGGTAGCCTTTGGGCGCGCCATCCTCCCGCCTGGGCCCCAGCAACGTCAACCCGGCGCCAAGCAGGTAATGGGCAAAATCTATTTCCCTGGTTCCGTAGGCGTAATCGTCGAAGATCTCCGCCAGAGAGCCTCCGGCTACCTCCTCACAAGCCGCTCGAAACTCGTCTTCCTCGAAACCCCGCTGACACTGCTCGTAAAATCGCGCATAAAGCAAGCGCATAACATCGTCAAGGCTCTTGACGGTAGCGGTTCTATTACGGATTTCCAGGTCCATCACCAGTCCGATCAATTCACCCTTGAGGTAATAAGAAATACTGGCGTTCGGAGAATGCTCGTCCCGCCTGTAGAACTTGATCCAGGCGTCAAAGCTCGCCTCGGCTGCCGACTCAATCAACCGGCCGGGAGTCTGCTGATAACCGCTGATGGTTTTCGAGAGAGTCTCCAGGTATTTGTCTGCGCTGATCAGGCCCGAGCGCAGGACCAGGTGGTTGCCGTAATAGTTCGTAAAGCCTTCGGAAACCCAGAGCATGCGCGTGTAATTTTCCCTGTTGTAGTCGAAGGGGCCAAGGCCCTTCGGCCGGATCCGTTTGATGTTCCACACGTGGAAGTACTCGTGCGCCACAAGCGAGAGAAACTTGCGGTAACTCTCCTCCGGCTGAAAACACCAGCGGGAGACTTGAAGCGAACTGGAGTTCATATGCTCCAGTCCTCCGCTCGCGTTATCCAGCAGGTGCACAATGAAGGTATAATGCCGGTACGGTATTTCTCCGAAAACGTCAGCGGCCGTTTCGACGATCCGGTTGATATCGGATCGCAGTTTCGCCAGGTCGCAGTTCCCGTCGCCGTAAATCGCGATGAAGTGAGGAGTCCCGCGAGAATCGAAGCTGAGGATTTCCTGATTTCCAATCTCGATAGGGCTATCCACGAGCGTGTCAAAGTCAGGCGCCAGGAATGCATTGGATTCGCCCGCAACCAGATCGAGCCCGGTCGAGATCCGGTTCCATCCCGGATAAGGATCGATTGCGACGCGGTAGGGTCGTTCGAGGAATCCCTCGAGGTACATGAACACACTCGCGCCATTAATGTAGGCGTGACTGTCGTCCAGGAAGCTGGTGCGCACCGATAACTCAAAGGCGTAAACGCGATACTTCACGGTAACTTCTGACGAGTCTCCGGCATAAACCCGCCAGGTGTTCTTGCTGGTTTTTTCCCAGCGCAGGTTCCTCCCGGCGGCGTCGACCGACGAGAACTCTTGGACATTGCGGGCGAATTCCCGGACCAGGTACGATCCCGGAGTCCAGACGGGCATGACGAAGTCGAGTTCCCCTTCCGGAGCTCCGGAGATATTGATGACCACGTCAAAATAGTGCGTCCAGGGCTGGCTCATGCCGACCCGGATCACGATCTCGGGGCCATGATCCTGCTCAGAGTTGTCGGGAATCTTGGAAATCAGTGTCATTCGCATCTCCGGCTCGGAGGCTCTAAAAAAACCACTAAGACTCAAAGACACGAAGAAACACCAAGAACGTTGTCAAGGACGTAGTAATTTAAAGCGTCAACACCGTCTTGATCTCGCCGCGACGCTTCTGCGTCAGGTACTGGGAAAAATCTTCCATGGGAGCGCGCTTAGTGATCAGCGCCTGGATTGTCTCGGGATATCGCTCCGCGAGGATCGCAAGATGCTCCACTCCCCTTCGAAACGCCTCGATGTTGGCGTTGACGACACCTAGGACCACCTGGTTGTTCAGGACCAGGCGCCGCATGATATCGTCGCCGTCAATCGTGACCTGGTTCCCGAGTCCGGGCACTCCGGTCATTAAATAGATGCCGTTGATCCCCAGTATCGAGAGATACTCGAAGCTCAGCTGGGAGTTCCCAGCGGCTTCGAAGATCAAGTCGACGTTTCCTATTGCGGCGCCGATTTCTTGAGGGGACTTGACGGCGCTGCAAAAATAGTCGATTCCCGCGTCGATCAGCACGCGAACTTTCGGATCATCGGGCGGGTTTCGACTTGCCACGTAGGTTTTCATTCCCAGGTCAGCGAGCGAAATTGCCGCCAGAAATCCGACCGGCCCGGCGCCCAGAATCAGGGCCGAACGGCAGCCATACTTGCCGCCGGGAGTATCCGGCGCGCACTCCCAGGGCAAGCGGCTCTGAACCTGGTCGAGTTCCTTGAGCGCCTTCTCGGTCAGCGTCAATGGCTCTACGAGGATGGCCACGGCGCGCAGATCCCTGGGAATCTTGGTAAGAAATGCCGGATGCTCCGCAATCAGCTCCGTCAGGTAGCCGCTGGCAGAACGGATGCCGCGCTCCGTATAACAGCCGGTGAAGCACATGTCGGATTGATGGGTCCGGCATGGAATACAGGATGGATCCGGGCACGGCCGTCTGACCGTCGGGACCACGAGATCGCCTTTGCGGAACCCCTCGACGCTCTTTCCGACTTCCACGACCTCCCCGATAGTTTCGTGCCCGAGGACCAGGTAGTCCAACCCTTCCGGAGGGGTTCCGAACTCAAAACGGACGATGTCCCGGTCGGTGCCGCAAATTCCCACCTCGAGCGGATGGATCAGGACCTGATCCGGCGAATCCAGACGCGGTTCCGGAACTGAGATCAACCTCAGGTCCTTTTCTTCAGGATAAACAGCCAGGGCTTTCATTCATTCTCTCGTGTCAATGAATGACGCAAAAAAACCACAAACGCGCGAAGATTCTACACGAAACCGGCGTCTTCGGGCGAATTGATTAGGCGTGGTATGCTACGCGATTCCTGGCGTATTCGCGGTTGGTAAGTGTCGACCCTATAGTGGTCAGCTCAGCCGGGCGAAGCCAGCGGGCTGGCCAACATATGAAAAACAATCTCGTTGCTTATCTCGCAATCAGCGCGTTGCTGAGCCTGGCCAATTGGATACTGCTGTTACTCCCTAACTTTCTTGCCGAAAGACACTGGTCTTCACAAGAAATCGGTTGGGCAATCGGCTGTTTCTTCCTGGTCAATTTGATTTTCCAGATTCTTTCGGGGCCCGTGGCCCATCGCCGGGGGAACTTGTCCACCGCGCTCGCCGGCGCGGGATTGGGGTTTGCCGGTGGACTGCTCTACCTCGGCGCGCTCTGGTTTACGGGCATGATTTTTCCGGCTCGAGTTTTCCATGCGGCGGGGGCTGCCATGGTATTTGCAGGCGCGCTCATGGAACTGGTCAAATCGGTTCCCCTTCACCTTAGAGGGAGGATGATCGGCTACTACGGACTCCCCGGTTTCGTGATGATGGGACTGGGGCCCATGACCTCCGAATGGTTTGTTTATCGCTGGGGGTTTGCGAGCTATTTTTCTCGCAATCCCCCTGATTTATGCCGCTCTCGCGTTGATCTTGAGCTGGCTTCCCCGTCCTCTGGCAGCGGGAAGTCCACGACATCCCTTTTCGGAAGCCTTTCGCGATAGCGTTCTGCGACTGAGGTCGATTCTGGTGCTTTCGGTGTTTTTCGGACTCTGCTTTTCGGCGTGGAACACCTTCCTTGCGCCCGCCGTGCGCTCAGTCGGGACCGGCGCGGTTTCCAGCTTCGGGTTGGGCTACGGAGTCGGAGCGGTGATTACCCGATTGGGGACCAGTAAGTGGCTGGACTCTCATTCACGCCGTCTGGCGTCGATTTCGACCCTGCTTCTGTACAGCCTGAGCCTGGCGCTGATTCCGTTCGCAGTAGCAATCTGGCAACTGATTCTCCTGGGCCTCGTGTGCGGCATGGTCCACGGAATTTATTATCCGAGCCTCAGCTCCATCGCGGCTGAGCGATTTCATCCGCTTCATGCCGGCCAGGCTCTCAGCTTGTATGTTTCAGCCTCCGCAATCGGGATGTTTGTCGGACCCCCGCTCTGGGGAACTGTTGTCGACCTGGCGGGTTACCGGGTCATGTTCGCCTTATCCGGCGTGGTACTGGCATTGAATGCGATTGCATTCGTTGCCTGGCAGCGGCGTTTGAAACTGCTCAGGGCGTCAAGACATTCGACGGTGTATCATTGACCTGTTGGGCTCACGAACTAAGGGTTCGCGAGACAGAAACCGATTCATGATTGACCACCGACTCTCGCGCCAGAATGTGAAGTTATTTCTGCGCGAGCCCTAGGTGCCGGTTTTTGTACTGCAAGACCCCAAGAACCGAGGGTAAATGAATCGCCGATGTTTCCTGGGCCTTTTGATCGTCGCTGCTCTGGTGACCAATGCTTTTCAGAGCGCGCTCGGCGGTCAAACGACCCCCGCTGAATCCGGCAGGACTTCCGAGCAGGCGAAGGAATCGACTGCCCTGCGGGAGGCATGGTTGCGCTTCCATGAGGCGGAATTGTGCCAGGGGATCGATGCGGTGTTTCAAATTCACCAGAAGGGGATGGAAGTCTGGTGTCGCGTGGAAGACGAGAAGACCTACCAGAAGTTTCTGGAACTGGTCGAGCCTTTGCGCGCTTCGTACGAGATCGACCTCTACACCACGCGCCCCTTGGCGGAAAAGAAGACCATCGACGACAACGATCCTCCGCCCAGCATCTGGAACAATGCCGAAATCCGCAGTTACCTTCAGGATCCGTTTGGAAAGAATCCGACGCGGAGGCGGCATCAGCATCCGTCCGGCCTCGGGCGGCGAAAGAGATGCCGATTATTTCCTCAAGCAGCGGATGCTGATGTTTGCGCAGCAGACACTGGAGTGGAACGAAAAGATGAAGAGATACGCCCTGGACCTTCCGGACCTGGCGCAGGCGGCCTTCGGCGGCGACGCTGTCCCCGGGCTGCGCGCCCGGGTTGTGGCTGCCTCCCAGGCGCATGCCGAAGGTGTCGACAAGTACGCCGAGAGGCTGACGGAAAATCTCTCGCACGCTCTCCCCAAAGCCACCAAGCGCTTTCGTCCCACCGACAAAGAGAAATTACCCGCGGCGGCCGCCTCTGCAGACACGAGCGCGGAACAGGTTTCCAACGCCGGCCAGAGTATCGCGCGCCGGATCTACCGCTTTATCCATCCTCAGCATCACACGGTTGGTCTGGTCGATTTGAGAGAGCCCAGTTTACTGGAGTCACTAAAGACCCTGAGAAACATGGTGGACGGCTTTCAGCGCGCCGCGCGCTAACCGGTTTGAGATGTTTACCACGAAGACACGAAGACGCTAGGACAACGCGAAGCATCGAGGTTAGCGCACCAGACCACGCCCCTCGACTTTCCAGTCGTCCACCACCTCGTCCTGCGAAACCCGCCAGATCTCGTTCTGCATGTTGACCGTGGCGCACACGTGGTTAGGAATGAAGCGCAATCTCTCGCCGATCTTGAATCGGTACGGCGAGCCTTCAACATTGAGATGGCCATGCTCCTCGGACATCGACTCCAGGATCACTCCCGGATGATCGAGCAGGTAACCAAAGCCAAGTCCGGCGCCCCCCCGGAGCGGGTCGCTCGAGAAGGTCTTGGAACCGGCGTCGACGACGACACGCCCTTTCACAGCCGCGCTTACCACCGTGGTGTGAACCGTCAGCGCGCAACGCGACAGATCCGTTACCCCGATGCTGACCGTGTTCATGTCATTGAACACATAGGTGCCCGGGCGAATCTCCGTCACGGTTTTCATGTGATGGCTCTGAAAGGCCGTCGGCGTCGACCCGCCGCTGACCACGCGGAGCTCAATGCCGGAGCCGAAAAGCTTGTCCTGGGCTTCCTTGAGCCGCCGGTCGATTCCCTCCAGAATCGGGATTTGATCCCCGGGGGCGGCGCGGATGTGTCCGGGAAAAAACATGAATCCGAGAAAATCAACATTGGGCAGCCGAGTCATCGCCTGCGCCAGCGAAACCAGCTCCGCCGGTGTCTGAACGCCGCAACGCCGGAGGCCCGCGTCCATTTCCGCCAGAACCGCGATCCTCGTGCCGGCGGCGCGAGCCGCGCGCGAGATGCCTTCGGCTACCTCGACCGAGTCCATGGCAACGATGATGCGAGCTCTTCGCGAAAGCTCGACCAGCCGCTGCAACTTGGAGACTCCAACCAAAGGGTAAGCGATCAGGATGTCGTCGAATCCTTCTCGAACCATTAACTCGGCTTCACCGAGTTTCGCCACCGTAATCCCTCGGGCTCCCGACCGAATCTGCATTCGAGCGATTTCCGGTATCTTGTGGGTTTTGGTGTGAGGCCGCAAGCTGAGACCGTGGCCGGCGCAATAGGCAGCCATTTCCCGCAGGTTCGTCTCGAGAATATCGAGATCGACCACGACCGCCGGTGTATCCAGATCGGAGACGCGCACAAGAACCACCGCTAAGATGCGAACCGGCTTTCCAGGATTTTGCCCATCAGGAGATTGAATTCGATGGCCGCCACGCGCTGGAGCAGAGAGCCAGGCGCGGACTCGCCGGAGCTGGCCTTCCGGCACAGATCGACCATTCGCCGGGGGTTCCAAACGGGTTCTGTCAGGAGTTCCCGGATGGTGCCGGTGTCACCGGCTTCGCCGCCGACCGACTCGACCTCACTGCGGAGTCTGGAAAAGAGCGAGTGCTCTCCCACTCGTTTGTACCAGTAGAGCGAATTCTCGAAATCGCCTTCGCTTCGATGAACCAGCGCATGCCAATAGGAGCCTTCCGCCGACGGATTCTGCTGGGCGAGGGCGTGCGCTTCCTCGATAAAGCCATAGAGCCAGAGGGCCCCGGTCTTTACCAGGCTGTCATCGACCATCTTCAAACGCTCGCGCCAGTCGGTTTCCTGTATGACCTGGCGAATCTCTTCGGGGCCTCTGGGAGGGCGTACGGGAACAGGCAAGCCTTCGGGCGCCGGATAGAAAAGTTCGCTGCTCATAGCTTAGTGTTTCTTCGTGTCTTCGTGTCTTAGAGGTATTTGTTCCATAAGGAAAACGAGGACCGATTCTCCTACTTTCAACCTTCACAATCATCAAGAAAACTTCCGGCTCCCGAAGGCATCGAACCGGCAGTGGCTCAACCGGGCAGGAAGCGGGATTGTGGTTCGGATCGTGCCAGTGCTATTCTGTCTGCGAATCGACCAGCATCGGACGCCACCTGAGGCTAACTATCAGAATGAAATCGATCACCAGAACAGGACCGCCACTTTTGCTGATTGGATTTTTGCTGCTTTCCGGTTACGCCGCAGCAGCGCGACAGGAAGTAAAAGTCAGCGAGACTGCGCGCATATTCCAGGAATTTGCGAAACGCGTCGAGGAATATGCCAAATTGCAGAAGCAGGCCAAACGTGAGGTTCCGCCAATTGGCGCGGATGCGACTCCCGCAATGATTTCGAATTACCAGAGCGCGATAGCTGCGGCGATACAGGCCGCCCGGGCGAACGCCCTCGAAGGGGATATCTTTTTCCCGGAGGTCAGGTCTGAATTCCGTCGCATCATAGCGCTCGAGTTCGGGGGGCCAGCCGGGGCGGGAGCTCGCGCGCTCATTACGGAGGACACGCCGCGAAAAATCTTTCTGCGGGTGAACGCCTCCTATCCTGAGGAATGGCCGCTCGCTGCAGTCCCTCCGAGCCTGTTGATGAATCTTCCAGGCCTGCCGCCTGAACTGGAGTATCGCTTCGTCAATCGAGACTTGATCTTGTTGGACACCTCCGCCAATTTGATTGTGGACTTCATGCGGGACGTTGTTCCAAGATCGTAGCCGAGCTATGCGTCGTTTTCTGATATCAGCGCTTCTTCTCCTCAGCCTTTCGTTCCCCGGGCCGGCGGGCGATCTCCTGCTGCCGCTCAGAACGAATTCGATTCGTTTTGCGGTCATCGGAGACAGCGGAACCGGGGATAAGGGTCAGCTTGAAATAGGAGGGCAACTCGCCGACTTCAGGACAAGATTTCTCTTTGAGTTTGTGATCATGTTGGGCGATAACCTTTACGGTGGTGAAGGACCGGGAGACTACCAGCGGAAATTCGAGCGTCCTTACAAGGCCCTTCTGGATGCCGGCGTCAAGTTCTATGCCTCCCTGGGAAATCACGACAATCCCAACCAGCGGTTTTACAAGCTGTTCAACATGGATGGGCAACGTTACTACAACTTCAAGCCCCAAGACCGAGTACGGTTTTTTGCGCTCGACAGCAACTACATGGATAAGCCGCAGCTCGCGTGGCTGGAAAAGGAGCTGCGCAATTCCGACGGAGGAATGGAAGATCTGCTTCTTCCACCATCCACTGTATTCGTCGGGCGAGAGGCATGGTCCTGATCTGGAGTTGCGCTCGGTACTGGAGCCGCTGTTCCTGAAATACGGCGTAGATGTCGTGTTCGCGGGGCACGAGCACTTCTACGAGCGACTCAAGCCGCAGAACGGGATCCAATACTTCATCTCGGGCGGAGCAGGCAAAGTGCGCAAGTCGAACATTGCCGTCACCGGCCTGACAGCCAAGGGATTCGATCAGGACCTGCACTTCATGCTGGTCGAAATCGACGGCGATGAATTTCATTTCCAGGCTATCTCTCGCACCGGAGCTACGGTTGACTCCGGCCTGATACGACGACAGGAGAAAACCAGCTCGAGATCCGGCGCCTCTGCGATTCCGATTCTCGAGTTCGGATCAAGTCCAGGTCCGGTGATCGCAAGCATGCCGGTCCAGGTTCCCGCCTGAAAACGAACGCCAGATTCGGGGGATTATGAGTGTCATCAGCGCCGTCGGCACAGCCGTTCCGTCCTATGGCTACGGCCAGGAGGTGGCGAAAGAATTCGGCCGCGCGCTGTTTCACGAAGCCTTTCCCGAAATCGATCGCCTCCTGGCAGTTTTCAACCACGCTTCGATTGATCGGCGATATTTTTCGGCCCCGAAAGAGTGGTTCGAAAGCGAACACTCCTTCGCCGACAAGAACAAACTCTACAATGAAACGGCCCTCGAAGTCGGCAAAGCCGCGGTCCTCGAATGCCTCACAGCGGCGCGCCTCCGCCCTGAAGACGTCGACCATTTTATTTTTGTGTCGACGACCGGACTGGCCACACCCAGCATCGACGCGCGCCTGATCAATATTCTCAAGATGCGCAACGACATCTGCCGGACTCCGATCTGGGGACTTGGGTGCGCGGGCGGCGCCGCAGGCCTTTCCCGGGCCTTCGAATACACGCGGGCGTTCCCCGGCAAGCGCGCCCTGGTTCTCGCCCTCGAGCTATGCGGGCTGACCTTTCAGCGCAACGACCTGAGCAAGAGTAACCTGATTGGCGTGTCTTTGTTTGCCGATGGAGCCGCGGCGGCGATGGTGGAGGGAACTGAAGCCGAAGCGAACGGTCCGCGCATACTCGGGGGCCGCAGCATGCTGTGGTACGACTCGCTGGATGTCATGGGCTGGGACATCAACGATAAGGGCCTGAAGGTGATCTTTTCTCGAGATATTCCCGCCATCGTAAAGACTTCCGTGCTCCCGAATATTCTGGAGTTCCTGCGAGGACACGGTCTCTCTCTCAGTGCGATCCGCCATCTCGTCGCTCACCCGGGCGGAGCCAAAGTGCTCGAAGCGTACGAACAGACCCTCCAACTGACCGACGGCCAGCTGAACCACTCCCGCAACGTTCTACGCCACTACGGTAATATGTCGTCTCCAACCGTGCTCTTTGTGTTGAAGGAATTCCTCTGCTCCGGAGAGATCCGCGCCGGCGATTACGGTCTCGTGACCGCCCTCGGGCCTGGCTTCAGCTCGGAGATGATCCTGATTCAGGGGTAGTTCAACTATGTTTGCGGCCCTGGTCGCGTTTCTGCTGATCCAGCGCGTCTTCGAGCTTGTGCTGGCCGAGCGTAATCGAAGGTGGGCCAGGGAGCAGGGGGGCAGGGAAAGCGGCCAGTGGCACTATCCTTTGATCGTCGCGGTGCACGTCGCGTTTTACCTGTCCCTGGCGCTGGAGTACCGCTATCTTTCCAGCGGGTGGAATGCGCTGTGGCCGGTGTGGCTGGCGATTCTGGCGCTGGCGCAGGCGATGCGCATATGGGCGATCGCGTCACTCGGACGTTACTGGAACACGCGCATCATCGTGATCCCGGGAAGGAAGCCGGTCATAAGAGGCCCCTATCGCTGGATACGACACCCGAACTACCTGGTGGTTGTGACCGAGATTTTCGTGATTCCGGTCCTGTGCGGCGCCTACTTCACGGCGGCGTCCTTCTCGGCCATCAATGCGGTTGTGCTTTACCTGCGGATTCGCGAAGAAGAACGCGCGGTCGCCAGCCTCGGAGGCATCGATCTCAGCCGGTTCCCCCGTTTTATCCCCAGGATGTCAGGCCTTGAGAATTCAGTTTCGCGCCCGGGAGACCCATGATCTTACCGCTTGTGCTTCGGAGGACGGTACGACCTGATGATTCACGATCTCCTGAACGCCCGAACAGTTCCGATGACATCTCTGAGGAGGCCATCGCTGCCAGGAAGCGGCGCTCTCGCCTCAATGCGGTTATCCTGGCTTTGGTCTTTCTGGTCTACAGCTTCGCTCCTCCGCGCTGGAAACTCTTTGCGCCTCTATTGTTCCTGCTGCCCGTCTTGTATTCACTCTTGAGCCGGCTGCGCGGGGCCTCGATCGAATCTGACCGGCCCGTCACCAGGGAAATCGATGCGGAACCGCCCGTTGCAGAACCCTATTCCTACACGCCGAGAGATCCCAACGATCCCCGCCGATACAAGCCGATTGAATGATTCCGATTGCGGATTGCAGATTGAAAGAATGCTGAAACTCTCGAGGCTCGAGAGCGAGCTTTCAGCGGTCAGCGTCAGCTTCTCAATGAACGCTGTCCGTATGCGTTTTGCCTCGATGGTGCGCTAAGCCCATTGCGTCGGAATCTAGATACCATATCTGCCCCCACAGCTGATTGCTGATGGCTGAAAGCTGAGCGCTCTGCCGCCGGGTCCAACGGCGGAAATCTGATGAGATGAATTCTCAGATGGACTGGGATTAGATCTAAAGGACGGTAGTTTCGACGATGAGATTTCCTTCCCGGAAGCGTTCGAGGCGCAGCGCGGATACATCGAGGAAGCGGCATTGCCCGAACGCAATCAGTTCGGCAACGGCCCGGCCGGTTGCGGGCGCATGCATGATGCCGTGGCCTCCAAAGCCAACGGCCAGAAAAAAACCGGGAAGCTCGGGCACCGGCCCGAGTATGGCGTGATGATCCGGCGTTTCCGGATAAAGACCCGCCCAGCAACGGCGCGGCTGGATCCGCGCGTCGGAGAGAAATGGGAAACGATGGCTGGCTTTTTCCGAAACAATTTCCAAGAACGCCGGGTCGAAACTGGTGTCAAAGGTTGATGGATCATTCGGATCCGAATAAGCAAACAAGATTCCGGTGCCTTCACGCCGGATCAAGAGTCCCGTGTCGAGGTCGACCGTCATGGGGATAATCGGCGCGGCGCCTCCGGTATCTTCAGAGCAGGCGAGCATCCTCTTATAAGGCTTCAGTGGAATCTCGATGCCGGCCCTTTGAGCGAGAATTCCTGCGAAAGGTCCGGCGGCATTGACCACGGTGCGAGAGAAAATATCCCCTGTCGTCGTCCTGACGCCCAGGACCCCCTGAGAGTCGCGCATGACCTCGATCGTCTCGGAATCGGTCATCAGACGAGCGCCGAGCCTTTGCGCAGCTCTGAGGTAACCGTGGGTTGTCCCGTGTGGGTCGATGAAACCGTCCTTAGGGGAGTAGGTGCCGCAGCGCAGGTCATCCGACCGGACGTAGGGGGCAAGGTCCGAAATCTCTTCGGGAGCAAGCCAGCGATTGGGAACTCCAAGCTTCTGCTGCAGGGCAAAATTGGAGCGCAAGCTTTTTTCCCCTTGCTCGGTGGCGGTGATGAAGAGATATCCGGCCTGGAGAAGACCGCAATCCCCGCCGGTCTCATCGCCGAAGCGCTCGAACGCGGCAATCGAATAATTCGAAGACTCGATGTTGACTGCAGTCGACCATTGGGCGCGGATGCCTCCGTTAGCGCGGGCTGTCGATCCCTGCCCCGCCGCTGGTTCCTTTTCCAGGAGAGCGACATTGTGGATGCCCAGGGCACAAAGGTGAAACGCGATGCTGCACCCGACCACGCCGGCGCCTACGATGACTACGTCCGCCGCATCCGGCATCTTATCGTCTGCCCCGTTGGAATTTCACGCGTTCACCACAAGACGAAAACAAATACCACTTGGACACGAAGACACGAAGAAACACCAAGTATATATTGCAGGTCATGGAACGGCGCCGTTTCTTGCTTGAGAACTTGAGTCGATGCGCGACCCTGAGCGAGTTGCGCCGCACGGAATTCTTTGCCCGCTGCAGCCAGGAAATCGAAGAACTTCTCAGCCAGGCCCGCATAGTCCGATGTCCCGAAGCAGTTCCTCGACTCAAGTCGTTCCTCAGAGTGGCCCAGTGGAACCTCGAAAAAGGCGTGCGGTTCGCACAGATCCTCGAGACCCTGAGGTCCGATGAGGCGCTGAAATGGGCCGATATCATCCTGCTCAATGAAGCGGATGTCGGAATGAGCCGGTCGGGAAACCGCGATGTAGCTTGTGAACTGGCGGAATCATTGGGAATGCATATGATTTTCGGGGCGGCTCATCTCGAGCTTACGGGCGGCAATCCGGATGCAGAGGGCGAAAATCAAGGAAGTCTCCAGGGAAACGCAGTGCTGAGTCGATATCCCGTTCGAGAGGCTCGAATCATCCCCCTCCCGACTTGTTTTGAGCCTTACGAATTTCAGGAAAAGCGCTACGGCCGGCGCAACTGTGTCTGGGCCTGCCTCGCCGTCGGCAACAGGGCCTGGTGGGTAGGATCGACTCACCTGGAGGTAAGAAATACGCCCCGGTGCCGGGCGCTTCAGATGCGCCGAATAATGGAGGCGCTCCCCGGGCAAAACCACGAACCCCACCTGCTGGGCGGTGATTTCAATTCGAACACTTTTCTCCGCGGGACGTCGTGGCGCACTCTTGCCGCCGCCTGGCGATTGGCGATGAATTCGCCGTCAAAAATGCAGGCAGAGCTGATTCGCCCGTATGCCGGGAAAGAGCCGCTGTTTCAGGTAGCGCACGCCGCGGGTTTCGGTTGGAAGGAGTTCAACAGCCATGAACCCACGGCCTGTGCGCCGCTGGAAGGCCTGGAGGACGCCCGGCTTCTACCCAAATGGGTGCGGAGATCGATACAGAAACGCCTCGACCGGTACCACGGTTACCTCAGCCTGAAATTGGACTGGTTTCTTGCGCGCAACGCGCGCGCCTTAACCGAGAAGGAAATGCGAGACTCGGACTCTGGCGTATTCTCTGCCGCGCCGGGGCGCGTAGCCGTGATCCGGAAGGGCCCCAGCCGTTTGTCCGATCACTCTCCCATATACACCGACCTGCGCTTGTGAAGATCCTTGGTGTTTCTTCGCGTCTTCGCGCCTTGGTGGTATTCAGCACTCATCGAAACAGCGGCTTCACGGTCAGGGCCGAAAACTGGCCGGGCGAGTTCCCCAATTGCAATGCCGTTACCGCAAGGAGCGTATTCCGGCTCACGATGCGCAAGGTTCCTTGAAATCCCGAAAGGTCGAGGCCGCTGTAAAGCTGAAACAGAAATCGGGCAAAGTGGCCGTTAGCCGGAACCGTGGTGTTCCGAATCCCATCGGACCTGCGTCCCGAGCTGTCCCAGAGCTCGAGGCGGATGTCCGCCGGCTTGTTGGTCAGGTTCGACACCGCCAGCCCGGTGAAAACTCCTCCGCCAGGACCTGGAATAACGGGCAGATCGAACCCGCCGGCCACTTCACTCGAGGCGATTCCGGTGATACCGAGACCGGGCACGAGGAACAAGACGTTGCCGGTGACGAGAGAAGAGCCGCGAATCAAGGCGGTTCCCGATCGCAACGATCCCGTCCCCGGGGTGGTAAAGACCGTGGTCTGATTGGTTTCCATGTTTCCGATTACAAAAGTAGAAGCGGAGCCCTGGCCAATGAAAGGGATGCTCAAGGGCGCCCCGTTGTCATCGCGAAAACTCACGTTGATCGAGGTAACGTTGCCATGACTGGTATTGGTGAGGACCAGGGAGGAAACGTTCCCTTCGCCATCGGCAATCTGCGGGAAGACAAGGTGAGGAGCGCTCGGACCGGCCGAGGGATTGCATAGAAATGCGACCAGATTCATGAACAAGGCGTCGGTGACCGGTAGGCTGGGTTCGGAGGTGTTGGTACTCACGTCGCGCTCGGCGGTCGTGAGCGCGTCCACATCGGCCAGCAAAAGCACGGCCCCGGCGCTCGGACTCAGGCTACCCCGGGGAATCAGGAGCATCGAAGGCCCGGCGCTGCTCGAGGCGAGCAGCAACGTCCCGGAAGGCCAGCCCCGGAAATATCCTGATTGCGAGGCTCCGCGAAACTGGGTGATTCGGCCGAAGGGACCGGCAAGGACCGGGTGGTCCGGAAGGGCCGTCGTGTTCATTTCGCTTCCGGAGGCGTTGAATACCACCCCGAAGAGATCAGAAATGTCGGAGCCAGGATCATCCGACGTGACCACCAGGCTCATTCCCGCTCGCACGGCAGCCAGGATATCGGCCCTTTCGGCCGGCGTGTAAGTGGACGCCTGAGTATTGCCGGTGAAAAAGATGTTCACACCTGCCAGGGTTGACGGGATTGCCGTTCCGGTGCCGGGAAACACCGTCACGGCGCGGTTCACGATTCCGGAAGGGCCGAAGAAAGCCGGGTCGCTCAAATTGGCTCGAGCGCGCCCGAAGTGTGAACCGCTGGTGAAAGACCACTCCGGATTGGGCGCCGTCCGGGTACTGTTGAATCCGCTGCAAACACAGTTCTGGGCCCACACGGCCGGAGCCATGCCAACAAAGAGAACGAGCCAAACGAAGCGATTGACGATTGACGATTGACGATTGACGATTGAAAAGCATCGACGCAATCGTAAATCGATTTCTAAATCGTCAATCGCTGAATCTTTCGATTCATGGTAGCCAAGAACGTCGCCTCCAATCGTCAATCGTCAATCGTCAATCGTCAATCGTCAATCGTAAATCGTAAATCGTCAATCGGGTGACGGTGGTTTACGCCCAAACTGTTGTTTAACCAGATCGTACACCTTTAGCATCTCGGTGATGGTGCGCGGCACGTAATCCGATTTGAGGTAAACCCAGCCCGTCTCGCGATAGAGCTTGCGAGCCTTGATAGGCGTGTAAGAAAAGCGCTTCTGGCGGATGTCCTTGGCGATGGCCGTATAGGGAATGATCGTGATTCCGATTCCATTCGCGACCATTGCCTTGATGATTTCGACATTCTCGGTTTCCATCGCGATCTCGACCGGTATGTGCTCCTCGAGAAAAAACTGATCCAGCACCTTGCGTGTGTTGGAGCCCTGCTCGAACAGAATCAGGGGAAACTTTGCCAGATCCTGCGGCTGCAAGCTTCGCTTGCGCGAGAGCGGATGTCCCGGGGCCGCCACCACTCCCATCTCTTCCTTCAAGGCGGGAATCACTTCTAAATCCTTGGCTACGATCGGCAAGGTCAAGAGTCCGAGATCTACCTCGTGATTGCGCACCAGCTTGAGGATGCTTTCGGATGTCCCCGAGGTGACCCGGAGGTCTACCTGCTTGTACAGGCTGCGGTACTTCTTGAGCAGCTTGGGGAGGATATAGATGCACACGGTCATCCCTCCTCCCAGCCGCAGCGTTCCGCGACGGAGCTGGTGAGTCTCTGAAATTTGCCAAACCACATCCTGAATATCGCGGAACAGTCGATTGCCGGTCTTGAGCAGCAATTCTCCGGGGTGGGTAAGAACGACTCCTTTCCCGCGCCGGTGCAGCAACACGCCGCCCAATTCTTCCTCAAGAAGCTTGATCTGCCGGCTGACTGCGGATTGAGAAACGTGGAGCCGCTCGCCGGCCCGGGTAAAGCTCCCTTCCTCGGCCACGGCCTGGAACATCTCGAGCTGTCGGATATCCATAGCTATTCCAAAATTCGATGGCTTTGATTCGGATGTTGCATCGTGATGATATATCAAAAAGAGATAATCCGCATGACAATATTCAATTTTACTTATGCATCGGATCCAGGGTACAACCATTGACGATTCACGATTGACGATTTACGATTTGGACCCCAGTGGCATCGTCAATCCTCAGCCGTTTCATCCCGCGAATCTAACAGGGTGTGCGAAAAGCGTGAACGAGATCGCTGGCAGGTTACAAAAGTTTGAGAATTTCAGAAATCCAGGATTGATTCGTCAATCGTCAATCGCCAATCGTCAATCGTCAATCGTCAATCGTCAATCGAGATGAAGATCCTTACCGGCACGCTATACGATCCGGCTTTCGAGCACGACGCCTGTGGTGTGGGCTTCGTGGCCGACGTCCAGGGACGGGCCGGGAAGGAGATCCTACCCCTGGCGCTGAGCGCGTTGGAGCGCATGGCCCATCGCGGCGCCGTAGACGCGGATGGCAAAACGGGGGACGGGGCGGGTGTCACAACCCAAATCCCCTACGCCGTTCTGGAACCTCAGCTCGAGCGCATGGGCATGCAGCTGGCGAGCCCGAACGACCTGGCGGTTGGTTTGTTATTTCTCCCCACCGATCCCGATCGCTGCCGCAGCTGCAAGAAAATCGCGGCTGAGACCCTGGTGAGACAGGGACTGCGCTTCCTCGGTTGGCGAGCTGTGCCGATTGACGAAACCGTGCTGGGCGAGAAAGCTCGCCGGTCGCGGCCGGTCATTTCCCACCTGCTGGTCGGCCGTCCTTTCGGTCTTTCGCACGACGAGTTCGAGCGGCGTCTTTTTCTCGCGCGCAAGGAGATGGAGGGTCGCCTAAAGTCGTTGAGCATCGACGAATTCTATGTGGCGTCTCTCAGTCACCGAACCCTGGTTTACAAGGCGCTGATTCGCGGCGTTGATCTGGCCCGGTTCTACTGCGACCTCAAGCATCCGGAGTTTTCCACTTCGTTCTCGCTTTTCCACCAGCGCTACAGCACCAACACGTTCCCTTGCTGGGGCCTGACTCATCCGTTCAGGTTTCTCGCGCATAATGGCGAAATCAATACTATCCAGGGGAACCGGAACTGGATGAAAGCTCGGGAAGCCGAGCTGGAATCATCCCTGTTGCAGACCGGATCTTCCTGGCTCCGGCCTTTGATCCAGGAAGGGATGAGTGATTCCGCCAGCCTGGACAACGCCCTGGAACTACTGACCATGGCAGGGCGCGAGGCGAGCCACAGTATGGCCATGTTGATGCCTCCGGCCTGGGAGAACGACGTCGAGCTCGCTCCCGAAGTGCGCGCTTTCTTCGAGTACCACTCCTGTCTTACCGAACCCTGGGATGGTCCCGCGACCGTAGTTTTTACCGATGGGCGCGTGGTAGGCGCCGCGCTCGACCGCAATGGCCTGCGTCCCGCTCGCTACCTTGTCACCAAGGATGGGCTGGTTGTGGTTTCTTCCGAGGTTGGCGTGGTGGATGTGCCCGCGGAGCGGATCCTGAGGAAGGGTCGACTGGGACCCGGCGATATCGTAGCCGTCGATCTGAAGTCGAAAAAATTCCTGGAGCGGCAGGAGATTCACAGCGGGCTGGCGGCACGCAATGACTATCGAGAGTGGCTCGAGGCCCGCCGGATGACCGGAATGTCTCAAAAAAGCAGCCCGGTCCCTCTGTCATCTGATTGCGACATCAAGGTTCAAAAAGCTCTGGGATACACGCGCGAAGAGATGGAGCTCATCCTGGGGCCCATGTTCCGGGAAGGCCTGGAGCCGCTCGGGTCTATGGGAGATGATACTCCGCTCGCGGTCCTCTCTTCGAGGCCGCGTCTCCTCTTCTCTTATTTCAAGCAACGGTTTGCGCAGGTGACGAATCCACCGATTGACCCGATCCGCGAGGCTCTGGTCATGTCGCTCACCACCCACCTGGGACCGTGCCTCAATCTTGCGGCGGAAACACCCCAGCATGCAGCGCAGCTTCACCTGGCGAGCCCGCTGCTGCTCAACGAAGAGCTGCGCGACCTGGCCGTCTGGGAGATGGAAGGTTGGACCTCCCGAACCTTGAGTTTGCTCTTCCGCGCGGACGGAGGTTCGCGAGCTTTCAAGAAGGCGCTGGATAATCTCCTGCTTCAGGCCGCCCGAGCCGTGGAGGACGGCGCCGCGATATTGATACTCAGCGATCGAGGTATTGATCCCGGCCACGCGGCGATACCAATCCTCCTTGCCGTGTCTGCCGTGCACCACCACTTGCTGCGCCAGGGACTCCGGCTCCGAACCAGCCTGGTCGCGGAAACGGGGGAGGCGCGCGACGACCATCAAGTATCCATGCTGTTCGGGTTCGGGGCCAGCGCCGTCAATCCTTATCTGGTTCTGGAAATGATTGCCGTCGCCGCGCGGGAGTCCGGCGGGTCCGAGCGTGAAGCCGATGAAGCCGTGGCACGCTACGTGAAATCCCTCAGCAAGGGCATCCTGAAGATCATGTCCAAGATGGGAATTTCGACGCTCCGCTCTTACCAGGGCGCCCAGCTTTTCGAGGCTCTCGGAGTCGGCACGGAACTTATCCAGGATCACTTCACCGGCACACCCTCGCAGATCGGAGGGGTGGGACTCGACGAAATCGCCCTCGAAGTTCTGGAGCGCCACACCCTGGCTTACGGACCCGAAGCGTTGTCCCAGCTCGAGGACGGCGGCTTCCATCGCTACCGCAAAGGGGGTGAAGTTCATGCGTTCGCCCCGCAGGTTATCAAGACTCTTCATGCGCTGGTGGCGAGCGGCGAACCGTTACGATATGAGGCCTACGCGGAACTGGTGCATCAACGAGACCCGATCGTACCCCGCGACTTGCTGGAATTTGTCAAAGGCGAACCGGTTCCCCTCGACGAAGTGGAACCGGTGGAAAAAATCTTTCCTCGTTTCATGACCGCGGCCATGTCACTCGGCGCGTTGAGTCCGGAGGCGCACGAAGTGCTGGCCATCGCGATGAACCGCATCGGAGGCCGGAGCAATTCCGGTGAAGGAGGAGAAGATCCGGCGCGATACTGGGAGGTCGGGAAAAACGGCGATTCTGCCAACAGCCGGATCAAGCAGGTTGCGTCCGCCCGATTCGGCGTCACTGCCGAATATGTAATGTCGGCGCACGAGCTGCAGATCAAAATGGCTCAGGGATCGAAGCCGGGCGAGGGAGGGCAGTTGCCGGGACACAAAGTTGCCCCGCACATTGCGCGCCTCCGCCATTCTTCGCCGGGCATCACCCTCATCTCGCCCCCGCCCCATCATGACATCTACAGTATCGAAGACCTGGCGCAGCTGATCTATGACCTGAAGCGCGTCAATCCAAGAGCCAAGGTCAATGTCAAGTTGGTCTCCGAGGTGGGCATCGGCACGATCGCCGCCGGCGTTGCCAAGGCATTCGCCGACGTGATTCTGATCAGCGGACATGACGGCGGGACCGGAGCATCGCCCCGAGGATCCATCAAGCATGCCGGCACTCCATGGGAGCTCGGACTGGCGGAGACTCAGCAGGTACTGGTAATGAGCGGGCTGCGCGACCGCGTGCGGCTTCAGGCGGACGGAGGGTTCAAGACCGGACGAGATGTCGTAATGGCGGCGCTGCTCGGCGCGGAGGAATACGGTTTCGGTTCGGCCGCGGTAGTGGCGGCCGGGTGCGTCATGGCCCGGCAATGTCACTTGAATACCTGTCCGGTCGGTATTGCCACCCAACGCGAGGATCTGCGCAAGAAATTCACCGGCACCCCGGAGATGGTCATCAGTTTCCTTGCCGCGGTGGCGAACGAAATCCGGCAGATTCTGGCCTTGCTTGGTTATCGCACTCTTGGCGAAATCATAGGACGGACGGAGCTTCTTTCGGTCCGCATGCCGCCGGCGAGATTCAAAGTTTCCACGGTCGAGCTCGATCGTGTCCTTGCGGGAGCGCGACTCAACGGACAGCCAAGGCAATGCCGGGTGACACGCAACGATCCACCCGTTGGGGAAGGCCATCTCGATGATCGCGTGCTCGAAGTCTTGCGCCTCGAAGAGGATGGTCCGGTCCCCCTGGAGATGGACCTGGAGATCAGGAATTCCGATCGCGCCGTGGGAGCGCGGATTGGCGGAAATCTGGCGTATCGCTACCGGGACCGAAAGCTGGCGCCCGGAACGGTGAAGTTGAATTACACGGGGACCGCCGGCCAGAGTTTCGGCGCATTCTGCGTCGACGGAATCCAGATGGTGCTGCGGGGTGAAGCGAACGACTATGTCGGAAAGAGCATGTCGGGCGGAGAAATCATTGTCTCGCCCCCCGCCGCGCTCAACGATTCCAGCCACGATCACATCATCGCCGGGAACACGATTCTTTACGGAGCCACCGGGGGGCGGCTTTTCCTGGGAGGGCGCGTAGGAGAAAGATTTGCGGTACGAAACAGCGGCGCCCTGGCGGTGGTGGAAGGTACCGGCGATCACGCATGCGAGTATATGACCTCGGGTGTAGTAGCTATTCTAGGTGAAACCGGCCGGAATTTCGGGGCCGGAATGTCCGGTGGGGCTGCCTACGTTTTTGACCCCGAGGGTATTTTTCAGCGTCGTTACAACCCCGAACTGATAACCCTCGAAGCCAACCTGCCCACGAAGGATCAGGAACTTCTCCGCCAGATGATTGCCTGGCACTACAAAGGGACCGGCAGCGCCCGGGCGCGCGAGATCCTCGACCGCTGGGAAGAGTTGCTTCCTCTTTTCTGGATGGTCGTTCCGAAAGACGCCGCTCAGCTGAAGGCCCCTCGCTCACAACCTGCTTCGGCCCCCGTCCGGCGCGTCGTCCCCGTCCTGCGCACTGCTTCGGTGAGAGCCTCCGGCATCGCCTGAAAAAACACCACTAAGACACGAAGACCCAAAGAAACGCCAAGCAATCACCCACGGCTTAAACGAAACAGCCCGGATTTGGGGGCGTAATAATTGAGTGGTCGCTAGTGGAGGCGTCAGTAAAAAACCGTCGCTCGAAGAACTGGACTGTCGCTACGAGCCCTGCTATCCTCAGCGGATCGTAACCCTGACTCTAGTTTGACTTAGCTATGAAGAAGCTCCTTTTCCTGATTATTGCCCTGGGCTGCGCCGGCCTTGTCGGCTTTCGAGCTTACAACGCCTATAAGGCCAAGGCTGCTGGACCCGCGCCCGGAAGCGTCAGGGAGACAAAGTCGTCCGGAAGAGGCGGCGGCGTTGCGCTGATACGGGTGCCGCTGGTCGATACGGCTATCGCTTCCGAGGGCAGTCTGGAAGATAAAGTGTCTCTTGTCGGAAGCCTCAGACCCATTGCCGAAGTCCAGGTAATGTCGAAGATTGCAGGAAGAGTCGAGAAGGTCCTGGTCGACGTCGGCGACTCCGTCCAGGCCGGGCAGCTTATGGCCCAGGTAGAAGACCGGGAAATCCAGCAACAGATTCAAGAGGCCGAGGCGTCGCTCTCGGTGGCCCGCGCGTCTATTCGAGGACGGGAAGCCGAGCTGGCGAACGTGATCCGGCAGGTCAAGCGCTTCCGCGAGCTTCACGAACAAAACTTGATAGCGCGCCAGGATCTTGACGACCTGATCACACGACAGCAGTCCGCCGAAGCGCAGCTCGAGCTGGGAAAAGCTCAGGCGACGCAGGCCGAGGCCAACGTCAACCAGTTCAAGATCAATCTGGAAAACACGCGCAGTAATGCTCCGATGGATGGTTTCGTGGCAAAACGCAACATCCATCCCGGCGCGCTGGTCGCCATCAACACTCCCATCGTAAACCTCGTCGATCTGCGAACGCTTCGGATGGTGATTAACGTGGTCGAGCGGGACATTGTCCGGGTCAACAAGGGAGTGAGCGCAGAAGTTTCAGTGGACGCCTTTCCGGGCAGAACCTTCGCCGGAAAGGTTCTCCGGGTTTCCCCCGTGATGGATCCGGCCACGCGAACGGGCGAAGTGGAGATTCACGTCTCTAATCCAGGCAACCTGCTCCGAGCCGAGATGTTCGCCCGGGTGACGCTGGATCTGGGCGGCAACCGAACAGGAATTCTGGTGCCGCGCGAAGCCCTGGTCTACAAAGGGGACCAGAGCGGCGTGTTCACGCTGGAGGGCTCGGTGGCCCGATTCCGTCCGGTCGAACCAGGCTTGACACAGCAAGCCTCGGTCGAGATCGTGCAGGGTCTGAAATTGGGAGAAAAAGTGGTCGCCATGGGAGCTTCACTCCTGAAGGATGGCGACCAGGTGCGTTTGAAAGGGGAAGGCCCGCCTCCAGGAAGAGGAGGGAGGTCAGGGGGACCCGGTCCGGCGTCAAAAATGTGACCTTTCCGATTGCGGATTTTATCGATTGCGGATTGCGGATTTCAGATTGCGGATTATCACTATTGAAAATCCCGACTTCCAACTGAGGCTGTCTTCAATCCGAAATCCGCAATCTGCAATCCGAAATTGACATGAGCCTCTCCAGTTTTTCAATCGAGCGACCCATCACGACCTACATCATGGCAGCGGTGGCCGTGCTGCTAGGCGCAATCTCCTTCTATCGACTCCCCGTCGACCTGATGCCCGAAAGCGAGTATCCCACCATATCGGTGCGCACCGGGTATCCGGGAGTGGGTCCGGAAGAGATTGAGACGATCATCAGCCGCCCGATGGAGCGTACCCTGACGTCAGCGCCCGGGGTCGACCGGATCACCTCGACCTCATCCGAAGGGTCGAGCAGCATCCGGGTTATGTTTACCTGGGGAACCAATCTGGACGAGGCGGCCAACGAGATCCGCGCCCGAATCGATCGAGTTCGGGGCACCCTCCCTCCCGAAGTCGAGCCACCGACGCTCTACAAGTTCGACGCATCGCAGTCTCCCATCATGTTCCTGTCTCTCTCCGGTGACATGGATCCCCGGACGCTGCGGCAATTCGCCGAAGACGAGATTCAGTACCGGATTGAGCGGGTCCCCGGGGTCGCAGCCGTAGATGTCCGGGGCGGGTTGAAGCGCGAGATTCATGTCGATCTCATTCTGGAAAAGATCAAGGCGCTGGATCTGTCGCTGGCCCAGGTTGTCAGCGCCATTCGCGCCGAGAACATGAATCTGCCGGTCGGGCCGGTGAATGAGGGAAGGTACGAGCTCCTGATCCGGACCCAGGGAGAATTCGAGAACGTCGATCAGATCCGCAACATGGTGGTGGCCGTGCGCAACGGCGTTCCGGTTTACGTGAAGGACGTCGCCTTCGTGGATGACTCCTGGGAGGAAGTGCGCAGCCTGGTTCGCATCGACGGCCGGCCGGGAATCCGCATGTCGGTGCGCAAGCAGTCGGGGTCCAACACCGTGGAAGTGGCGGACAATGTCAACAAGGAGCTGGAGCGCATTAACCGGGAGCTTCCCGGAGTCAGTGTTATCGCGACCATGGACAGCGCCAAGTTCATCAAGAGCGCCATCGCCAACGTGCGCGAATCGGCGATCTATGGCTCGATCCTGGCCATCCTGATCCTCTTCATTTTTCTGCGCAATGTCGTCAGCACCCTGATCATCACTGTTTCTATTCCGATCACCATCATCGCCACCTTCGCCCTGCTTTACTACTATAACTTCACGCTCAACACGATGAGTTTCGGCGGCCTCGCTCTCGGGGTGGGGATGATCGTGGATAATGCCATCGTGCTGCTCGAGAACATCTTCCGTCATCGAGAGGCAGGAAAGGAGCGTAAGGAAGCGGCGCTTATCGGCACGCGCGAGGTGGCGATGGCTATTACCGCTTCGACTCTCACCTCCGTGGCCGTATTCGTGCCGCTGATTTTCTTGACCGGGATGTCGGGCATCATGTTCCGGCAGCTCTCCTATGTCGTGATCTTCTTCCAGGTTTTCTCTCTCTTCATGGGTCTGACCCTGGTTCCGGTCCTCTGCTCAAAGTATCTGCGGGTCCGGCCGGTATCCGAGGCGCGCCATCCCATGCTGAACCACATCGCATTGGCGGGGCAGCGGATTCTGGACAAGCTGGACGAGAAATACCAGGGCGGAATTCACTGGGCGCTCGATCACCGTAAGTCTGTGGTCCTGGTCTCGGTGGCGCTCATGGGCGCTACGCTCCTGCTGGTCCCGTTGATCGGGGTTGAGTTGATGCCGGAGACGGATGAAGGGGAAGTGCGGGTTCGTGTCGAGATGCCAACCGGGACGCGCATCGACGCCACGGACGAAATCTGCCGGCGCATCGAAACTATGGTGTTACGCGAAGTCCCCGAAGCGGAGCATATTCAGACGGAGATCGGCGGCAGCAGCTTCTTGGAGACGTCGTCTACCCATGTCGCTGATATCCGGCTGACCTTGAAGGACAGAAAAGAGCGCACGCGCTCGACCCAGGAAATTGCCGCGGCCATTCGCCAGAAACTGCCTCCCATGCCAGGGGTCCTGATTCGGACCCGAGCCGGCGGAAACCGAATGTTCCGCATGGGGAATGAGAGCGAAGATCGGCTCAGCGTCGAGGTGCGAGGCTTCGACATTCGGGAAGCGTCGGAGCTTGCTACCAGGTCAAGACGGTGATGGAGCGGACTCCCGGCGTGGTCGACGCCCAGATCAGCCGCCGGGAAGGGATGCCCGAGATGCTGGTTCACGTCGATCGCGACAAAGCCTCCCTCATGGGGCTCTCGGTTGCGCAACTCGCCAATACGCTTCGCACGGCGGTCGGCGGGACGCGCGCCAGCGTGTTCCGCGAGGGTGGCGATGAATTCAATATTCAGGTTCGACTCCAGGAGCGGGATCGGAATGATCTCAACCAGATCGCTCAGGTCCCCATTGCCGCGCCCGTAGGCCGCACTCTTCCGGTCAGCAGCGTTATCCAGACCGAGAGGGTCGAGGGACCGGTGAGCATCGAACGCAGGGACCAGGAACGGATCATCACAGTCAGCGCCAACCTTTCCAACCGCGACATGGGGAGCGTCGCGAGCGACATCAATGACGGTTTTCAAAATCTGAAAATTCCCAATAATTTCTATCTGCTGTTCGGCGGAGAGCTGGAAGAGAAGGAGCGGGCGTTCCGCGAGCTCCTGTTCAGCCTTATTCTGGCCATCGCGCTCGTGTACGCCGTGATGGCCGCCCAGTTCGAATCATTCCGGGATCCTCTGATCATAATGTTCTCCATTCCGCTGGCTGGAATCGGCGTGGCGCTCGCCTTGTTCCTCACCAACACGGTCTTCAACATGCAAGCCTTCATTGGATTGATCATGCTGGCCGGCATTGTGGTGAACAATGCCATCGTCCTGATCGACTACACCAACCTGCTGCGGCGCGAGTACGGTCACTCTCTGCGCGAGGCGATCGAGCTGGGGGGAAGGCGGAGGTTGCGGCCCATCCTCATGACCACCCTGACGGCCATTCTCGGTCTGATTCCGATGGCTATGGGATTCGGCGAAGGCGGAGAAGTTCAATCCCCCATGGCTCGTGTCGTTATCGGCGGACTCACTACTTCCACTCTTATCACCTTGATTTTCATTCCAGTGCTCTACTACATTGTCGAGCACCGGATGGAACGCAAAAAAGTGTGACAGGCCTACCCTTTCACCCTTTTTTCTCTTCGATGACCGAAGTGCTCCGTTCGCGACCAAAAAGGTGAAAGGGTAGCCTGTCACCGATTTCAAAATCATGGCCACGCCTCTGATCCGGGAAGAACCCGGCCCGGCACCAATCCGCCATTTGAGATGGTACATATGCGGGTTGCTGTTCCTGGCCACCACGATCAATTACCTCGACCGGCAGACCATCGCCGTCCTGAAGCCCATTCTTCAGAATGAGCTTGGCTGGACCGAAGCCGGCTACGGTTGGATCAATTTTTCATTTCAGACCGCTTACGCGATCATGCTGGGCGTTTCGGGACGACTCCTGGATCTTTTCGGAGTGCGCACCGGGTTCATCGTTGCGGTCATTGTCTGGAGCCTGGCTGCCATGGCGCACGCGCTCAGCCGGGGAACGCTGAGTTTCGCCCTGGCCCGTTTCGCCCTGGGTGTAGGGGAGGCGGCCAACTTTCCCGCATCGATCAAGGCTGTGGCAGAGTGGTTTCCCAAGAGAGAACGAGCCCTGGCCACCGGCATCTTCAATTCCGGAACCAACGTCGGAGTGATGCTATCCCCGCTGGTGGTCATGCTCGCAAGCATCTACAGCTGGCAGGCGGCCTTCATTTTGACCGGTCTTACCGGTTTTGTCTGGCTGGTTGGATGGATCTGGTCTTATCGTCCGCCTGAGGACCATCCCAGACTTTCAGCGAACGAACGGGCGCTGATCGAGAGTGACAAGGAAATTCAGACAAGCGCGGCCAAGGTTCCCTGGATTTCACTCCTGCGCTATCGCCAGGCCTGGGCCTTCCTGCTGGGAAAAATGATGACCGATCCGGTCTGGTGGTTCTACTTGTATTGGCTTCCCCCGTACTTGAATAAGGAGCGCGGGGTCTCTGCCCTGACCGGAGCCGTCATGTTGATTATCCCTTACATAGCTGCTGACATCGGCAGCGTCGGCGGAGGGTGGCTTTCCGGGTCATTCATCAATCGCGGCTGGACTGTGGGGCGCGCGCGGGTCATCACCCTCATGATTTTCGCGCTGTGCATGCCCGGCGCTATCTGGGCGGTTTTGACCGATAGTTTCTGGGTGGCGCTCTCGTTGATCAGCCTCGCAACGGCGGCTCATCAGGGGTGGTCGGCCAACATGTTTACCACCGCTTCAGACATGTTTCCCAAGGCGATCGTGGGCTCGGTCGTCGGCCTCGGTGGAATGTGCGGCGCCATTGGCGGCATGTTCATGACCCTGGTCGCCGGGGGTATTCTGCAATGGTTCGGAACTTATGTTCCGCTGTTTATAGTGGCCGGCGTCATGCATCCCCTGGCTCTGCTCGTCATACTGTTCTTCGCAGGCTCAGATTTGAAGGAAGCCGACGTCAAAGAGGGAGCTCGAGGCGCCAGTCCGGTGCTCGTGACCGCAGGGGTCGGGGTGGCAGCGGTCGGCATTATCCTGGTGGCGCTGGTGTGGAGTAACTGGAGTTATATCGCCGAAGCCGCGAAGTCGGTCAGCACCGCCGCCGCCGGATTAGTCGCTTCCTCGGGAGTCGCAGTCCTGGGTCTGATACTGGTTTATGCCGGGCTGGGAAAAACCGGCACGGGCTCCAGATCTCTATGACCACTGCTCTGTTTGTGAGTGAGATCAAGACCGCCGAAGGTAGATACCCGAGCCAGGTTGTGCTGCGCGAGGTAAAGTCCAGAACCTACGCAACTCACATCAAAGTCCTTCCTCCGGGCGAGGAACCGTACTACATATTAGGCCGCTACTTTTTCAGTTTCGATGAAGCTCAGGACGATTTCCACAAACGATCCCGAGAGCTGGAAGACCTTCAGAGCAGCAGCGAGAGCAAATCATAGTTGACTCGATGGATGCGGAATCAAGATTCCTGCGGGCCGGCCGGCTTCAAATAACCGACAGTACGCCGGTCTGGTTCATGCGGCAGGCAGGCCGCTATCTGGCCGAGTATCGCAAGATCCGAGAGAAGTGCGGTCTTCTGGAGATGTTCAAAACGCCGGAGATCGCGGTCGAAGTCACGCTGCAGCCCTTGAAGATCTTGCCCGTCGATGCCGCGATTATCTTTGCCGATATCCTCCTCCCGCTGGAACCTATGGGGATAGCCCTGGAGTACTCGAAAGACGAAGGTCCAGTGATCCACAACCCCGTGCGGACGGGCGCCGACGCGCGCGCGCTTCGCGTGCCCGATCCTGAAGAGGAACTCGGTTATGTTCTCAGCAGCCTCCGGCTCGCGCGGGCCGAGCTCAACGGCAGGGTTCCATTGATCGGCTTCGGAGGAGCTCCCTTTACCCTGGCGAGCTACATGATCGAGGGGGGGACCGGACGGAATTACCTGATGACCAAGAAGTTGATGTATGGAGAGGGAGACACCTGGTCGGTTCTGATGACCAAAGTGGCGCAGACGATCAGCCGGTATCTACTCGCCCAGGTGAAGGCGGGCGCTCAGGTCATCCAGTTATTCGATTCATGGGTGGGATGCCTGAGTCCCTCCGACTACCGGGAATATGTCTTGCCCTATTCCAGAATGGTTTTTCAAGCCCTCGAGGAACAGGGTGTACTCTCGATACATTTCGGCACTGGAACGGCCGACCTGCTCCCCTGGATGCGGCAAGCGGGGGGCGATGTCATCGGCGTAGACTGGCGGACGCCGCTGGATGATGCCTGGGCTCGCGTGGGCGATGGAGCCGGCGTTCAGGGAAATCTCGATCCGGCCACATTGATGGCTCCCTGGACCGTTGTGCGAGAACGAGCGCGGGAGATCCTCGATCGCGCCGGGGGTCGTCCCGGTCACATTTTCAACCTCGGCCATGGAATTCTGCCTCAAACCCCCGTGGACTCAGTCAAGGCGCTGGCAGACTTCGTGCACGAGTACACGTCGGTTAGCCGTGATCACTGAACCTGTCGATGGCGAATTGCTAATTTGGGGCATTTCTTGGATTTCGCGCTCTGTTACGATGCTCTGTCATGCGTGATCTAGCTGTACTTTTCATCCATCTCATTACGACGATCGCCCGACTCGCAGGTCCCGGCGGCGCGCGTTCTGTGGTCGCCGAATCTGTTCTGGTCAAGCAGCAGCTCCTGATCCTGAATCGTTCCCGACACCGTTCACCCAATCTGCGCGTCTGCGATCGCGTCGTCGCCGGCTTGTGTGCTCTCCTCATGCGCCCCGGCCGCCTGATCCGTTCCGCAATCGTTTTGAAACCGTCAACTCTCTTGAGCCTTCATCGAGCGCTGAAGAACCGTAAGTACCGGCTACTGTTCTCGCCCAAACTGCGGAAGAAGCCGGGCCCAAAAGGACCGAGCCCAGAAGTCATTGCAGCGGTTGTCCAAATGAAGCAACGGAATCACCCTCTGCCACCCGCGCATGCCGTTCCAACGTGGGGCTGTCCGCGTATCGCCCAACAAATCGCTTTGGCTTTCAATATTCAAATCAACAAGGATGTGGTTCGGCGGATTCTCGCTGCTCGTTACCAACCAGAGCCAGACTCGGCTGGTCCTTCATGGCTCACTTTCCTAGGTCACATGAAGGACAGCCTTTGGAGCCTCGACCTCTTTCGATGCGAATCCGCAACCTTGCGGACACATTGGGTTCTGGTCGTGATGGACCAATTCACGCGGCGCATTGTTGGGTTTGGTGTTCACGGCGGCATCGTGGATGGAGTGGCGCTATGCCGGATGTTCAATCGAGCGATTCGCGGGCAAAGTCTGCCAAAATACCTCAGCTCGGATCATGATCCGCTGTATCGGTTCCACCAATGGCAAGCCAATCTTCGAGTACTCGAGGTGACGGAAATCAAGACGGTGCCTTACGTGCCGCTCTCGCATCCGTTCGTAGAACGCCTTATCGGTACGGTTCGGCGCGAATACCTCGACCGGATTCTATTCTGGACCACGGCAGATCTGGAGACGAAGCTACTCGATTTCCAACATTACTATAACAGTCATCGAACGCATGCCGGCCTGGACGGGCGCACGCGGAACCGAGCCTTGACGCATGTCGCTCACATGCAAGTTTCAGGTCATACCGATGGCAGCAGCATTGTCGCGGACTCTATCAAACGCCAATAGCGGCATGAAGCTCTGCAGTGGTGAGCGTCAGGCAAGTGAATAGGACTGAGCAATGGCTCAGCGCGTCGGACTAACACGTTCGCCTTTGAATAGCCCGGTTTCAACCTGGTTGCCGCGTTTGAAAATCGGAAAATCGAAGGATTGCGACAATTCGTCCTGGACGCGTGGATGGAAATGACGGCAATTCGGAATTCGCCAGGAACACCATGGATGCCGACATTCGGCTCGTCGCGCTTCTTTGGAGTAACATGCGAAACCTCAGGAGGCCCCAATGGAATGCCACGAGTGCGGCGCTGCAGTGTCAGTGGACGCAAAATTTTGCTGGAGTTGCGGTGCCCCCATCCAGACGCTGCACTCTGTAACCGATCCGCTCCGCGTCGCTTTGGAAAAAGCCATAGGTTTTCAGTATCGAATCGAGCGTCTCCTGGGGCGTGGGGGGATGGGTGCAGTTTATCTGGCGCACGAACTGGCTCTTGACCGAGATGTCGCGATTAAGGTCTTGCCTCCAGAACACGCCGGTGCCGCTCAGTTACGAGACCGATTCCTCCGTGAAGCGCGTACGGCTGCTCGACTGAATCACCCGAACATTGTTCCCCTGTACACCTTCGGTGAAGTTCATGGCCTTGTCTTTTTCGTGATGGGCTACGTTCCTGGCGAGTCGCTCGCTTCGCGACTGACTCGGGGAGGCCCCCTTGCATCCGACGAAGTGAGGCGGCTGCTTGCCGAACTCGCGGATGCGTTAGCGTATGCGCACCGGCTTGGCGTCATTCATCGCGACGTTAAGCCGGATAACATCCTGATTGACGCCGATACCGGCTCTCCCCGCTTAACGGATTTCGGAATTGCAAAGGCCTCGTTTACCGATGCGAGGCTCACGCTCGAAGGTCAGTTAATCGGCACGCCAGCCTATATGTCGCCGGAGCAGGCGCTCGGGCACACGGACATCGACGCGCGCACCGATATCTACTCGCTGGGGATTGTGGGGTTCCAGTTGGTATCGGGCCGCCTTCCGTTCGAAGCGGCTGCTCCAGTGGACGCCCTAAGGCAGCGACTCACGACACAACCGCAGCGACTCCGCATCGTGGTGCCGAGCGTCGCGGAAGATCTGGCTGTCGCGATCGATCGATGCCTGGAACGGGATCCCTCGAAACGGTGGCCCGACGCAAAGAGTTTGAGATTTGCGTTGGCTCCAACGGACGATGAAGCGGATGATCCCCTGTTCGTGAGGAATCTCCGGATGGGCATCCTCATGATCACACTAGCCGCACCCACCCTCTTATCGTCAACGGTGTTCGCGTGGTTCTACCCCGGGATGGTCCGCCGCCTGGCGGCTTCACTTGCGGGTATCGTTGCTGGGTTCCTTCTGATGACTCTCGTTTCCACCGTGCTGTTGCTTCGCCAGGGATTCGGTTTGCGAGCCACCGTTCAAGCCGCCCTTCGTCAACCGCGAGGCTGGAGGTTGTGGTACCCAAAGCGATTCCGCCGTCGAGGTGATGTGTACGATCGCCTTCTGGCCCCGATCTCGCGAGTCCGTCTCCACTTCGCCCTGCTTTTCGGTTTCATGTTCGGGATTTACTTTCCCCTGCTCATCGGATTGGCAGCGACACAGGGGTTGGAAGCGATCTCGGGCCTGCAGTTTGTCCCGATGGTCCTGGTTGTTTTGGCCTTCATCGAGCGTCGGCGAACGGTGAAGCAGATCGCGGCAATGCTGGGAACTACTCCGGCGGAAGCCTCGAAGATTATCAGCACACCGACATGGAGGACCTCCGTCTGGCAACGCGATCCTGCGGCAAAGCTGATTCGTCGAGAACCTGGTGCCCCGGCTGGAACCCTGGTGCAAACTCCCGTCACGGCAACCGCAACCATGGAGTCCGGCGACCGTCCCACGGTGGGTTAAGCAACAACACGTCTATGCCCAACAGGTTCGCGATACCCCAGACGCGAACAGTCCAGTCGCTCCACTCGAAGGTCTGGCGGAGACGGATGCTTCTGGGCGGTACCGGCTTGAACTCCCTCAGGGCGTTACCATCTCCGGGCAGCGGCTGGGCAAACTGCACCCCAGGGTCGCCCAATCGAATGTTGAGGTGGGAAGCGATTCGTGTGAGAGTGCAACGCGCGATGGAAGGAGCGTGTCCCTGGCGAATTAATAATTGCGGCTAGAATCCGCTTCTTTACTCTTTCTGGTAACATTCGGAATGCGCGATCTCATCCTCCTATTCGTCCATGTCCTCGCCACTTCTATTCGTCTCGCTCGGCCCGGAGGCGTGCGGTCCGTTCTCGCCGAGTCCGTTCTGCTTAAACACCAATTGCTGATTTTAAATCGTTCCCGCCGCCGGGCACCGAATCTCCGGGCATCGGACCGGTTGATCGCTGGATTGTGCGCTCTATTTGTTCTGCCAAGACGGCTGGTTCGGTCGGCAGTCGTGATGAAACCGTCAACCCTGTTGAATTTCCATAACGCGCTGGTTCGTCGAAAATACCGGCTGCTGTTTTCCCCAAAACACAGAGCGAAACCCGGACCGAAAGGCCCAAGTCTGGATCTTATTCGTGCCGTTATTGAAATGAAGCAGCGTAATCCCCGTTGGGGATGTCCCTCGCATTGCCGAGCAGAGCATCGACGGCAGCGCGGTCAGGGGCCAAAACCGTCCGATCCCGCTCCGCAAGAAAAAACTTCTGCTCGCCAGAGTCCCCGAACTCGCGCCCTACATCGAGGCCGCGCCACGGTGCCGCTACGGCGATTGCTCCGGCTCGTGGACGACTATCCCCGCTCGGTCCTGTTGGAAGCCATCCAGTCTAGCCTGCTCAATATGGCCTCTATGACCTGGAGCGGGTAGAAACCATGATCCTGCGCAAGCTTGCGCGAGAATACTTCCAGATCAAGCCACACCAAGCAGCGAGGACGAGGATGAGTGAAGACATTAAGCAACTTCTGAAAGAATCTGCACCTCCAGAAGATGGTCGAGATCATCGATGCCGAACTCGAGGCCGCCCGGAAAAACTCCCCGTCCTATACTGATTTCCTCGCACGACTTCTCCGCGGGCCGAGTGGCTCGATCAGCACAAAAGCGTGTGCAATCCCGCATCCAGCAGGCACGCATCCCGGAGCTTTGGACTCTGGAGTCGTTCCCGTTCAAGAATCAAGCCGGCGTTTCACGCCCCATATCCCCGAGCTTGCGGAACTCGAGTTCATCCCCAAAGCGGAGAACATCGTTCTGATCGGCAATACAGGCGTCGGCAAGACGGGTTTGACCTCGGGGTTGTTGCTGAAGGCCTTACAAAATGGCTATCGAGGCTTGTTCATCAAGGCGCAGGACCTGTTCGACGATATGTACGCCTCGATCGCCGATCGCTCCTCGCGCAAACTCGTTAAACGCCTGGGCAACGTCGACGTCCTGCTAGTCGATGAAATGGGCTATTTAAACCTGCGCCCCGAGTTTTTTGTTTCACAAAACAGGCCAGTTCAGCGCCGTGTCGCGGCGCGCGTTGAGCCTGTCCTTGTCGTACAACAGTTCCACATCGACGACGCGCACCGGATTACTCAATACCGATAGCGGCGCCGTTGTGATGCGGCCTCCCTGCACGGCGACCATTTGCCCGTACTCCTTACGCATCAAGAGGTCCACGGCGCTTATCCCGAAGTAGTGGCCCATCTTCACATCGAAAGCCGAGGGATCGCCGCCACGCTGCAAGTATCCGAGTCTTTCGGCGAAGGTATCGAGGCCGGTGCGCTTCTTTATCTGGTCGGCCAGAATCTCGCCCACACCCCCGAGGTGCGCGTGTCCGAAGGAGTCGACCTCGAAACTCCGCGCCACAATCTCGCCGCCGGCCTCTTTGGCCCCCTCGGCCACGACCAGAAGTGTGTAACGCGACTTGAGTTTCTTGCGCGCGTTCAACAGCTCCAGAAGTTTGGTCAGTTCAAAGTTGTATTCCGGAATCAGGATGAAGTGCGCGCTGCTCACCATTCCTCCCGCCATGGCGAGGAATCCCGAGTGGCGGCCCATGACCTCGACAACGGCTGTCTTTCGGTGCGAGCCCGAAACGGTGCGCGCATGGTCGATCAGCAACTTGATGTTGTTGACCGCAGTGTCGAAACCGAGTGAGTATTCCGTGCCTGGCAAATCTAAATCGATGGTCTTGGGAATTCCGACCACCGGAATGCCATAGGCCTGGTACAGCCGGTTGGCCACTCCGAGAGTATCCTCGCCTCCGACGGCAACCAGGGCCTGGAGCCCGATCGATTCTATGTTGCGAGCCACGGTCGCGCTCTCGTCGCGGCTCTTCCCATCCTTGCCTTTGACATTGAAAGGATTGGTGCGGGATGTGCCAATGGCCGTGCCCCCGTCGCGATCGATCTTGCGGACCATGAAATCGGTGAGTACCTGCACGTAGCGCTCATCCCCCATCCCTTTTCCGGGGTCGAGCATCAGAAGGCCTTCCCATCCTTCCTTGATCGCGACTACCTCCACTTCAACGCCATCCCTTTGTCGATGAATGGCGCCGTAAACGACCCACTTGATGGCGGCATTGAGGCCGGCGCAATCTCCGCCGCCGGTCAGAATTCCTATTCTCATTTTTGCCATACATTCCTCGCGGAGACTGCTAGTCAAAGACGACGGTCTGAAGGGAGGTTATTTCGATGGTTTTGCCGCAACGTGGATTCTTGCAGCGCAGTTTGTCGTCCAGACGGATTCGGTAGTCGCGGGCTTTGGCGAACCTGGCCCGGTCTCGCTCATCCGCGCGGGGGGGCAGCGCTCGTTTCTTGGTCCGATGGCGCCATCTTATCGGGTATTCGAGAGTCTCACGGCACTTGGGACAATAGATCTGGGCAGCAACTACATCGTCTCTTTCATCGAAAAAGTCCCGCTCTTCCATTCCTCAGGATCCCTCTCGCAGAAGACCATCTGGCCGCCAGTTGGCCGGGATGGACCGCGAGGAAGGGGTTATTATATTTCACACGAAAATCTCCGTCATGTAGAATGCGTCTTCGCAGCTTGGCGGACGCTAAACAAGCGCGAATCATTATCATGAGTATTCTGGATAGTCTCTTCAGCCGGAACGCCGGGCCTTCGGCTTTTCGATTACGCCGCGCACTGAAGCACGCGACCGAGACTCATGGCGATCCGGCGACCCGCGTCGCGGCGCTGGACCGCCTGGCGGGATGGGGAACACCCGAAGCGATCGCAGCGCTGCTGCGCCGCTTCACCATCCAGGTGCCTCAGGGAAGCATGGACCTGGAGGAAAAGCAATACACGGTGCGCCTTCTGGCCCAGATGGGAAAGCCCGCCGTGGAGCCAATCCTGCGTTATCTTCATTCCCAGGGAGAAGTAACCTGGCCGGTGCGCGCCTTGCGCGAGATCCTTCCCCCGGAAGAATTCCACGCCGCCCTCAAAAACGTGTTGGATAGGTTGGGCTCAGGATACACGCGCTGGCCTGAAGCCAAGACTGTGCTCATCGCCCATCTACCGGACGAAGCGTTTCCGATGATGCGCGAGACGGTCCTCAGGATTCTCGAAGATGAAAATGATGACGTCTGTATCGCCGCCGCCGACTACCTGGCCCGCAACGGGGATGATGAAGTACGAGAGCATCTGATTGAAGCGTTCCTGAATTCCGAGTCTCGTCCTCGAGTACGCGGCCGAATTCTCGACCACTTCTGCGATCGCGAGTGGCCGGTAAAAGGGTACCGGAAGAAGGTCGAAGAGGCGATACCGGAGCCCTTCTATCTCACCTCCAGGGGCACGGTGAAGCGCCGCTCGATCTCGTGACTGCGGTCTAAATCCTTTTTTATCCAGCTCTCAATTTTGTCCCGAGAAAAGTCTCCAGAGTCTGGTTGAAGGTCTGAGGCTTCTCGAGAAAAAGCGCGTGCCCCGCCTCGGGTACGATCTCGAGCTTCGATTTGGCAATTTTGCCTTGCATGAATTCACCGAGAGCGCGGCTTTCCGGTGTGACCATGATCAGGGTAGGAGTTGTAATGCGCAGCAGGGCGGGACGGCGGTCGCCTGAAAACAGGTCGAAGAATAATGCCATGGCAGTTCCTACCGGCGTCTTCAAGCTCCCGTCCATGGTCTCCTTGTACAAAAGCTCCGACTGTTTCGACTTGAACATCGAGCGCGCAAATTGATTGGCGAACTTGGGGCGGTCTTCTTGAATCTTCATCACAAGGTCTCTCCCCTGCTGCGCCGTGTATCCGCAGGGTAATCGGGCTGCTTCAAGAAGGCCGGAAATCCATCCACCAGCACCAGGTGATCCGGTTGAATAGCTTCTGAGCTCGAGACGTACTCCAGCAGGGTTACGACGCCGCCGACCAGCCCACGAGATCGGCATGTTGCATGTTCAACGTCTTGAGGAACGCATGCAGATCGGCCGCATGCTGTTGATACGTGTTACCTGCTTCTGTTTTGGTCGTCAGACCCTGGCTGCGCGGATCGAGGGCGACGACACGAAATCCTCGCGCCGCGAAATAGGGGATCTGCTCCCTCCAGATCTCAGCCGTCATGGTCCATCCTGGAATGAAAACCAGGTTGCGCTCGCCCGCGCCCGCTTCCAGATAGTGGACCTTGATATCGCCGATCTGGACGTACATGTCCTTCCAGGATTTCTTGTCCGCCCCTGATGCCAGAACGCCGGACGCAAGAGACAGAATAAGGCAATGACGCAGCCACGAAAGTCGGGAACGACGCATAGGAGGGCTCCCTTCTCACGAGTCAGCCGATGTTACAGTACAAAATCGCCCGGTGCAAATCCAAGTAATTCGCGGCTGCGAACACCCGAAGACACGAAGACACAAGGAAACACCAAGAATCCTGACCACCCCTTGCCTTTGCGCGGAGCATTCTGCTATGCTCGACTCAGTTCGATACGAAGGGATTCAAGAAACTGATCCAGTTGCACCTGCTGAAGGGGGTGACCCGGGCAGGCCTCCCAGGCAGGTTGGGTTTCACAGCGAAGGAGATCCTATGCGGCGCTGGCTTGCCTTGTCTCTGTTAGCCTTTGGTGTGTCTTCGTCACCTGGTCCTGGCCCAGATCGGTACCGCGACGCTCACCGGACGCGTAACCGATCCCTCGGGCGCCGTGGTCCCTGGAGTCTCGATCACGGTGGTTCAAACCGGGACGAACTTCGAGTTCACCGCCCTCACAAATGCCGAGGGCATTTACCGAGTTCAATCGCTCCAACCGGGCACCTACCGGATATCTTTCGAGATGTCTGGATTCAAACGTGTAGTAAGGGACACGGTCGAGCTGCGCGTGGGCGATACCGTCCCGGTTGACGCCGTTCTCCAGATCGGGGCAGCGAGCGACTCGATCGAGATCACCGCGCATACCCAGATGCTCGAGACCGAAACCTCGGCCACCGGAACGGTTCAGGCGGGCGAGTTCCTGTACAAGATGCCGCTGTATCAGCGTTACGTCAACTCGACTCTGCATCTCGTGCCAGGCATGCAGGCCGGCGGTTACGCTTACGGCGGCGACCTGGGCGCGTACCACGTGGCCGGACAGCGCAGCGGCGCGATCGGAGTGGTCGAAGACGGAGCGCCAGGGAACGACCCCGGCGCCGGCACCGCGACCGTCAAGCCGCTTCAGAATGCGGTCGCGGAGGTCAAGGTTCTGACCACGACGCTCCCCGCCGAGTACGGCCACTCAGCCGGCGGTGTCATCAATGTCGTCAAGAAGACGGGCACGAATGAGCTCCACGGTATGGCCTCCGCTTACGGCCGGACGCGCAGCATGCAGCACCGGCTGTTCTTTGACAGGGACCGAACCTCGGCGCCGACGCCGACGGCCCCCGATGGGTTGCCCGGTTTCTTCATGCTGCCCGACGCCAACCTGGGCGGACCGGTCGTCATCCCGAAACTGTACAACGGGCGCAACAAGACTTTCTTCTTCGTCGGATACCAGCGGCTGATCGAGAAGAAGATCGCACAGGCATTCGGCGCCGTTCCGACGCCCGACATGTTCGCCGGCGACTTCTCGTTCGGCGGTCTCGGTAATCCGGTCTACGACCCGGCGACGACGCGGCAGCTTGCGGACGGCACGTGGACGCGCGATCTGTTCCCGGGCAACCGCATCCCTCAAAGCCGGTACGACCCGGTCGCCCGGAAGATGCTCGAGATCAATCCCTGGCGCGCGCCCAACTATGCGGGCACGTTCAACGCGAACGGTCCCGTAGGCAACCTGCTCTACGACGAGTTAGCGCGGGTCTTTTTCGATGACTGGAACGCGCGGGTCGACCACCAGTTCACACCCCAGCTGCGCCTCTTCTGGAGCTTCACCGGGAACTGGCAGAGCGGCTACGGGCGGCCCACGAACATCCACCTCACCGACTTTGACGCGACTAACGGCAACTACACGCCCAACAATGTCGCCAACCACTCGCTCGGGGTGACCTGGGTAGCAAACCCCACGCTGGTGAACGACATCCGGGTCGGGTACTTCCGGCGGCGTAACGATCGCCTGGTTCCGTCCTATCAAAAGAACTACGCGCAGCAGCTCGGCATCCCGAACGTCTCGGGGGAGCTTCTGCCGGCGTTTGGAACCGGAGACCAGTTCAGCCCCGAATCGATCTACGGCTTGACCACGAGCGGCCCTCAGCAGCGGATCGGTGAGACCGTTTCGTTCCGCGACGATATCACCAAGATGCGGGGCAAGCATGCATTCAAGATGGGTTACGAAGTGCTCAACCACCGGCTTAACATGACCGTGACCAACCGGCCCAGCGGCGATTTCCGCTTCGATGGCATGACCGCAGGGCTGCAGCCGGACGGCAACGCGCTGCCGCGGACCGGCAATACCTTTGCGGGCTTCCTCCTCGGGCACGTGCGCCAGGTGACCTTCGACCAGGAACTCACCAGCTGGCTCCCCCGATCCTGGAGCCACAGCTTCTACTTCCAGGATGACTGGAAGGCCTCGTCGACCCTGACCCTGAACCTGGGGGTCCGGTACATGGCCGAGAGTCCGTACAGCACGAAAAACGGACGCATGACTAACTTCGACCCGGCGGCGATCGACCCGCTGACAGGGTTGCGCGGCGCGCTGATTCACCCGGACTCGGATCTCAATGAGCGCGACCTGAATAACTTCCAGCCTCGCATAGGCGCCGCCTGGCATCCATTCGACAAATGGGTGTTCCGCGGCGGGTTCGCCTTCACCACGGTCGACGTGAAATTCCCGCAGGACCGCATCCAGTTCGAGGAGTACGTCGCGGTGGCGAACCAGCAGCGCGCTCCCGGCGACCCGCGGCCGCTCTACGTGATCAGCCGGGGTCCCGATCCGGTCACCTACAACATCCTGCCCGACGGGACCGCACCCTTTGTAGGAACCAACTACTCGGCGCGCAACTCGGAATGGTGGGATCCGAACCTGCACAATCCTTACGTCATGAACTGGCACGGCAGCGTCCAGTACGAGGTCCAGCCCAACTACGTCCTCGAGTTTTCATACCAGGGCTCGTCCGGGATCGGTCTGGTCGAGCGCTGGCAGGCCAACACCTTCCCGATTGATTTCGGCGCCGACAATCCTGCCCTGCGAGCCGAGGTCTTCCGGACGCCTCAGAATTACCGGCCTTACTCCCATTTCGGCAACGTGATGCAACGGAGCAATTTCGGGCATTCGACCTTCCACTCCGGGACCGTGAAACTCGAGAAGCGCTTCTCGCGCGGCCTCAGCTTCACGACTTTTTATACCTTCTCGAAGGCGATCGACAGCCAGGACACCGACAACTCGGGCGCCGGGCGCGCGTCGCTCTACAACATGGCGATCGAAAAAGGGCGGGCCGGATTCGATCGGAACCACCGCTGGGTGGGCGCGGCCCTCTACGAGCTGCCCATGGGCAGTGGAAAGCGCTTCTTCAACCAGGGCGGGTTTATGAACCATCTGCTCGGGGGATTCGAGCTGGCGTGGATCCAGACCTACGAGACCGGGAACCCGCTGACGTTCGGCTTCGCCGGCAGCCCGTCGAACTACTATCCGACGTTTGCCGGTGACCGGCGCCCCGACGTCCTGAGCTGGCCACAGCTGCGGGATGACTGGTACGACCTCGGACCGGACCGCTTCAACCAGCAGAACAGCAACCCGGTCGTCCTGATCGACCACTTCGGCTACCCGGCGGCCTTCACCCCCGGCAATGCGGGGCGAAACATCATGACCGGGACTCCGCTGCGCTGGACTCAGTTATCGGTGCAGAAGAACGTCTACATGGGAGAGCGCTGGAAGATGCAGATCCGGTGGGATTTCCAGAACGCGTTCAAGACTTACAACTTCAACACCCCGACCACGACCGTCGATCTTCAGAACCCGCGCACCTTCGGGAAGGTTACGTCCGACCCGCGGACCGCGAGCTTCGGAGGTCAGCCGTTGATGAACCTGACTCTGCAGCTGAGTTTCTGACGGGATGCGCATCTTCGCGTCTTGGCGGTGGGTGGTTTCGAAAACATCCACCGCCAAGACGCGAAGCCGCAGCCGATCTCTGCCAACTCTCTTCGCTCACGAGAAAGTTCTAGACCCCTGCGGGCCAAGCCAGCTAGCATCTTCCCGCTCCAATTCTGATGTGTTGCCAAACACTCGATGCGACGAGAATACTACTCTGCCTCAATCGCCGACTTTCTGACCACCACCGCGAACGAAATTCTCGGTCAACTCGCGCGCAGTAATCCCTTCACCCTCGAACAAACTCAACGCAACGCGTGGCTGGAAGAGATCAGAATTCTCCAGCAGGTCCTGACCAGCCGCGAAGGCCGCATCTATTTCGAGTACGCCATCCCTCGAATGGGAAAACGCATCGACGTCGTCCTGCTCGTCGGCCCGGTAATCTTCGTTCTCGAATTCAAGATTGGCGAGAGAGACTTCACACCATCCGCGCTCGATCAGGTATGCGATTATGCCCTCGACCTGAAAAACTTCCACGAGTCGAGCTACGACCGTTTCATCGCTCCAGTTCTCATCGCGACTGCCGCGCAGCACGTCACTCCCATTGTTTGCGCCACACCGCAGAACGACAAACTGCTTTCTCCGATTCGATGCACAGTTGCTTTACTCGGCGAAGCCATCGACGAGGTTCTAAGTTTTGCTGAAGGCGCCGCTAACATAGACCCGGAAAGCTGGGAACGCGGTCGCTACTGTCCGACACCGACAATCATCGAAGCTGCACTCGCGCTCTACAAAGGACACTCAGTCAGCGACATCTCGCGCAACGATGCGACGGCTATCAATCTGAGTCTCACGTCGGAGGCGATCGACGAAGTTATCCGTGCTTCAAAAGAGAAATCGCGTAAATCAATCTGTTTCGTCACCGGCGTTCCCGGCGCCGGGAAGACGTTGGTGGGTCTCAACACCGCGACCAAACATCACGACGAACACGATAGCCTCTACAGCGTCTTCCTCTCCGGCAATGGCCCGCTGGTGGCCATCTTGCGCGAAGCACTGGCGCGCGATCACATACAGCACGAAAAAGATCACGGGCGAAAAACAACCAAAGGCGAAGCGCGGAGCAAGGTGAGTGCGTTTATCCAAAACGTTCACCACTTCCGCGATGAAGGTCTTATCGATTCAAGCCGTCCGCCGATTGAACACGTCGCGCTCTTCGATGAAGCGCAACGGGCCTGGAACCTGCAGCAGACGTCCAGCTTCATGCTTCGCAAGAAGAGCGTTCCCAATTTCAATCAATCGGAGCCCGAATTTCTGATCTCCTGTCTTGATCGTCATCCAGACTGGGCCGTGATTGTTTGCCTGGTGGGCGGTGGTCAGGAGATTAATACCGGCGAGGCAGGCATTGGCGAATGGATCAGAGCGCTGGAGCATTCGTTCCCTGATTGGCACATCTACATCTCATCCCGGCTTACTGACAGTGAGTACAGGGCAGGGCTTGCCGGTACCGGGACCCCTGACGACCGGGTCATCCGTCACCTTCGTGTTAACCATCCCCTCGTTTTCAAGGACGAACTCCATTTGTCGGTCTCGATGCGTTCCTTCCGCGCTGAGAACGTGTCTCGCCTGGTCAAAGAACTGTTGGACCTGGAAGCTCAGAACGCAAGAAGCACTTTGGCGGAACTAAACGCGAAGTATCCAATCGTCCTCACCCGCGATCTCGCCCAAGCCAAGCAATGGCTTAAGAGCCAAGCGCGCGGTTCTGAGCGTTACGGGATCGTCGTTTCCTCTCAAGCGGAACGGCTAAAGCCCCACGCGATCGACGTCAAGTCGCCAATGGATCCGATTCATTGGTTTCTCGACGGCAAGGAAGACGTGCGCTCGTCGTATTACCTTGAGGACGTCGCCACTGAATTTCACGTGCAAGGCCTGGAACTCGACTGGGCCTGCGTCACCTGGGACGCCGACTTCCGTCACACTCGTGACGGTTGGCAACATTGGTCCTTCACCGGCGACCGCTGGAACCGCATCAGGAAACCCGAACGGCAGGTGTATCTCAAGAACGCCTACCGCGTCCTCCTGACCCGCGCGCGCCAGGGAATGGTTCTCGTCGTACCTCCGGGCGATTCGGGCGATCCCACGCGCAACCCTGAGTTTTATGATCCAACATTCGAGTATTTGCGCGACGTCGGCTTTAGCACTATCTGAATCGAGAAAATCACTTTCAGGAAGGGAAGTTCATTGGGAGAGTCTACCTATTGGCCAATTCTCGGGCGTGAGGAATCTCGCGTCCGCCGACAGGCCGCAGCTGCGATGCCTCCAACGTCACAACCGCCGCAGTGGTCCCGTCTAGGGTGACAAACTCCACTTCGTAGGCTTGGCCATCCCTGTAGACGTGAACCACCGTGCCCACGTCACCGGCTTCGAGTGCTTCGGCAGGCACAGCCGTCTTAAGTACCACTCGTTCATGCTCCTTTATCATAGTGCTACTCCTTCTTCGTAGGGATAAGCCGTGACGAAGCGTGGTTTATCCCCGCCGTTATCGGGGTGCGCGGGATTCAGCAAATACTCGTGATCTTATCCCTGTCGACCAAAGCGTGATCGGCATTCGGTAGCTTCACTCCTCACAGTCCTCCGCGGCGCGGCTCACGCGATTGGAGGAAATCCAGTCTGGCTAACGATCGTGGGTACCGTAGGAACGTAAAGCACTACGGCTTTTGCCCGAGAAGGTGTATTGACCTATACGCCGTTCGTCGGAGGGGCGATCGTTATTCCTTGGCCGTCAAGACGACGATCGATCCGCTCATCCGTGCGACACTACTGATAACTAATCAGCGGTAGCGCACGTTGACCTCAGTCCCGTTTTCGGCCGACAATGAGCTGCTCCTGGCATGAGTAACATCGCTCGGCAAAGAGGCCGTATTCTTTTCGGAGAAATCGGCTTCTTCGTCCGATTGAGCAAAGGCCGGGCGGGTGAGGACCACCAAACAAAAGTATGCAACAATCCATTGCGGACAGATTATAACAGTATCGTCGGAGTCTATCCCTGCCCGATTCTTCGGCGACTTCGCGTCTTCGTGGTGAATGCACCGCAAAGACGCAAGACTTGCGCTAACGACCATGAGACTCGAGACCCTTGCCGTTCACGCCGGAGGAGATCCGGACGAATCAACCGGAGCCGTCGCGCCGCCAATCCAGCTCTCGACAACATACGAGCATGAACCGGACGGGAAATCCGAGCACGGCTATATCTACATTCGCGAGAGAAACCCGACCACCGCGCGTCTCGAAGATGCCTTGGCGAAAATTGAGGGAGGCGAAGCGGCGCTGGCTTTCTCGTCCGGCATGGCAGCGGGTGCAGCTTTTCTCCAGACGCTTCCACCCGGTTCACACGTGATCTTTCCTGACGACATCTACTACCACTTTCGCGTAATCGCGTCGGATTTCTTGCCACGCTGGGGATTGGAGTCAACCGTGGTCTCCATGGACAATCCCGAGAACGTTCAGGTTGCGATTCGCAAGAACACCAGGCTTATCTGGGCCGAAAGCCCCTCCAACCCCTTGATGAAAGTTGTCGATCTTGCCGAGATAGCCCGAATAGCCCGGGGCGCTCATGCGCTCAGCATCGTCGATAGCACATTTACCACCCCCTTGCTGCAGCGTCCCCTCGAATTGGGCATAGAGGTCGTCCTGCACTCGACGACGAAGTACTTCGGCGGACACAGCGACGTTCAGGGTGGAGCCCTGATCTTCCGGCACAGAGACGCGGTGTTCGATTCGGCGCTTCACGCGCGCACCATCCTGGGGGCCGTATCCTCGCCGTTCAATTCCTGGCTGGTCCTGCGCGGGCTCAGGTCGCTGGCCTGCCGGATAGAACGCCATTCGGCAAATGCGCTTGCGGTGGCAAGAGCGCTTGAACGCAATGCTTCCGTGGAGGCGGTTCATTACCCAGGTCTCGAATCTCATCCCGGTCACGAAATCGCCAGGCGGCAAATGAAGGCCTACGGTGGTATGTTGTCTTTTCTCGCCCGAGGAGGTCGTGAAGAAGCATTGAGGATCGCCTCTCGCGTTCGCCTCTTTCGCAATGCCACCAGTCTCGGCGGCGTCGAGAGCCTCATCGAACACCGGGCTTCGGTCGAAGGGCCTGCCTCGAAAACACCTCCGAACCTGCTCCGCCTTTCGATAGGCCTCGAACACCCGGAAGACCTCATTGAGGATCTGACGCAGGCATTGCGTGTCTGAGAAGGTGTTTTCGATTCACCGCAAAGACACGAAGCCGCAAGCCAGCTGCTTCTCCCGCCGCTTCCGCAATGATAGTCACGTTTATACTATGAGGATCGCGCTAAGCACGTTGACCGCAACTCTAAGGCCGTGTTTCAATGTGACATCGCCATCCGCTACCAGATTGTAATGTCGAAAGGAGCCGTCGATGCGTGCTTCTCCCAAGAGTTTGACGATTCGACTACCACACGATTTGTACGAGACTGCGCGCGCCGTTGCACGACGTCGTGAGATGAGTCTGAACGCATTGGTAAGAAATGCACTGGAAGTGATGGCCAGGGATGAAGAGAAGGCAAGACTTTACGAAGCATTCGGCCTCCTGGGTGCGGACATCAAGGAGTCCGAAGTGGAATTCGCCCTGCCCGCGCAGCGTGAGGCGTTGTAGGATCAATCTGAGATGGAAAGCAGCGCTTCTGTTTCTGATCCAGCGATCGAATCCTGATAACCGGATTCTCGTGGGCACCTCGGGCTTTGCCTACGGGGAGTGGCGCGGAAGCTTCTATCCGGCTGAACTCCCGTCGAAGAGATTCCTTTCCTATTACGCCGGTCACTTCCGCACGACTGAGATCAATAATACCTTCTACCGGATGCCCACGCCCCAATTGACCCAGGCATGGTATGCCGAAGTTCCGGGAGACTTCTCTTTCACGCTAAAGCTGAGCCGGAAGATCACACACTTCAAAAAACTGAAAGACGTCGGTGAAGAGATGGATTGGTTCCTGGCCAGCGCGGCTTCTCTGAAAGAGAAACTCGGGCCGATTCTCGTGCAGCTGCCTCCTTTTTTTCGCAAGGATCTATCGGTGCTCCGGGAATTTCTGATCCAATTCGCGGCCAGAGCCAGACTGGCTCTTGAATTCCGACACGACTCATGGTTTGAGGAAGAGGTTTACCAATTACTGCGTGAGCACAACAGCACCCTGGGTGTCGTCGAGAGGGAGGAAAAGGAAACGAGCGCGGCGGTCAAGATCGTGACCGGGGCTTTTGTTTACATGCGACTGCGCAAGGGCGATTACTCCGAGACCGAACTGCTCGATTGGGCGCGATGGATCAGGGAGCAAACCGTACCGGTCTATTGCTATCTCAAGCATGATGAACGCGCACCCGTGCTGGCAAAGCAGCTGCTCGAAGCGCTGGATCGAGTTTGATCCACCGCGTATCATCTGTGACCTAAAAGGAGGTTATGATGCCCACCATGAACCGACATTCATCAGCAGGCCGAGGGCAATCGCCTGCGATTCCAAGCCGCCGGACGTTTCTCAAGACCGGAACCGGACTCTTGATCGCATTACCGCGTATCGAGGCCGTCTCTCGGGCCGCGCAGCAGGCGCCGACGCAGTTTCAGATTGCCTGCATGACACTGCCGTATTCGCAGTTCAGCTTCCAGCGAGCGCTTTCCGGTCTTCAATCGGCCGGTTACAAGTATGTCGCCTGGGGCACTTCTCACAGGGAAGGCGATGGCAAGCCGGTTCCCATCATGCCTCCTGATGCGCCGCCGGCCAGAGCCAAGGAACTGGCCGCCCGGTGCCGGGATCTTGGGTTGGAGCCTCTCATGATGTTCTCGGGGATATATCCCGAAGCTCCCGAAGCTCTCGAGGTGCTGACCCGCCGGATTCAACAGGCCGAAGCTGGCGGGATTCCGCAGGTTTTAACTTTTGGCCATACGCGCGGCAGCGAGCGCCAGGTGTGGGTGGAACGATTCAAGAAACTCGGACCCATCGCGCGACAATCAGGCGTGATGATCGTGGTCAAGCAGCACGGTGGAAACACCGGGACCGGCGAGGCCTGCGCCGAGATTATCCGCGAAGTCGCGGACGACGGAGTCAAGGTCAACTACGATGCCGGCAACGTCATGGATTACCTCGACGTCGATCCCATTCCCGACATCAAGAAATGCGCCGCCGAACTTCGGAGCTTCTGCATCAAGGATCACCGTAACTTCCCGCGCGATCAGGATTGCGGACCTGGTTTCGGCGAAATCGACCACTACAGGCTGCTCGAACCTGTGGCCTTTACCGGGCTGAAGATGCCGTTGTGCTGCGAGAACATTTTCGCCCCCGTGATTCCGCGACCGACGAACCCGGATGGGGTCGACGCGCTGGCCCGGCGCGCGCGCGAGTTTCTGGAAGTGGTAATCAACGGACTCCAGACCAAGTGAAGTTCCTTTTTATTCCTCAGCGTCTTCGCGCCCTGGTGGTTGTTACGGGTCCGCCGCGCTTTCTGCGAATGCGGTAGGTGCACGCCCCGTCGCCTTGCAGGATGTGAGACTCGCGCGTGACGTTGGCCCCGGGCAGCACCCTTTGGAAAAGGGCCAGCTCATAGCTGCAGGCCTGGATGCATTGCTGCGCAATCTGGCAAATGGCACAGTTGTTCTCACGCAGCAGGAATGTGTCCTGGTTCACCTTCTCCCATTCGGCCATGTAGCCTTCCTCGGTCCGGATCTGGGCCAGCTCCTGCACCTGGCGTTCGAGATCTTTGCCGGCCATTCGTTTCTCGTACTGCTGTCGCACCAGATCGGTTCGTTTGGCAAAGATGCGCTCGATTCCTTCCTCCCCGTCCAGCAGTTTGACGGTTTCAAGCACGCTGCCGGCGAATTGAGGATAGGTCCGGGGAAAGAGCTCGTCTCCCAGCCCGGTCAGCATATAGACATAGCCCGGCCTTCCCAGCCCTCTCGGTTCGACCCGGTATTGAATCAGTCCGTCCCGCTCGAGTGCGTTGAGCTGCTGGCGCACACCCATCGAGGTGATGCCCAGGGTCCGGCTCAAAACCTGGACCGTCTGAGGTCCTTTTTTCTTCAGCAAGTCCAGGATCTTGCGGCGGGTATCCTGAAGCAGCAGTTTCGGTACGGTTTGCATGACATCACCTCGGGGAACGAGATCGTTCGGTTTTCGCGACCCATGGAGTATAGGCCTCCGGTCCGAGTTTATCAATTTTACAAACTAAATAATTTACAAATTATCATAATGAGTCTATATTTTGATTCATGGGTGGAGGAAAGCCATGGAGCGTTTGCAAGGCAAGTACATTCTGATTACGGGCGCGTCGCAGGGACTGGGCCGGGCGCTGGCGCTCGATTTTGCGCGCCAGCAGGCGGCTGGAATTTCTATGGTAGCGCGCAACGCCGCAAAATTAGAAGAGACGGCCCGGCAGGTTCGGGGAATCTCACCGATCACGGAGATCCTGACGATTGTTGCGGACTTGAGCCAGGCGCAGGACATCGAGCGAGTGACGGGACTGACCTTGTCGGCATTCCAGGGCAGGCTGGATGTGCTGGTCAACAATGCTTCGATCCTTGGTCCCGCCCCGATGCCGATGCTGATCGACTATCCTCTGAAAGCATTTCGCGAAGTCCTGGAAACCAACCTGATCGCGCCCTATCTGCTGATTCAGAAAATTCTGCCGGCCATGATGGAGCGAGGCGGATCGATTATCAATGTGACGAGCGACGCCGGATCCACAGGCTATCCGGGCTGGGGCGCGTATGGCATCTCGAAGTTTGGCCTGGAGGGAATGTCGCAGACCTGGGCGGCCGAGCTGGAAGGGACGGGAATTCGTGTGAACTGGGTGGATCCGGGGAATATGAATACTCCGATGCACCGAGCGGCGGAGCCGGACGAAGACCCGTCGAGCTGGGCGGATCCAGCTGAAGTGACGGAAGTGTTCATCTATCTCGCATCGGAAGAATCGCGCAACGTGAGCGGGAAACGTTTTCAAGCGCAGGAGAGCTGAGATGATGAATGCGCCTTTCACTTTTGAGCTTCCGCCGGGTCTCTGCGCCGGCGAACCGCCCGAGCAACGTGGAATTCCGCGCGATCAGATCAGGCTGCTGGTGGCTCATCGTGATTCCGATCAGGTTGAGCACTCGCGCTTGAACCGGCTCGATAACTTTCTGCGCCCGGGAGATCTGCTTGTGTTCAACAGCAGCCGAACCCTTCCGGCTTCGCTTCAAGGCTGCGCGGCTCCGGACGGACCTTGCATGGAAGCGCGTCTGGCCGAACACCTGCCGGACGACGCCTGGCTGGCATTGCTTCTGTGCCGGAACGGCGATCCGGCCGGCTGCGGCCTGCAAGCCGGAATGAAAATCGGTTTCGGTATGGAATTGGAAGCCGTGGTCGAAGGACGCGATGATTTTATCCCGCGCCTGTGGAAACTGCGCTTTTCGAAATCGGGAACTGAGTTGATCGACCTGCTCTACCGTATCGGACGCCCGATTCGCTACGAGCACGTCTCCGCCCCATGGAATCTGGATGCGTACCAGACGATTTTCGCCCGGGAGCCCGGCTCGGCTGAAATGCCCTCAGCGGCCCGGGGCTTTTCCTGGAGACTCCTGTTCGATTTGAAACGCCGCGGAATCGAAAGGACCTCCATAACGCTCCATGCCGGCCTCTCTGCTTATTCGGACGAACCCGACGATTGGACGCATCCGGGCTCGGAAGAAGAATTTCTTGTTGGCGAGCTGGCGGCGCAAGAAATCCAGCGCACCCGGGCGGCCGGCGGGAGGATTGTGGCTGTCGGCACCACGGTGGTTCGCGCGCTGGAGTCGGCCGTCGACAGTGCAGGTGACCTCCGGCCGGGACATCGCTACACGCGGCTTCGAATCGATTCCAGGCATGTTTTGCGTGTGGTGGACAGTCTGATAACCGGCTTTCATGAACCCAAGGCAAGTCATCTGGATTTGCTGACGGCGTTTCTGCCGGCCGAAAAGATTCAAAGGGTTTACCAGGAAGCCGTTCAAGCACGGTACCTCTGGCATGAATTCGGCGACCTGAACCTGATTCTGTAACTTGACCGCCGCGAAGACGCGAAGAAATCCTTCGCAATACCACGTTCTGAACCCTCGCGAGTAAACCCTTCTCTAATTCTCTGCGTACTGCGAGCTTGGGATTTTCAAGCGCCCCGTAGCAGGGCCCGGCTGCAACAGGGAGACCGCCATGAAAAACACGATCTGGCCGATTCGCCCGCTGTATTGCGCATTTCTTTTCGCCATCCTGATCCCCATCGCCTCGCTCTATCCCGGACCCGGAAGCCGCCAAAAGCAGGAAAGCGAAGGCGACCTCGACGCTTTCATGTCGAAGGTCCTCGAGCGGCGCGAAATAAACTGGGAACAGCTCCATGGCTATGTCTTCAACGAGCTGGAGACGCTTGAAATCAGGGGGGTCAAGCTCCCGCCCATGGCCAATTTTCGCAAGGAGTATGTCTGGATCGTCCGCGACGGCTATCTGGTTCGAAGCCCTGTTCGGGTCAATGGCGTCAAGGTTTCCAAGGAAGAGCAGGCAGCCTCGGAAGAGGACTGGATCCGCGAGCACAAGGACAAACGCCACGATTCCCTCGACCGCGAAATCTTCCTGGGCTTCAAGTTCCACCCCGGAACTTACCTCTACGCCGGAAAACAGAATTTCGAAGGGCGAGAGGTGGTGGCGATCGAGCATTATCCGAGCAAGAAGGCCGACGACGGCAAGAAAGAGGAATTCGAACGAATGTTCGAAAAGACCATCCTGGTCACCATGCTGATCGAGCCCAAGGAACATCAGCTCGTCCGGATCACGTTCGATAATGTGGGATTGGAATTTCTCCCCGTCAGATGGCTGGTCAGGCTGGAAGAGGTGAGGGCGTCCATGACGATGGACAAGCCGTTCGGGGAGGTGTGGCTTCCCAAAAAAATCGTGGCTGCGGGATCAGTGGACACCGCAGGCCCCAGCCTGTCGGTCAAGTACTCGCGTGAGTTTTACGACTACAACAAGACCGATGTAAGAGTGAAGCTCTTCTATGACCCACCCAGCCTGAAAGAGCCGAAACGATGAGGCTGGCGCGGCCGTCCTTCTGGCTCGGGCTCCTGCTGCTCGCTGGTCCCGCCCTCTGCGGCGAAGCCATCATCGAAGTTCACTTTCACGGAAACTACTCCATCTCGGATGAGGAGATGGCTCGGCTGGCCGGTGTTTCACCAGGAACGCCGGTGTCGGATACCTCGCCTGAGGAAATCAAGCAGCGCTTGCTTCGCACCCGGCGCTTCGAATGGGTCCAGGTGAACAAGCGGTATCGCTCGCTGTCCAACCCTGAGCAGGTCGTGCTGGTCATTATCGTGAAGGAAAAACCACCTCTCAGGACCAAGTTCATGTTCCTGCCGATCCTCACGGGAAGCGACGACTATGGCCTGACTTACGGAGGCAGAGTGACGGCCGTCAACCTGCTCGGCGCCCGTGAGCGGATCTCGTTTCCTGCAACCTGGGGAGGAATCAGGCGAGTGGCGGTCGAAAGTCAGTTCGACCTGGAAAACCCCGTTCTCAGCGTCGCATTCGCAGGCACCGGAATCTCCAGAAAGGAGAATCCTCACTTCAAGATCGGTGACTTGAGACGGGAGGTCTGGGGCGGCGCCGCCCGGAGATTCAAGCAAGTTCAAATCGACTTCAACACCGGCTGGACCGGCGTCGATTTTGGTCTCCTGGATCAAGAATTTATCAGCTACGGGACCTCGGTTGTTCTCGATACCCGCCAGAATATGAACCTGCCTCGAAACGCCTTCTATACTGGATTTGGCTGGGAGAGAATGCGAATCCTGAACGGCGGTCCTCATTTCAATCGCTACAAGGTAGATCTGCGAGGTTACCGGGGACTGTTCGGCCAGGCCGTCCTGGCCGGACAAATCGTCTACCATGTCTCCGACGGCAGGCTGCCGGATTACCAGCGGCCATTCCTTGGGGGTTCCGCCACTCTTCGCGGCGAAGAGCCGGGGAAATTCATCGGCGACAACATCGTCACCACGTCGGTCGAGCTCCGGCTCCCCCTGACTTCCAAGCTCGCCATCTATCATGCGGGAATGGACTTCTTCCTCGATTCGGGCGCAGTCTACAATCACGGGCAGTCGTTTGGCAGCGCCGATGTCAAACACGGGGCCGGCTTCGGGTTCTTCTTCCTCGTGGCCGGTTTCGGCATCAAGGTGGATTTCGCCCACAATCTACGCGATAACTTCCGCGTTCATTTCAGCACCGGCTTCCGCTTCTAGTCTTTCGGGGTTTGCTCACCGCCAAGTCGCCAAGACACGAAGGCCGGCGCCCGGTTTTGGCTTGCGCATCCGGGAGCCGGTCCATAACATAAACCAACATGGGATAACGGCTCAACAAATCAATGAGAGTCGAGATCGTACAGGCAAGAAAAGCGCAATTCATCCGCCGGACCGTGCCCGTTGTGCTCCTGTGCTGTGTCGTGATCCGAGGTCTGAGCCATGAGGGAAAGGGTCTGGAGTCAGCAATCCCTGGCGCCCGCTGCCATGGCTGATTCTTCCCAGCCGAAGGTGCAGTTCACCGACCTGGCAGCAAAAGCCGGGCTGACTTCTCGCCACGTCACCGGTCACCTGGACAGCAAGGAGTACATTCTCGAAAGCACCGGGAGCGGCCTGGCATTGATCGATTACAACAAGGACGGTTTCCTGGATATATTTCTGGTTAATGGCACTACACTCGCAGGTTTTCCTCCGGGGCAGGAACCTACCAACCATCTCTACCAGAATAACGGCGACGGGACCTTCAAAGATGTGACGCAAAAGGCGAACCTCGTTCGCACAGGGTGGGGACAGGGCGTTTGCTCCGGAGACTACGACAACGATGGAAATGACGACCTGGTCGTCACTTACTACGGTCAAAACGTTCTTTACCGAAACACCGGCAAAGGCAGCTTTGCGGACGTAACTGAAAAGGCCGGGCTGCTTCACAAAGCCACGCGGTGGAACACAGGGTGCTCCTTTCTGGATTATGACAAGGACGGAAATCTGGACTTGTTTGTAGCAAACTACATAAACCTCGACCTCAAGAGATCGATGTCCAAATCGAGCGAGAACTGCATATGGAAGGGGATCCCGGTATTTTGCGGACCGCAGGGGCTGCCGCCCGGAACCAATATGCTTTATCGCAACCGTGGCGACGGCACCTTCGTCGATGTTTCCGAGAAAAGCGGCATTACCATTCCCGGCAATTCTTATAGTTTTACGCCCCTGGTTTCAGACTACGACAATGACGGCTGGCCGGATATCTACGTTGCCTCCGACTCCACGGCCAACATTCTTTATCATAACGAGAGGAACGGTACCTTTACTGATATCGGACTAGTTTCCGGCACTGCTTACAATCGGGATGGCAAGGAGCAGGGAGGTATGGGAGTTTCGGCCGCCGATTACGACGGTGATGGTTTCTTCGACATCGTCAAAACCAACTTCGACGGCGACACCTCGACTCTCTACCACAACAACGGCGACGGGTCGTTCTTCGACGTCACTTTACCCGCCGGGCTCGGTCGCAATACGCACTTCGTCGGCTGGGGAACTGGCTTTTTCGATATCGACCATGACGGCTGGAAGGATATCTTCATGGTCAATGGTCACATTTATCCCGAGGTAGACCGTTACCGGCTGGAGCGAACTTACCGGCAGGATCGTCAGATCTTTTGGAATTCAAGGAAGGGAAAGTTCCTGGACATTTCTTCTCAGGCGGGACCTGCCATACTCGACCGCCGCAGCTCGAGGGGAGCGGCCCTGGGGGATCTGGACAACGATGGCAGTCTCGAAATCGTCATCAACAATATGAATGACCTGCCGAGCCTGCTCAAGAACCTGGGTGAAAAGGAGAACTGGATTCTTATCAAGACCGCAGGCAAGCAATCCAACCGAAACGGTATCGGAGCCCGAGTTGCCGTGATTACCGGAAAGCACCGGCAGATCGACGAAGTCCGCAGCGGAGGGAGTTATCTCTCGCAAAGTGATCTGCGGCTGCATTTCGGCCTTGGACCAGCAGTGAAAGTCGATCGCGTCGAGGTCCTCTGGCCCAGCGGGAAGAAGGAGTTCTTTAAAGATTTGAAAGCGGGTCAAATCGCGATCCTGGAAGAAGGCAGGGGTAGTGAAATGACGAGCGACAAGTGAGCTCTACTCGCGGTGGCGGCTTTCGGTTGATGAAAACTCGATTCTGGAGTCTTGTCCTCTTATTGTTTCCTCTCTTGCGCGGCCCAGGCGGGTGATCGACAAGCGGAGGACTGGCTGGCTGAAGGGAAAAAGCTCATCGCGGAAAGACGTTTCGCCGACGCAGTCGTTGCCTTCAAGCATCTGAAGCAAGCGGCTCCTGAGGATCCCCGGGCTTACTTTTTTTCCGGCATCGCGCTGGCCGAAGCGGGCCAGCTGAGCGCCGCCGCAGCCGAGTTAAACGAAGCGGTTCGCCTCGATCCCGCTCAGCCCGAATATGCCCTGTCCCAGGCGAACGTGCTGGTACGACTGGGCCAGAAAGCTCTCGCCGTAAAGGCTCTGGCCGTATTCGAGAATGAAGGATATGCCAGCCGGCTCACGGCAGCCGGGCTCTGGCTTCTTGCCGATATTCACTATCGCCTGGGCAAAAACCAGGAATCGCTGAGAGCCCTTCAACTATTAGCCAGTCGCAATCCGGAAGATTCCCGCATCGATTTCCACCGCGGCCAGATCTACAAGATCATGGGAAACCTCGATCTTGCGCAGGAAGCTTTCGCAAAGAGTATCAAGAACTCGGCCGATAACCCCGCCGCGTATTTCGAGCTGGGCCGGATACTCGAGCAGCGCAACGATATGAACGCTGCCAAGAAAGCTCTACTGGAGGCAGTGAGACAGGATGGAGACGAATCCCGAATACCTTCATGGGCTGGGGGCCGTGTGTCTGGCGCTGGGCGAGGTTGACGAGGCCATCGGGTACCTGGAACGGGCAGAGCCCTCGGGTGCCGCCTTTCCCAAGATCTACTACGCCCTGGGGCAAGCGTACCAGCGGAAAGGGGATCGAAACAAAGCCGCGAAATACCTTGCCAAGGTCCAAGAAACGAACCTCGCTCAGCGGAAGAAGGAAGTCCGGGATCACGGAGAGCTGACACTGATCACCCTGGGAGAGAAGCAGCTCGAACAGGGGAATACGGCTGAAGCGCGCGTCTTGTTCGAAGAGGTCCTCCAGGCAAATCCGGACAACTGGCATGCTCATGAATATCTGGCCCGGATGTTTCTTTCTTCCGGAGACCGGCCGCGCGCGCATCAACACCTGCTCAAGATGGAACAGATCGATTCGCACTCAGTCGAGGGAAATTATTTGATGGCTCTTTATTGCTATCAGAACGAGGAGTTTGCACGAGCAGCCGCCTACGCCGAGCGCGCCCGATCGGTTCAGCCGGGAAATGCCGAGGTTCGCAATTTGCTGGGGAACATTTACCTCAGGCTGGCACAACCGGAAAAAGCCCTGGAAGAATATCGAGCTGCGGTGCGGCTGGCTCCGGCTCGTTCGGATTTCCGGGCGAATCTGGAGAACGCTGAGAAGCCAAAAGAGCCCCCAGCAACCAAACCGCAGAAGTAGCGCGGCGATCGCTCGTGGGTGAGCCAGCAGATTTGCCGATTAGTCCAGCCAAGCCGGCCAGGAAAGAATGCTATTGAAACTTAAAGAATGCAATGCTCGTTGGACCACTGAGAGTCAGGAGGAAAAGTGGTTTCCCCGCCGAGGACTCTCAAGAACAAGGGCTCCAAATGTCTCGAGTGACATCAGACCAGATTCGACAGCATGCCGCCGAAAAATACGTTGTGCCGGCTCGTAAGGCACGCTTGGAGGAGTTTGAGATCGTCGCCGGAGATCTTCACCGCGATCTTCGGCTGCAGAACCGGGTTCCTAAGTCTGTGCCGCGCTCCGCTCCAAGAAGTTCCTGACTGAGAACAGTCTCGTTCTGTGGATCAGTCAGGGCCACCGTCGGAGATGAGCACGACAGTGAGATTTAAGTACAGGTTCCGACACCAGCCAGATCAAAAGGAATCTTCGGAAGCGCCACCCGACAAATCGATCTATCACAAAATCCGTGAACTTTACGGTGTCGCGGAGGAGCTCTATCGCAGCCTCGGAGGAGGGAAGCGAGTCCTTGGTGAAGAGCGCGAGGGCTTCTTCGGTAACGCCACGGGGTCCGATTCTTCGAGCCGAGACCGGGATGAGTCTCATTTACTGGGATTCTGGTCCTGGTGGTATTTGTTTCCCACCTGAACTATTTGATCGAGACATCGTCCACGTAGTACGTAACGGGCACGACCGGGTCATCGGCGCCTGCTAGATCTCCCCCGGAATAGCGGTCCGTTTTTCGGGTCGGCTCGGTGCGAAACTCGCCGGTGCGAAACGAGAGTCGTTCAACACTGGCCGCCGGTTCGGCAAATGCGGCCTGGCGGATGACCAGCTTCCCGTTGATCGAGAGGTCATAATTACCTATCGCGTTGACCGAGATCTCGAAGCGATACCAGGAGCCGGCCTTGTAAAGGCCGGCCTCAGCACGGCTGTTTCCATCCAGCGCTCGCACGTGGCCGTCCTCACCGAAGGCGAGTCGTACCGGCCGGTGGCCCGCCTCGTCCAGAACTTCGATTTCCAGGCGGCCGCGGTCTGACTGCCGCGCGAAGACTCTGAATGCAAGACGCACTGTTTTCGCCTCGGCAAACACTCGCACGGCCTTGGCGTAGTCATAAGGGTCCCGATCCTCGAGCTGAAGACTCTTGTTAGCGGCGCTGGGAAAGGCGACGACGGCGGTTCGTGCCCAGCGTGGGTGATGGATGTTCCAGTCCGGAATCCGGCCGCCCACGTCGAGCTTGTCGAACGAATCTTCCACCGGGCCTTCGATCTTATGCCGGATCGGCACGGGGATGCGGCTCACCCAAATGTCCTCCTTGTTGCTGCTATAGGTCAGCCACAAGTCGTTGCCGGGGGGATCGCCATTACCCTCGGATATGCCGCGCACATATTGCAATCCGAAGTCCTTGGCTCGCCCGAAGAAGCGGCGGGGCGCAACGTCGCCGTTGACGAGCAGCATGTTCTCGAACACGATGCCGTCGTTGCCGGTCGCCACGGCAAGCGGCCAGCGATGCGAGCCGAAGTCGGCTGGATTGTAAACGATGGCATAACGGCCATCGTCGGTCCGCTGCCCCCAGGTCTTTGCCCCATCGGTGACGATGCTCGGCACGCGGACGGGAGTGCTCCAGGATTTGCCTTCGTCCGCGGAGAGCGCGGCCCATGATGCCTTAAACAGGGCGACCGCCATCCCGTCCTTGCGATGATAGACGGACGGCGCCTGACGCACCTGGCCGGGGACGGTGTAGAAACCATCGGTGCTGCGATCCTCTTCATGCCATTGCATCGTCTTCAGCTTGTCGGCGAGCAACGCATTACAGGCATCGAGAAAACCCTTGTCGTTCGAGCGCGTGTAGAACGGAAACGTGGGCGTGTTGCTCTCGTTTCGATCGGCAAGACTGTTGTAGCGCAGAAAATAGATCGGCCCGTAAGAACCGTCTTTGTTCGCTTCCCGCACCACACGTCCGATGCCCGTGGCGCCCCATGGGGTCGGCGCATGACCATAAAAGGCGAGGACCAGGAGCCTCCCGTTGGGAGCGACATAGAAGCCCATGCGCTGATGCATCATCGCCATGCCCGATTCGTTGCCCGAAATGGGCCCCGGCCGCAGAAGATAAATGGGAAATACCTGTTTGGGCATGTCCCAATTGCGCCCGTCGCTGGAGGTGGCGACGAGGGTCTGGCCAGGCGGAAGATGCTCCCCGAAAGGGTTGCTCAAGTATTGAAGGTAGAACTTATCGTGCCAGTACGCGAGCATCGGCGCGTGACTGTAGGTCCAGCCGTAGCCATCGGCCATTTCCGGATGAGTGCGATTGGCACGCATAACCTGGATGTTTTCGACGCCGACTGCCGGCCGGAGACGACCGTCATGGACGTCCAGGTCGATGGCGCCGGCCAACACGCGCACGGGCTCATCAGGACCGCCCGGCTGGGTGGAAAAAGTGGACGCCAGAATCGAGCAGAGCAAGACAAGGGTGGTGTTCTTCATACGGTCGATTTCCGCAAGTCCTCTTCGTTAGGTGACACGCGTTCGAACGGCCAATGACCATGGGCTGCGATTCGTCCTGAACCACACATGCTGGCAGGCTGCGAGGACGAGCCCCAGCCGACGAGTCAAGATCATACGCCAGCGAGGAGGTTCAACGAAATACAGAAGGCAAACCTGCCACTGACAAGAAGCGCGCTTTCGAGATTACGCCACGATTCCGCGTCAAACAACGACTTCAGCCGCCGGTTTACTTGACGAACTCTACGTAACCCCGCCTTTCCAGAAATCGAAAGTAACCGAGGAAATCGAAGTCCGACGGACCGAGTTCAAGGCGCGTCAACCGGGCCACTTCGGCGAGATTTCGCTGACCGTCGCACCAGTACAGCGCCCGGATGGGCACGGCAGCCCAGGCGCCCGAGGGGTAACCTTCGCGCTGGTCCGGCGGCAGCTCGTCGAGTGGAATTGTCCCGAGTCTCTTTCGCCTGACCACAATCCGCGCCGCTTCGGCTTGTTGTGGATCCTGCGGCGGTGGAATCGGTTTGATAGCCGTGGGAAGGCCGAGCTGTGCCGCTCTCCTCTGGAGCGCTGCCTCGAGTCGCTTCAGCTGATCCCGGCCGAACTGGTCGAGCCGTTCCACCATGGACTCGATCCAGGGCCGGGCTTTTTCGCGGCGCGTTTCCGGCGCCAGGCGCAAAACCGAGCGGACCGCCTGGTTTTCGCGCGCCACGCAATAGTCAATCCGTTCTTTACCCTCATGAAAGAGCCGGCCCAGCCGCTCCGTGCCCTCTGCAGTCGAAACCGAGTCGAGAATTGACGTCACGGCGCTGACGACCTGCTCCTGGCCCCGGCTCAACGCGGCTTCGCCCAGCCAGGAAGCCTCGCGTTCGGAGGCTGTCGCCAGGTAGTAAAGATAGGCTGCGCTTACTATGGTCAGGTCGCGCAGCGAGCGAGGGTCGACCGTTTCCGGCCTGTCTTCGCTATTGTGATGAGTATGGATTCCCGTGCCGCTGTAGGGCCATACGGTCGGAATCCCAATGGTCGGTTCTCCCAGAAAAGAATCGGTGCCGCTCCTGTACTCCTTCCAGTGCCAGGGCCGGGGCGGCGAAAGCCGGGAAAAATAACTTTCGGCGACTCGCAGGATAAAAGCATCCACGTAAGACTTCGCCGCATGTGGATTCATGTGAAAGGTGTATTCCGTCCCGGCCAGTCCGTAGGACGCGGCAGGGGTGTCCAGACACAAGGCGGCTACGGTGCGGCGAACCCGGTCCGGGTTGGTGGCCAGGTAATGCATCGACCCATACATTTCCCCCATCGCCAGCATGCGGATGTGACGTCGCGGTCTGGGCAGTCGCCCGTCACCGATCAACCGATTCAAGCTCCCCAGCGCCTCGAGCATCGCCGCCACGCCAGTGGCATTATCGTGCGCGCCTTGTTCGGACGTATGCCCCAGGACAAGCACCTCTTCGTTCTCGTCCCCGGATCCGGGAATGATCCCGGTGACGTAGGGATAGGTTCCGGAGTAGTAGCGGCTCTCGACGACGGCTCTCACCCTCACCTTGCGCGGCTCACGCAGCAGCTTTCGTAGAAACTCGGCCTGAGACGGAGAAATGGAGAAGCAGAGCAGCGGTGAGTTACCTTTGTTGAACGCCCAACCGTTGTCACCCCAGGCGTTGATCCATTGCCGGCCGTCTTTGAGATCCTGATTTTCCGTGAACGCGTTGATGGCCCCCGGCGACCCCTTCCTGGCAAGCAGCCACTTGATGTCTGCCGGATTTCGCGGCGTGAGAACGATTTTACCCTTCAGATCCAGAGCTTCGATGCTCTTGACCGACATGTCTTTCAACTCGACCACCTCTGCGGTGATCCCCCCTTCGGGAGTGGGACCACTCCACATGCCGAGCGAAGCGGGAACTTTCTCGTAGTCGGCCAGCACGCGGAATCCTTCCGGAACAGCCGGCTCGACGATCTCCAGGCGCGCCTTCTTGACGTCCCAGGCGAGCGGCATGGTCCAGTAGCCGAACTGGCTCACCCCATCTGCAGGAGGAGCGACTACTTCTGCATCACGCAGGCCAATCTGGTTCATCGTCCGCTTGAGATGTTCCGCAGTTTCCTGAAACTTCGGAAACGTAAACCACCGGTCGGTCTGATAGATCTGTTGCATGTACTGCATGGCGCGCTCCGGGCTTACCTCGGAGCCGATCTGGCGCATCAAGGGTTCGAGCTGGCCCTGAGCCATCAAAGGAACGGCTACGAGGATCCATATCAACGCCGGCAATGTTCGAGCTGATGAACCTTTCATGGCCACCCCGTTGTTTTGGTTGGCGTTTCTTCGCGTCTTCGAGTCTTCGAGGTATGATGAAACGCCAAGCATCTTAGCACCCTTTTTTTTACTTGAACTGATTGTTGCCGCAAGTTACTGTTTTGCATCAACCAACCCTGGCTGATCGGTACGGTGGCGAAGGGTCCAAAAGCCGCCCAATGTCGAGCTACGTTCGAGAAGGTAGAGTTATCTCGTATCCAAGGCCCGTCAACTTCCCTGGGTCCGGATGCCATCCTTATCATGCTGGAGGAAGAATGCGAAAGTCGAAGAGCACGAACAAAGCAACGCCAGAATAGCCATCTTTTTTCTTGCCGCTCTTATCACGCTGGCCCTGGCCGCACCGCCTGGATTAGCGCAGACGGGCACGGGAACGGTCCAGGGAAGGATCCTGGACGCCAACCGCGCGGTGATTCCAGGGGCCGATATCACAATCACAAATCAGGATACAAATATCTCACGCAAGACGGTTGCTTCCGGAGACGGGAATTACGCTATTGGCGCCCTTCCGCCGGGCCCTTACACGCTGGCCGTGGAGGTGCCGGGATTCAAGAAATGGACGGGCAAGCTGGTGCTGGAGGTCGGCCAGACGGCGGTCGTGGATGCCGTCATGCAGGTCGGCGACATCGCCACCGAAGTTGAAGTCGTCGGCGCCGCCCCGCCCATCACGCTCGAGAGCGCGGAAGTGTCGGATGTGAAGGATGCGGTCCGCATTCGACAGTTGCCGCTCAACGGCCGGGCCATCAGCAATCTGTTTGACTTGACCCCCGGAGTCGAGGGGGGCGGCAACCCGAGGGTCAACGGCCTCAAGGTCGGGTCGGTGGAAATGACGATCGACGGGATCTCCCTCGTGGATCGGTTTGGCGGCGGCATCGCCCGCGTCCAACCTGGATTGGACACAATCCAGGAATTCCGGATTGAGACGACCGGATCCGATGCCCAATTCTCGCGCCCTGCGACTGTCACGCTGGTAACCAAGAGTGGAACCAATGCCTTTCACGGCAGCGTTTTCGAGACCCACCGCAACAATGCAGCCGGCTTGCGCGCTCGCCGCCGTGAGGATGGAAACACATCATCCAAGCTGATTCGCAACGAATTTGGAGCCTCGGCCGGCGGTCCGGTGTATCTCGGAAACTGGTACAACGGCCGCGACAAGACGTTCTGGTTTGCCGCTTATGAGGGGCTGCGAAACCGCCAGTCCAGATTCGTCGATAGCGTCGTACCGACAGCGGCCATGTGGGCGGGCGACTTCAGCGGCATCGTCGACATAAACGGCGTCCAAACTCACATCTACGATCCATTGACTACCGACGCCCGGGGTTTGCGCCAGCAGTTTCCCAATGACATCATTCCCGGCAACAGGATTCATCCCTTCTACAAACAGATGCAGGCGCTGACGGCCTTGCCCACCAGCACGGTGAATCCATTCCAGGGGAACAACTTCCAGAAGTTTTATCCGGACAATCTGGATACCAACACCTTCACCGTGCGCGGCGACCACAAGTTTTCCGACCAGGATAATCTATCGGCAAGATTTTCGCGCAGCCGGCGCCTGTCGCAAGTCTTCGGAGGTGTCTTCGGCAATCCGGTCGACACCCTGGAAAATGGATTCGGAACCGGCCGGTCGGATACCAAGGTCTACAGCACGTCGATCCGTGAAACCCACGTTTTCTCACCCACCTTCCTGAGCGAATTGCTCGTAGCCGGCCATCGCTCGAATCAGGGTTCCGGGACCCTCGCGGACTTCACCGATTGGCCCAAAGAGCTGGGGTTGCCGAACCCGTTCAACGTTCAAGGTTGGCCGACTCTGGGCGCCGGAATCTTTGCCTGGGATTCCGACAACCGTCATGACCAGAAGCTGACCGCCTACGTGGTTGAAGAAAACCTGAGCTGGCTCAAGGGCAAGCACTCGCTGAAGTTTGGCGGGAAGGTCCGTTACGAATACAATAACGTCCGGGAACTGCAACAGGCTCAGGGCTCGCATACCTTTGGCAACGCCTGGACCGCGCTGTACGATCCGGTCGGAGACCAGACGGCTTCTTTCACCGGCGACGGCCTGGCCGCAATGGCCCTGGGGGTCCCGACTTTCCTGTCCAATCAATATAACCGGGGCTACTTCTACTTCGAGCAGCAAGAGATCGGCCTTTACTTCCATGACAGCTGGAAGGCTCATCCGCGCCTGACGCTGGATCTGGGGGTCCGCTGGGACAAGTGGACGGCATACGAAGAGAAGTACAACCGGCTGGTGAATGTCGATCTCAACAACTTCGCCAACCAATTTCAGGTCGTCACGCCCAAGGACGTGAGGATGGAAGACCTGCCCGGCATTCCATCGTCGGTGCTTCAGTCCTATGCCGTGCGCGGACTGACCTGGACGACCGCGCGGAATGCGGGTTTGCCGGACAATCTGGTCAAGGGAGACAACAACAATTTCGCCCCCCGCATCGGCGCGGCATTCCGGATCACCGACAAAACCGTCTTGCGCGGCGGGTATGGAGAGTATTTCTGGACCATGCCGCTGGCGCAGATCCTGCAGACCTCGAGAACCAACCCCCCGCTCAACCTGAGATTCACGAACCAACTCGGATCCTTGGACGGCACTTCCACCTTTGGGGTTCGAACCACGCCGAGACCGGAATTCTTCGTCGGGACTGCAACGGTTGATACCGAGGGCATCGTCTTCATCCCTCCGAATGCCCATTGGGATGATGCCCTGGGCCGCTGACGATTGGAAAGATGGCCGCGCCCAGGCGTGGCACCTTACTCTGGAGCGCGAAGTGATGCGCAATACGGCCCTTCGCTTGAGCTACATCGGCGATCATGGCCGGGATATGGAGCAGCGATTCGCTCTCAACAACCAGGAGGCGGAATACAATTACGTGGCACGGACCGGACAGAACCCTCCCGCCAACCGCGCGTTCATGCGGGTTAACCCGAACTGGAACTTCTCAGCCGCCAACCGTACCGGATTCTCCAATACGCATTCGGCGCAGGTGGAGGTCGAGCGCAAGTATTCCACCGGCCTGGCATTCCAGTTCTTCTACACCTTCACCCGATCCCTGACCACTTCGGACGCCGGTGGCTTCACCAGCGGTAATGGCGGACATAAACGCCACCGATGGCCAGTTTCAGGTACCGGAGAACATCCAGCTTCTCGGCGGCAACTCCAATCTCAGCTACGATCAAAGGCTCCGTCTCGGTTATTACAACAACACCAACATCCCCCCGCATAGGATCCGTTACAACGGAATCTATGACCTTCCCTTTGGCCGGGGGAAGCAGTTCGGTGGAGATGTCGCTCGCGGCTGGGACACCCTGATCGGCGGCTGGCAGATTGCCGCGATCGGGGACTGGCGTGGCGGCCTGTGGAGAAGTGTTGGCAGCGGGCTCTACTGGTTCGGAGATCCTACGCTCGCATCCCGATGCAGCAACTGGAGATGACCATTTTCGGCCGGCATCAGCGGCTGTGGTTCCGTGGAGATTTCGATCCGCGCCAGGCCACGAATGTCTCGCAGGAGGCCTTGCAGGCTCTGGTGCCGGTAAACCGTGCCGAAAGAGTTCTGCGCCCGCTGGGAGCAGCCTTCGACAACCGGCTGCCGCAGACTCTGTCAAACGGCGCCGTCCGGCAAACTCCCATCACCGACACGGTGAATCCCAAACCCAAGGGCGTTCTACATCGGTCCGCGGCAGCTGGAATGTCGACCTCGCGCTATTCAAGAACTTCAACATCACCGAGAGAGTAAACGCTCGCTTCTCGGCCGACTTCTTCAACTTCTTCAATCATCCGGTCGACGTCGCGCCCAATACCACCACAGGTCTGCAAGACTTGAGTGTCCAGGCCAACGAGCCTCGGATCATTCAGTTCTCGCTTCGTTTGGACTGGTAGATCCTTCTTTGAGTCTTCGCGTCTTCGTGGTTAGTGCATGAAAACAAGCGCACCACGAAGACGCGAAGAAAAACCAAAACCGTCAACTTCCCCCTGGGTTCCGGATGCGTGGCTGATTATCCTGGAGAACGTATGAAAAATTCGAAGAGTAACAACCGGGCAAGCGCCCGAATTGCCGTCTTTATTCTTGCTGGCCTTATCACGCTGGCCCTGGCCGCACAGCCTGGATGGGCGCAGACGGGAACGGGAACGGTTAAAGGAACGGTACTGGACTCAAACCGTGCCATAGTCCCTGGAGCCGACATTACCATCACGAACGAGGAGACAAACATCTCGCGCAAGGCGATCAGCGCCGCCGAGGGGACTTACTCCATAGGCGCCCTGTCTCCGGCCCCCTACGTGCTGGTGGTCGAGGCGCCGGGATTCAAGAAATGGTCGGGCAAGCTGGTGCTCGAGGTCGGTCAGACGGCGGTAGTCGACGCCGTTCTCCAGATCGGCGATATCTCCACCACCGTCGAGGTGGTCGGCGCCGCGCCGGTCATCACGACTCAGAGCGCAGAGATCTCAGATGTCAAAGACGCCCAGCGCATCCGGCAGCTGCCGCTCAACGGCCGCGCCATCAGCAGCCTGTTTGACTTGACTCCCGGGGTCGAGGGCGGAGGAAACCCCCGGGTCAACGGTCTCAAGGTTGGTTCGGTCGAGATGTTGATGGACGGCATTTCGCTTGTGGATCGATTCGGCGGCGGCATCGCCCGGGTGCAGCCGGGGCTGGATACGATCCAGGAATTCCGGATCGAGACGGTCGGATCTAACGCCCAATACTCGCGGCCGGCCTCGATTACGCTGGTAACCAAGAGCGGAACCAATAACTTTCACGGCAGTGCTTTCGAGACCCACCGGAACAACGCGGCCGGTCTGAGGTCGCGCCGCCGGCAAGACGGAGACACATCGTCCAAATTGATTCGGAATGAGTTCGGGGTCTCGGCCGGCGGGCCGGTTTATCTGGGTAGCTGGTACAACGGGCGCGACAAGAGCTTCTGGTTTGCCGCCTACGAGGGCCTGAGAAATCGCCAGGATAGTTTCGTCCAGAGTATTGTGCCGACAGCGGCCCTGTGGGCGGGTGACTTCAGCGGCATCGTCGACGCCAACGGCGACCGGACTCACATCTACGATCCATTGACGACGGACGCGCGGGGTCTGCGCCAGCAATTTACTAATGACGTCATTCCCAGCACCAGAATCCACCCCTTCTACAAGACGATGCAGTCTCTCACCGCTCTGCCCACGAATACCGTGAATCCATATCAGGGAAACAACTTTGAGAAATTTTATCCAGACGTCCTCGACGTCAACACATTAACCCTGCGAGGCGACCACAAGTTCTCAGACAAGGATAACCTGACGGGAAGGTTCTCGCGCAGCGAGCGTCTCGCGCGCGTATTCGGAGGGGTTTTCGGCAATCCTCTGGAAACCCTCGACAATGGATTCGGCACCAGCCGGTCGGACGCCACGGTTTACAACACGTCGATCCGCGAGACCCACATCTTCTCTCCGAATTTTTTGAACGAGCTGCTACTGGCCGGACACCGCTCCAACAAGAGCTCCGGGACTCTGGCCGATTTCACCGACTGGGCCCAGGATCTGGGATTGCCCAACCCGTTTGCCACCCAGGGATGGCCCACCATGTACGCGGGCGATTTCCCCTGGGATGGAGACAATCGCAAGGACGAGATGCTTACGGCCTACGTCGTCGAGGACAACCTGAGCTGGGTCAAGGGCAAGCACTCGATGAAGTTCGGCGCCAGGGGCCGTTACGAATACAACAACGTGCGCGAATTACAGCAGGCTCAGGGCTCACACGATTTTGGCGGCAGCTGGACGGCTTTGTATGACCCCGTCGGCGATCAGGCGGTTTCGTTCACGGGTGACGGCCTGGCCGGGATGGCTCTCGGGCTTCCCACCTACTTGTCCAACCAGTATAACCGGGGCTATTTCTACTTCCAGCAGCAGGAGTTCGGCCTCTACTTCCATGATAGCTGGAAGGTCTCTCCCCGGCTGTCCCTGGAGCTGGGAGTTCGCTGGGACAAATGGACCGCGTACGACGAGAAGTACAACCGTCTGGTGAACGTGGATCTCGACAACTTTGCCAACAAGTTCGAGGTCATCACGCCGAAGGATGTCCGCATGGAGGAGCTCTCAGGGAATCCCGCCGTCGGTGCTTGACTCCTGGGCGGCGCGAGGTCTCACATGGAGGACCGCGCGGGATGCGGGTTTGCCTGATAATCTGATCACGGGAGACAACAACAATTTTGCCCCGCGTATCGGTGCCGCTTTCAGGATCACCAACAAGACCGTCTTGCGCGGCGGGTATGGCGAGTACTTCTGGACCATGCCCCTTTCCCAGATCCTGCAGACATCGAGAACCAACCCTCCGCTCAACCTGAGATTCGAGAATCCACTCGATGTTCTGGACGGAACCGACACTTTCGGTGTCCGAACCAGGCCCGGGTCGGAATTCTTCATCGGAAACGCCACGGTCGACACCGCGGGCATCGTTTCAATCCCCCCGGGGGCCCAATCGGTAATGCCATGGGACGCTCGCAACTGGAAAGACGGCCGCGCCCAGTCGTGGCACGTCAGCCTGGAACGCGAAGTGATGGGCGATACCGCTCTTCGGCTGAGCTACATCGGCGATCACGGGAGGGATCTGGAACAGCGCTACGCGCTCAACAACCGGGAGGCAGAATTCAACTACGTGGCGCGCACCGGACAGAATCCTCCAGGCAACCGGGACTTGATGCGCGTCAATCCGAACTGGAACTTTGCGGCCGCCAATCGCACCGGATATTCCAATACGCATTCGGCGCAGGTTGAGATCGAGCGCAAATATTCCGCCGGCGTGGCCTTCCAGTTGTTCTACACCTTCACGCGATCCCTTACCACCACGGACGCCGGCGGGTTTACCAGCGGCAATGGCGCCATAAACGCCACCGATGGCCAGTTTCAGGTGCCGGAGAACATCCAGCTTCTGGGCAATCCCAATCTCAGCTATGACGAGAGGCTTCGCCTCGGATACTACAACTCGACCAACATTCCCCCGCATCGGATCCGCTATAACGGGATCTTCGACCTCCCGTTCGGCCGGGGAAAACACTTCGGTGGGGATGTCTCACGCGGCTGGGACACCCTGATCGGCGGCTGGCAGATTGCCACTATCGGTGATTGGCGCAGCGGCCTGTGGAGGAGTGTTGGCAGCGGCCTCTACTGGTTTGGCGATCCCACGCTCGCGGCCGATGAGCGCCTGGAGATGACCATTTTCGGCCGGCATCAGCGGCTGTGGTTCCGGGGAGATTTCGATCCGCGCCAGGCCACGAATGTCTCGCAGGACGCCTTGCAGGCTCTGGTGCCGGTAAACCGTGCCGAAAGAGTCCTGCGCCCGCTGGGAACGGCTTTCGACAACCGGCTACCGCAGACCCTGGCAAACGGCACCGTTCGGCAGACTCCCATCACCGACACCGTGAATCCGAACCCGAGGGCATTCTACCTCGGTCCGGGCAGCTGGAATGTAGACCTCTCGCTGTTCAAAAACTTCAGCATCACAGAGAGGGTGAAGGCTCGATTCACGGCCGACTTCTTCAACTTCTTCAATCATCCGATCGACGGCGCGCCCAGTACAACCACGGGTCTGCAAGACTTGAGCGTCCAGGCCAACGAGCCTCGGATCATTCAGTTCTCGCTTCGTTTGGACTGGTAGACGATTCTTTGAGTCTTCGCGTCTTCGTGGTCAGCGCGTGAAAACAAGCGCACCACGAAGACGCGAAGAAAGAACCCTTTCGTTAAGCTCGGTTTCGTTGGGCGGTCGCTCAGGCCGGCGTCCTTAGAGGAACCAACTGGGAGATCTCAACGGAGTTTGAGCCGCGCATGGCATGCCAGAGATCCCAGTCCGATTGCAGGCCGAGCCAGAAGTCCGCTGACATCCCCAGCACGCGCGCCAGCCGAAGTGCCGTGTCGGGCGTCACCGCCCGTTTTCCCCGGATGATCTCGTTCAGCCGCGGAAACGAAACTCCCAGTCGTAACGCCAACTCCGACTGCGTAATTCCAAGAGGCTTGACAAACTCCTCGAGCAGCATCTCGCCGGGATGAGTAGGCGGACGGCGACGAGGCAGGCGGCGACGGATGAGCTCACCTGACCTGACTTGCTTCCCTGTTGTGGTACGACTCTTAGTGGTAGTCCGTGATCTCGACTTCGTAGGCATCTCCCGCCTCCCACCGAAAACAAAGGCGATACTGATTGTTGATCCTGATGCTGTGCTGCCCGCTACGGCCGCCGCGCAGTCCTTCAAGACGATTCCCCGCGGGAACGGCGAGTTCGAAGAGATCCTTCACGCGATTCACCTGATCCAGCTTCCTCTGAGCCACCTGCCATAAATCGCGCGGGCAGGCCCGTCGAGCTGCGGCGGTGTCAGCGCCATCAAAGATATCCGCGGTACCTCGGCCCCGGAAAGACCGTATCACGGCTTACATTATAACGGGTGCCGGTATAACGCTCAACGTCTTGGACGCGGCCACACCCTCGATCAGCCTGCGTCCCCTGGCCGGTACGTACACCTCGCCTGCCGACCAGCACGCACCGTTGTGGTCGCGCAAATGAGAAGCCGTCAGTCGGAACATATCACCCGAGCCGGTGGCGCCGCGTTTAATCGGCAGGGACGCGATACCAGTATCGGTACAACTCGCGAAAACCGAGTTTTTCATAGAGACGGCGCGCCGGGATGTTGGTTTCGACGACCTGGAGGTACGCGTGCTTGGCTCCGCGCTCTTGAGCCCAGTTCAGCATCGCCGTGACAAGCGCGGCGCCATGTCCGTGCTTACGGCGCGTGGGAGCGGTTACCAGATCAAAGAGCCCGAAGCAGTCCTGGCCCAGCACTCCTAATCCGATTGCGGCAACCTCCGTCCCTTCCGGCAACGATGCCAGGAGCCTCCCCCCAGGAATCCTCTGCAGCATTGTCTCATGGGTAAATTGCTGATCGCGCGCCACGCCATGGAAGCGACAGTAGAGATCCAGCCAGGTGTCAAGCGGCTCTTCCTTCAGTCGACGCGAGAGAGGTTGCAAGGTGTGCGCACTCTCCAGATCGAGCTGGAGCACCAGAGAGGGATCGACGACTCTGTAGCCCCGGTCGGCGAGAACCTGGTCCAGCCTCCCAGGAGCCGTGATCGAGTTCAGCCTGAAGATGCAGGGCTGTTGCCGGGCACGATACAGTTCTTCGCATCGCTGAACATGCTCTTCCAGCGGCACAGCCGAGGGGTAAAGCGGATTGACCGAGTTCGCTCGTTTCGTGTAACCGCGGCTGAAGCGGATGAGCCAGCCGTCCAGCAGGACCTGCTCCAGCGCCGGCCATGCGTTCAATGACGCTTCTTCAATGCGCAGCGCGATCATGTGTGAGTCTGAATTGGATCAAGCATTGAGCCGCTACCGGAGCGAGCGGGTTTTGCGAGGGGTAACCAGAGCCTGGCATGCAGATCTGTGACGCAGCGACAACCTGGAATCCGGCGGGGCGCTGCACGCGCGTTAACCGGCTCTCTTTGAACCGCGTCTCTTATTCTTCCCTTGTCGAGCGTCAAGCCATTTCTTTAGCGATAGAGGACTCTCTCCTGATTGCCGGCCAGCCAGCAAGCCCGCGACTGTTAAATCTTCGTCCAGGTCCGGCCAATGGATGTAGCGCCGTCTCCGGCAATTTCATAATGATTCCGCTCTTGTGGAGTACCATGCCAAAGGCGAGGAAACCAAACCAAAGGCACGATTATTGTCCGGCCATCCACCAGATCAACGGTTAAGGCGTCCTCGCTCATCGTCACGGATTGAGCTCGCGCTTCCTGTATCTCAACGGCCAAAGAATTCATACCAACTCCTAAGTAATCGCTGGTTAAGGATTTATAGATTCTATGCTCCCTGACTGGGCCGCCGGAGCATTGAAGGCAGCGTCCAGCGCCCCTCCGGGGCGCGTCTCTTTCGTGTCTGTGACCGGGGGCAGGCGCTCCGCTGGCCCCCGGCTAATTTCCTTCGCCCTTTCAGGGCGCGAGCTGGCGTAACCACTCGTTCAGACCTCAGCGTTTCAGCGTCGTACCGATGTAGGCTTTCACCACGTCGACGACATATTCCTGACAGGCTTCACCGGTTCTGGCGTCATAGGACCCGCCGTTGGTGATGTTGTTGGACAAAACCCGGATACCGAGAAACGGGATCTGGAAGAAGCCGGCAATCTGCGCCGCCGACGCGGTTTCCATTTCCTCGACCGAGGTGCCGTATTGACTGCGGAGCCGGTCGTATCCGATCGACTTCGCTGTTCCAGATCTCGCCGGATCCAATCACGCCTTCCACCACGCGTCCTTTCCGATAGAGATGCTTCACGCTGTTGGCGGCGGCGAGCAGTTGTTCGTTCGCCTCGAAGCGCCGCATGGTGCGCGCGTTCGGGTCTTCGCCGGCGCTACCCTCCGATGCCATCAGGTCCATCGGTTTCCATTCCAGAAAATCGCTGCCTTGCCCAGGCTTCCGGTAACCGGTTTTGAACGCCCCCAGATTGACGGAGTGCTTGCCCAGCACGATGTCGTAGACGTGTAACTCCGGGTCATGGCCGCCCGCGGTTCCCTGGTTGACGATCGCCACTGGACGATAGCGTTCAGCAGCGATCGCCGTCGCTGCCGCGGAGTTCGACACGCCCTTCATGGTCTTGGAAACCACCACCGGGTAGCCGTCCAGCGTGCCGCGCCAGAATGTCCAGCCGGCGATTTTCTCCACGCTGACGTTGTCCAGACCGCCGGCAATTTTTTCCGTCTCTACGGGCATCGCGCCCTGTACGAGCACGGGACGCAACACCGGCATTCTACTGTCTGACGATCGAGTGATCCGGTCCGGGGCTCCGCACCCGCCCAGCAGCAGGTGGATCAACAGTGCCACGCTCATGATGGATGCTTTTCTCATCTGAGTCTCTCCGGAGGTTGCGGCAATTTCACCGCGCCCCGTTTCTGGCAGCGGGAAGACGCTGCCGCTCAAATCTTCGCGAACTGGCCGGCGAGCGCGGTGAGGTCTGCCCGCGTCCAGCGACGATGCTTAACGAAGAATCGACCCAAGGTTCGCAAACCGTTGCCAATGAAGAAGCCGACAACTGAGTATAATGCCACCCGGGGGATCTAAACATTCTCGTGAGTGGAACGTCAGCGATTCGGGACCGCTCCGAGTAGATCGCGCGGCAAAGCCGGAAAGAAACTGCGAGACACCATGAAGAGAACCAGGAAGTTCGCCTTCGCGGCGCTGTCCGTCGCCGGTCTGATGGCCTCGGCAGCAATACACAAGAGAGACCGGATCACCCTTGCAGCACAGCCCGGTCTGGCGGCGCAGCTTCGTTCTGTTCAACCAAACCTCTTCCCGGACGGCGAGAGGAAGTCGCTGGCACGAATGCTGCGTAATGACGCCGGGCGGCGGCGCGACGCGGCCAATCAGCGCGACGCGCAGGCGTGGGCCAAGGTGAAGTCCAGAAGCGATTGGGAGAAGTTTCGCGCTCCGCGGATAGACGCGCTGCGCAGGTCGCTGGGCCACTTCCCGGCGGCGCCGAAAACCGTGAACGCGCACGTGACCCGCACGCTGGACGGCGACGGCTACCGGATCGAGAACCTGGTCTATGAAAGCCGAAGCGGAGTGTTTGTTTCCGCGAATCTCTACCTGCCTCGAAGCCAGCAATCTCGTTTGCGGCCGACCGGGAAGCTTCCTGCCATCCTGATCATCCACAGCCATCACAATCCAAAGACGCAGGCCGAACTGCAGGACATGGGGATGACCTGGGCGCGGCAGGGCTGCGCAGTGCTGGTCATGGATCAACTCGGCTACGGCGACCGGCGCGAGCACGCGCCGGGTCCCAGACAGGACTACCGCTTTCGCTACATCAATAGCCTTCAGTTGTACCTCATCGGCGATAGTCTTACCGGCTGGATGGCGTGGGATGTGATGCGGGGTGTGGACCTGCTGCTCGGGCGCGAAGAGATCGACAGGAATAAAGTGATCCTCATGGGCGCGGTCGCGGGCGGCGGCGACCCGGCAGCCGTGGTGGCGGCGCTCGACCCGCGCATCAGCTGCGTTGTCCCCTTCAACTTCGGCGGGCCTGAACCGGAAAGCCCGTACCCATTGCCCGCCGATGCCGAGACGACCTTCAACTACATGGGAGACGGCTCCTGGGAGTCCACACGCTGCTTGCGGCTCAGCGGGCGCGACGGCTTCCTCCCCTGGGTCACGGTTGCGTCGGTGGCGCCTCGCCATCTGATCTACGCCCATGAGTTCAGCTGGGATAGAGAGCACGATCCGGTATGGAAGCGCCTGCAAAAGGTCTTTGACTTTTACGGTTCGCAAAGGCTTGCGTTCGCCCACGGCGCCGGCTTGCTCTCCGGACGACCTCCCGAGGCGACGCACTGCAACAACATCGGCGCGGTGCATCGCAAAATGATTTACCCGCCGCTCGAGCGATGGTTTGGCATCGCGGCACCGGAGCAGGATTACCAGCAGCGCCACCGGGACGAGGATCTGACGTCCTTTACGCCGGAACTTGCCTCGAAGCTGAAGCCGCGACCGATGCATGAATTGTTCGGCGAGATCGGCGCGTCTCGTGCCACTACCATGCGCGTCCAACTCAGTAAACTTCCCGCTAATGAGCAGCGGCAACGATTGCGCCAGGAATGGGCCAGGTTGCTCGGCAACATCGAACCCGTGACGGCATCGGAGATTTCAAAGGCTGGATCTGAAATCGGGAACCACAAACCAATGATCCAGATCGAGCGCATCGTGTTGGAGATGGAACCGAACATCGTCGTGCCTATGCTGCTCCTGTTGCCGGAACCCCCGGCAAGTAAGGAATTACCCCTGGTGGTTGGCCTCTCGCAGGAGGGCAAAGAAAAGTTCCTGAGCGAAAACGCCGACGCGATCGCCGAGCTGCTGGCGCGCAATGTCGCCGTCTGCCTGCCCGACCTTCGCGGCACGGGTGAGACGAGGCCCGACTCGCCCCGCGACCGTCAGACTGAAGCTACGTCCGTTTCGGCAACCGAGTTGATGCTGGGACAGACGCTGCTCGGCTCCAGGCTGCGCGACCTGCGGTCCGTCCTGCGCTACCTGCGCGCGCGGGGCGATATGAAGTTTCAGCGGATCGCCCTGTGGGGCGATTCCTTCGCGCCGGTAAACCCGGCGCAGTTCACTGACCCGGTGATGGGCGAGGGCGAAGGTCCGCCGCAGTCTGAACCCCTCGGCGGGCTGCTCGCGCTGTTCGGGGCACTGTATGAAGACTCGGTTCACTCGGTTGTGGCGCGCCGCACGCTGGCAGGTTATCAGTCGGTGCTGCACGACCGTTTCTGTTACATCCCGCACGATGCCATTGTGCCCGGGGCGCTGACGGCGGGCGATCTATGCGACGTGGCCGCAGCCCTGGCGCCGCGTACGCTGCGGCTGGAGGGACTGGTGGATGGACGCAATCGCCTGATGGAAGCGCAAGATCTGCGCCGCCTCTTCGAACCGACCGTGCAGGCCTATCGCGCGACGTCCGACAAACTGCTCCTGACGCCCGGAGGGGGCGACAGCATTGCCGCCTGGTTGGTGAATTCGCTGAATACGCCGTAACAGCGCCGGTTGACCAGCAACGATCAACCACCAAGACTCAAAGACTCGAAAAAACACCAAGGCCAGGCTCGTGGTGAATGCCACAAAGACAAGGAGCCGCGACGCTCCGCCGGTGTCCGATTCTGCTTAGCCGAATCCCACAACCGGGCACGCTGGTCGCAGAACCGCTGCTGGTTCTGGCCCAATCTCCATGTAATCTGTTGCTTGCAGGCGCCGATGCTGGCATGGAAGTTGCTTTGACGCTGACTTACGGGCAGGGAGGATTTATGCAAACACTCTGGCAGGACTTGCGTTATGCGACACGACTGATGCTTAACCAGCCCGGTTTCACAGCCGTGGCCGTCCTGACGCTGGCATTGGGGATCGGGGCAAACACCACAATCTACAGTGTCATCAATGCCGTCCTCCTTCGGCCGCTCCCCTACCCGGAGCCGGAGCAGATCGTCCGGGTCTTTGAGACCACCAGAAGCATGACCGAAAGCCCGGTTTCACCTCCCAACTTTGTTGACTGGAAGGGGCAGAGCCGCGTTTTCGAACGGATCGCGGCTTTTCAGGGATGGGCCGCCGGCTTCGCAGGTCCCGAAGGCGTCGAGCAGGTTTCCGCCCTCAGGATCTCGGCGGACTTTTTCCCGTTGCTCGGGGTTACGACGTCGAGGGGTCGCGTTTTCCTCCCCGAAGATGACCGTCCCGGGAGTGACCGGGTGGTTATCCTCAGTCACGGCTTGTGGCTCTCGCGTTTTGGAGGCGATCCCGGCATGATCGGCAAGGGCCTCACGCTCGACGGTCAGAGTTTCACGGTGGCCGGCGTTCTGCCGCGCGACTTCGAATTCCTCTCGCCCGAAATCGGCATCTGGATTCCGCTGAGGCTTGGTGATGAAAGTCATCGCATGAAGCGCACCGAGCGCTATCTGCAGGTGATCGCCCGGCTCAAGCCAGGAGTGACACTGGAACAGGCGCAGGCAGAGATGAACGGCCTCGCGCTTGATCTGTCACGCCAGTATCCCGAAGCCAATGCCAGTAGCGGGGCGCGCCTGGTTCCGCTGCACAAACACCTCGTCCGTAACTTGACAGATTCACTTCTGCTCGTGCTTGGGGCGGCATGCTTCGTGCTGCTCATCGCCTGCGCGAACGTGACCAATCTGCTGCTCGCCCGCGCCAGCGCAAGGCAGAAGGAGATGGCGATTCGCGCCACGCTTGGAGCCGGCCGCTGGCGGGTCATGCGCCAGCTCCTCACGGAATCCGCGCTGTTGTTTCTCCTCAGCGGCGCAATCGGGGTTTTACTCGCATGGTGGAGCCTTGACATACTCATCGCCCTCTGGCCGCGGAGCGGCGGCGCTCTCAGCTTTGCGGTCTCCCGCCTTCAGACCGGCGGCGTCGACCTTCGCGTACTGCTCTTCACTTCGCTGGTGTCATTGGCCACCGGAATCGTCTTCGGCCTTGCTCCGGCCTGGCAGACGGCGCGCGGCAGCCTCAACCAATCGCTCAAGGAAGCGGGAAGAGGTTCAACGGTTAGCCTGACCGGACTCCGCTTGCGTCATACGCTCGTGGTGAGTGAAATCGCGGTTGCGCTGGCTCTGCTGATCGGAGCAGGGTTACTCATCAACAGCCTGTGGCGTCTTCATAACGTGAATCCGGGATTCAATCCTGAACGTGTGATAACTATGCAGGTCGCTTCACCGGTGGTTGCGTCCAAGGAAGGAAAAGAACAGCAACCGGCTGCTTTTTTCCACGAGGTCGTGTCCCAGGTCGAGGCCGTGCCGGGCGTCCAGTCGGCAAGTGTCATTAACACGACGCCACTGGCAGGCGAAGGCTCACTGACTCGTTTCACGATTGAAAACCGCCCGCCGGCTTCGCCGGCTGACGTACCGATGGTGAATTACCGGGTCGTCGGGCCGGGGTATTTTCGCGTGATGGATATTCGTCTGATGCAAGGCCGGCATTTCGTCGAAGCTGACGGGTCCGATTCAACGGCAGTCGTCATCATCAACGAAGCCCTGGCGCGGCGATTCTGGTCCGACGCGAGCCCGATAGGCCAACGCATCCGTCGCGGCGGCCTCGACGGGTTCGGTCCCTGGTACGTCATTGTAGGGGTGGTAAGCGATGTCAGGGCTTACGGGATCGACGCCGACCCGCGACCGGAAATCTTCATTCCGCACGCTCAGTTTCGCTTGCCGCAAATGACCCTGGTCGCGCGAACCGCGGGTGATCCGTCGCAGCTCGTCAATGCGATCCGCGCACAGATTCGAGCTGTCAACCGGAACGCGCCGATCACCGGAGTGCAGACCATGGAGCAGTTGCTCTCGAGGTCGGTCATGGCGCGGCGATTCACCATGGCACTACTCACCGTTTTTGCCGGGCTGGCTTTGATCCTCGCCGCGGTTGGTATTTTCGGCGTGATGTCTTATTCGGTCACCGAGCGCACGCGCGAGATCGGCATCCGCATGGCTTTGGGCGCGCGAGCGGGCGATGTGGTGAAGGTGATCGTCAGGCAAGGGATGATACTTGCAGTGATTGGCATCGTGTTTGGTCTGGCGGCATCGTTCGCGCTGACGCCGTTGATGCAAAGTCTGCTGTTCGGCGTGAGCCCGACCGATCCGGTGACGTTTATCGTGCTTGCGTTCTTGCTCGCTGCAGTGGCTCTAGCGGCCTGCCATCTTCCGGCCCGGCGAGCGGCAAGAGTCGATCCCATGGTGACGCTGCGGCACGAGTGAGATACGTGGTCGCGTCGCCAGTCGAACTCTTGTTCGCGGCCATTGTCGGTGTGCTCGTTAAGGCTCTACTACACCCAGCCCGATAAAGTAGTCCCGGTAATAGCCGCGGTCGCGGGCCACAACCGTGGTGACGAAGAAACCGCTGGCCGTCAGGTGAGGGTTCGTAGCTCGACGACGTCGTCAACGAGAACAGCGCGCGCGGCTCTCGTTCAATTCATGGTGCCAGCCGCTTCAATTCCTCAAACCAGTTCTGAACCACGATCATCTGTGTGATGACATCAGGTGGACGCTCTCGGGCTTGAATCAGTAAAAACCGTTGGCCGTCGGCAGTCACGTCATACCCACGCGCCGGCTGGTTCATCTGGTACGGCCCTTCGAACAGCGCACCGGGCTTGCCAAAAGTCAACGCAGGTTGCGTGGTAACGCCCACTGCCATCATCTGGACATCGAGCGTTTCCTGAGGCGGCGTCCCGACCCTCTGCCGCGCGTAGAAGAGCTCGCGGCCATCAGCACGCCAGATTGGGGACATCCCGCCGTCCGTGGACACCTGATAGCGCGGCCCGGGGCCGGGATGCGCCTGAACATATACCTGAAGCTGGCCGGAGTCATCCGAGTGGTAGGCAATCCAGCGTCCGTCGGGGGACACATCGACTCCTCCTCGGTTTTGCGACCCAACCGGGGCGGGTATGCCCTTCAACGCGCCGTTCTGAGAAAACAAGGTCTCCTGTCTACCCGAGAGGAAGGCGCTTGGCCCTGGGTAATACAGCAGCTCTCCAGCAGCCGTCCACGTACCGGGGACGAGGTTGTGCTCGCTGGCGATGAGCTGCTCCGGGAGCCCGCCGCCGTCGGCCCGAACTCGGTACAGCTTGTCCGCACCTGCGGTGCTCGAGGCGTAAGTGATCCAGTAGCCATCGCGCGACCAGATCGGCACGTTGAGGCGCCCAGGAAGCGACAGCCTGGTCAGCATCTCTCGCGCGAGCGAATACAGCCAGATGTCCCGGTCGCGGCCGAAGGTATTGAGAGCGATCTGCCGTCCATCGGGCGAGAGGCGCAGGGTAGCAAACGCACGCGGCGGAATCGGAAGAGTCTCAGATCGTCCTGTCCGGTCGACCCGTACCACCGATCGTTCGGCCGGGGCAAAGACGCCGCCCGGCAGGTAGACCAGCGTACCGGTCGACGCGGCGGTAAATTGCGCGACACCCGAATCGCTCATCCCCTCACGTGCATACGCCGCCTGCATGACGTCAGCAACCACTCCGACCGGCCCCCCCCTCACCTCGAGGCGCTGCAGATCGAACCGTGCGGCAAGCAGGACGCCTTCCCGCGCGTACACAAGGTGGCCGCTCGAGACATACCGGGCATCGGCGCCCCCATTGATGAGCGGTCGCGTGAGGCGCGTTCGACGCGAATAGACGCGGATCTGCGTCTGGTCCCATCGTGGAAACCGGTGGTGCGTAACGGTAAAGAGAATGGCATCGCCTCCCGGCAGCACGTGCGGAAGACGGTAACTGACCTCACCACGGGATTGATCGGGAGTGATGATTTCGGTCGGCGCACCGCCCGAGGCCGCAACTTCCCAAAGTGCCCCCGGCCGCCGAGCGAACACGATCCGGTCGTCGTCCCCCCAGCTGGCGCCGAGCGGTCCAAGGACCAACCCCGTGTCGGCGACGTGGACGGAGGGGCCGCCGGCCAGCGGCAGTTTGCGTATCTCACCGGCGACGAAGAAACCCACCCACTTCCCGTCGGGCGAAAAGAAGGGGCTGATAGCGCCCTCGGTGCCCGGAATCATGGTGGCATCCGCCTGATCGAACTGCCGAACATAGAGGGCTCGTCGATTCGCGCGCAGCGCCGAAAACACGAGCGTTCGACCGTCCGGAGACAACGCGAGCGCGGCTCGCGTCGGACGCCCCTCTATGCCGCCCAATTGATCCGCAGGCGTTACTCCTACCAGAAGCCGTGTCACTTGAGCCGAGGCAGCGGGGCCGCGTCCCGCACTGAACCAGCCGCTGGCAAGGGCGGCTATCGCCACGAGAGCGATCGCCCAGCCAGCGTAGGCGAGGCGCGCATACGAGGGTCGGCCGCGTTCCCCGGTGCCGTCGCCTGACGGCAGCTCGAGGGCGCCCTCCAGCGCGAGACGCACGTCGGCGATATCGTGGAAGCGCTGTCGCAAGTCCTTCTGCAGACAACGCCGCAGGGACAGCCGCAGTGCCGCGGGTGTATCCACCGGGAGCGCACTCCAATCGGGTTCCGACTTGATTACGTTGGCGAGCACCTCGGCGACGCCGTCGCCCGCGAGCGCGGGCGCGCCTGTGAGCATCTCGTAGACCACACAACCAAACGCCCAGATATCGGTGCGCTTGTCGGCCAGCCGTCCGCGCGCCTGCTCAGGGCTCATGTAGGGCGCAGTGCCCAGCAGCACGCCGTCTTGCGTGTCACACACTGCGACCGTCGGTGAATTCGCAAGCTGGGGCCCGCCGCCGGTGCCGCCCATCGCCCTCGCGAGGCCGAAGTCGAGCACTTTCACACGCCCCTCGGGCGTGATCTTGATGTTGGCCGGTTTCAGGTCCCGGTGGACGATGCCGCGCTCGTGCGCCGCCTCGAGCGCCTCGATCACCTGGCTCGCGATGCTCATGACCTCGTCGATGGGCAGGCCGGGTCCTGCAGGACCCGCCCGACGCGCGATGCGGTCGGCGAGCGTCTCGCCCTCGACCAATTCCAACACGAGCGCCTTGACCGCCAGCCCCCCGCGTGTCGAAGCATCGCTCTCGTGGACGCCATAGATGGCGCCAATGTTGGGATGGTTGAGCGACGCCAGCAGGCGCGCCTCGCGGTCGAAGCGGGCGCGCCGGTCGGGATCGGCGAGCCACAGGTCGGGCAGGATCTTGACGGCGACGTCGCGGCCGAGCGCCGTGTCGCGGGCTCGATAGACCTGGCCCATGCCGCCGGCCCCGAGCAGTCCGGTGATCTCGTAGGTTCCGAGGTGGTCGCCCGCCGTGAGCGCGTGCGTCGGATCGTTGAGAGCGCCCGCGACGGCATCGAACACAGGTCCGCGTATCGCGCGACCAACCAGGTGTTCGAAGACAGATCCGTGGCCGGCATCGGCGGCCAGCAGCGATTCGACCTCGCCCTGAAGCACGCGGTCATCACCGCACAAGTCACGCACGAGTGCCGAGCGATCTTCGATGCGACAGGACACGGCCGAGTCGAAGATCTCCTTCACTCGCCTCCAGCGCTCGGCCTCGCTCACGTCAACTCCCGGGACCAGCCCGACGTCATTCGACGATAGAGCCAGGCCTTCGCGCTTCTCAGCTCTCTGGCTACCGTCGATCGTGAGACCGACATGGCAGCGGCGACCTCGTCTTCAGTGAGTCCGCCGAAGTAACACAGCTCGACGATGCTGCCTTGCCGCTGGTCGAGGTGAGCAAGCTCGGACAACGCTTGATCCAACAGGAGGAGATCGCACCCGCGGGGATCAATGCCCGCGAGGTCGCTGTCGAGCGTCACCCGCAGCGCTCCGTCCGGACGTTTTGCCGCCGCCCGGGCGCGGGCGTGGTCCACGAGAACCCGCCGCATCATTCGCGACGCCAGCGCGAAGAAGTGCGCACGGCTTTGCCAGTCGACCTCTCGCTGGCCGAGCAGGCGCAGATAGGCTTCGTGTACCAGCGCGGTGGGTTGGAGCGTGTGGTCACGGCGGTCACGGCGCAGATGGCCCGCGGCGCGCCGCCGCAACTCGTCGTACACGATCGGCAGCAGCTTCTCCTCCGCGTGCGGATTCCCTTCCGACCATGCCCGGAGCAGACGCGTCACCACGCCCGTTGACGCCGATTGCATATCTGTGCGCCCCCCCTCGGTCGAAACCGTGACACAACCGAGTCGAATTTTCCGCGTTAAATAGTAGCGAGTGACCATGACTATGCCACCAGAGCCGGGCTTGAGTCAAGGCGGGCGCGCCATTTCCAAGGACGGATTGAGTCTCTACCTCCACTCCGACTGACCTGGCGATGCGCAAGACGGTGTTCGCTCCCTGGTCTTGTTGGGTGCGTCTCCTATCGCCGGGGCCTCTGACGTCATCGGAAACGGTCATTCCGATCGGAAAGGAGTAACGACGATGAAAGCGAAGTTCAAGTACGCTCCGATTCTCTCGACCCTGCTGGTTGTCGTGGTTGCTGGACGCGGGGCATTCGCCGAGGACATTCGCGGAGCGATCGCAGCGACCAAGATTATAGCGGAGGACAGTCGGTTGGTGGGCGATGTGACTTGTAGCGTTATAGACAATCCCTGTATCGCGTTAGTCGCCTCCGGGATCAAGCTGTCGCTCAATGGATTCACGATCACGGGTCCCGCTAATCCGGACGATTCTGCCACCTGTAATCCGGGTGGAGGTCCGCCGCCCGCGGACCTCATAAATATCGCCAACCTGACGGATGTGCAAATCCTCGGTCCCGGTCTGGTACAGCGAGCTCGTAGAAACGGAATCTACATCGGGGGGGCGGCCAACACGAGAATTACAGTGAAGCAAGTGACACTGCATCACAACTGTGGAAGCGGTATCATGACCGCCAACATGTGGGACAGCATCATCGAGGGAAATACTTCGATCAGGAATGCGATGAACTCTGGTGCAGCTCCACGTGGAGGCCATACGCTTCTCGACAGCAACAATAATCACGTTCGGAGGAACCAATTCAGCGGCAACGGCTCGGTCTGTCCGACTCCTGCTTGCACCGCTGCTGCCGCGACAGCAGCTTCCAATAACGACTTCGGCGTGGGTCTCATCGGCACCAGCAGTGGCAATCTGATCGAATCGAACAGCATCACCGGGAATACAAATGGGGTACTCGTCGAAGTGGGTGCCGCCGGTAATGTTGTCCGCCAGAACAGCATTGCCGGGAACCCTCCCAGTCAGATCTCGCGAGATTACGGTCCGATCGGATTCGACATAATGGACCAATCGGCAACCAACGGCGCCCGCAACATGATCGAAAGCAACCAGTGTATTTCGTATTCTGGCCCCGGACCGAGTCCTTGTCCCAACTTGCCAGCGGGCGATGTAACGACGATACTGACCGCCGCGAACGCGCCGAGCGCCACGGGTGTGTCTTTCGCTTCAAGTGCGGTGAACGCCGGCGGCTCATTCACGGCCACATTCTCGGGCAGCAATCTCAGTGCGACTACGTACTTCGATGTGAGATTCCGGATGCCAGGATCGACGACAGATCTCATAGCGCTGAATTGGCAGCGGGGAACATCCGCGCCACACGTTTTGGCCGTTGGCACATCGGCGGGCAGGATGGATTGTCACCGGTGTGCGGGCACATACGGACTCCGGCGATGCAGCTGGTCCATTTACTCAGGTTTCTGCGACGCTAAGCGTGGTCCCATAAGTTGGATTGAGAACCGTCGCAAGTCGTCAAAAAGTAGAAAGTTGAAAGTGCTGAGTCCAAAGGCTTTCAACTCAGCACTCAGCACTTTTTACTCTAATGTTACACCCTGTGAAGATTCAGGGCGCCGAAGCTGGAACGGATCCGACCACAGAACGGAAGAAGAAAGGCTTCAGGAAATCGCATGGCTGCGACCGCAAACCTCTGCTTTCTCTTATAACAGAATCAAGGATCAGGTATTCGTCGCCGCTCACAAATGCGATTGGATATTGGTACGCGGACCAATGCACGGCAGTATTGTCGCTCGTGCGGTTAGGATCTCCATAAGCTGCAAAGCGGGTCCAATAAGCGCCCATCGAGCGTCGAAAGCGCAACGGTCCGCTGCGTTGAGCACACGGTTATCTGGAGCGCCAAAGTCATTTCCAAACACGAAGTTCGTGTCGAGGCCATGGATGACGCGGTTGGAAGCGAGACCGTCGACCACATACTCAAACGAATACAAGTAGACCGGCGTCAGCGTTCGAGCGACGAGTTCGGCCAGTCGGGTTGTTTCGCAGACATATTCGACGTCGCCGGTAAGCTGAGCCAGCGCCTCCTTGGGTGTTGCGAAATCCTGTGGCCGGTACCTGGCGAGAACTGCTGGAGCGTCGCGGCCAAATTCCACTTCGACCGCCGCTTGATATTGTGCGGCGCTAAGGCCGCCGGGAAAGCTCCGGTCAACAAAAGCCCAGCCTTCGTCTCGAGTTGCTCCGAGAAGGATGGGGACACGATTGAAAGCCCCTCGTTCGTACAGGAAGCGAGGCTGATCCGGGATCTCCAGGCCATCGACAACCGGACTCCAATGGGCGGCAGTCTCGACAAATTCCCACCTGGCGGCGGTGCGCAACGCTCGAAGCACCTCATCTCTCGACTTGGATCGCATGCACGAAAGAACCTGCGACGGATTCGCACAACCGAGAGCGGCTGCGAAATCATTGCCCTGCGACTCTGCTTCTTCTCGTGTTTTCCATCGGCTTGACGCGTAACCACTCTCCATCACAGCCCGATGGAATAGTCCTGCACTTCGAGGCGATACCAGGTGGAGACTCACACTGTGCGCTCCGGCCGATTGCCCGGCAATCGTGATATTGCCTGGGTCTCCTCCCAATGAAGCGATGTTGTCCCTCACCCAAACCATAGCCGCACGCTGGTCCAGAAGCCCGTAATTGCCGGATGAACGGTAATCCGGATTCTCGTTGGTGAGGGCGCTGTGGGCAAGGAAACCGAAAGGACCGAGACGATAATTGGGAGCGACAACGATTACACCATTCTGTTCGGCAAGCTTCTGGCCATTGTGAGCTGCAAAGTTGGCGGAAGCTGCAACAAAGGCGCCGGTGTGAATCCAGACGATCACGGGCGCCGGTGGCGTGGGAGTCCGCTTGGGTATCCAGACATTGAGTTTCAAGCAGTCTTCGGATCCTGCGGCTGCCCAGCCTGGTTCAGGAGCGCAGAGAGGAGGTGACGTCGCAAAAAGAATCGAAGGGCTCCAGGGCGGACTCGGCTGCGGCGGTTGCCATCTGAGATTCTCCAACGGCGCGGCAGCATAGGGAATGCCTAAGAAGGCACAAGAAGCGCCAAGATCCTGTCCTTGGATGGCTCCGGAGGGTGTTGTTATGAAGCAGGTCGATGAGATAACTGCAAGAGTCGCGGAGACGGCATCGAAATCACCGCTATGTTCGTCTCTGTCTTGGTGCGCTCGTACGCCGTTTATCGTCCAGTTTCCAAGGGCAGTACCGGGGACGATGCCGTGGCTTCCCGACAGTCCCTGCTGCCAATTGAGAACCACCAGGTCGCTCGAGCTGCCTGGAGCACGAAAGCGTACGTCCAGGTAAGTGTCGTTGGTAACATTCGTACCCGCGAACTTTGCAACAAAGGAGCTACCAACCTGCGCTGTAGCCGGTTCGAACTTCAGTTCGCTGACGACCGGGTTCGAGTCAACGCCGGACCATGAGACAGCGTTAGCAACCAGGCGGCCGTAAGTCGCATTTCCGAGTTCCAGCGTGCCAAGCACAGTGGAAAACTGGATGACGCGACCCGAACCAAACTGCCAGCCCACGACGCCTGCTCCCCCCGACCCTCCCGCGCTTGTGTAGAAAACAGTGGCGCCTCTTCTTGGGGCAAAATAAGTCTCCGTCCCATAGTAGTAATCAGCCGTAAACGTCAGTGTCGAAGGGACACCGCTGTTGAGCAGTGGATCCGGAGTAGCTTCTTTGTAGGTAATGGAGCGGCTTTCACTATAGGAGACATTCGGCAGCACCGGAAGAACGGGAACTAACGCCGCAAAAGAGCGGAATGCCGACATGCAAATCGTCCATTCGCTTGTCACAAGCCCGCCGCCGGCTGAGACAAAGTTCACCAGCGCGTTCTGACCAGCCAACGGCATATCGCCACTTTCGTCGCCCAGATTGGGCAGCAAAACCACGACCTTCTGTCCAGCAAGCCCTTCGCCAGAGAACCCCGTAAACTCGTTGCCCAGAGTGACGACGTGGCCTTGGTCTTGCAGAATGGTTCGCAGCTGGTCATCGAGGGCTGTCGAACCGCTTGAGAGAACGAGCACGTCGTGAGCGGACGCCGATGCCGGACCTAGTGCGCCTAATACCAAAGTTGTGAGTGCAGTAAAGAGCGTGGTCGTGAGCCTTCGCATTCGATTCTCCTCTCTGATGGTTGTCTGTGTTAGATGTCGGCCCGGAACACGCCTGGCTTCGGGCGTGTGTGCCAGAGAGTAGGCGTCGTGCCATGTCGAAGTCCTTGCAAAAAGCTCCCAAAATAGTCCAAAATTCCCCCTTCTAACAATTTCCGGGAATATCTATGAAGCTTGGGGACGGAATGTCCTACGAATTCGGTCTGTTCCGAATGGATGTTGCGGAGCACACGCTGCTGCGTGACGGCCATCCCGTGCAGCTCACGCCGAAAGTCTTCGATGTGCTCCGTGTGCTTGTTCAACACAGCGGCCATCTGGTTGAAAAGGAAACGCTACTACGGGAAGTCTGGCCCGACTGTTTCATTGAAGAAGCTAATCTCAACCGGAGCATCTCGGTCCTCAGAAAAGCCTTAGGTGAGACTGCGGCGGGAAGCACGTTTATCGAAACGGTACCGAAGCGCGGATACCGTTTCACCGCAACGGTTAAAGTGGTCGGCAATCACGTCGACTCGATGGTGAAACCCGAAGGGCCAGCCCTCAGTTCCGTTCTAATTCCCGAGCTTGCTCCGCGCAACGAGACTGTCCGGATTTCCCGGCGCATTTCGGGTCCTGTTGTTGTTGTCGTTGCCTTATTCGTCGTCTGCGCTATTGCCTTTATCCCTGTACTAGTACCGCGTGTCTGGAAGAAGCCAGCTTCTGAAGTCCGCCTGAAGCAGGCTGAGTGGAAGCAACTTACCTCAGAGACTTTGGGCGCCATCAAACCGGTTTTTTCTACAAAGGGAAATATTCTCCACATCGCTAATGGGGCCATCCACGTCAGAGATGTCTCAGGGGACGGTCTCCTGCAGATTACCGAAGAGATTAATCCGAGTGGAGACATGCCTGTATTTACAGCCGATGGCAGCCATGTTGTCTTTTCGATGCCGCGGAGCGGGGCAGAAGGGAGTCGTTCTTATGACTTATGGATGGTTCCAAGTATTGGTGGCGCTCCGAAGCTTTTCATTCGCGGGGCCAGTGGCGCGGGGTTCTCTCCAGATGGGAAGTGGGTCGCTTATACGAAATACCTTTCGTCCCGGACAGCTCTCTGGATCAGTAGCGCATCCGATTTGAATAAGAATAGTGAGGTGGCGAGTCCTGGTTTTGTACCGCGATGGTCACCTGACGGAAAGTGGCTCGTCTATACTAGCTGCGACCCGAATCGCGAAACGGGAAGCATCTGGATTTCGTCAATTTTATTTTCAGATGATGGGAAACTAACTCTGGGACAACGAAAGGAGTTGACTAGAGAGAAGGAGCGAATCTATGGCATGACGTGGACTGCGGATAGCCGCTCGATCATTTACGCGGCGAGCCGTAATGGCCCATGGCATCTTTACAGGCTCTCGATTCTCGACGGCTCAGTGACGCCTGTAACTACGGGCATGGGCGATTACTCCTCCCCATCCATATCTCCCGACGGAAAGACGCTGCTCTGCTGGCATGGTATGCCCGTCATAAATCTGGTCACCCTCGATGGCCTGACAAGTTCCAAAGAAACCCATAGCACTCAGGACGAATATCATCTCTGGCCCAGACTTTCTCCTTCGGCAAACCGAGTGGTCAGCGTCATGCGGCGGCCTGATTCCGATCAGCATCTTTATTTAACCGACCTCAAGACCATGAAACGCTTGCGATTGAGCGACCGCTCGGCCCGTCATCCCTGCTGGATAGATGAAGAAACCGTTGCTTACCTGGAAGATACTCCTTCCGGAGATACAGAAGTTCGCGTAGCGAACATTGCTGCCGGCATCAGAACCTCGTTGACGCAGTTTTCTGGCACCGCTGTCTGGCTGGCGGTCGATCCGACCACCAAGAGACGAGTCGCCGTAGCGATGAAATCACCGGGCGGAATGCAGCGGATTGTGCTGCGAGATCTCGATAAGCAACAGGATGACCGGATAGTTGTCCAAGGTGGGGAATATGAGCAACTCCGTTGGTCGCCTGACGGGTCAGCCATTTCATGGAGTGGAACTGAGCGCTCATCGAACGAGACAAACAATGGCATCTGGGTGTTTGATCTTAGGAAGTCAGTACCCTATCGCCTAGTCGCAGACGGTTACGGGCCGGTATGGAGCAGGGACAGCTCCATTATCTTTTTTTCCAGGATCCGTGATTACTCTGGCTTGTGGTGCCTCGATTTAGAACAAAAAAGAGAGAGGCAGGTTCGCAGTTGGAGTGCCAGTTCCCGCCATGATTTCGATCTCGTGGGTGAGCGGCTGTTGCTTGCGTACGAAGCTGGGCGAGGTCAGGTCTATTCCATGTCTCTGGACCAGTAACCCGGAGTGACCCATCATAGCAAAGCGGCTGTGTACGATCTTCAACCTGATATCCGACTGTATGATAACGAGCGCGTCTCGGCGCGACTGTCATCAAGAACCTCTCTGGGCGCGGCACAGGCTGGAGCAGTGGTAATCGGATTTGACGTAATGAGTCACATGTCTGGCTAAGGGTGCGGCGGAAGAACGCGTGGGAGCAGGTCACGGCCGCCGGGGCCGGTCTCCCGCCCTTCAGGCCGGCGGCGTTAACCTCTTTACTTCGCCGACAAGCTCGGCGACCGGCTCTCCCGTGGTGTCGTTCACGGAATTGGCAATTTTCACGGGCCGGCCGATCGGGTGCATGTACTCCTTGTGCCAATCGATGCCGAATGCCTTGTACACCGTGGCGAACAGGTCCCCGATGGTCGTCCTGCGGCCGTCGGCGAGGTAGGCGCCGCGCTCGTCGCTCTTGCCAATGACCTGTCCTCCGCGGATCCCGCCTCCTCCTATCGCGAGCGACCAGCAGTGAGACCAGTGATCGCGCCCGGCCGCCGGATTCAGGAAGGGCGTGCGGCCGAACTCGCCCATGGCGAGCACGATCGTCGACTCGAGGAGCCCCCGGGCCTCGAGATCGTCGAGCAGCGTCGAAAGCGCCTGATCGAGCTGCGGCACGAGTTCGTCGCGGTGCTTCTTGTTGTTGTCGCCATGCGTGTCCCAGGCGTTGAACGGATATCCCGCGGCCGTGACGAAGCGGCTTCCGGCCTCGACCAGCCGGCGCGCCAGAAGCACGCTCTGGCCGAAGCCGTTGCGTCCGTACTGCATCCCGAACCTTGTCCGGCTCCTCGGCGATGTCGAACGCCTTCCTGACCTCGGGGGCGAGGATCATCGCGCGCGCCTGGTCGGTGAAGGCGTCCGTCGGGCTCTGTTCGGCGGCCTGGACCCGCTCACGGTAGAGGCGATCGACGATCCTGAGGAACCCGCGCCGGTCCTCGAGCCGTTCGACGGTGATGGACTTCGGCAGAACCAGGTCGGGTGGCCGGAAGTCCTTCGCGCTGGGATCCGGAATCACCAGCGGATCGCACTCTGCCCCGAGAAAGGCCGCCCGGAATGATTCCTCATACTGCCGCTGGCTCTCCCACTGCGGCGCCAGGACGTGCGGAGGCACGGCTCCCCGCGCGCCCAGTTCCTTGGTGATCACCGCCCCGAAACTCGGGAATTCCATGGCCGGATTGGGGCGGTGGCCCGTAAGGGCATAGTAGGTAGCCTGGGGATGATTGTTCTCTTCCGTGTACATCGAACGGATCAGCGCCAGCTTGTCCATACGCCGCGCGACACGCGGCATCAGCTCGGACACCTGAATGCCTGGTACGTTGGTCGAGATCGGGTGGAACGGGCTGCCCGGCTTCGGATCCCACGTGTCCATCTGGCTGGGACCACCCTCCAGCCACAGAAGGATACAGGCCTGCGCCTTCCCGCCAGGGGAGCCCAAAGCGTGCCGCAATTGAAGGTACTGGCCCAGGCTGATTCCGAGAAACCCAAGCGAGCCGACACGCAGGAAGTCGCGCCGGCCCAGGCTTTCTGTAGTGCAGTGGAGACATCCAGTTTGCATCGACATCCTCAATGATTGTGCGTGAATTCCTCGGAGCTCAGGATCGCCCAAAGGAGATCTTCGACCGCCTGCCGCCGGGACGTGCGGCGCGTCGCCGCCTCGAGAGCCGCCTCGAGTTCGCCGAGCTCGCGCGTGTCCGGCCGCCGGGAGAGTGCCGCGAGATAGAGCTCGTGGATCATCTCACGGCTGGAGACACGACTCCTGACGAGTCGATCCACTCGACCGCCGTCGGCGGCAAGCTTATCGGTATAGGTTTCGCCCGCGAGCTGGTGGAGCGTCTGACCCAGGCTGGGCTTGGCGCTGCGCTCCGGCAGGGTTGCGCGGCTCGGGCGGCCATGCAGCTCGAGGAACCGGCAGGGATACATGTCGGGCTCGTCCAGTTCGATCGCGCGCGTGCCCGGCGGCGCCATGCCCCCGTTCGGGAGCTTGAAGACCTCCGTGGTTTCGGTCACGCGCGAGACGGCATCGAGCAGGATCTCGGCGTCGAGCCGACGCGGAAGCGCGCGGCTATAGTTAATCTTGTCGTCGCGGTTGGTTTCGTTGGGCGCGCTCGAGAGCTGGTACGTCCGGGACGAAACGATCCGCCGCATGAGGTGCTTGAGATCGTACCTGTGGCTGCGGAAATCCTCGGCCAGCGCGGCGAGCAGCTCCGGATGCGTTGCCGGATTGCCTGGCCGGAAATCATCGACGGGGTCGACGATGCCCCGGCTGAAGAAGTGGCTCCAGATCCGGTTCGCAGCCGCCTCGGCAAAATACGGGTGCGCGGTGACCCAGCGGGCCAGAGCCCGCCGGGGGTCCTTCCGTTGCTCGGCCGGCAGCGCGGTACCATCAAGAAATGCCGGCTCGACCTCGTGGCTCGTCCGGGGATTCATCACCCTGCCCATGTTCCCGCGCCGGCTGTACCCGTCGGCGTCATCGGCGACGATGGTCTCGACCCCGATGTCGCCATACCAGTAGAACGTGAGGCGGCGGAAGAAGGCTGCCAGGCCCCAGAACTGGTTTTGAGTCCAGTTTTCGAACGGATGATCGTGGCATTGCGCGCAGTCCATCCGGCGGCCCAGAAACGCGCGTACCTGCTCCGACGCGGCGTCCTGGGGCAGCGGAGGCTGCAGGATTGGAAGATAATGCCGGGACGGCCCGTCATACCCCTGCGCCGCAATGCGTTCGCCGGCGATCTCGTCGTACGGCCGGTTCTCGGCGATGGCGCGCCGCAACCACTCGCCGTATGCCTGGCTGTATTTGGGATTGCCGCCATTCGGGTGCAGAGCGACGCGGAAAAGGTCGCCGAAGCGGAACGTCCAGTAGTCGACATACTCCGGCGTCTCGAGCAGGCGATCGACCAGTTTCTCGCGCTTCCGCGGGTCGCGGTCGGCCAGAAACTCGTCGACGCGTTCATGTGGAGGCAGCGTTCCTGTCAAATCGAGGCAGACCCGCCGGAGGAACTCCGCGTCGCTCGAAAGCTCGGACGGCAGGATATGAAGCTTCCGGAGCTTTCCGAACACGAATTCGTCGATGAAGTTCCGTTGCTCGACCTCCGGGTAGCGCGCCAGCGCGCGCGGGATCACGGCGATCCGCGCCGTCGCAACTTTCCCCGGCGCGCGCACGAGGACCGCCGCTTCGCCTGGCCGCCGGGCCTCGGCACGCCCCCGCTCATCAATTGTGAGAACTTCGGGATTGAGGGATTCATACAGGACGGATTCCGTCACGTCCTGCCGCCCGCCGCCGGCAAGATGCGCAGTCACGATCATCTGCTGTTTCGAGCCGGTCAGCATCACGGCGTCGCGCGGGAACGGCTCGACCCGTTCCACCCGCGGGCTCTCATCGGTATACGGAGCGCCGTTGGCGATCCATTCGGCGAGCGTCTTGTAGTCTCGCGAGCCGGGCTCGATGCGGTAGCCGCCGCCGTGAGTTACGGCAAATGTCGGCTTCATCAGAAGCAGGCTCTTGCCCGGCTCACTCGGGTTCACGCGGGGCAAGATCGGCGGGGCCACAGCGTCGGTGAGGACCTGGTAGGTTCCGCCTTTGACAATCCAGCGGTAGTCCTCGCGAGGGTCGCTGCCGTGGAGCGAAAGCTTCAATCCGCCCCGCCCCTTCACTCCGCCGTGGCAGCCGGAGCCGTTACAGCCATTGCGGGTCAAGACCGCTTCGACGTCCCAGGCAAACGTCGAGGCGCGCGGGAGGCGGACATCGCGAACCCGCACGGTTGCTTCCGCAACGCCTCCCTGGTAATCGACCCGCAGGATCGCGTCGCCATCAGCGAGCGCGGTCACACGGCCCTCGAGGTCCACCACAATCGTAGAAGTATTTTTCGTCGTGAAGCGGCACTGGGAGGTAACGTCGCGTTCGAGACCGTCGACGCCCTTCGCAAGCGCCACGAACCGCTGCGTGGCGGCGGCGCCCGACAGAGTCGTTTCGGCGGGAACCAGGCGGAGCGCGGGAGGGGCCGCGGCTACAAGCGGACCACTTCCGACGACAGCCAGCAGGATCAGGCGCAAGCCAAATTTCATCTCCTCAACTCCCAGCGCGGACGACCATCAGTAGAAGCTCGTGCACCGTAATGGTAGCACCCAGCCGGCCACGCACGACCGGTGTCGCCTTGAGGCGCACGGTCGCAGGCAGCCTGGTCTCGGCCGCATCGGGGCGCGCCACGAACAGCATCGTCGCGGTGCGGGCGACCGGCCGGTAGCGCTCCTTTTTGCCTTCGTCGATGACACCCGGACGTTCGGGCTCGACCTCGGTGGCCGGGAGCGCATCGACGCCGGCGGGCAGCCCTTCGACCGTGAGGGCGACCTCTCCATCATATCCTTCTTCCTGCTCAGTCAATACCGTGACCTTCTTCGCCTGGCCAGGCTCGAGGTTCAGCCGATCGGCCTCGCGTCCCCGTCTCACGTTGCCATCGGTGAGGGGCTGGAAACCGAGTCCCGCCTCCACCCTTCCCATATGGGGCAACTGTCGCCGCACCAGAACGCGGTAGCGGAAGTCCGGGCCGCCGTGGCGTGCGGTGACCTCTTCGATGCGCAAGCGATACTCGCCGCCCCGCTCGAAGCTCGCGGTGACTTTGGGTTCGATCGTCTTCTCGATGAATTCGCCGCTTCCCTGGACATAGGCGTATACGTTGTTGACCAGTTCACGGCCGCCCGCGTCGACGACCGCAACGCGCGGCGTGAAGAGCGGCGCCGGCCGCTCGGAGGTCTCGATTTCGAAGGCCAGCCGGGCACCGTCGGTGATACCGAAGCGGAACCAGTCGACGTCTCCCGGCCGGTCGATAGCGCCCTCGATGAGCGATGGCACTGCGGATTCGAGCGCCTCCTGCTCGCCGTCGTTCGGTTCCCGCTCCGGAATCCGGACGAGCGCGGGTCTCTCCGCGTCGGACGGCGCCTCTTTCGCCGGTGGAGCCGCGACGGTCCGCGAAGCGACGAGGTCGAGCCGGTCCAGATCCAGACGGCGAGTGAAGCTCCGCTCGTCCCATCGTCCAGGGTTCGGATGCGCCAGGAGCGGATCCGAGAAGCAAGGCGCCGCTGGTAGTGCGACCCGCAGCAAGTAACAGTAGTCCGGGCCTCCGCGCCCGAGGAAGCTCGCCACTGACACGACGTAACGACCCGACTTTGCGAACCGGTGGGTCAAGTTCGGGTTCCTGTTGCGCGACGCGGTGTTCGACTCGTCAATATGGGCCAGGCTGCGCCAGCGCTGCGGATCGAACCAGCTGCCGGCCGGCTCGTAGATCGTAATCTGCGCGTCCAGGCGATCGGCCGCGACCACCTCGAACCGGAGCTCCTGTTGAGCGGCTGCCTCGAACACGTAGGAGTCGACCTCGCCGTCCTGCGCGATCCGGCCGCTGACGGCCGCCGGAACGCTGAGGCGGAGCGCCCTGAGATTCGCTTCCTGGGTTAACTGTGCCTCTTCGCCCGCCGGGTCGTCATGGACCACGAACGAGACGGCGTTCGACACTCCACGCGGCGACACCACGCGGACCGAGTGGACACCGAGGGCGGCTCCCGGAGCGAGCGCGAGCTCCGTGACAACCCGGTACGTCTTCGGTCGTTGCTTTTTGACATCCGAAGTTTCGACCGCCGGCAACTCCTCAACCGCGCGGATTGTCCCCTGCAGTTCAGGACAGTCCGTCCAGAGGGCATAAGCTCCTTCCAGGGCCTGGCCTCGAATCTCGCACTGGGCGGCACCGCCACGGCGAGCCCCGAGCGGTGCTATCGACGAGAGCTGGGGCTCCGGCGCCGGCGTCTGCGCTACCACGCAGATGCCTGACATGGCGAGGAGCGGCAGCAAGAGAAGGGTCGTCGCGAGCTTCATAATCAAGGCTACATCGTACCCCGAAACACTACGCCATGCGACTGCTTCTTTGGAGTGGCAAGCAAGCGTAGCACCTGGAGCTTGTAAATTGGGGCGTCCGATTTCCTAGGATGGATTGTCCGACCGGCGCACAGAGTTCAACGCGCGGCCCGAAGGAGCCGGTTCAGCAATTCGGTAAGTAACGTAATTTGGGCAGAGTGGTCGGAGTTGGCCTTGGCACCTCGCCCGGAGGAGCCGGACGGAAATTCAGCGCACGGCGCCAAGCGAAGCGCAGCCTGGGGTTTGGAGCGTATTATAGTCTGTTGCGCACAAGGAGCGCAGTGGCATTGACCAGGCACGTCCAGGCCTCCGGTGGCGACGTGTCTTCGCCCGTGAGTGACGGGGGCAGGGAAAACCTCTAGCCCTCGCTAAGTTCTTTCGTGCACTCTGGGGGCCGCGAGCTTGGCGTACCCGTTCGTAATGGACCGATGCGAGTGCTTGTAACGGTCCAGAGCTTACGCACTACCGGCCCTTGGGTCTGGCGAAGCTTGCTTCGCCATCTCGTCGTCAGAAGTTTACGGTCAGCCCAGCTTTTTCCGCGCGAGATCCTCCAGGCGTACTTGCCTAGAACACAAATTTCATTCCCAGCTGCATCGAGCGCGCCGACCCCGCTGAGAAGATCTTGCCTGTATCCGAAACACCGATGGTCGTGTTGGGATTGTTCAGATTCACATGATTGGGCATGTTGAACATCTCCCAGCGGAACTGCAGGAACTTGGTCTCTCTGATGTAAAAGTTCTTGGTCAAGCTCGTGTCGAGTACATGGATGCCCGGACCGTCGATAAGGCCGATCCCGGAGCTGCCGAATGTGTAGAGCGGAGGGGCCGCCAGCGCCTGAGGATTAAACCAGAGACTGGCGCTCGGGTTGTCGACTTCGAGCTCCCCAACCTGGTTTGGACGTGTGTTCCTTCCGTTGCCAAGCGTAGCTCCCGGCGTGGTGAAACTCAGCGGCGATCCCGAAGTGAAATTGTAGATGCCAGCCAGCTGCCAGCCTCCGAGTATCCCGTTAACCACTGGATGGGCGTCACTCAGGAATTTCCTTCCCCTTCCAAAAGGCAGCTCATATATGCCGTTAATGGCCAGTATATGGGTGCGATCAAACGTCGAACGACCCCGATCATAGCCTTCCGGACCAAACGGCGTCGTTCCCGGGAAGTCATCAATGTGCTTGGAAAAGGCATAGGAAAGCAGGTACGAGAGCCCGTCGCCAAACCGTTTTTCCCATTTCAACTGAGCCGAGTTGTAATAGGAGTCGCCAATGTTGTCGTAGATGGTGACCTCTCCAAACTTTGGCCAGGGCTTGGCAGCTTGCAGATCTGTATACAACCCCGGTCGTACTTCGTTAAAAGTGGGAGAGCCGAATACATCGGCAGTACGGTTCCCAACGTACGAGACCGTCACCGCAGAATCACCCGGCATGGTCTTTTGAATTGACACGTTCCACTGGTGCGACTTGTTACTCACGATATCCACGCCGGGCGCGACCACGGACGGCGTCACAAAGGATTGTGGATTCTCCGGCCACGCGTTTTCCCAACGCTGCAACGAGGAAGCGCTCCAGCCTGTCGATTCAAAAGTCCAGTAGGGCGGTCCAATGATCGACGATGCCGTTCGATTGCCGCTAAAGCTGCTGGTAAAGATGCCATACCCGGCCCGCACGACCAGGCCGCTGCTTCCGCCCGGGCGCCAGGCTATGCCCAAGCGCGGCGAGAAGTAGCCATTGGCTTTGAACAAGCCCGCCGGGGCGTCGGCCTGCGAAGCCGGGATCCAGAGATCTTTCGTGGCCTCGGCCAGGAATGGAGCAACCGGCTGCGAAGTCAAATCAACCCGGCCATCCTTGTCCTCGCCCGCGATCGACTTTCCAAGCTTCACATCGAAAGTGGCTACGTTCCCGCGCACTGCTGCCTTGTCATGCCAGTAGTCCCAGCGGAGTCCCAGATTGACAGTCAAGTTCGGTGAGACGTGCCAGAAGTCCTGAACATACAGCGCGGAATAAGGGGAGTTTGCCATGCCAAAAGTCTGAATGGGGTAGTTTCTCGCGGAATTCTGTACCAGGCCCAACAAGTAATCGGCAAAGCCGTCACCCGTGTACTGACCGTTAAAAGTAAACGTGCCTCTGGAACAGCAAGAACCATGCCGGCCATAGGTGGTGCGGTTATTGTATTCATAGCCGAGGTTCAGTGAATGCGGCCCCCGAACCATGTTCACACTGGCCTTTCCGCTCTGCGACTCGAACCACAAGCGTCCTGGTGTTCCCCAGGGAGCGCCAAACCCCTCGTATCCGGTAAAACCGACTGTCGGTAAACCAATCATCTCCTCTCTTCCGGGTGATGGAAATCCCTGAATCCCAGCCTGCTCGGTGAGGTTTTCTGTTCCCGCCACCGGCGTGGTGAAAAGATTGAGCGAGCGAAGATAATTGGCTCCCACGGTGAAAAGCGTCGTTGAAGTCATGGCATAAGTGTAATTGAGGCCGACATTCTGCTGCTTGGTACTGTTGTCCTGGGTAACATCCGGCCGGTATTGAGGCAAGATCGTGCGCAAAGTCGTTGATGACGTACCGCCCGTAGATTCTCTGTTTGTCTGTGAGTTGCTGGTCGACCCGAACCATGATTTCGTCGGTATCGCTTGGCTGCGAAGCGACCGCCCGGAAGCGGCCATCCGCCGAATTCGGCTGCAGAATATAGGGGAAAAAGAATTTCGCGGAGCTGACGATCCGATCCGCCGGAATGATATTGCCAGGAAAGGGCTGTCCGGTCAGAGGGTCTCGGATCTGTCTGCTCGATGACGAGAAATTCCCTTGAAAGAACGCAGTCGGAACCGGAGTCGAATTGTAGATTCTCTCCTGCCGGATCCGGGTGCCCTCGTAACTGGTAAAGAAGAAGGTCTTGTCTCTGATGATCGGGCCGCCAATGCTGTAGCCGAATTGATTTCGAATAAGCTTCGGCTTGCTGGCGCCCGGTGATTTGGCGAACGTATTGAATGCGTCCAGCTTGTGGTTTCGGTGAAACTCCCACAATGTGCCATGAAACGCATTCGAGCCTGACCTGGTTACCGACAGTACCTGAAGCGCGTTCCGGCCATGTTCGGCGCTGAAATTGGCCGTCTCGACGTTGAACTCGGCGATCGTGTCTACATTCGGGATCCCGAATCCGCCTTCATCCATTCCAGCATTTGCGTTCAGCCCATCGACCTGGAATTCGGTACCGCCTCCATCGCCCGTCCGGTTACCCAGGCCCTGAACCGTGATGCCTCTCTCCGGGCCCCCCTGTCCCAGATACCTCATGCCGGGAATCAGTCTGACCAGTTCAACCGGATTCCTCCCGTTAAGTGGCAAATCAGCAATCAGTTTCGAGGCGATCGTTGCTTCCACCGATCCTTTTTCAGTCTGAATAATCTCAGCTTGCGCCTCGATCGTGATCTTTTCCGTAATCGCCCCAACATCCAGAACCGGTGACAGCCGCTTCCGTTCACCCAGAGTCAATTCCACCCTCTCCAGACAGCCACGTCTTGAAGCCCGTAAGCGACGCGGCAACGGAGTAGAATCCTCTCGGCAGAGCCAGCACCTCAAAGTTCCCGCCGGAATCGGTAACCACCATTTTCTTCAAGTTGGTGTCAACATTCGTCACGGTCACTTCCGCTCCGGCGATGACGGCGCCCGATGAGTCTTTGACGACGCCCAGTATGGCGCCTTCGGTTCCGACCTGGGCTAGCAGCGTGGAATTGGCCGCGAAAACCAGCAGCGATACTCCTAATCCCAATCGCAGAACTAACTGCTTTCTCATGCAAGTCTCCTCGCTCAGTTCATTCAACCGGGTCCACTCGAGCCATTTGTGGACAGCCGCCCCTCGACTGTTGAATGGGTAGATGTCTCCCATGCAGTCTTTGCCAGAACGTCCTCCGTATAAATCGTCTGATTATTGGAGTCAAGCGCAAATTCAAAGTTCGTCCAGAATGTCTCCTGTAGAACTCGAATCCGACAGGGGTGATCAGGGGTGCGGAAGCACCCCTGGAGTTTGGCCATTTCACGGGTCGACCTTGGAGTGCGGTAGCTTGCTCTGAACCTTACACGCATCTCGATCGGTCTTGGGGATTTCGCCCCAGAGGGGCGACGGCAAATTAGCCCCGGGCAAGCGAAGCGCAGTCCGGGGTTTGCGGGATTATAAGTCCAAGGCGCCCTGGAGGGGCGCAGGAGCATTGAGGGCAAGCGTCCAGCGCCCCTCGCACGGGCGCGTCTCTTTGCTGGTGTAGCCCGGGCGGCAGCGCTTCGCCTGGCCCGGCTTAATTTCCTTCGCCCTGTTCAGGGCAAAGGCGGCCCTGGAGTCCCGCGCCGACAGCTTTGTCACATGCGGCTCCTGCTCGCTAACCGCCGCGCTGCACGCGGATGCCGAACCGGAAACTCACGCAAATTTCGCAACCTGGGGCGCTTCCCACATGGTAAAGTCCACCGTACTTGAGCGGGCGGTGGTGAACCTGCCCGGCGCGACAGATAACTTCCCGGAGCTGAACGCCGGGCGCGAGTTCGGTCGCTCGTCCCCATTCTTTCCATGTTTCTCGGAGATTATCGTACGGCTTTGAGAGGAAACCGCAAAAACGGCTCGGCACTTCGATTGCTTCTAGTTGCCGCCTGCCTGTTTGCCGCTCTGGCGGCGCCGGCCGCCGAGAAGCCCTGGACAGTCGATGCGCTGATGCGCATCAAGACAGTGGCCGATCCCCAGATCAGTCCGGATGGGGCCCGAATCGCCTACGTGGTGCGCTCGGCAAACTTTGAGCGGAACGCGTACGACTCGGAAATCTGGATAGCGCCGGCCGACGGAGGCAGGCCACAGCGGATTACCCAGCCTCACACCTCCGACGACCTGCCACGCTGGTCGCGCGACGGTCGCCTCGCCTTCGTCTCGCGCCGTAACGGCGCGGCCCAGATCTACATCCTCCAAAAAAACGGGGGCGTACGCCAACTGACGAGTTCGCCGACGGCCGTGACCTCCTTCAAATGGTCGCCAGACAGCAGCAGCATTGCGTACATGGCCGTCGATCCGATCCCGGCGGACGAGCAGGCGCTTCAGCGCCGCGGCAGCGATCCGGTGGTTGCGGACCGGGTCTACCGCTACACGCGCATCTATGTGACTCGCGTGACGGACCTGCCCGCTGGACCGGCGCGGCTGCTGACGCGCGCGGATCGGCACGTCCTCTCGTTCGATTGGTCCCCGGACGGCGCCAGGATCGTCTACGCCGGGCAGGCTACACCGAGGAATCGGGACGCCTTCAACGTGGACCTGCATGAGATCGAGGTGGCGACGGGCCGCGACAGCGCGCTCGTGGAGCAGCCGGGCCGCGACGGCAACCCGAGCTATTCGCCGGACGGGCGCCTGGTTGCCTTCCACTCTCAGGCCGGTACAAACAACTACTTCGAGGCTCGTCACATAGGCATCGCTCGCTCCGGAGGGAGCGCCGTCCGGTATGTAACCGAGAAGCTCGATATCGACGTCTTTCGCGGCGGCAACGAGTTTTCGTGGTCCGGCGATGGGCGCCAGCTCATTTTCGGCGGAGGCAAGGGTACGCACGATGAACTGGTCGCTCTGGATTTGGAGGCGCTCACGTTGACGCGCCTGGTCACGGCGGTGGCCGGACCGTCAAGCTTCAGCGCGAGTGGCGACGGGCAGCGCATCGCGTTTCTGCGCGCGAGTCCCACGGCCCCGCCGGAGGTTTGGCTTCTCGACCGGCGGCACGTAAAGCCCGAAGAGCGTCAGATCTCGCGCGTGAACCCGCAGATCTCAGAATACTCGAGTTTCCAAACCCGGACCCTGGGCTGGAAGTCGAAGGACGGCCTCCAGATCGAGGGAGTTCTCCGACTCCCGGTCGGATACGGATCCGGGGCGCGCGTACCATTGCTGGTCGAGCTTCACGGCGGTCCCACCGGTGTGGCGCTCGAGGATTACCCCGTTCCCCGGACCTATCCGACCCAGCTCTACCTCCAGGCCGGTTTCGCCGTGCTGGCTCCGAACTTCCGGGGCAGCTCGAACTATGGCGCGTCCCTGCGTCTTGCCAACATCAAGTCGCAGGGTTTCGGAGACATGGACGATGTAATGGCCGGGATCGATCACCTCGTCGCGCAGGGCATCGCCGATCCGGACCGCCTGGGTGTCATGGGCTGGAGCTATGGGGGATTCCTCAGCATCTGGATCGTGAGTCACTCGCAGCGGTTCAAGGCAGCTTCGATTGGCGCCCCGACGACCGATTGGATCTCATGGTATGGCGAGAGCGACGGCGCGAAAGAAGTTCTTTGGACCTACTTCGGGGGCAAGCCGTGGGACAACTGGCAGACCTACAACCGGCATTCACCCCGCTACTCGCTCATCGACGTGAAGACACCGTCACTGCTGCTCCATGGCGAGAAGGACATCGACAGCACACCGGAAATCTTCTACGCGCTGACGGACCTTCAGGTGCCGGTGGAGTTCGTCACCTATCCGCGCGAGGGGCACGGCATCGGGGAGCCTTGGCACCAGCGCGACCTGCTCGAGCGGAACCTGGGCTGGTTCCAGCGCTGGATGGGGGGGGCCGATCCCCTCTTTCGACGATCCTCAGGAAAATGAGGCTGAAAGTTGACCGAATTCCGCCAGTCTCTCCAAGCTCCTGTTCCTGTTTCTTCGACGCTCTAACCACGAAGACGCCAAGACCTGAGAAATTGAATCGAAGTTGACCCGCCCACGCCTGCTGAATTACAGTCGAGACTACTGATCCGTACAACGGAGGTAACTGAATGCCTAGCCGAAGGGAATTCGCGCGCTTGTTTGCCGCCGGAGGTTCGGCGGCGCTTTTCTTGCACCCAGCCTTTGCCGACAAGACCAAACCGTTCGTCCCGTCGCCCGTCGTCAACGAGGGTTTCTGGAAAACGGTGCGGGAGCAGTTTCTCATGCCGCCGGGCATCGCGGTGCTGAACGCCGCGAACCTCTGCCCGTCGCCCGCGCCTGTGCTCGAAGCCATGTACAAGACCACGCGCGAGCTCGACCGCGAGCCTTCGTCGTCCTATCGAGCGGGCTTGCTCGACGTCAAGGAAGCCACGCGGCGCAAGCTGGCCGATTTCCTTCGGGCCAGTCCTGATGAGATCGTGATCACGCGCAACACCAGCGAATCGAACAACCTGGTCTCGAGCGGTCTCGACCTCAAGGCCGGCGACGAAGTCGTCGTGTTTTCCGACAACCACCCGAGCAACAAGACGGCCTGGCAGGAGAAAGGCAAGCGTTTCGGTTACTCCGTGCGAACCATCGACATCGTCAACCCGCATCCGGGCGCCGACTATTACCTCGAAGCTGCGGCACGGCAGCTCGGCCCGCGCACCAAGGTGCTCGCGTTCAGCCATCTCACCAATACCGTCGGAGACCTGTTTCCGGCGCGCGAGCTCTGCCGGCTGGCGCGCGAGCGCGAGGTCTTGACCCTCATCGATGGAGCCCAGTCGTTCGGGTTACTGGATGTCGACCTTAGTGATATTCAACCCGACTTTTATACCGGGAGCGCCCACAAGTGGCCCTGCGGACCCAAAGAGGCAGGTGTGCTCTACATCAACAAGCGATCGCACTCGGAAGATCTGGCCCAGCATTTACAGCGCGTTTCCGGGAGCCACCGGAATATCCAAGAGCTTCGAGTGTTTCGGGCAGCGTGATGACGGAGCTATGGCCGCTTTCGGCGCTGCGATTGACTTTCAGGTCAAAGTGGGCCGCAAGAACATCGAGGATCGGGCGCGGCAGATCGGCCAGGCGTTCGTGCAGGAGCTGGGAAAAATCAGCGACGTGAAGCTCTGGACCCACGCCGATCCCCAGCGCACGGGGCCGGTCGTGACGTTTCGACCGGGCGAGCTGAAATCCGAGAAGCTGGCCCAGGTCTTGTTCGAAAAGGAAGGTGTCATCTGCGCAGTCCGCGGAGGGAGCGATCGTCCCGGCATCCGCTTCTCCCCGCACTTCTACAACTCGCATCGGGAAGTCGAACGCGTAGCCGCCGCTATCCGCCGATACATGGCCTCCGGGTTGTAATATCGCACGCCGGTTCAGCAAGCTGCCCGCCTTTGACGTAGCCGTCCGTCTGAGTCTAGAAAGAGGACCTCGAGCCCTATTACTTATCGACCAGGGGGGACAACGGTGAAATCAAAACCCAGACAACAGTCGCAAAACGATGAGGTTTTTTTTGAAGGTGTGGACGCTGCTTTACGCAGAGCCGCGAAACGTGCCCGGGAAGTGGCGATCCGGACCGGCACACCCCTGGTGATTTACCGGAACGGAAAGATCGAAAAGCTCAAGATGGCACGCGGCGGGAAATCGAAATCAGTCTAATTTTGGAGCAGGCACGAGCCAGATTCCAAAACGGCGTTCTCACTGCCCCGCCCGACGGCTCGATCGAATCATGAGGGCTAGCAATGCCGCGAAGTAAGGTCCCCGAACGGTCACTCCAGCAGCACATCACGGGAATCAACAATTGCTTCGGAGGCACGTAATGACAGACTCGCAAGTCGAGAAGGAAATAGATAGCGTGGAACAGGAATTGATAGATGCGGCGAGACGGCAGGACGCCGCTGCCCTGGACCGCATCGTCGCTGACGACTTCTTGATTACGAGTGACACCATGGCAGACAAACTCGGAGATAAAAAGCTATACCTTGCGGAATGTCTGGCCTCTGGAACCATCGAGGGGGGGTCTGCCAGCTACGACAAGGTGAAAGTGCGAGTGTACGGAAATACCGCCATCGTGAATTCAATATTCAAGTATCAAGTTACCATTGCAGGCGAGGAACATGGCGGTGTATTTCTCTCGACAAAAGTATGGGTAAAGAATGGCGAACAGTGGCAATTTGTCGCTTGTCATTCACATCGATTGCCAGAGGCAGCTTTGTGAACTGCTTTGGGGAGTTGAAGGCATCCTTCCAGGCTTGTAAGGATTGACGCGCAAGAGCCCACCAGCGAGGCAAAGCTTCGAAGACGTTAAACGCGATACTTGGCCAGCGTCTTGTCATTCAGGGTGATGCCGAAGCCCGGACGCTGGGAGAGAAGACGTCAGAGAAAGATCATCGGATTAAGCCTAGATCCTGAATCCTAGATCCTGAATCCTGATCTTGATTAAGCCCGATCCCGTCCGTTAAGATCATCGCTATGCGGGCACTTTTGAAGCGCTTCTTGACGTGGTTGGGCGGGATCCTGCCGGAATCCCTGGTCTGGAAACTGCACATGGCCGGCAAACATGTTCACACCGGCTGGTGGATGAAGGACCATGACTTCTCCTGTGACGTGAGAGTGCGTCATCGAGAACAGGTGATCGAGGCGATGGCGCGGCCCATCGCCGACAAGCAGGTTCTGTACCTCGAATTCGGCGTTTTCCACGGCGGCTCCATGCGCCAGTGGGTCAAGTGGCTTAAAAACCCAAAGTCAAAACTTCGCGGGTTCGACAGCTTCGAGGGGATCCCCGAAAACTGGAGCGGCTGTGATCAAAAAAAGGAGAACTGACCACGGGTGGCGTCATGCCGAACATCCCGGACGAAAGGGTCCGGTTTATCAAGGGATGGATCGAGGACACGCTGCCAGTCTACAAGATGGAAGAAAACGAAGTCCTGGTCATTTTTATTGATACCGATCTGTACTCGTCGACCTACTTCGTCCTGAAGCACCTCAAGGATTACTTCAAAGTCGGCACCCTTTTCTACTTTGACGAGTTTGCCGTAGTAGAGCACGAGCTGCAGGCGTTCGATAACTTCATCCGCGAGTCGGGCATGAAGTTCGAATTGATTGCGGCCGACTACGGCATGATGAACGTTGCCTTCAGACGCGTCGGTTGATGCACTCTGAGCCTCGCGTTTGACTCAACTCGAAATCGAGCACTCCTCCCCGGGGATCCGCAGCTTAATCGCCAAGAGGCGACGACACCAGAGTTTAAGATGAGATCCCGAACTTTCTTGATTCTTTTGCTTGGCATCCATGCTCCGCTCGGGGCGCAGGAGGCCGCGCGCGTGGAGCTCTTTTCCCCTCAGGGGACGGTCAAGCAGGTGCGCCAGGCGCGGGCGCGCTTTTCAGAGCCCATGGTCCCCTTCGCTGATCCAAGGGCCGCCGCCCAACCTTTTGTGATTGACTGCGCCGAGAAGGGAACCGGCCGTTGGGTCGACGCCAGAAACTGGGTCTACGACTTTGAAAGGGACCTCCCCGCCGGTGTCCGGTGCGAGTTCAGGATTCAGGACAGCCTGAGAACCGTTAGCGGCAGGACTCTGGGCGGGGAGCAAAGATTCGCGTTTTCAACGGGCGGACCGGCCATCATCGCGTCGTTCCCGCCTGAAGGCTCAGAACGCATTGACGAAGCGCAGATCTTCGTCCTTGAACTCGACGGTGAAGCTACCGAAAGCTCTGTTCTCGCCAGTGTGCGGTTCGATGTGGAAGGACTGGCCGAGCGCATCGGAGCGCGGATAGTGTCGGGGACCGAGCGCGAGCAGATACTCAAGACCTCCCACTATCGTTACCGAAAACCGCTTCCCCCGCTCCTTTTAATCCAGGCCCGGCAGCGATTCCCCGCCGGATCTGCAGTCACGCTGATCTGGGGCAAAGGAGTGGCCGCGGCCAGCGGCGTCGCTACCGAATCGGACCTCACCCGAGCCTTTGTCACACGAACTCCATTCACTGCCAGTCTCAACTGCCCGCGGGAAAATCCCGACGCCGACTGCATACCCATAACTCCGGCGCGCCTGACATTCTCCGCGCCGGTCGCGGCCTCCGAAGCCCGGAAGGCAGTGGTAAGGGGCCCGGGGAACCGCCGCTGGCTCGCCGAGATTGCCGAGTCTGAAAAGGATGATCCGTACGTTCACGCAGTCTTCTTCAAGGGCCCTTTTCCGGAGCGTGCCGCCTTTACGCTCGAGATTCCTGCGGGCCTCAAGGACGACTCCGGACGAAACCTGACCAATTCGGATAAGTTCCCGCTTTCGTTTCGCACCGATGCCTATCCTTCGCTGGCGAAGTTTGCGGCCGACTTTGGAATTGTGGAGGCAAAGCCGAGGGCGCTGCTTCCGGTCACGCTCAGGAATGTCGAGCCGTCAGTTTCCGCTCGAGCGTTTGAGGTCCTGGGCGGGGAAGAGAACACCGATCCACCCGCTCCCGCCCGGCCGGACGAAGACATGGCTGCAAAGTTGAGAGGCAGGATCTTCCGGGTTCCGCCCGACAGGGCCGGTCAGATGCTCGACTGGATCAAGAAGGTATCCGGCCGCGGCTGGGAGGATCGGGAAAAGTCGGTCTTCGGGCCCGTAACGGCCGCGAAAACCAAGCCGTTCACCGTCCCGAAACTCCATGGCCCGAAAGCCTTCGAAGTCGTCGGCATTCCATTGCCGAAGCCCGGGTTTTACGTGGTCGAAATCGAGAGCGGGATCCTTGGAGCCGCCCTGCTCGGCGCCGCCAAGCCGATGTTCGTGCCCACCGCGGTTCTGGCCACGAACCTCTCGGTCCATTTCAAGTGGGGGCTCGAATCGTCGCTCGTCTGGGTAACGGCGCTCGACACCGGCAAACCGGTAAGCCAGGCCGCAATCGTGATCCGCGACTGTGGCGGAAAGCCGCTCTGGGAAGGACAATCCGACCGGGACGGCATTGCCCGCGTCCAGACGGTTCCTCCGCGCGGCACCTCGCAGCAATGCGGCGATTATCCCCTGGAAGGCGGCCTGCTCGTCAGCGCGCAGCTCGGGGACGACATGGCTTTCGTCCACACCAGCTGGAACGACGGCATCGAACCGTGGCGTTTTCAGCTTCCGACTGAATACGAGACCAGCCTGGTCGCGGCACACACAATCTTTGACCGAACCCTGCTACGTGCCGGCGAGACTGTGCACATGAAGCATATCCTGCGCCGGCATGTCAGTTCCGGCTTTTCAAGAGTGCCTGAAAATGAACGACCGGGCGCCGTCATCATGACCCATTGGGGGAGCGATCAGAAGTATGAATTCCCCCTTCGATGGGATCCGGCAGGGATCGCCGAGACCGCCTGGAAAATTCCGAACGAGGCCAGGCTGGGAAACTATCAGGTGACCCTTGCAACCAACGGGCGCGCGGGCCATCACTCCGGGGAATTCCGAGTCGAGGAGTATCGCGTGCCCCTGATGAAAGGGGCGATTCAGACGCCTTCGCGGATGCTGGTCGCGCCAGCTTCAGTGCCACTCGACCTTACGGTCAGTTACCTGGCAGGGGGAGCCGCCGGCAATCTTCCCGTGAGGCTGCGCCATGTCGTCCAACCGAGAGCTGCGACGGTCTTCCCGGCGTTTGACGACTTCCATTTCTCGAATGGAAAACTAAAGGAGGGCCTGATTCGTCACGGGGCGGAGGAGGGAGAGCCTCAAGAACGGAAGCCTTTTGAGCTGAACAGCACCGATCTCACTCTCGACAGGCAAGGCTCGGCACGGACGGTGATATCAGAACTGCCCGGGCTCGAGAAGCCGATGGAGATTCTGGCCGAACTCGAGTTCCGCGATCCCAATGGCGAGACCCAGACGGTTTCGTCCCGTATCCCGCTCTACCCCGCTGATCGTCTCGTCGGCATCAAGCCGGCTTCGTGGTTAACTTCCGAGCAGTCGGCGCTCCGGTTCCAGGTTGCGGTGGTCGATTTGAGCGGCAATCCGATCGCCGGGGCCCCTGTGCGGGTTGATTTATTCGAACGAAAGACATATTCCCATCGGAAACGCCTGGTCGGAGGATTCTACGCGTTCGAACACGCCACCGAGACGCGACGGGTCGGCGGCCTGTGTGAGGGAAAGACCGACCAGCGCGGGTTGCTCCTCTGTGACAAGCGGTCGCCCATTTCCGGAAACTTGATTCTCCAGGCCACCACAGCTGACAGCGCCGGCCGCGAAACCACCGCCAACCGCGATATCTGGGTTGCCGGCAAAGAAGATTGGTGGTTTGCCGCGCGCGACAGCGACCGCATCGATGTCATCCCGGAGATGAAAAGCTACGAGCCTGGAGACAAAGCGCGATTCCAGGTGCGGATGCCCTTCAGGCGCGCCACAGCCCTCGTCACCGTGGAACGCGAGGGGATCGCGGATGTGTTCGTGCGCGAGCTTCAGGGAAGAGAGCCGATCGTCGAAGTCCCGGTGAAGGGAAATTTCGCCCCCAACGTCTTTGTTTCTGTCCTCGCGGTTCGAGGTCGGGTCGGAGGCGTGCAGCCGACGGCCACGGTTGACCTGGGGCGTCCGGCCTACAAACTGGGGATCGCGGAGATCCGGGTCGGCTGGAAAGCTCACGAGCTTAAAGTGAAGGTCTCGACCGATCGTCCGGTCTACAGAGTGCGGGAAAAGGCCAGGGTGGATATCGCGGTCACGACGCCCGAAGGGACCGCTCCGCCGGCAGGGACGGAGGTTGCCCTTGCTGCCGTCGATGAAGGCCTGCTGGAGCTGCAGCCCAACGCCAGCTGGCAGCTCATCGACGCCATGATGCGCCGGCGCGGCTGCGGCGTCGAAACTTCAACGGCCCAGATGCACGTCATCGGAAAGCGGCACTTCGGGCTGAAGGCACTCCCGCAGGGGGGCGGGGGAGGCAAGCAGGCGACGCGCGAGCTTTTCGATACGCTGCTTTTATGGAGAGGGCGTGTCCCGCTCGACGGGCAAGGACGGGCCTCCGTTGAGGTCCCGTTGAACGACTCTTTGACCGGTTTTCGCATCGTCGCCGTAGCCACGGGAGGCACGGATCGCTTCGGCACCGGATCGACTTCGATCCGCTCCACGCAGGAGCTCATGATCTTGTCGGGAATCGCGCCCGTAGTTCGCCAGGGTGACCAGTTCCGCGCCACGTTCACCGTGCGCAACGCCACCGAGCGTCCGCGAGACGCGACGGTTTCCACGCGGGTCAAGGGAATTGCCGAGCCGCTCCAGCCCACGACCGTCGCACTTGCGCCCGGAGAGGCGCGAGAGATCGCCTGGACGGTAACCGCTCCCGCTACGGTCGATTCGCTCACCTACGAAGTTGAGGCCAAAGGCGCGGAGGGCGTCACGGATCGCCTGAGCGTCTCCCAGAGAGTCGTTCCTGCCGTTCCGGTTCGCCCCTTTCAGTCCGTCCTGATTCCAGTCGAGGGGGAAGTGCTGATGGACCTGGAGCGCCCCAACGACGCGCTTCCCGGGCGAGGCGGCATCCTGGTATCGCTGCAGCCTACTCTGCTTGATGGCCTCAAGGGCGTAACCGACTACATGCGCAGCTATCCCTATACCTGCCTGGAGCAGGAAATCTCGCGCGCCGTTGCGCTGCGGGATCGGGAACGGTGGAACAGGCTCATGGCTCAGCTCCCTGCGTACCTCGACTCGAATGGTCTTGCAAAATACTTCCCGTCGAACCCCAGGGGCAGCGACGTTTTGACTTCATATATCCTCGCCATTGCCGGCGAGGCCGGTTGGCAGATGCCGGATCAACCCAGGAACGCGATGACGCGAGGGCTGCAGGGCTTCGTCGAGGGTCGAGTCATTCTTCACTCCCCGGTTTCGGCGGCCGACCTGGCGCTTCGCAAACTCTCGGCGCTGAATGCGCTCTCTCGCTGGGAGAAAGTCGAACCTGCCTTGCTCTCGGCGATCACCGTCGAGCCGAACCTCTGGCCTACCTCGGCTGTGATCGACTGGTTCGACATCATCCAGAGGGTTTCAGGAATCCGTAACGGGAGCGACCGGCTCCGGGAAGCCGACCAGATCCTCAGATCGAGGCTCAGCTTTCAGGGGACCACGATGGGTTTTTCCACGGAACGAAGCGATTTCCTCTGGTGGCTCATGGTCTCAAACGACACCAATGCGGTGCGATTGCTGCTCTCGGTGGCCGGCGCCGACTCCTGGCGCGAAGACCTTCCCAGGTTGGCCAGGGGATCTCTGGCGCGCCAGCGGCGAGGATCCTGGGATACGACGGTGGCAAACGCGTGGGGCGTTCTGGCGCTGGAGAAGTTTTCCAAGGCTCTGGAAAAAACTTCAGTCACAGGCTCGACCTCCGTAACACTGAACACGACCCAGACGATCGACTGGAATGAAACGCCCGCAGGGAAAGCGGTCTCATTCCCTTGGCCCGCCCAGCGAAGCCCGCTTTCGATCCGGACTTCCGGCGCCGGAAGGCCGTGGGCCACAGTGCAGAGCCTCGCGGCCATTCCGCTCAAGCAGCCTCTGACGAGCGGGTTCAAGCTCCGCAAGACCCTGACGGCAGTCGAGCAAAGACGACCAGGCGTCTGGAGTCGAGGGGACGTCCTAAGAGTAAGGATCGAGCTCGAAGCTTCGTCCGACATGACCTGGGTGGTGGTGAGCGATCCGATTCCGGGCGGTGGCGCGATCCTCGGGACCGGACTCGGACGGGACTCGCAGCTGCTAACGCGCGGCGAGGAGCGCAAGGGGTGGGTGTGGCCGGTTTTCGAAGAGCGCTCTGCCGAAGCCTTCCGCGCCTACTACGAGTACGTTCCAAAAGGGGAGTGGACCGTGGAGTACACCCTTCGATTGAACAACGAGGGGCTGTTTTCGATTCCCGCCACTCGGGTCGAGGCGATGTACGCTCCGGAAATGTTCGGAGAGACCCCGAACGAGGCCATGCGCATCCAATGAGAAGACCGCGCGTTCTCTTCGTCGTTGCCGCTGTCGCCGGCACGATCCTGCTGCTCTTGTTCGCCCTTTCCCGCTCCGTACCGATGCCTGCGTTTCAGGAAGTGCGCAGCGCCTACAGCGGGTCCGAGGCCACCGTGCTGGACCGTCACCATCAGGTCATTCACCAGCTTCGAGTCAAGCATCAGGGCCGCCGCTTGGACTGGGTGGCGCTTTCGGAGATATCGCCTGCCTTTCGGTCCGCGCTGGTTCACGCCGAAGACCGAAGATTTCACACTCACCGGGGGGTCGACTGGATCTCGTTTGGCGGGGCGCTGGCCGGCAGCTTCAGGTCCGCCAGGAATCGGGGCGCCAGCACCATCACGATGCAGCTGGCCGCCATGCTCCACGAGCAGCTGCGCCCGCGAGGCCATGGCCGTTCCGTCGCCCAGAAATGGAATCAGATCCGGTCGGCGCTCAGTCTCGAGCGAAGCTGGTCCAAAAATGACATTCTGGAAGCCTACGTCAATCTGGTTACATTTCGCGGCGAGCTTCAGGGAATCGGTGCGGCGGCCAAGGGGCTTTTTGACAAGAGTCCCCATGGCCTGGATGACATCGAATCCATGATACTGGCGGCTCTGGTGCGCTCGCCGAACGCCGAGAGCGACGCGGTGACCCGAAGGGCAATCGCGCTCTCGGAGTCGATGGGCCTGCGCCTGGAGGCGGCCGAGATCGGGGTCAGGGCGAAGGCGGTTCTTTCGCGTCCTTACTTTGTCCAGCCTGAGGTTGCGCTCGCGCCCCACGTGGCGCTCCGGCTGGTCGGAATCAATCCGGGCGCAACGACAATCGTCTCGACGCTCGACCGCGATCTGCAGAGCTTCGCCCTTGGCGTTTTGCGTCACCACCTTCTCTCGCTTCGATCTCAGAATGTTGCCGACGCGGCTGCGCTCGTGGTCGACAACCGCACAGGCGAGGTCCTGGCTTACGTCGGGAACGCCGGCGACCAGACAAGCGCGAAATACGTGGATGGGGTCGAGGCGCTCCGCCAGGCCGGCTCCACGCTGAAGCCGTTCGTTTACGCCACCGCTCTCGAGCGGCGTTACCTGACGGCCGCTTCCCTGATCGATGACAGCCCGGTCGACCTTCCAGTGCCGGGCGGAGTCTACCGGCCGATGAATTACGACCAGCGGTTCCATGGCCTTGTCACCGCGCGCGCCGCGCTGGCTTCGTCATTGAACGTGCCCGCGGTCAAGGCGCTCAACATGATCGGCGTCGAAGCCTTTGTCGAGCAGTTGCGTGCCCTCGGTTTCCGAAAACTTCGCTCCGCGGAATTCTACGGGCCCTCTCTTGCGCTGGGTTCGGCGGATGTTGCACTGTGGGATCTGGTGAACGCTTATCGCGCGCTTGCCAATGCCGGACGCGTCGGATCGATGCGTCTGACTTTCGACGACCCGGCAGGACCATCGAAACCGGCTTTCTCCCCTGAGGCGGCTTTCCTGGTCTCGCACATCCTGTCGGATCGGGAGAGTCGTAGCATGACGTTTCAGCTGGAGAGTCCTCTGGCCACCCGCTACTGGTCCGCCGTAAAGACCGGGACCAGCAAGGATATGCGCGACAACTGGTGCGTCGGCTACTCGAGCCAATACACGGTTGGGGTATGGGCCGGCAACTTTTCGGGAGCGCCTATGTGGAACGTCACCGGCATCACGGGTGCGGCTCCCGTGTGGGTGGAGATCATGAACTGGCTCCACCGGGACGGCTCGAGTCGCGAGCCGGAAGCGCCGCCGGGAGTTGTCTGCCGGGACGTAGAATTTTCCCATTCGGGACGAAGCCGCCGCGAGTGTTTCATCGAAGGAACTGAAACGCCCGTGGTGCAAGAAACGGCCGCTTCGGTAAGGATCAAGATCGCATACCCGGCTTCAGGCACCGTGATTGCGCTCGACCCCGATATACCGGCGGCCCAGCAGAGGCTCTTTCTTGAAGCCGAACCCCGTGATGACCGCCTGCGCTGGGTACTTGACGGCGAAGTTCTGGGGTCCGCCGGGTCGCTGGTGTTGTGGATCCCGAAGGTCGGGCCGCATACGCTCGCGCTACAGGACAAAACCGGGCGGGTACTGGATTCCGTCGTGTTCCAGGTTCGCGGCCGTGTGAATCAACTGGCTTCCAAGTAAGACGTCAAAATCGACCACCAAGGCCCAAGGACGCGAAGCATCACGAAAATGACATCCCTCTTGATCCGACAGGCCGCCTGGCTCGTCGCCATGGACGATGCCGATAGTCGCTGGGCCGGCGGCGGGCTCTATGTCGTCGACAACGTAATTCGACAGGTAGGACCGAGTTCACAACTGCCGCAAGACGCCGACCAGACGATCGACGCGCGTGACATGCTGATCCTGCCGGGTATGGTCAACACCCACCATCACTTTGTTCAGACCTTGACACGAAATCTACCGGCTGCCCAGGACGCGAATCTTTTCAATTGGCTGCGAACCCACTATCCGATTTGGGCCGGCCTTACGCCGGAGGCTGTCTACGTCAGCAGTAAGACTGCAATCGCCGAGCTCATGCTGTCGGGTTGCACGACTTCAAGTGATCATACTTACCTCTGGCCGAACGGGGCATGCGTTGACGACCAGATTCGGGCTGCTGCCGACATGGGCTTCCGCTTTCACGCCGCTCGCGGCTCGATGTCGGTCGGCGAATCGAAGGGAGGTTTGCCGCCCGATTACCTGGTCGAAAGCGAGGACCAGGTTCTCCGCGACTCCGAGCGCGTTCTTGAAAAACATCACGACCCTCGCCCCTACGCCATGACGCGAATCGTGCTGGCGCCCTGTTCACCTTTTTCGGTTTCGCGAGATCTCATGCGGGAAAGCCTGGCTCTGGCCCGGGACTACGGCGTTTGTTCCCATACCCATCTTGCCGAAACCCTGGACGAAGCCGTCTATTGCCGCGAGAAGTTCGGCCGCACGCCGGTAGAATTTGCGGAGGAGCTGGGATGGGTGGGGCCGGATGTATGGCACGCCCACATGGTCCATCCTTCGGCAGACGAGATCAGCCGGCTCGGGAAGAGTCATACCGGGATCGCGCACTGTCCGAGCTCGAACATGCGACTGGCGTCTGGGATCGCGCCGGTCCGGTCGTTGCAAAAGGCGGGAGCCCGCGTGGGGCTCGGAGTCGACGGTTCGGCATCCAACGATGGATCACACATGCTTGCAGAAGCCCGGCAGGCGATGCTGTTACAGCGGGTGTCGGGGAATCCCGCCGCCATGACCGCATTCGACGCGCTTCGGATGGCGACTCGCGGCGGGGCGGCGGTGCTGGGACGGGAGGATATCGGCTGCCTGGCGCCCGGAATGGCCGCCGACTTCATCGGCTACCGTCTGGATCGACTGGCGCTTGCAGGCGGCGCGGTTCATGATCCGCTCGCCTCTCTGGTCTTCTGTCACCCGCCGGCTGTGGATCTGAGTGTGATCAACGGCCGGGTGCGCGTGAAGGAAGGCTGCTTGCTCGAGACCGATCTCGACCAGCTCGTCCGGCAGCACAACGACCTTGCACGCCGCCTGGTGACCCGGTGACGATTCGACGATTCTGGTCGACGATTTACGATTGCGAAAGGCGCATCCACGTTCGAATCGTCAATCGTCGACGGTCTGAGATCGTCAATTGCTCTAGGCGCTGGTTCCGAGAACAAAATGGAGTATGAAAAGGGCAGTCAAGCTGTAGGTGACGAGATTATTCTCGTGGTGCCTGCCGGCCAGGAATTTGACGATCGTGTAGGACATGAAGCCGAAAGCCAGCCCCTGCGCGATCGAATAAGTCAGCGGCATCATCAGGATGGTAAGGAAGGCCGGGAAGGCTTCCGTGAAGTTACTGAAGTCAATGTGCGCGATCTCTGCCATCATCAGGACGCCGACAATGATCAACGCCGGCGCCGTGGCCTGAGCCGGAATTAACCCAACCATGGGCGCGAACACCAACGCGACCACGAACAGGAAAGCCACCACCAGCGCGGTAAGCCCGGTCCTCCCGCCTTCCGAAACTCCCGCGGCGCTTTCGACATAGCTCGTGACCGTGCTCGTCCCCATCAGCGCGCCGAACATCGTCCCGAGGGAATCCGCGAAAAGCGCCTTCCCGATGCGAGGCAGCTGTCCTCGTTCGTCCAGCAGGCCGGCCTTGCGAGAGACACCGATCAGAGTGCCGATGTTGTCAAACAGGTCCACAAAGGTGAAGGAGAACAAGATCGGAATCAGCCCGACTTCCAGCGCTCCCTTGATGTCTAACTGAAAGGCGGTGGGCTTGAGCGCTGCCAGAGGATTCGTGACCGCGATGAAGCTGCCGATCCCCACGGGAGCCGGAGATACGCCGAAACCCATCGCAACCGCCGTGGTAAAACCAATCCCAAGCAGCAACGCGCCTTTGATCCGACGCGCCATGAGAAATGCCGTGGCGATTAATCCTGCAATCGACACCAGGACTCCCGCATCCTTCATGCTCCCCAGCGCGACCAGCGTTGCGTCACTCTTTACAATGATGCCCGCGTTGCGCAGCCCGATAAACGCGATGAACAGGCCTATTCCGACGCCAATGGCCGAGCGCAGCACGTGCGGGACGCCATCGACGATCCATTCCCGCACCTTTGTGACCGTGAGCACGAAGAAAACCACGCCGGAAATAAAGACCGCCCCCAGCGCCGTCTGCCAGGGAAGCTTCATACCGATTACGACGGCGTAGGTGAAGAACGCGTTGAGACCCATGCCGGGCGCCACGGCAATCGGGTAGTTCGCATAAAGCCCCATGACCAGGGTGGCGAAAGCCGAGGCGACACACGTTGCCGCGAAGGTCGCTTCGACGGGCATCCCGGCGTCTTTCAGAATGTTCGGATTGACAAACAGGATGTAGGCGAGCGTGACGAACGTGGTGATACCAGCCAGAACCTCGGTCCGAACGTTGGTCCGGTTTTCTTCCAGGTGGAAAACCCGTTCGAGTATTCGCAGCAAGAGCCCTCACCACGAAAGACGCTAGGAAACGAAAACCTTGAGCTAATCGTTGATTGAGACGGGAGCTGCGGGGTAGTGGGACTCGACATACTCATTGAGCAGGGCAATGAACCTGTCGACCATCCCTTCGCCGCGCAAGGTAGTCACCAGCCGGCCATCGACAAAGACAGGCGCCTTCGGCTCCTCTCCTGTACCCGGCAGCGATATTCCGATGTTGGCGTGCTTCGACTCCCCCGGCCCGTTCACTACACAACCCATGACGGCAACCTTCAGCTCCTCGACTCCTCGATACTGGCTCTTCCACACCGGCATCTGGTTCCTTAAATAGGTCTGGATCTGATCCGCCATTTCCTGGAAAAAGGTCGAGGTCGTGCGACCGCAACCAGGGCAAGCCGAGACCTGCGGGGCAAAGCTGCGAATCCCAAGCGACTGCAGAATCTGCTGCGCTACCAGCACCTCCTCGGTCCGGTCTCCATTCGGAGCAGGGGTGAGAGAAACGCGGATCGTATCGCCGATTCCCTCTTGCAACAGGATCGCGAGCGCCGCCGCCGAGGCAACCACTCCTTTGGTTCCCATCCCGGCTTCGGTCAGGCCCAGGTGCAATGCGTAATCGCATTGCTCAGCCAGCAGGCGGTAAACTTCGACGAGATCCTGGACACCCGAGACCTTCGCGCTGAGAATGATCTGGTCGCGGCGCAGCCCGTAATCCTCGGCCATACGCGCGGATTCGAGAGCGCTCAGATTCATGGCTTCGATCAAAACGCCGCGCGCGTCCCTGGGCTCGGGCCGCAGCGTGTTCTGGTCCATGAGCCGCGTCAGCAGGGCCTGATCCAGGGAGCCCCAGTTCACGCCGATGCGCACCGGCTTCCCGTTTTCGACCGCCACCTGAATCATCTGGCGGAAGTTCTCGTCGTGGCGCTTTCCGACTCCGACGTTACCCGGATTGATCCGGTATTTGGCGAGCGCGCGCGCGCACTCCGGATACTCGGTGAGAAGAATATGCCCGTTGTAGTGGAAGTCGCCGACAACCGGGACGCGCACTCCCATGTCTTCCAGGCGGCTGACAATCTCGGGTACTGCCCGCGCGGCCTCGTGGGTATTGACCGTGATGCGCACCAGTTCGGACCCGGCCGCAGCCAACCTTGCCACCTGGTCTGAGGTCGTCAGGGGATCGGCCGTATCGGTGTTGGTCATGGACTGGACCACAACCGGCGCCCCTCCTCCCACCATTACCCCGCCGACGCTCACGCCGGTTGATTTTCTGCGCACCGGCCCTGACGTGCCAAGCTCTCTCATTGTCATACTGGAATTCAACAATGTAGCCCAACCAAATGCAAGCCACAAGAGCTTCGGGTCGCCGCGCCTATGTGGTTGCTGTTGCCAGACAAATCAGCCACGAAGACACCAGGGTATGGCGCGAGAGCCCCCGGTCTTGGCTCATAACTTCATTTATGGTAAAGAATGACAGCCCCTTTTGTGGCATGGAAAGGAGTCACCGTTGAGAGCACGACTCGACGAAGAACTGGGACCCCCTCTCTTCACGGCCGACGCCATTCAGAAGCGGGTCCGGGAGCTAGGGGCCACGATCACCCGGGACTATCAGGGCAGGTCTCCGCATCTGATCGCGATCCTCAAAGGCGCAAGCATCTTTCATGCGGACCTGGTCCGCTCGATTGAATTGCCGGTCTCGTGCGACTTCATCGCGGTCGCCAGCTATGGCGCCTTGACGAAGAGCAGCGGAGAAGTGAGGATTCTCAAAGACCTGGATGAAAGTCTCGAAGGCAAAGACGTGCTCCTGGTCGAAGACATTCTGGACACCGGTCTTACGCTTAATTACCTGCTTCAAAACCTTCAATCCCGGGGTCCGCAATCGGTAAAGGTCGTGGTTCTCCTGAACAAACCTTCCCGGCGTCAGATCGAAGTTTCCGCTGACTACGTGGGATTCGAGATTCCGGACCATTTCGTCGTGGGCTACGGGCTGGATTACAACCAGCGATACCGCAACCTCCCCTGCATTTCCACCTTGAGGGTCGGCTCCAATACGGCTTGAGAGGTCCACCGCCACCAGGTTGCGCTACCGGAGCTGGGAGAGAAACGAAATGCCGGCCGGAAGGCGCGCGCCGAAATTCTCCGCGATGGTTTGCCCGATATCGGCCATGGTCCGGCGGGTTCCGAGATCGACGTTGCCCTCGAGCTTCTTGCTGTACACCAGGATGGGAACATACTCGCGCGAGTGGTCGGTGCTCGGCGTGGTGGGATCGCACCCGTGGTCGGCGCTGATCACGAGGCAGTCGTCCGCGTTCATCGCGTTGATGAGATCCGGAATTCTCCGATCGAAATCTTCAAGGCCCCGCGCATAACCTCCAGGGTCGTTGCGGTGGCCCCAGAGCATATCGAAATCAACGAAGTTGCTGAAGATCAAACCATCCGGGGCCCACTGGAGCGCATCGATCGTCTGGTCCATTGACTCTGTATTGTCTTGCGCCTTCAGATTCTCGGTGATCCCACGATAATTGAAGATCGATGCAATCTTGCCGACGGCGACGGCCGCCAGGTTCCGGGCATGCAGCACATCGAGCAATGTGTTCTCCGGCGGCGGCACTGCGAAATCCTTGCGATTCTTGGTCCGCTGAAAATTCCCCGGCGTGCCGGTGAAGGGGCGCGCGATGACGCGTCCGACGCGATCCTGTCCGTCCAGCAACTTCCGCGCAATTTCACAAATGCGGTACAGCTCCTCGAGCGGGATGACTTCCTCGTGGGCCGCAACCTGAAATACCGAATCGGCGGACGTATAGACGATGGGACGCCCTGTCTTGACGTGTTCCTCGCCCAGCTCCTTGATGATCTCCGTCCCCGACGCCGGCTTGTTCCCCAGCACCCCGCGGCCGATGGTCTTCTCGAAAGGCTCCAGCACTCTCGGCGGAAAACCGCGCGGATACGTGGGGAAGGGTTGCGGCGTGATGATCCCGGCCATCTCCCAATGTCCGACGGTGGTATCCTTGCCGTTCGAGCAGATCGCTGCTTTTCCGAAAGATCCTTCGGCTCGCGCGCATGGGGGCAACTCTGGCAGCGAGCGGATATTGCCCAGCCCGAGCCTTTGCAAGTTGGGCAGCCTCGGTTTCTCGGCGGCGAGAACGTTTCCGATCGTGTCACTCCCTTCATCCCCCCATTCGGCGGCGTCGGGCATTTCGCCGATTCCGGCGCTATCAAGAACAACAAGCACAACTCTTCTAAACAGAACCATGATTCGACTTGACGATTCGGTACGATTGACGATTTGACGATTGACGATTGAAGACCGGCTTCAATCGTCAATCGTCAATCGTCAATCGTCAATCCTTCTTGAGGCTGCTAAGAATGCGCTGCTGGTACTCTCGCGCCTTCTGTTTGATCCGCTTCTCGTCCAGAGTCAGCACGCGCCCTTCCGACATCACGAGCTTGCCATTGATTATGCTCGTCTTCACATCCGCCCCCTTCAACGAATAGACCAGGTGGGAGTAAACGTTGTAAAGCGGAACGGCGTGGGCGAGGTCGGTTTCGACGACGATCAGATCCGCTCGCTTGCCCACCTCCAGCGACCCGATTTCCCCTTGCAGCCCGAGGGCGCGCGCTCCGCCTAGAGTGGCCATCTCTACGACTTTCTCGGCCGGCAGTGCCGTGGGGTTCATTGAGACAAGTTTGTGCAGCATAGCCGCCGAGCGCATCGCCTCGAACATGTCGAGATCATTGTTGCTGGCCGCTCCATCCGTTCCTAGGCCAACGGGAATTCCCAAGGCAAGCATTCTGACTACCGGGGCGGTTCCCGAAGCCAGTTTCATGTTGCTTTCCGGGTTGTGCGTCACACTGACACCCCGGTCTTTGATGATAGCAAGATCCTCTTCCGTCAACCAAACGCCATGATTGAAGACCACTCCAGCGTTCAGCACATCGAGCTTTCTCAGCCACCCGGTCGAGGTCATGCCGTATTTCTGCTGCATCTGGCTGACTTCGTCCTGAGTCTCGGAGACGTGAATGATCATGGGGACGCGATATTTGTCCGCGAGGGCCTTGCATGCTTTCAGGATCTCGCCGGAATTGGTGTACGGGGCATGAGGCGCGACGGCCGGAATGATTCGGGCGCTTCCCTTCCAGCGCTGGATGAACTTCTCGGTGTAGGCGACCGCATCTTGCGGGCTCTTGTTGTCCGGCGCCGGAAACTCAATGATCGTTTCCCCCAGCACTCCTCGCATGCCGGCGCGGTCGGTGGCCTGCGCAACCTGATCTTCGAAGTAATACATGTCGGCGTAGGTGGTCGTTCCAGACTGAATCATCTCGAGGCAGGCGAGCGCGGTTCCCGCTTCAACAAAGTCCGCGGTGACGTTCCTGGCTTCGGCCGGGAAGATGAATTTCTGCAGCCACTCCATCAGGGCCATGTCGTCGGCGATTCCTCGAAAAAGCACCATCGCGGCATGGTTGTGCGTGTTGATGAGTCCGGGAAGAACAATCTTCCCGATGGCGGAAATCTGTCGCGCAGCCTGGTATTGATCGCTGAGTTCAGAGGCCTTCCCGACGGCAACTATTCGCTCGCCGCGGATAGCCACGGCTCCTGCTTCAATCACCCGGCGCGACGCATCCATCGTCACCACGGTGGCGCCGGTGACCATCAGATCCACCCGTTCCTTGGGCGGCGCCGAAAAACCACCGGGACCCGAAGAGGCGAAGACACACAAAGACCATAGAATTACTGCTCGCCGCTGTTTTGGTTCGCAGCACAGAACTATTCCTTGTTGATGAAACTTTGATCGAAGGGGAAGGGAAAGAGAGCTTTCAATTGATGTTTGATCTCATCGCCGCGCAGGTTTGAGAGAATGACTTCGACATCGCCGCAGAATTCCCAAAGGAGCTGGCGGCAAGCGCCGCACGGAGGGGTCAAAACATCGGTATCCGCTACCACCGCGATTCGTTGAAATTCCGATTCCCCCTCGGAAATGGCTTTCCAGAGGGCGACCCGCTCGGCGCAAACCGTCAGCCCATAGGTGGAATTCTCCACATTGCAACCGGTGAAAATCTTACCCTGCAGCGTCTCGAGCGCAGCTCCTACTTTGAATCCCGAATAGGAGGCGCGCGCATTGAGACGCGCCCGCCGAGCTTCACGGATCACATCCGCGACCTTCATGGTTTTGCTTCCAGCCGGCGGGCCAGGGCCGGGATGATCCCGCTCAACAGTGATATAAACTGCTCTTTGACCCTTTCCGTTGTATCGATCACCTCCTGGTGCGTCAGCTTTTGCGGGAGAATTCCGGCCGCCATATTGGTAATGCATGAGATGCCCAGGACCCGGATGCCCATGTGGTTGGCGACAATCACCTCAGGCACCGTTGACATTCCGACGGCATCGCCTCCAAGGCCCCGGCACATGCGAATCTCCGCCGGTGTTTCGTAGCTAGGACCGGTCAGGCCGACGTAGACACCCTCCCGGAGAGTAATCCCGCGCTGAGCGGCGACTTGACTGGCGGTGCGCCGCATCTCAGAATCGTAGGCCTCGCTCATGTCTGGAAAGCGCACTCCAAGCTCTTCGAGGTTCGGTCCGATGAGGGGATTCGTCCCCATCATGTTGATATGATCTGTAATGAGCATGAGATCGCCCGGGCGGAAGTTCACGTTAATACCACCCGCGGCATTGGTAACGATGAGCTGCTTGATCCCCAGGCAACCCAGAACGCGAGCAGGATAGGTTACTTCGGCCAGGGAATACCCTTCGTAGTAGTGCACTCGCCCTTGCAGCGCGACCGCAGGGATGCCTTCCGCCTCACCGATTACCAGATTTCCGGAATGGCCCAGCACCGTTGATCGAGGGAAGTTGGGAAGATCCTCGAACGGCACCACTGTGCGATTTCGAAACCTGTCGGCATAGGGTCCCAGCCCCGAACCCAGAATCAGCCCCAGGGCCGGAACACCGGGATGGCGAGCCGTTACGGCCGCCACCGTTTCTTGCAGTTTGGCATACATCCGCCGAACCTACCGCCAAGACCCGAAGAATCAGGAGATAACTTTCTTTACCAGCTCCGGTCTTTCCACAGGAGCAGGCGAGAACTTATAGGACTCGATCAACCGCCGGCGCGCCTCCGCGTGGCGCGCCTCATCGTTGTAGTAGACGGTGCACAACGCTTCACCCTTCTCCAAGCCATCGCCAATCTTCTTGTGAAAGCGTACGCCGACCGCATGATCTATTGGCGAATCGATCGTCTGCCTGCCCGCTCCGAGGACGCCGATTGCAAGACCGATCATCTCGGTATCCATGCTTTCAAGGTAGCCCTGTCCCGGCGAGAGAATAGTGGATTCAAAATGCGCCCGCGGAAGCCCCGAGTAGTCATCGACGACCGCGGTATCTCCCTCCTGCGCTCGAACCATCTCGCGGAATTTGTCCAGGGCCCGGCCCGAATCGATCAGCTCACGAAACAACTTGCGCCCGTGATCCACGTCAGGAACGGCCTCCCCGAACCACAGGCAGTATGCCGACAGCTCGCGGCATAACGTCACCAGATCCTCCGTCCCCCTGCCTTTCAGCACTTCGAGACATTCCAATACTTCGAGCGAGTTGCCGGCGTACTCGCCCAGCGGCTGGTTCATGTCGGTCATGAGGGCGACCATTCGCTTGCCGCAGCTCTTTCCTATAGCAACCATGGCTCGGGCAAGCGTCTCGGCGTCCTCGCTGCGTTTCATGAAGGCGCCGCTTCCCGTCTTGACATCCAGGACGAGCGCGTCAATTCCTTCGGCAAGCTTCTTGCTCATGATGCTGGTGGCGATTAAGGGGTGGCTGTCGACCGTACCCGTGACGTCTCTGAGCGCGTAGAGTTTGCGGTCCGCCGGGACCAGGTCTTCCGTCTGTCCGATCAGGCAGGCGCCCACCCGGGCAAGGATCTTCTTGAAGCGATCGGGACTGAGCCGCACATTGAACCCTGGAATTGCCTCCAGTTTGTCAAGGGTTCCGCCGGTGTGCGCCAGGCCGCGGCCGGAGATCATGGGAACGACAATGCCGGCGGCTGCGACTACGGGGGCTATCACGAGCGAGGTCTTATCGCCCACTCCTCCGGTGGAATGCTTGTCCACCTTTCGGCCCGGAAGATCGCCGAGATCGATGACAGAACCCGACTGCCGCATCTCCTCGGTCATCGCCGCCATTTCCTGGTCGGTCATGCCGCGAAAGACGACAGCCATCAGAAAAGCCGATACCTGATAATCGGGAATCTCCCCCTTGCAGTATCCCCGGATCAGGAATGCAATTTCGTCCCGGGATAGTTCCCCTCCCGCGCGCTTCTTCCGAATCATTGGTGTCAGGCCTTGAAAACTCACTTCTGACGCTCTCCTCGGCATCCCGGTGCCGTCACCCCAAATGAATCTTCAAGGCTTGACACCAAAACAAAAAAGCTATCGAACGGCGCCATCGGAACGGCAACGCTGATAGCTTCTGCCAGAAAAAAGCTGGGCCCGGCGATACGAAAATCTTACGAGCGACTATAATTTCGCATTTTCTTTCGCAGGCGCTTTCGGGCCAGCGCCTGCTTGATCCGCTTCTTTTCGCCCGGTTTCAAGTAGAAAGAGTGTTTCTTTGCGTCCTTGATGATGTCTTCCTGTTGAACCTTGCGTTTAAAGCGGCGAAGGGCACTTTCGAGCGATTCGCCTTCGTTCAGAACGACTTCCGCCAAGCTACATACCTCCTCGTGTGAGGGGGAAAAGGTACGCTGGCCCCGCCCACCTGTCAAGGCGGAAATTGCCCGTTGAGCCAGGTCCGTAGGGCCGGCAATGCGTAAGCCCTGTTTCTTCGTGTCTTTGAGTCTTAGAATGGTATTGGTTAGACAGCACTAACCACAAAGACTCGAAGAAACACTATTCAGGCACGGGGCCTGTCACCGAATTCTGCTTCGCCGCCAGTCTGACTATTTCGCGGTTAATCTGCTCCGGATTCTCTCCTGTCCCATCCAGCCGATGAAGCGTTTCTATCGCGTTGTCGAAGTCATACACAGCTTCGTAGGTCTGGGCCAGGCTCAGAAGGGCGCGCCGCCGACATTCGATGCAGGGGGATTCCGTCACCTTGTGGAATGAGCCCAGCGCATTCTCGAATCGCTTGCGAATCTGGTAAATGGTGCCGATCTTGAGGCGTACCTGATCTGCGAGATGGCCGGTCACTCCCGTATCCTCGATGCGCATCAAATCCCTCAAGGCGCGGTCCAGGTCATTCAGCTTGAAGTAGGCATTCGCTCGCCGGAACTGAATCTCGGCGCGGTTGTCGAGTTCCTTCGACGCAAGCACAAGGTCGTATTCGTAGATAGCCTGGGTCAGGTCGCCAAGCTCGTTGGCGTAAATACCAGCCAGCTGCTCGCGCGCCTTCCGCTCCTCCGCGCTTCCGGGAAGTTCGCTAACAAGTTTCTGGTAGGTCTCGATCGCTTTGTTTAACTGTCGCAGATTCAAATAGTAGATGTTCCCGGCGTTCAAGAGAGCCTTCGCGGCGTACCTTCCCCGGGAGTCGCGGTCGTAGAGAAGCAAGTTCAGTCGAACGGCGTCCTCGTAATTTCCTTCCCGCCAGCGCGCCTCAGCTTGCTCGAGGAGCTGGCGCGAACTCGAGTTACACCCCTGCGTTACCATGAACAGGGCCAACAAGCTCCACGCCAGCGGCCGCCAGTTCACGCTTCACCCCCCTCCTCGCCCTCCTCGCCGGCCACGACCGTTACGCTGGCGACGTAATCCCCATCTTCCAAATCGATGCACTTGACGCCGATGGCGGCCCGGCCCTGCGTGTTCCGTATGTCCTCGGCATGGAGTTGGATCAGTTTACCCTGCGCGGTAATGAGCATGACCGACGACTCATCATCGACGCGGCACGTGTTTACCACCCGGCCATTCTTCTCTCCGACCTTGATATTGATTACTCCCGATCCACCTCTCCCCTGCCGCGGATACTCTTCAATGTTGGTGCGCTTGCCGAAACCCTTTTCGGTGACGGTAAGAAACTGGCCATCTCCGGAGAAGGCGGACATACCCACGACCGCATCGTCTTCAGCCAGCCGAATTCCAATCACTCCGCGCGCGGTGCGACCCATATCTCGGACGTCCTCTTCGGAAAAGCGAATGGCTTTTCCGTTGCGCGTAGCAAGCAGGATGTCGTAAGACCCATCGGTGAGCTGGCATCCGATAAGCTCGTCATCCGGTGGAACCGAAATGGCGATAATGCCGGAGCTGCGCGGGTTTGAATATTCAGCCAGGGCCGTCTTCTTCACGATGCCCTCGTGCGTGGCCATGACCACATACTTGTCGGCATCGAAGTCTTTGATCGCGACGATGTCGGCAATCTTCTCGTCGCGCGACATGTTGACCAGATTGACGATGGCCTTTCCCTTGCCGGCTGTCCCGACGTCGGGGATCTCGTAGACCTTGAGCCAGTAAACCTGTCCCCGATTCGTGAAGATGAGCAGGTAGGTGTGGGTCGACGCCACGAAGACGTGGTCGATGAAATCTTCGTCCCGCGTCGTCATTCCGATACGTCCTTTGCCGCCGCGTCCCTGCGCCCGATACAAGGACTTGCTGGTCCGCTTGATATAGCCCGAGTGCGTCACCGTGATCACCACATCTTCATCGGCGATGAGGTCTTCGAGAGTGAGTTCAACCTCCTCGTCTACGATCTGGGTGCGCCGCGCGTCGCCGAAGTTTTTCTTGATCTCTTTCAACTCGTCGACGATCACGCTCTCAAGCACTTTCTCGCTGGCGAGAATCTCCTTCAGGCGGGCGATGAGCTTGAGAGTCTCTTCATATTCGTTGACGATTTTCTCGCGCTCCAGGCCCGTCAACCGCTGCAAGCGCATCTCCAGGATCGCCTGCGCCTGGGCTTCGCTGAATTCGAACCGGGTCATGAGGCCTTCCTTGGCCACGGCCGGCTCTTTCGAAGCCCGGATCAGCGTGATGATGGCGTCGAGCATGTCGAGAGCGCGCTTGAGTCCTTCGAGGATGTGGGCCCGGGCTTCCGCCTTCTTCAATTCGAAGATGGTCCTGCGCCGCACGACATCCTTGCGGTGATCGATGAAACAGACGAGAGCCTCCCGCAAGTCCAGGATCCGCGGCTGGTTTTTGACGATGGTGAGAAGAATGATGCCAAAGCTCGACTGCATCGGCGTCAATTTGTACAGATTGTTCAGGACCACCTGGGCCGGCTCTTCCTTCTTGAGCTCGATAACGATGCGCATCCCTTCCCGGTCGGACTCATCCCGGAGATCGGAAATACCTTCCAGCCTCTTGTCCCTGACCAGCTCTGCAATCCGCTCGATCAGTTTCGCCTTGTTCACCTGAAACGGGATCTCCGTGACGATGATGGCATCCCGCTCCCGGGACAGTCGCTCGATTGCCGCCCGCGCCCTCATCACCACAATACCCCGGCCCTTCCGGTAGGCCGCGCGGATCCCGTTTCGCCCATAGATGATTCCCGCCGTGGGAAAGTCCGGCCCCGGCACGTGGGCCATGAGTTCGTCGATCGTCGCGTCGCGGTTCTCGATCAGCAGAACGGTTGCGTCTATGATCTCGCCGAGGTTGTGCGGCGGAACATTGGTCGCCATCCCAACGGCGATGCCCGACGATCCGTTGACCAGGAGGTTGGGAAATCGGGCCGGCAGCACCAGCGGTTCTTGAAGCGAGCTGTCGTAGTTCGGGCCAAAATCTACGGTTTCCTTTTCAATGTCGGCCAGCAGTTCGTCGGCCAGGCGGCTCATCCGTACTTCGGTATAACGCATCGCCCCCGCGTTGTCTCCGTCGACCGAGCCGAAGTTCCCCTGCCCATCGATGAGGGGATAGCGCAGCGAGAAATCCTGAACCATTCGTACGATCGTGTCATAGACGGCATCGGGTCCATGAGGATGATACTTGCCGATGACATCACCGACGATTCGAGCGGATTTCTTGTAGGGTTTGTTAAAGGTGTTTCCCAGCTCGTTCATGGCGTGCAAGACACGCCGGTGCACAGGCTTTAGTCCATCCCGGGCATCGGGCAACGCGCGGCCAATGATTACGCTCATCGCGTAATCCAGATAGGACGTGCGCATCTCGTCGATGATGTTGACCGGGACCGGCTCGAGAATGGATGCCATAGAATTCAGGATTTCCTGGCGTGTTGGGGGTTAAAAAGCTCCGCTAAATATCGAGGTTCTTCACGTTCAACGCATTCTCTTCGATGAACCGGCGCCTGGGTTCCACCGCGTCGCCCATGAGAATCGTAAAGATGCCGTCAGTCTGGACAGCATCGTCGATTGAGACCTTGAGCAGAGTTCGCGCTTCAGGATCCATGGTCGTTTCCCAAAGCTGCTCCGGATTCATCTCGGCCAATCCCTTGTAGCGCTGAACGCTCAGATCCTTCTTCCCCAGAGCCAGTATGTAATTCACCAGCTCTTCTTTCGATTGGATTTCAATCCCGGAACCATTCTCGCTCACATGAAACGGCGGTTTCTCGAAGAGAGCTACTTCGGAATAAAGCTGAAACAGGCGCTGCCACTCCGCGGTGGAGAGAGAATCCCAGTTGATTTCGATCTTGCTGCCGTTGGCTTCCTTCTCCGCCATGATTTCATGCAGCCCGTGCTCCTCGTCGGCGCGAATGGTGTAACGGTAGCCGATATCCTGCAAGGCGAGGCCGAGCAGCTCGAGCATCTCCTTGTCCTCGAATAATTGCTTGAGCGTGATGCCACTCCCGAGGAAGCCTCCCTCGCCTGCGATGGCCTCCAGGAGCCTCGAGAGAAGCGCCCGATTTTCCAGCCGGCGGTTCAGCTTGGAAAATACCGACGTGTGTTCGTTGATGCCCTTGAGCAGCTTTGTGAGCTGCGCGCCGCTGAAATGAGCGCCGCTTTTGACCACCGTCACGACGACATTCTCGGTGGCTCGCTCCATCAGGTATTCTTCCATCTCGTGATCATTCTTCAGGTACCTGAACCTCTTTCCATGCTTGACCCCGTATAGCGGAGGCTGCGCAATATAGATGTGTCCCTTCTCCAGGAGGTCGGGCATCTGTCTGTAGAAGAAGGTCAGGAGAAGCGTGCGGATATGAGAACCGTCCACGTCCGCGTCGGTCATGATTATCACCCGATCGTAGCGGAGCTTCTCCAGGTTGAAGTCGTCCTGGCCAATCCCGGTGCCGATCGCGGCGATCATCGTGATGATTTCCTGATTGGTCAGCATCTTGTCGAAGCGAGCTTTCTCGACGTTGAGGATCTTTCCTTTGATCGGAAGGATGGCCTGAAATTTCCGGTCGCGGCCCTGCTTGGCCGAACCGCCTGCGCTGTCACCCTCGACAATGAAAATCTCGCAGAATTTCGGATCTCGCTCCTGGCAATCCGCCAACTTGCCCGGAAGCAACGCGCTATCGAGCGCCCCTTTCCTTCGAGTGAGATCCCGCGCTTTGCGGGCGGCTTCGCGCGCACGCGCGGCCTCGAGCGCTTTTCCCAGGATTTTTCGCGCGACCGGCGGATTCTCCTCGAGAAAACCACCAAGACTCTCGTTTACCGCGGTTTCCACGATCCCTTTGATCTCGCTGTTTCCCAGCTTGGTCTTGGTTTGCCCCTCAAACTGCGGATTCCGCAGCTTGACGCTCACAACCGCCACCAGCCCCTCACGCACGTCCTCTCCGGTCGGATTCTCTTTCAGGTCCTTGAGCAATTCGTTCGCTTGACCGTAGGCGTTGATCGTCCGGGTCAGCGCGGATTTAAAACCGATCAGGTGGGATCCGCCCTCATGAGTGTTGATGTTGTTGGCAAAGGAGAAGACGGTCTCGCTATAGCCGTCGTTGTACTGCATGGCCACTTCGACAACCACGTCTTCCTTCCGGGTTTCGAAATGAATGGGCTTGGGATGGAGCGCGTTCTTGTTCTTGTTCAGGTGCTCCACGAAGGACGTGATCCCGCCCTCGTACTTGAATACCGCTCGGCGGTCCGATCTCAGGTCCTCCAGGACTATTTCCAGCCCCTTGTTGAGGAATGAAAGCTCGCGCAGCCTGCCCGCGATGGTGTCGTAACTGATGTCGAGCGTGTCGAAAACCTGGTCATCGGGTTTGAACGTGACCTTGGTGCCGCGCCGCTTGGTTGTGCCGGTCTGCCTGAACTCGGTGACCGGCTTTCCCCTTTCGTAGCTTTGCTCGTAGACTTTTTCGCCGCGCCAGATCTCGAGATCCAGCCGACTGCTCAGCGCGTTGACTACAGAGACACCTACGCCGTGCAATCCTCCAGAAACCTTGTACGAATCATTGTCGAATTTTCCGCCGGAGTGCAGTGTTGTCAGCACAACCTCAGCCGCCGGCTTCCGGGATTGTTCGTGAAGATCGGTCGGAATTCCCCGGCCGTTATCCACGACGGTGACGCTATTATCGATGTGGATCGTCACTTCGATCCCCGAACAGAAGCCGTTGAGCGCTTCATCGACGGAGTTGTCCACAACCTCGTAGATCAAGTGGTGCAGCCCGTCGACCGAAGTCGAGCCGATATACATCGCGGGCCGCAAACGGACGGCATCCAGCCCTTCGAGCACTCGGATCTTGTCCGCGCCATATTCCCCATCGCCGGGGGCTGGCACAGCCGGCGGCGGCGCTTCCCCGTCCCCTGGTAAAGGCAAGTTTTCTTCCATTCAGAATTCCCGTTTCCCGGTCAGTCGGGTCTCAGATGATCCCCGCTCATCATGGACCTAACCCTAATTTTTACAACGAGTTATTTGTCGCGGGACATAAAGCGGAATTATACCACACGCGGAGGGCAAACCGGAGGGGAAATTACCCCTTGCGCCTTTACGTATTTAGGTCGTTAAGTGCTAACAAACAAAGGCTTCACGAACACACGCTTAACCGGGAAGGAGACGGGATCTTCCTGCGTCGATTTCGAATCTGCGCACCTCGCAACCCAATGGTGGAAGAAAAGACGGTTTTGCGGTGGCCAGAAAGGTTTGCGTCCGCTCCGAGACATAGCCGAGGAATATTCTCAGGCGCTCGGCATCGAGTTCGGCTTCCACGTCGTCCATGAGGAAAACCGGGTAGAAGCCATGAATCCTTCGGTGGATTTCCATTTGCGCCAGGTACAGCAAGATCAGACAGCTCCGCTGCTGTCCGGCGGAACCGAAATCCGCCAGCGCTCTTCCATTGACGAACAGCTTGAGATCGTCCCGATGGGGTCCGACGGAGGTAAAACCACTCTTGAGGTCCAGGCTCATCGACCGCGAAAGTTTCGCCCTGAATTCGGTTTCCAGTTCTTGCGGGGTGTGCCCTTCCAGCGGCACCGTTGACATGTATTCGATTTGCAAATCTTCCGTTCCGAGCATTCCCCCGGGAATCTCAGTTTTCATCGCCGCCACATAGTTGCGCCGGTTCCAAAGGATGCGAGAGCCATCCTGGCTCAGCTTTGCGTTCCAGCTTTCCAGAAGCGCATCGTCGACCCTGCTGCCGCGGTCACGGCACGCCATCAGGAACTTGTTTCGCTGCCTGAGCGCCCGTTCGTAGGCAGCCAGGTAGATCAGGTGACCGGGATAAGCGGTTATCATTGCGCGATCGAGAAAACTTCGCCGTTCAACGGGCCCGCCCCGAATGACACTTAGCTGAGCACTGGTGAAAGCCAGGGCATGAAGCATTCCGACGAATTCATCGACCGCGACATTCTTCTGGTGCACTAACAGCTTTTTTTCCGAGCGCGTGACCAGCACGCTCAAATCGCGTTCCAGGGAACCGTGCTCGACCACTCCTTCCACGCGGCACAGATTCTCTCCGAATTTGATCCAGTCCTTTGGCGCGCGCGTACGGAAGCTTCGTCCGTACGCCAGCAGATAAATGGCTTCCAGGAGGTTCGTCTTTCCCTGGCCGTTTTTACCGAAGAAGAGATTGGCAGCCGAAGAGAACGAAAGCGCTGCCTGGCTGAAGTTACGATACTGGAAGAGGCGGAGGCCGGTTATCCGCACACCTAAAACTTCATCGGCATGACGACGTATCGATAGTCCAGTTCCGCCGAATCGGCCGGACGAAGCATTCCCTGCGTCTCGCTGTCCTTGATGGCCAGCGAAATCGTTTCAGACCCGCACGCGCCCAGAAAATCGAGCAGGTACTGCGGGTTGAACCCTATCTCGAGGCTGGGTCCCTCATACTCTATCGGGATGGTTTCGCGCGCCTCGCCGGCCTCCGCGCTGCTGGCCGTGACCTCCACGCTTCCCGGACTGAATGCGAAGCGGACGGCGCGCAACTTTTCGTCGGACATCACCGCCGCCCGGCGAATCCCATCGGTCATGTCTCGAGCCGACGCGGTTACCTTCTTGTCATTGTCTCGAGGTATGACCATCTCGTAGTTCGGAAACTGCCCGGCGAGAATTCGCGATACCAGTCTCTTGCCCCCAACGGTAAAAAAGAGGTGGTTCTCATCACGGCCAAAATCGACCAGCAGATCCTGGTCTCCAATCAGCTTTTGAATCTCGACCAGGGTCTTGCGGGGAACCAGCGCCCGAATTTCCGTGTCGACTCCGGAGAGTTCCACCCGCGTGGAAACGAGCGCCAGGCGATGGCCATCGGTCGCGACCATCCGGATTTCCTGAGGTGTCACAACCATCAGCGCCCCGTTCAGCGTGTATCTGGTTTCTTCCTGCGTGATCGCGAACATGGTGCGTTGGATCATGGGGCGAAGCACATTTCCAGGAATGGAAGTCCCGGATCCCGCGAGCTCCGGGATGGATGGGAAGTTCTCTCTGGGCAGCGCGGCGACCTTGTACTCCGAGTTTTTTGAGTGAATCTTTACCCAGTCATTTTCCATCAGCGTAAAGCGGATCTCGGCATCTTCGGGCAGGAGCCGCACAATCTCGAAAAGTCGGCGAGCGGAAAGAGTCGTGGTTCCTTCAGTGGCAATCTCGGCCGCGCAGCCGCAACAGATACTCACATCAAGGTCCGTAGCGGTAATATCGAGACGGTCGCGCCCTGCTTCCAGGAGGATGTTAGAAAGGATGGGAATCGTGGTTTTCTTTTCAATCACTCCCTGGACCAGGTTCAGTTCAGCCAGTAACGCGTTTCGCTTGACGTTGAATTCCATGAAATCCATGCTCCTCGGATCCGACTCCGGCGCCTGAAAACCCCGCGATTATAGCATCACGCGCATGATTCAGAATCGCGAAGCTGCTTGGCGTTCGAGTCGTTCAATGATGCCGTTTGTTTTTTGCGCACTGACCGCCCGGACACTCAGAGGCGAAGTTACTTCGTTGACCGCCGGTCAAGGTCTGATGACTCGGTAGAAACGGCCCAGCTCATCCACTTTTTCCCAGCTTTTGTGCAGGCTCCCCCAGGCGAACACCAAGACTCCGGTCGCCGGCGGGCGTGTCCCGTGATCGAGAACTTCGCTTACTTGCGTTACCGGAACTGGTTCGCCCCAGTCGGAGAGCTGCACTATGGGCCAGATCTTGGACCGCTCGTTTTCCTTCCCCGAGATTCCAAGATAGCGGCCCAGCCACGACGTCTGGCGCGAAATCCACTCGGGATCCCCAGCGTGGCCAAAACGCGCATGATAGGGCATAGGACTGAAAACGTCGACATACTTCGCCTGGGCTTTCAAGTCGATTGCCAGCTTGTTTATTCTGGCCCCATCGAAATCCTCATCCGACCAGGGACAGTGAAAAGTTCCGAGCAACGCGCCAGGCCGCGTCTGGTTCACAATCATCCGGAACTCTCGCACCCAGTCGGTAAACAGATCGCAGCGCCACCGAACCCAGGTCTGTTTCAAGCTGGATAGCAGGAGCTTCGAGAGTTCCGCCACAGGACGATCAGGCAGCGAGGTTCCGGTATCTTGCTTGAACCGCGCGATGCAGCGCTGGCAGAAACAGGTATCGGGCAGGTTCGGAACCGCCTGCTCCCAGCTGGAATGACCGTGATGATAGTCGAGCCAGATTCCATCGATGGCAAATTTTTCGAGCGTGCCGCGGAAGGCATCCATGCGATGTTTTCGATACCCCGGATGACTCGGGCAGATCCCCTGCCAGCCATTGGGCGGTGGCGAGATTTCGCCGCCAGTCCCAACCGGAGCTGCGTCGCGATTCTCCTTGAGATAGCCGGCCTCGTGCATGGTATTAAACTCGGCAAACACGAGCGCTCCCTGGCTCTTGAGCAGCTCGAGCCGGTCCTGCGTCAGGCTCCCTGAACCGATCCAGACGGCATTCACGCCATAGTCGCTCAGGCTGTGGCCGCGATCGAACAACTGGCCGGGCACGCCTCCGTAGATGCCTCTAATGTTGACATGCGGACGCTTCTCCTGTCCGGCGATCAGGATTGCGCCGGCTAGGACCAGCCCTGCTGCAAGGACAACCCGGTTTTTATGGATCATGCTTTTCGTTGGATCTTCCCACTAATAACACAGATCCTTTCTTTTTGTTGAACGCTTTTCGGCGGGGGCATGCATTTCTCTTCCATCACGACCCTCGGGTGTGACTCGAGCTACGTCGCCGGCTTCGTCTTCCTCTGTTTCTAGAATTATTATGGGTAACTTTTACCTAGAAGAATTAGTAGGACCGGTGAATTTGTTGAAAACCGGACTAAACCGTGCCGGCTCATGGCAATACCAACTGAAGAAACTCCGGGAGAGCCTGTGAAAAAGCCGGCTCCGCCTGTGGAACGCCCGGCGCGGGTAGAAATTCACAAGACATGCAATGACCCGATGTGTGGACAAAGGACTGAAGGCTAGCTGAATGAATTAATTATCTTGTTAACGGCAGAGTGGATCTCGGGGTCTTTCTTCTTCAGGTATTCGATTCTGCGGATTGAATGAAGCACGGTCGTGTGGTGCTTTCCGCCGAAGTCCTTGCCGATCTGGGGCAGAGACAACGCGGTGACCTGCTTGCACACATACATCGCAATCTGGCGAGGCTGCGCAATACGGCGGGAGTTGTTCCTGGATTTCAGCACAGCCGGTTTGAGGCCGAAATGGTTGGATACCGAGCGGATGACCATTTCGGACGAGATCGCGCGTTTTTCGTCGATGACGATCCCTCGGAGGACTTCGCGCGCATAGTCGATGTCGATATCGGTCGAGTCGATTCCGTCAAGGGAAGCCCGAGCGATGAGACGCTTGAGCGCACCCTCCAGTTCACGGATGTTCGAGCGGATGCTGCTCGCAATATAGACAGCTACGCCATCCGGGAGAGAAAGCAATTCCAGGTCAGCCTTCTTTTTCAGAATGGCGATTTTGGTTTCCAGATCGGGAGGCTGAATGTCAGCAATCAGTCCCCATTCGAATCGTGAGTGCAGCCGCTCCTCGAGAGTTGGAATCTCTTTGGGAGGGCAATCGCTCGTGATTACGATCTGCTTCTGCGCGTCATAAAGAGCATTGAAGGTGTGGAAGAACTCTTCCTGGGTTCTTTCCTTGCCGGCAATGAACTGAATGTCATCCATGAGCAGCACGTCGATGTTGCGGTATTTCTGACGGAACTGGTTGGTCCGGTCGTATCGAATGGAATTAACCAGCTCGTTCATGAAGCTCTCTGACGACATGTAGCTCAGGCGCAGGGCACCATTCTTCTGCCAGATGGAGTGACCTATGGCGTGCATCAGGTGAGTCTTCCCCAGACCCACTCCGCCATAAACGTATAATGGGTTATAAGCCTTCGAGGGTTGGTCTGCCACTGCGAGAGCCGCGGCCCGCGCGAATTGATTGCTGGAGCCGACTACGAACGAATTAAACGTGTACTTAGGGTTCAACCCGCGGGGCGGAATCGTCGGCCGCTGCGGGTTCGACAGGGGTTCGCGGGATTCTCCACCGCCCGATGCTGGTTCGACCGAGACTTTGACCTGCAGCGTTCCATGTCCTGCCTCACGAACGGCGTCGCGCAAGACATTGGAGTAGTTCTCGAGGAACAGTTTCTTGAAATTTTCGTTTGGAACCGTGAGGTGAACGGCGCTCTCATCACAACCGTCAAAGACAACAGGGCGAAACCAGGTGTCAAAGCATTGCTGGTTGACGCGCTTTCCAACCTTTGACAAAACCTGAGCCCACACATCCATTATCGGCCCCATGCTCAGGAACAAGTGGTTGAGGGGAAGAAAGATAGAACGACAGGTTGCGAGCGACTTGCTTGAGTTTTCCACAGTTATTTTCACAGCTGTGGAAAACACCAATCCGCTGAACAGCGGCATACCGCTGCTCCCTCGATCGTCTCAAGATCGGCGGATATCGTTTTGCGGACCGTCGTAAGGCGCGAAGCATTCAACTCAACAACGCGCGTGAAAGTAACACAGGGTTTTTACACATTTCAAGAAAAAAAGTGAAAAAAGTTTTAAGATGCGCGATGCTTTGAAAGCCAGCGCCCCATGCGGGTTTCAGCCGATCATCGCTCTGAACCCACCGCCGTTATTGGGCAAAAACGCTTAGCAAAAAAATCATAAAAAATTCTTGGTTCGGGGAAGGAGCCTAGTCTTCGGCATCTGGTGTCACGGAGGTTTCCGATCGGCACGGGAGCAACACACTCTTGATCTCCTGACGGCGGCAAGATTCCGGGTGTTTCCACTGGACTTCAACTATCCTGCACCAGGCAGTAAGCAAACCACTATCTATTCTATGTCAGAAAGATACGCGCTATGGTCGGTCGCTGGCGCACTACCGGTCCTGGAAAAGATCGGCGCGGGGGCATGGGGTCGTCTACGGGCGCGTGACACTCGCTCGACCACGCGGCCCGCGCGGGGGACGACCGGGAAGGTTGGCTGCGCCTGGATCCGCATCTGGCGAGCATCCGGAATCACCCTCGGTTCCAGCAGATGCTGGCCTCCATGGAGTACAGCGCCAGCCTCGAGAGCCGCGAGCTTCCCGATCGTCCTTGGTGAGCGTGTGGGTCGCCGCGAGCTTCATGATCCGGCTGTTGATGATGTCGGAGAAGGAGACGTTGCCCGCGGCATCGACCGCCAGGTCTTCGGTGAACGCGATCAGCGTGGCTGCGACGGGCTTCTCGGCCCCGTGGTCCAAAGACTCAAGGAGGGGAAAAATAGGGAAGGAGGCGCTGGTAGGTCTTCGGCAGATCTTCAGGCAAAACACGGGTTTCCGCGATCACCGACAGAAAGTTGGAATCGCCGGCCCAGCGAGGCAGGACATGCATATGAAGATGGTGGGCGACGCCGGCCCCCGCCGCGCGGCCCAGATTGAATCCAAGGTTATAGCCGTCGGGCTTGTACTCTGACTCGAGCGCTTTCTCGCATCGCTGAGCAAGGTCGGCGAACTCGTGACAGCTCCTCGCTGCTGGCCTCCCGCAGGAAGGGTATGTGTCGATTCGCGACGATCAGAATGTGGCCCGAGCAGTATGGAAAGAGGTTCAAGACGACGAACGAACTCGTGCCGCGGTGAAGCACGAAGTTAGCTTCGTCCCGGTCTTCCGACAGAATGCCGCAGAACACACAGGCATTCCCGGATCGATCGAGGTTGCTGACGTAATCGAAGCGCCACGGCGTCCAGAGACGATCCATTTACAAATTGATGAGATCCTTGATTTCCTTGCCGGGTTTGAAATAGGGGACCTTCTTGGCGGGAACGCTGACTCCTGTGCCGGTCTTCGGATTGCGTCCCTGCCGGGAGGAGCGATGCCGAATTCGGAAGGATCCGAAGCCCCGGAGTTCGATCTTTTCACCCCGCTGAAGCGAGTCGGTAATGCTGTCCAGGACCGTTTGCACGATGACCTCAGCGTCCTTCTTGGTCAAATCCGACTGGTTAGCGACTTCTTCTACCAATTCTGCTTTAGTCATGACGTTCATCTCCAAAGGTATGCGAAGCGGATTTGAGACTCCGAGCGATCAGGATTCAGGGCGACGACGCTGCGGGAATCTCCGAATAAGAGGTCGATCAGAGAAATCTTTTTCTTCGGCGGCGAGACCAGTCTGGGTTCCCCCGAGATCCCAACCATTCTGGTGGCTGCGGCAAGTGCGTCTTGAAAGGTTCCTATCTCATCAATAAGACCGTTTCCCATGGCTTCCTGGCCGGTGAAGACCCTGCCGTCGGCCAGTTTGCGGACGTTCTCGAGGTTCATTTTGCGCCCCGTCGAGACCGCCGTGACGAATTGGTCGTACATGTTATTGATCAGGCCCTGGAAGTACGCCTTCTCGGCGTCGGTGAGCGGGCGCGTTGGAGAACCCGCGTCTTTCAGCTCTCCGCTCTTGATCACGACGCTCTGCATTTTTGCCCATTTCAGCAGGTCACCGTAGTTGTACCATTCAGCGATGACGCCGATACTTCCGGTGATGCTGCCAGGGTTGGCGAAGATCTTGTCTGCGGCGCAGGCTATGTAGTAACCGCCGGAGGCCGCTACCGATGACATGCTGACCACGACTTTCTTCCTGGTTTCGGCCCGGAACTTCTTCACGGCTTCGTAGATTTCCTGCGACGCAGCAACGCCTCCACCAGGACTGTTGATCCGCAGCACGACGGCCTTGATACCTGGACGACTTCCGTATTCTTTCAACTGATCGTTGAAGTCTCTTGAATCGAAGATTATACCTTCGAGATCGAGTACCGCAATCTGGCCGGACGAAAGCGAAAAGGAGGGGGAAGACGAGCCGCCCGAAAAAATCAGGGCGACGGCAATGAGCGAGAGGGTAAAGAAGAGAAGAGCGCCGCCCCCCAGCACCAACCATAATAGAAAGTTCGACCTGTTTGCCGGCATAGCTCTGACCTAACTGGACACGGGACGTTATCCCTCGGCATCCGCCGAACCGCGGACCGTTAACTCATGAGCACGGTCCGCAGTCGTCCTTGGTTCTGAGTCGCAAGACGGGGGACAAGATTCTTGTATGAAGTCGGCGATAGGCCCCTGTTCAGGGATACTCTCGGAGCGTCACCGATTCGTGAACCGGTTACTCCGGCTCTCCTTTCTTGAGGCGTGAGATCTCCCGAAGCTGGTCGCCGAGGCGCTCGCCCATCGAGGTGCTGCCTGAATCTGCCGAGGCCATGTACGAGGTGAATTCCAGCCTTGGTTCGTCTTCCTTCATCGCTTTGAGGCTGAGTCCAATCTTCTTTTCCGGGAGGTTCAGCTTGATGATCTTCATATCCACCTCCTGGCCTATGTTAAGGAACTCCGCCGGCTTCTCCACGTGTTTCTCGTCCAGCTCGGACACGTGGCACAGTCCTTCGATCCCTTCCTCGAGCTCGACGAATGCGCCGAAGTTTGTCATGCGCACAACTCTTCCTTTAATCACGTCGCCCGGGTTGTGCCGGTTAAACCAGTCTTCCCATCGATCAGGCTCGAGCTGTTTGATTCCCAATGAGAGTTTCTGATTCGGGGCATCCACACTCAACACCACCGCCTGCACCTCGTCCCCTTTCTTCAGCATTTCCGAGGGGTGTTTGATCCGCTTGGTCCAGGACATGTCCGAAACATGCACCAGGCCGTCGATACCCTCCTCTACTTCGATGAAGACCCCGAAATCAGTAACGTTTCGCACTTTGCCTGTTATCACGGTACCGGGTGCGATACTTCGACTCGATGATGTCCCATGGATTTGGTTCGGTCTGCTTCAGGCCGAGCGAGATTCGGCGGGCTTCGGTATCGATGTCGAGCACCACGACTTCAACCGGGCTGCCGACAGAAACGATCTTTGACGGGTGTTTCACCCTCTTGTTCCACGTCATCTCGGAGATGTGAATCAATCCCTCGATGCCGGGTTCCAGTTCGACGAAGGCTCCGTAGTCGGTCAGGCTCACGACTTTGCCCTGAACCCGGATGTTCTTGGGATAGCGCATGTCGGCGTGAAGCCACGGATCTTCCGTAAGCTGCTTGTAGCCCAGGGAGACGCGGCCATCCTCGCGGTTGAACTTGATGACCTTGACTTTGACCTTATCCCCGACCGCGAAGATCTCTGATGGATGATTGACTCGTCCCCAGGACATATCCGTTATATGGAGCAAGCCATCGACGCCCCCCAGGTCAATGAACGCGCCGTAGTCGGTTATGTTCTTGACAATCCCTTCCATGACCTTCCCGTCTTCCAGGACCTCCATGGTCTTGGCTTTCTCTTCCTGCATCGCCTCTTCAAGGACTGCCTTCCGGGACAGAACGATGTTACCGCGCTTCTTGTTTACCTTGATGACGCGCATCTCGAACTCTTCGCCGCGGAGGCTATCGAGATTCCGTACCGGGCGCAGATCAATTTGGGATCCCGGGAGAAAAGCCCGCACGCCGATGTCGACAGCCAACCCGCCCTTGATCCGTTCAATGACTCGTCCTTTCACGACAGTTCCGTCGCGGTAGGCTTTCTCAATTTCGTCCCAGATCTTCATCCTCTCGGCTTTTTCGCGCGACAACACCACGTAGCCGCTGGAGTCTTCGGTCTGCTCGAGAAAAACATCGACCACATCGCCGACCTTGATCGAGTGGCGGCCGCGGTCATCCAGAAACTGCTCGAGCGGGATGATGCCTTCGGATTTGAAGCCGACATCGACAACGACCCCGCTGCCTGAGAAGGCGATGATCTTTCCTTTGACTACCTCTCCCTCGGAAAAACGCTGGGTTCGTCCTTCATAGGCGGCCAGCAGAGTCTTGAAGTCGTTTTCGGCCTCCTGGTCGGCGGTGACGGGCGCATCGACGGGTTGCGTGTCGCCGGGCGAAGTCGCGCTCCCTGCCAGTTGCGGATTGTTTACATCAGATGCCATTCCTGCCTCCTGACGTCCCACGGACAGAAACTTACGGCGTTCCAATCGCGGGATTCTTTGTATTCAATTAAGAATAAGCCTAATGCGTGATCGGACCTGAAGAGGAAATTACGTGCGGCGTCGCAGTATTCCAGTTGAAGCAAATCCAAAGGTCAACATTCCTTAGATCACTAGAAATAACAGCCCTTCTTTATACTCTTTGCCGAAAGCTTTGTCAAGTTAAGTGAATGCGCGGTTTAGCGAAGCACCTTGCGCATGCTCTCCGGATGTGGCGCTGCGAAAGGAATACTACCAGGACGCAAAGACACCAAGAAGCGCGGGCCTGTCAATAAAGGGGCCCTGGGTCACCCTGGCAAATGAACGCTCCCCAGTAGAGCGGATCCGGATCCTCGTCCTTGAGCGCGAGTTGCGCATCGCGCAACGCATCGGCTCGCGGCTGGCCCGCCAGCATGCGGCGATAAAAGTCAGTCATGAGCTTTTGAGTCTGCTGGTCCGGTACTTTCCAGAGACTCATCACGAGGGTCTTGGCTCCCGCCAGCACGAAGGCTCTGCGCAATCCGAAGACGCCCTCGCCCGTCTTGATCTCGCCCAGCCCGGTCTCGCACGCCGACAGGGTGACGAGCTCGGTCGCCTGCAAATCCATTCCCGAAACATCCTCGGCGTTCAGGAGCGCGTCTTCGGCTTCGCCCGGCAGATCGCCGCGCTCGATCCATGTGTTTGCGCCGGCCAGCGCCAGGCCGGATCGCAGCAACGGACTCTCGATGCCCAGCGCGGCGAGACGATTGAATGCAAGACCGAATCCGGCCGCTCCGAGATCGCGCGCGCCTTGCGGGCGGCCGCCCGGCTGGTCAGACAGGAAGAATCCGTGGGTCGCGAGGTGGAGAATGCGCGGCGAACGACAGGATTTGACCCTGGACTCGAGCGCAATCGAATCGAGCAGCGGCTTCACGCGCAGCATTTCGGCGATCCGTTCGCCTTCGATTCTGGTTCCCGGCAGACGTTTGAAATGGAGGTTCCCCCGATCGAGGTCGCGCGAAAGTCTCATGGGGGAGTCCTCGAGCGATCTGGTCGCGGCGCTCGCCGGCGCCGTCAAATCAAAATCGGGATCGGCGATGACCATGGGGTCGCCGGCCTGCCCCTTGACCGAGTTTCCGAATCGCATCACGTCGCGGCCCGTACTGAGATAACTGATGTGGTAATCGTCAATCAGCCGGCGTCCATCGCCAAGCTCCAGAACCTCGAACGGAAGGCGCGAGAGTTCGCCTTCGGGCGCGAGCAAAAGCTGCCGGCAATCGCCCAGCACCGGCAGAAGCGGGTCGAAGACGGCACGGCGCAGCGCGACGCCGCAATCCGATGTCGATTCGACCGGCGCTCGAGGCGGTGCCGCCCCAAGGTCTCTGCCGCTCCCGCCTCCGATCTCGCCGGTGAGCTGGGCGCGAAAACAGCCGACCAGGCGATCGATCTCATCGGCGTCGCCGAGGTTGATCATCCGCAGATCGTGCGGTCGTGAGGCAGGCAGCACAAAGGCGGCATAGCGCGCCTTCACGAACAGCTCGTCCGCCAGGGCCTGCGGATTGTCGAAATCAAAATCGAAGAAATGGACGAACTCGATCAGGGCCGAGCCGGCCGGGAGAGCCGCGGCCACCTTCGTCAGATCGACCTCGCGCATCTTCTGTCCCAGCCCGACCTCGGGAATCTGGAGCGCCAGTTGCCGTTCCAAAGCTTCTCGGCGCGCCTTCAGCTCGCGCAGCGCCCGAAGGTGAACCTCGAGGCCGTCGCTCCCCGGACCTGAGAGCGTCATCTGCGAGATGCTTTGCCGCACCGAGGCCAGCTCGCGCAAGTGAGGTTCGAGGTGGGGATACTTTCCGCTGAGCACCGAATCGCGCTGGGCGGCCAGAGCCTCCGCGCCAATCCCTTTGCGCTTGAGCACGAGGTTCATCGCCGCCTGGACCGCCGGGGGGCTGCCGATCAGATGCTGCGAAACCAGGGAAATCGAGCAGAGGAACCTCGACTGGATGTGCCGGACATAACCCATCCGCTGGCTTTCGGAGGCGAGCGAGAAGAATTCGTGAATGGATTGGTCCGTGATGGATTCAATCTGTACCATCAGCTCCCGGGCTTCTTCATAGCGCTTGGTCGCGGCGCACACAAGCAGCAGATTGCTGAGCACGGCGGCCCGCAGCGGATGCTCTTCTCCCACCAGCGCGCGATACGCCTCCGCCGCCTGGCGCAGTGCCATCTCGGCGATTTCGTAGTTGCCCAGCCGCAACAACAGCAGACCGAAACCGTTGAGGATGCTGGTGTGTTCGGGAACCGGACTCTCTTGCGCCAGGCCGATGGCCTGCTCGAAGAGCGCAAGAGCGTCATCGTACTTTTCGCGATGCGTGTATATGGTCGCCAGGTTGCCCAGGGCGGTGATGTAGTACGGTCCCCGTTCGCCCTCAACATCACGGAAGGCCGCCACGGCTCGTTTGGCGTAATGCTCGGCTTGCTCAAGCTCGAGGGTATCTATGTAGAGCTTCGCCAGGGCGTTCAAGGTTGTGGCTTTGTGCATGACCATGACGCCGGTCGCATCTTCCAGTATCTGGAGCGCCCCGAGGAAAGCCGTTTCGGCCGGCCGGTAGTCTCCAACGTTGTGATAGAGATCTCCCAGATAGAAAAGATCCACTGCGTAGAGCCAGTGGTTTTCTCCCAGCTTCGAGCCGTGAATCCTCATCGCCTGCTGCGCGAGCGGGATCCCGGTCTTGTATTGGCCCAGGTTCCGGTAATGAATGGCCAGATTGTTAAGGCTGATCGCGAAGTCCTCGTGGTCTTCGCCGAGCACTTTGCGTCGAATCTCGATGGATTCGAACAGGCATTGTTCAGCAGACTTGAAAGCCCCGGTCCGCCCGTAGACAGTTGCCATGAGGTTGAGCGTCTGGGCATATTCCGCAGTCTCGACGCCCGCCGTTTCGCGCTGGAATTCCAGCACTCGCCTTAGAAGTTGCTCGGCTTCGTCGTACCTCCCAAGCGCCAGGGAGCTCGTGGCCAGAAGACTCAGGGTGTTGAAGTAAATGGGATGGTTCTCCCCCAGGACACGGCTTGCAAGCTCGCGCAATCGCTCCGCTCGCGGCCGGGCGTCAGCCATTTTGCCGACGTTCATCTGGAACCCGACAACGACATTCAGCAGCTCCACGTATTCGGCAGTCTCTTCCCCCCCGGCTCGCTGCTTGATCTCGAGTGTCCGTTCGAGCCATGGCAGCGCTTCGTGGTGTCTGCCCGCTTCCGCGTAATACCAGGCCAGCGTTTCGACCAGCTGGCCGTAAACCGGATGGTCTTCTCCGAGGTGTTTGCGGTTCGGTTCTACAGCCTGCAGAAGGAGGGGCTCCGCCTCTTCGTGGCGGCCCTGCTGCGAATAGATCAACCCGAGGGTAGCCAGATTATCGGCGTATTGCGGGCTATCCTCGCCCAGCGCAGACGGAATCAACTCGCGCAGGGCTTCATACCACGGCAGGGCCGATTCCATTCTTCCCGTCTTCAGGTAGAGCATGGCCAGATTGGTCATGGCGGCAACGGACGAAGGATGCTGCTTGCCCGTGGTGTCGGTGTAGCAAGCGATCGCGCCCAGGTATAACTTCTCGGCATCCTCGTGGCTTCCCTGCGCCGCGTAAAGAAAGGCGAGGTTGTTCATGCTATCGCCGGTTGAAGAACCCTCCATCCCGAGGTTTTGAGAGGCCAAGGCGAATGCGAGCCTGGCGCGGGTCAGCGCTTCCTCGGTTTGCCCTTGCTGGATGAGTTCGATAACGGCTCTTGTTGAGAGTGTCAATGGTGTCGGGCGTGATCTCTGAATCCTCTTCCGGCATTTTAAGGGGTCCTTTCTGGAAATGATCCCATCGCGTGATTGGTCGGAAGCGCGCCAGGCCGTCACATCACATCGAAGTAAGTGGACAGTGCCATCCACTGATTGGCCTCCATTCCGTGAAGCCGCGCGAGTAATTCGTCAATGTCCGTTCGAGAAAGAACCCGGGCAGGAACCCGCGGATTCAGCGGCATCCAGTCGAGCCCCAGCGGATGATCGGTGAGGACGGCCAGGAGATGCTCGCGTCCCGGCTTGCCCGTCACCACAAACGATTGGTAAGTGGATCCCGGCCGAGGCAAATAGCTGCGGCCGGCCTTGAATCGGGTGTCGGGCGCAAACCACGACGGACAGAGACAATAGATCTGGCCGCTCGTGCCCTCGTTCAGAAGCAGGAGGTCGCCTTCGCGTTCTGATTCAATGGCCAGACAGACGCGGTCGCCCGGGCGGAAGCCATGTTGCGCTTCCTCCTGCGGAGCGCCCAGGTCGCGCAGTATGGGACGCGCGGCGCCGCGGCTTGCCGCCCCTGCGGGAACCGGCCAGATGCGGTCGGTGAATCTCGCAATCGATCTCAGGCCTTCGATCCCGTGCGCCAGGGGTTGCGGTTGAGCAACCGGCTTTGTGCCGGCGAGGTCAACCCTGGTTCGGCAATCGACGCCGGCGAGCTCGAGCGATTGCAGGACCTGAGGCAGCCACTGCTCGGCGGCGCGATCGATGACTTCGATCCATTGCCAGCCTTCCAGCCAGTACTCGATCTGTTCGGGAAGGTTGATCGGGTCCAGCAGAATCGGCAGGTACGGACGCTCGTACTTCCAGGCAAGCTGAATCTCCTGTTTGACGTTGCGTGAGCGCATCGAAGCGTCAGTCGTCATGAGCATCAGCACCTTGCAGTTCTTGATACCGCGAACGATTTCGGGGCCGTAGTTGAGACCTCCGGCAATCTTGTTGCGATCAAGCCAAAGCTTCACGCCGGCCTCTTCCAGCTGACCGGCGATTCTGATCACCCGTTCGCGGTCGCGGCTGGAGTAGCTTATGAAGACTTCGGCGTCATCGACTGAGACGGGTTGCTTCATGGCTCAACGGGAATCAATAGAACCGAATCGTAAAAGCAATCAAAGTGTCTTGGTGTTTCTTCGTGACTTGGTGTCTTTGTGGTTAGAGCTGTCAAACAAATACCACGAAGACTCAAAGACACGAAGAAACACCAGGAATCGTGCGCCAGCTCATAGCCGGTGAAGCCATTCGCGCAGTGCAGGGTAAAGCTCCCGATAGAGTGGAAATCGTTTAGCGTAGAAGCGGGACCGCCTGGGATTCGGCCGGTAGGTGCGTTCGATCCGCGAGATCCTCAAAGCTGCCTCGCGCGCATTGGGGTAGACCCCAATGGCCGTACCCGCAAGAATCGCGGCCCCGAGGCACACCGCTTCCGGGACGCGCATCGCCGAGACGGGTTTGCCGAGCAGGTCGGCCTTGAGCTGCATCCAGAACGCAGACTTGGCGCCGCCTCCGGTTGCGCGAAAGGCGCTGATCGAAGCTCCGCACTCGCGCAGCACCTGGACGTTGAGCGCCATCTCATAGGTGATCCCCTCCAGGATGGCGCGAATGATTTCCCCCTTGGTGGTAGAGAGTCTCAGACCTGCCAGGACGCCTTTCGATTGGGTATCAAAGTGAGGCGTGCCGGTCGAGGTGAAATGAGGAAGCAGCAGGAGGTCCGTCGGCTCTTTTGCCGCCTGGGCGATCAGCAGGGCGTAGACGTCCCGGCCGGTTTCCCGGGCGCGCGCCGTCTCTTCCGCTCCCAAAACGTCGCGGTACCACCGGAGCAGCGAGCCCCCCGAGAAATTGAACGTGAGCGCCACGTAGAGGCCCGTGACGACATGGGGGTAACAAGCGATGTTGTTCTCGAGAAGTTGCGGATGAATGACGCGCGTTCCAAGCGCCGGCGTGATGCATTCTACGGTGCCGGTCGCGTACAAGCCGACGTTGGGCTCCGACCACTCCCGCGCCGAGCGCGCCACACGGCTGGTCGTGGCCACCGGTGACGATCGCGACGCCGCGCGGGAGGCCGAAGGACCGCGCCGCCTTCGATCCAAGCTCTCCGATTGCGGTCCCCGGGGGGTAGACGCGAGCCAGGCGTTCCGGGGCGATTCCCGCGATATTCAGCATCTTCGGGGACCAGTCGACGTGATCGACGTCCAGGAGCATTGTCCGGGAAGCCAGGGAGGAATCGATGGCGGGCTCGAGGCCTAGCCGGTAAAAGAGAAGATCCGAGTAGCACAGGAAGTAATGCGCCTTGCGGAAAACGTCGCGCCGCTCTTTCTTCCACCACAGAATCTTGCTGGCGGTGTACATGCCGTGGAGCGGCATCCCGGTAATTTCGAAAATTTGCTGGCGCGGGATCCGCTCCTCCCACCACGCCACCCATGGAGCCGTGCGGGCATCGAACGTCACGATGGCGTTGTGCAGGAATTGGCCGTTGCGGCCGACGGGCGTAACGGCCTCGCCTTGGGCCGCGACGGAGAGCGCGCGAATCGGATCCTTTCGAGTCGCTGCCGCAACCTCGCGGATAACCTCGCGTGCCGCCCTCATGACACGGGCGCTATCGAGTTCGATCCAGCCCGGGCGAGGAAAATGAAGCGGGTACTCCCGGTAGGCCGACGCCAGAATCCGGCCCTCTTCGTCGAAGGCGACTGCTTTGCAGCCCGTGGTGCCGATGTCGATTCCAAGTAGACTCATTTTCTTTGGTGGTTTGCGTCCTTGCGGTAAAGTGTGCCGCCAAGCTGCGAAGGCGACTTTAGCAAGGATACGTTCCTTGTCAATCCTGTCCGGCGAGTCAAAACAACATCCACCACAAAGACGCGAAGACGCAAGGGTCGTGGTATATACTACCCGGTTGATCCACAGGGTTCGTGCTTCGTGTCTTAGTGATAATTTGATTCAAGAAAGCCAGGTCCAAAATGAAGAACAAACTTCGATTCGTTGTTGGGATCGTACTGCTGGCCGGAGCGGTTGACGTTCTCCGAAGTCAGCCCGAGCCTGGATTCGCGCCTCTTTTCAATGGCAAAGATCTCTCGGGATGGGACGGCAATCCCAAGTTCTGGTCGGTCCGAGACGGAGTCATCACAGGCCAGACAACCGTCGAGAGCCCGACCCAGGGTAACACCTTCCTGATCTGGAAGAACGGCACGGTTGAGGATTTTGAGCTTCGGCTCTCGTATCGAATCGTAGGGGGCAACTCGGGGATCCAGTATCGCAGCAAGGATCTGGGCAACTGGGTGGTCGGAGGTTACCAGGCAGATTTCGAAGCAGGCAAGACGTACTCGGGAATTCTGTACGAGGAAAAGGGCCGCGGCATTCTGGCCAAGCGCGGCGAGAAGACCGTGATCGACTCCGCGGGCAAGGTAGGGGTAGTCGGCGCTGTCGGCGATCCGGCTGAATTGCAGGCAGTCATCAAGCATGAAGACTGGAACGATTATGTGATCGTGGCCCAGGGCAATCACCTGGTGCACAAAATCAATGGCCGCGTGACCGCGGATGTGACCGACGACCAGGCTGACAAGCGAGCGATGTCCGGCATTCTCGCACTCCAACTTCACGCCGGGCCGCCCATGACGGTCCAGTTCAAAGAAGTTCGTCTGAAGCGCCTGAAGTCGGAAAAAACCAAGAAGATTGCGCTGGTGGCGGGCACCCCCAGCCACGCTGCTCTGGCGCACGAATTCAATGCCGGCGTTACTCTACTGAAAAAGTGCCTGGACGGTGTGCCGGGCGTTCAAGCCAGCGCTTACCTCAACGGCTGGCCGCGCGATCCGACTGCTTTCGATGGTGCCGATACGATCTTGCTTTACATGGATGGGGGCTCCAAACATCCCCTGATCCAGCCCGAGCGCCTGGCTCAGTTTTCCGAGTTGATGAAGAAGGGGGTGGGGCTTGCCTGCGCGCACTACGCTGTTGAAGTTCCGAAGGAGCAGGGAGGGCCCGAGCTCTTGAAATGGATCGGCGGATTCTACGAACGCGACTACTCGATCAACCCGCACTGGACCGCGGAGATCAAGACATTACCCAAGCATCCGATCACCAGAGGCGTCGCAGCGTTCACGCTGCGCGATGAATGGTACTTCAATATGCGGTTTGCGCCCTCAAGCGCCGCCCTGGTCCCAATTCTGAAAGCCACCCCTCCCGATGATACTCGGCGCACGGCGGCGGCCAAGGAGCATCCCGGGCGTGAAGAAGTAGTCGCATGGGCTTTCGAGCGGCCCGATGGCGGCCGCGGTTTTGGTTTCACGGGAGGGCATTTCCACATCAATTGGGGCGATGACAACTTCCGCAAGCTGGTGCTGAATGCGCTGCTCTGGACGGCAAAAATGGAAGTTCCGGCTGCCGGCGTGAGCTCCAGGGTCACGGAAGACGAACTGAAGCAGAATCTCGACCCTAAACCGCCGCAATAGTACGCGTCATGTTTTCCATTCCAGATTCGACAGCTTTGCCAGGGCGAGCATGAGCGCATGGGTGCCTTTCCTGGCGTGACCTTGAGCCTTGAGGGCCAGGTAGAGTTGCTCGGCAAGGGCCAGGCCCGGAAGCGACAGGTTCATGCGTTTTGCTTCAGCCAGCGCGATACCCATGTCCTTGATGAAGTGCTCCACAAAGAAACCTGGGTCGAAGTTCCCCTTTAACATCCGCGGGGCGTAGTTCGACAGCGACCACGAACCGGCGGCGCCGCCCGAGACCGATTCCAGCACCGTATTGAGGTCGAGGCCTGCCTTGTGACCATACAGCAGAGCCTCGCAGATGCCGATCATGGCGGTGGCAATCAGAATCTGGTTGACCATCTTGGTGTGCTGGCCGGCGCCGGCGGGACCCTGATAGACGATGGTCTTGCCCATCACCTCGAAGAGCGGGCGTATCCGTTCCACGACTTCTTTGTCGCCGCCGACCATGATAGAGAGCCGCGCCTCCCGGGCGCCGACATCCCCACCGGATACGGGGGCATCGACGCTGGCCACCTGCCGCGCCTGGGCGGCCTGGTAAATCTCGCGCGCGAGCGACGGGTCGCTCGTGGTCATGTCCACAAGGACCGAGCCGGCAGAGGCGCCGTTAAGGGCTCCGTCCGATCCCAGGATCACTTCCCGAACGTCATGCGGAAATCCGACGATGGAAAAGATGATGTCGGACTTTTGAGCCACAGCTTTGGGCGAGTCCCCCCACTGGGCTCCGCGCTCGAGCAGCGGCTTCGCTTTGTCGCGCGTGCGATTGAACACAGTGGCGGCATATCCCTTGTTGAGCAGATGCCCCGCCATGGAAGAGCCCATGACACCGGTGCCGATCCAGCCGATGCGGGTTTTGCCGGGAACGATTGTGGGTTCGGTCATTCAGGATTCCTCATCAAAAAAGGCGGTGGTGCGGCGCAATAAACCCACCGCTAAGACGCGAAGAAACGCTAAGAGCCTTTGCGCGTGTCCTTCTTGTGCTGCAGCGAGACCCACTTCTGGGATCGCGCGGATTCGAGAACCGCGTCGCAAACCCGCTGGGTCTCCAGAGCGTCGCGGAAGGTTGGCCGCGCCGGCTCGCCTCTATCCAGCCCGGCGATGAAGTCTGCCAGCGCATTGATGAAGGTGTGTTCGTAGCCGATCACGCAGCCTGGTACCCACCACTTCTTCATGTAAGGGTGCTCGAAAGCAGTCACCAGAATGGTTCGCCAGCCCTGAAGATAGGCCGGGTCGTCGTGACTGAAGTACTGAAGTTGGTGCATGTCTTCCAGATCAAAGTAGAGAGAACCCTTCTCGCCGTTAATCTCGAACGAATTCTTGTTCTTGCGTCCGCGGGCATACCGGGTCGCCTCGAAAGTGCCATTGGATCCGTTGGCGAACCTGGCAAGAAAGGTGCAAACGTCGTCGATCTCGACCTTTTTTTTCTTTCCCGGCTGGTCCTGTACGGGCCGTTCCTTGATAAAGATCTCGGTCATGCCGCACACGGTAGCAAAGGCCCCGTTGAGCCAGATGGCGGTATCGATGTTATGAGACGAAAGATCGCCCGAAACACCAGACCCGGCCACGTCCTTATCGAGACGCCAGAGCGTCCTTCCCCCCAGAGGGACATCCGCGCTGATCGTCCAATCCTGGAGATAGGTGGCCCGGTAGTGAAAGGTGTTGCCGATGCGGCCGTCATCAATCATCTGTCGCGCCAGCGTAATAGCCGGCACACGCCTGTAGTTGAACCAGACCATGTTCGGTACGCCGGCCTTTTCGACTGCATCGGTCATCTTTTGCCCCTCGGAAGCATTCATCGCCAGGGGCTTCTCGCATAACACCATCTTTCCTTTTGCGGCCGCCGCCAGAGCGATCTCGCAATGGGTGTTGTTGGGACTGCAGATATCGATCGCATCGATGTCTTTTCGGTCCACGAGTCTCTGCCAATCGGTTTCGGTGGACTCCCATCCCCAGTTAGCCGCAAATTTCTCGAGCTCGGCCTCATTTCGGGCGCAGACCGCTTTGAGAGCGGGCTTGTGGCCGAGCTCAAAAAACTGGTTCACCTTGCGATAGGCGTTCGAATGGGCACGGCCCATGAAGCCGTACCCGATCATTCCGATGTTGAGCGTCTTGGCCATCGACTTTCCTCGCGCGAACAAAAATCAACCACGAAGACGCAAAGACACGAAGAAATCTTAGCGACGACTTCCTTCCTGCTTTGCAGTGCCGTACTTCTGGTTCAACTCATCCACGGCTTTCTTCGCTCTCTCGGTCCCTGGCCAGGCGTCGGGCCAAAAACAAAGGTCGACGGTCCACCAGTCGTGAGGAACGCCGGAACGGTTCAGCTCAGGCAGGATAGAGCTGAAATCGACCTTGCCTTCGCCAAACGGCGTGTGAGTGCTGGTCTCGTTATCGTGCAGGGTGCCGTCAGAGTCGATTAACTGGATGTGATTGATCTTGCCCTGCAGCTTTTGTGCCAGCTCCAGGATTCCCCCTTTGAGGGTTTCTTTCGGAGCATGCTGGCGCGCACCGACGACGGCCACCATGTAGGCATGGCAGGTGTCGTACATCGCGCCGAAGTTCGGGTGATTGACCTCGTCGATGATACGCAAGATCTCCGAGGGTTTGTTAAAGGCGAACCCCGGTTCGAACTCCCAGGAAAGATTAATCCCCAGGTCAGCAGCCTCGGCGGCGCAACGCTTCCAGGTCTTGACTACGCGCTGCCGCGCCGTTTCCGGATCCATTTCGGCGAGGATGGTTGGAGGTTGAACCGTATCGACCCGGAAGGTCTTGATTCCCAGATCATGCGTGAACTTGAGGCACTTGCGAAAAGCTTCAAGGTAGGCCGTGTTGTCGTCGGCATTGATGAGTTTTTGACTCCAAAGATCGGCGGCGATGCCGGAGAAATTCAAACCGGCGTCCTTCATGGTTTGAAGAACCTTCTGGCGTCCCTCCGCCGTCGGTGTGTTGTCCGGGTTGGGATGGGGATTGAAGGCTCCGAGTTCCAACCCATCGAATTTCAGACCGCTAAGCTTCCGGACAACTTCATCAAAGGGAACCGGCTTGTCTTTGTATGGTCCGATGGTATACGCCCAAGTTCCGATAGAGATCTTTTTCATCTCGCCCTCTCCTGATCGATAGACTGCCTTGCGGACTGCGGCGAGCGCGTGACAACCCCACCGCCAGGACGCGAAAGAATCCGAACAAGACCATGCTCATGACTTCTTGTGGTCCCCGACTTCCGGGGCATCCGGACATGCATCCGGTCCGAAGTAGCGCAGGGTTACCAGCGGCTCGGAACCGGTATTCTCGAAAGTCACACCCTGGACGGCCGCCTCGTGTGACACAAAGACTTCGTCTTCTGTGAGCTCGCCGAACCGTATCATCGCCGGGGTGTCAAGCCGCATGGCGCCGATGCGCCCGGAACCCTGGACTGCGATGAGGCCGTAGGCTCCGCCATCCTGAATTGCGCATTTAACACCCGGTTGCAGGGTTAATTCCTTGGCCGAAAAAAGTTGTTTCCCCCGGACGGTTCCGTAGATGATCCAGCGGTCGATCCAACCCTCGCTCTCGGATCGGGCGGCCGGAATTGGTTCCAGATAGTGATGATCCTTGAAATGGGTGTCCGTGTTCCGCTGCCAATCGAGTTGCTCGACCAGATAATCCAGATCGTGGTGTTTGGATTTGGGCACGTCTTTGACCAGTAGATCCCACGAGACGCAGCGCCCTTCGACCATCGATTGGTACATGGCGAAAACATCGCTTCCCCACTGGGGCTCATAGGTCAGGATCGAGCCGGGGGCATGCAAGACGCGCGGCGGAACGAGCCAGCCGGTTCCCGGTTTGCAGCGGTAGGCCTTCGAGTAATCGAGGATGCCGTTGTCCCCTTTATTCCAGGTTTCGAGGCAACGGCGAATATCCTCTTTGGTTGTTCCCGGCTCCAGGCCAAAGTAAGTGTGGGGGAACGAATTGCCGCTACTGTTCAGTTGCGGAGGGAAGTAATACGACTCCGGCTTGCCCTGACGGCCGAGAAGTCTGGCCTGCTCATCGTCTTGATGCATATGGTGCGGGATCGGTCCGAGATTATCGAAGAACTTCGAATAGACCGGCCAGCGCTTGTACTCATCCCACATCCTCTTGCCGATCAGCCGGCGTCCTTCGACACCAATTGCTTCACGAAGGGTGAAGCGATTCTTCCCGGAAATCACATAGCTCAGACCCTCGTCGGGCTCGCGGTTTTCGTTAGCGGCCTCGGTCGTCGAGGCCAGCCAGCGCTCGTCGATTCCGCCACGGTGAGCGCCCATCGCATAGTAGTCGTCGGGATGAAGCTTCAATCGGCGACCCGGCATCAGGAAGGAACGCGGCACCCAGGCGGGTGCCAGGCGCAGAATCCCTTCCCCCGACTCGAGGGCCTGGGCGATTTGCGAATCCTTGGATCGTTTCGGCATGGTTGCCGCTTTCTGCTTATGTCTCACAGCCAGGACCTCGCGGGTTATATGGTGATGCGCATGAAAAGGGCCTCCTGAACTCTTGGACAGCGCCTTATAGCAAAGGTCGATGACCCTTGGCAAGAAGTAGACGCGCCGCCCCATTCCTGACCGCGAAGGCCCGGCGCTACCGGCGGCGCAGTTCGTCCAGTTCCTCAAGATTGCGAGGCCAGTCGCTCTTTAACAAGCGCGACAGCGCGCGATCCGCCAGTAGCCTTCCCCCGGTTTGACAGGTTGGGCAGTAATTGGTTTCGTTTTCTGCGTACACGATTCTCTGGACGGGAGAGCCACAGGCAGGACAGGGCAAGCGATAGCGGCCGTGGACGGCCATACCCTCCCGGAAAGCGGTCACCTTCTCCGGAAAACCTTCTCCGGCGTCGTGGCGGAGCCGCGCAATCCATTCGGTCAAGGTTTCGCGCACAGCCGAGTAGAGCCGCGCAATTTCGTCGGGCTTGAGCTGATCCGTCCGCTTGAGCGGGGAGAGCCGGGCTCTGTGCAGGATCTCATCGGAGTAGGCGTTTCCGATGCCGCTGAAGAGTCTCGGGTCCGTCAGTGCCCGCTTGAGCGTGTGGACCTCGCGTGTAAGCGCGGCGCGGAAGTCGGGCTGGCCGGCTTCGAGCACCTCCAGACCGCCGCGATCGTGTTCGAGCATCGCCTCTTCCCCGCACACAAGATAGAGCGAGGCGCGCCGCTTTGTCCCCGCCTCGGTGAGTAGAAGTGTGCCGGTGGGAAATTCAAACGCGGCCAGCCCCACTTTCCCCGGAATCTTCGCTTCCCGCGGGCGCCAGCGCAGCCGGCCGGCGATCATCAAGTGAAGGATCAGAAACAGCTCCGCTTCAAGCCGAAAAACGATTCTTTTACCCAGGCGCTGGAGTCCGAGAACCTTCTTGCCGTGCGCTTCCTGGAGTGTGGGTTCGAAGGAGCGAACCAGAAACGGACTCGCGACCCGGATGGTTTCGAGCGGCTGGCCGATGATTCGCGGTTGCAGGCACTCAATATAGACTGCAACGTCGGGAAGTTCCGGCATTGAACTACCTTACCACGAAGGCGCAAAGACCCGAGAACCCCGTAGCAAAAGGTTTTTATTGCCGATTGAGGCGAAAAAATTCAAAATCGCAGGTAAACACTGAAAGAGGAGTTCTTCATGGGGAAGCACGGCGTCGGGATCTCGTTCCAACTGGTGGCGCTACTAAGCATTGTCGCAGTCCGGGCGCCGGCTCAAAACAGAATCACCAGTCCGAAAGAACAATTTGGATTCAACCTCGGGGACGACTACCAGCTGGCCAACTACGCGCAGCTGGTCCAGTACTGGAAAAAACTCGATCAGCAATCGGATCGAATGAGTCTGGTCGAGATAGGAAAGACCGCCGAAGGACGCTCTATGTTGATGGCGATCATCACCTCGCCCGAAAATCACAAGCGGCTCGACCGCTATAAAGAGACTTCCGGCCGCCTGGCTCTGGCCGAAGGGGTCGGCGACGAGCAGGCGCGCCGCCTGGCAGCCGAAGGCAAAGCGATCGTTTGGATCGATGGTGGCTTGCACGCTAACGAAGTGTTGGGCGCTCAGCAGCTGATGGAAATGGTTTACCAGATGGTGAGCCTGACGGACCCGGAAACTCTGCGCTTCCTCAACGACGTAATCCTGCTTGCGGTTTGCGTGAATCCGGACGGGCTCGACCTGGTCGCAGACTGGTACATGCGAGAATCGGAGCCCGCCCGGCGCTCCACGGCGGGTCTGCCCCGTTTGTACCAGAAGTACATAGGCCACGATAACAACCGCGACTTCTACATGTCGAACCAGCCCGAAACCGAAGCCATTAACCGCGTCTTGTATCTCGAGTGGTTTCCCCAGATCGTTTACAATCATCATCAAACCGGTCCGCAAGGAACCGTACTCTTTGCCCCGCCGTTTCGGGATCCTTTCAACTATTACTTCGACCCGCTCGTGCCGCTTGGGATTGATCTGGTCGGGGCTGCCATCCACAGCAGGTTTGTCGCCGAAGGCAAGCCGGGGGCGACGATGAGGTCGGGAGCTAGTTACTCGACCTGGTGGAACGGCGGACTGCGAACCACAGTTTACTTTCACAACATGATCGGACTGCTGACCGAGATGATCGGCAACCCGACGCCGATCCAGATTCCATTCATCGCGCAAAAACAGCTGCCGAGCGGAGATCTTCCCTATCCGATTGCGCCTCAGAAATGGCACTTCCGCCAATCAATCGAATACTCGATCACGGCGAATCGCGCCGTCCTTGATGTCGCCTCGAGACATCGGGAGGATTTCCTTTTGAACATTTACCGGATGGGAAGAAACGCCATCGAGCGGGGAAGCCGAGACCACTGGACCGTCTCCCCCAGGCGCGTCGCTGCGGTTCAGGCAGCGTTCGGGAAGGAACTGGAGCAAGAGCCGCGGCGAGCAACGGCCGGATCCGGTGAATTCCCGATGAAAGGCTTTGAGATGCTGCGGGACCCCGCTTTTCGCGATCCGAGAGGTTACATTCTCCCTTCGGATCAGGCGGATTTCCTGACCGCGACCAAGTTCATCAACGCGCTCCTGAAAACCGGAATAACCATTCATAGAGCTACCAGCCCGTTTCAGGTCGGCGGGAAGCGTTACCCTGCAGGCTCCTACGTCGTCAAGACGGCACAGGCGTTCCGGCCGCACGTCCTGGACATGTTCGAGCCCCAGGATCATCCTCACGACCTCGCTTATCCCGGCGGCCCGCCGAAACCTCCCTATGACAGCGCCGGTTGGACGCTGGCATACCAGATGGGGGTTTCGTTCGATCGAATCCTGGAGGGCTTCGACGGACCTTTGGAAAAGGTGCCGGGCGTGGTGAAGCCTCCACCCGGCAGGGTGGAGGCGGTCGATGGAGCCGCCGGGTTTCTTCTGAGCCATCAAATCAACGATTCTTTTGTCGCGATAAACCGGCTGCTTGCCGCCGGCGAAGATGTCTACTGGTTGAAAAATCCTTTGCAGGCAAACGGGAGATCGTTCCTGCCGGGAACCATATTCATCACGGCCAAGGGCTCAACGTTGTCAAGCGTGCAAAAGCTTTCGGCCGAGGTCGGCCTGAACTTCGACGCTTGCGCTGCGCGGCCTGCGGGCCAGGCTCTCAAGTTGCGCCGCGTGCGCATCGGGTTATGGGACCGATACGGCGGCTCCATGCCTTCGGGCTGGATACGGTGGCTGCTGGAAAAATTTGAGTTTCCGTTTGACGTTGTGTATGCGCCGAAGCTGGATCAGGGGAACCTGTCCAGCAAATACGACGTCCTGATCTTTGCCGATGGCGCCATTTCTGAGAGCGAGGGGAGGCGCGGCACGCGGCGCGACGACTCGCCGGATCCCGCAGGGATTCCCGCGGAGTATCGCGAGCGGCTCGGCAGCCTGAGCGTCGCGAAGACGATTCCGCAATTGCGAACTTTCCTCGAAGAGGGCGGGACCATCCTCGCAATCGGAAGCTCGACCGGCGTCGGATACCACCTGGGCTTACCCATCACGAACGCATTGACGGAAAAAGCTGCGAACGGCACTGAGCGACCCCTCCCGCAGGACAAGTTCTATGTCCCGGGATCGATTCTCCAGGTCCGCGTCGATCACACAAATCCACTGGCCTATGGCGTGGGCGAAAGTGCGGATGTGTTTTTCGACAACAGTCCGGTGTTTCGTCTCAGACCCGACGCGGCGCTCAAAGGTTTACGACCGGTCGCCTGGTTCGACAGCAAGAAGCCGTTGAGAAGCGGCTGGGCCTGGGGGGAAGCCTATCTGGAACAGGGAACGGCGATCGTCGACGCCAGCGTTGGAAAAGGCAAACTCGTGCTCTTCGGACCCGAAATAGTCTTTCGGGCGCAGCCTCACGGCACCTTCAAGTTTCTCTTCAACGGGATCTACTACGGGCGGGCCGAGCCGGTGAACTTGCAGTAGCCGCGAACCCAATACCACGAGGACACAAAGACACGAAGGAACACCAGATGGGTCAAGGAATGTGAACCGGTCCCGGTGCTACGACAGGCGCGGTCATGAATCCTACGGTTTCCTTGTAGGCAACGGCGATCGCCGCGACCGAGACTGGAATGGTCACCAGCAATCCAACCCCGAGCAGAATCAAGCCCAGCAGGTTGAACAGGAGCAGCAGAAAAACGAAAAGGATATATCCCAGCAGGTCCTGAACTACGAGTCGGCGGCTGGACTCCATCGCCTCCCAGAATCCTAACTTGCGATCCACCAGAAAGAGGTAGGCAAAGAGATAGAACGCGGCCACGATAAGCGCCGGAAAAATGCAGAGGGCGAGACCGACAACGGTAAAGATCGCCGTGATGATTCCAACCAGAAACGCATCGATGAACAGGTTGAATCCGGCGAACAAGTCCATCAGATCGGTACGTCCGTGCAACATGCGGCGCTTCACCGCAATGAACATTCCCGCCAGAAGGGGACCGGCCACTACGAAATTCGCCACTGACGCCAACGCACCGGCGATCAGGGTAATAAGGATGAAATTGCCAATGTCTTCCTTGAAGATGGCCCATCCCATACGGATCCACCGGCCTGGCGTCACGTTGTTTGCCACAGGTCTCTCCCTCCGTCCGCGTATTCGGTACCAGTCCTGGATTACGACTTGTCTTGCCGGAAAGTTCCAACCGGGAAGCCGGTCGGCGCTTCAGTGACGATGAAAGTTCTCGAGTCCCGCAGTCTCGGATGACATTTGTCCGAAGTTCACGAAGAGCTAAGAAATTGCCAGCCAGGCGAAATCAGAGGCACGAGGGCACAGGTAGCCCCGCTATGTAGACCTGCGCTAGGCGGTGGATTCTGACAGCCGGAGGCAGGACATTACCCGGCTACTCGAGATCTACCTCGTCCGGCTCCTGGTCTTCATGCTGCTTGTACATGTACTTTATGACCTGTTTCAGAATCAGAAGATTAGGGCCGTCCTGACGATGAACCTTGATGCAGTTCTTGTCGTACCATTCGATTACCCCCCGAATTTCTTCGCCGTCAAGCAGCTTGACCACCATCGGGGTTTTTGCGGCCATCTGCTTGATATAGTAGTAGTTCTCAGCATTGGTTACTTCGGGAGGCACTCGCTTACGCGGGGTCGTGCCGTAGCGCGGCATCTGATCCTTGATTTCAGACAGACTAGGTCGGATCAGCTTGCGATTAACCATAAAGCCTTCCTCCTAGGGAGGTACATAATATGAAAACCAAAAATCTTTGGGGGAAACGCGCTGCCTGCTGTTCGTGACCGCCCAAACGGATTACAAATCGCGACAGGATCTTCCAAAGCCGGATTGCCAACATACTAGCTTGCGCTGCAACCTTTGACAAGAGAAAAATTATCCGGTACCTTAGGTTAGTCATGGATTTCCAGCAACTCAGGGTTCGCGCAATAATAAGCGTTACATTCTGCTGCGGGGGCCTCCGGGCTGCAGTCCGAAGGGGCGCGATCCCGAGCGCGCCAGACTGCGCGGCGAACGGAAAACACGGTTAAAAACTGTCCAATGACTTTAGCGCCACAAGGTGAAGGTATTTCAGGGCGAGCCCTTAGCTCGCGGGGAGTTCTCCCTTATCAGAGGATCGGCAGATCAGTCGTAAGACTTCGGCGCCTTGGGCTTGCCGCGGTATTCGGGATTCTGATGAGCGCGGCCGTCGTATGGCCGCAGACTAGCCAAAATCGGCCCGCTCTTATCCGGGACACAGATAAAGCCGAGGGCAAGGAAGAAGAGGCTACAAAGGAAAAGACCTACAACCCGATGGAGGCAGAGAAGAGCGTCAAAATCGGTGATTTTTACTTCAAAAAGAAGAACTACACCGCTGCCATTCAGCGTTACACGGAAGCTTTGGAATATCATCCTACCTTCAGCGTAGCCTACGAGAACTTGGGAAAAGCCTACGAGAAAAGCAACAACTATGAAAAGGCAATCCAGGTTTATCGTGACTACGTTGAGAAGAATCCAACCTCGGGCAAGGTTCCTGAATTCCAGTCGAGGATAGCGCGGCTGGAAAAGAAACTCCCACCTAACAAGTGATCCCCGCGATCGGGAGCCCGCGAATCCTTCCTCAGCTGCGATTGGTCAAGAAATCACCCCTGCCGAGATAAATAGAGTGACTCCAGCGCGATCTGGCGGTTTACGTTGTGCACGAGCTCCTTCTTGAGCGTCTTCATGGCTTCGATCGCAGACACTATCCGGGAGCGTGGCACTGAAGCCGCCAGCTGGGTCAACTCGTCGGCGATGTCGCTCTGGCCCATTCGCTCCGGCGCGACCTGGGCGAAGTAGACGTCCTGCAGCAGCGCCATCACGGACTCCATCCAGGGTTGAAAGCCATCCTTGTCTTTGTACTGGAGGGCTGACAATCTGCTCGCCTCGGTGAACCTGGAGGAGGGGCTGAGCAGCAGCTGCACAAAAAGGAGCGCCTGCTTTCGCACCTTTGGATAGTGCTGCGAGTCAAATGAAAGCGCAGCCCCGAGGCTGCCATTGCTGAAGAAAGCCGCCAGGCGAGCCTCCTTCGAATCAAATTTTTGGACGCCGATCAAATATTCTTCAATCTCTTGCTGCGGCAGGCCTCCAAACTGCAGCAGGCGGCATCGCGAACGAATCGTCGGCAAGAGCGAGTACGGATTGCTGGTTATCAGGATGAGATAGGTCCTGCTGGGCGGTTCCTCCAGTGTTTTCAGGAGACTATTCGCGGTCTCGTTTTTCATCTGATCCGCGGGATCCAGAATTGCGAACCGATAACGAGCTTCGAAGGGTTCGAAGGCGACTTCATTGATCAGCGCCCGGATCTGTTCAATCCGGATGACGGTACCTTCGGGTTTGATCTCACGGATGTCGGGATGATTTCCCTGACGATCGAATCTTCAGGCAACTTCGACAGGCTCCGCACGCGTCTTCTCCAGCCGGGGAAAGACAATTGATTGTTGCGCCACAAGCAACGCGAGCGTTCGCTTCCCTACGCCGGAAGGTCCGGCAAAGATCAGGGCGTGGGGAAGTCGATTCCGAGCCAATGCGCCGCGCACGATGTGCACGACCGGGGCATTGCCGAGAAATGAACCGAAAGTCGTTGGTTGCTGCATCGGGCTAGCTCAATTTCGAAGCTATCAGCTATCACCGTCTGCTGTCAGCTGTCAGCTTCAACTTCCGAGATAGTAATGTCGGTGCCCACAAAAGCAAAATGTTACGGGTTTGTTTTACGAAGTCTCTGAGGCCGCAACCCAGCGTTCTTCGTCCAGAAGCTGACGGCTGATAGCTCCTCTCAGGACTTCGTCGACAACCAGGTTTTGAGCAGGACCTGGATTCGGTCGAATACTTCGTCCTCGCTTCCTGACGAATCAATAACCCGGACGCGCTGGGGAGCGGATTCAGCCAGGGCGAGGTATCCTTTTCGAACGTCTCTGTGGAACGAAATGTCCTCCGCTTCGAACCGTCCTTCGTCCGTGTCCGGGCCCTTTGCTTGATCGCGAGACCGGGCGCGCGCAAGCCCGACCGTGGGATCGACGTCCAGCAGGATGGTGAGGTCGGGCTCCGGAATCCGCAGGGCGGCGGCCAGAGCATCGATCAATTCCCGGGGCAGCCGGCGCGCGAAGCCCTGATACACGCGGGTGGCATCGTGAAATCGGTCACAGAGGACGATGATACCGCGGTCCAGGGCCGGTTGAATCACTTCGTTGACATGCTGGTAGCGGTCGGCAAGATAGAGGAGAAGCTCGGTCACCGGTTCCCGCGGCGGCCCGCCTTCTCGAAGCAGAACCTGCCTCAGGGCCAGGCCGAGCCCAGTGCCCCCGGGTTCGCGCGTGACCAGGCAACGAAGGTTTTTTTGGTTTAGATATTTCTCGACTCGTCGAATCTGCAGGCTCTTCCCTGATCCTTCAATCCCTTCAAATGTGATGAACATCGGCCCGATCCCGCTGACAATGAAAACCGGACGCAGACTCCCAAGAAACGCGAACCATCTTTACCGACGAGTTGGTACTATACAACCGGACTGGAAGCGGCAGGTCATCGAAAGCAGATCCGGGCAAGCTGAATGACCGATATTTCAAGCAACGTCAAGCAAGTTTGCGAGCACATCAATCACGCTGCGGCAGCCAGCAGGCCGCGATCCCAAGGACGTCACGCTGGTCGCCATAAGCAAGACCTTTCCGGTGGAAGCAATTTCCGAAGCCATTGAGGCAGGCCTTCGAACGTTCGGCGAAAACCGCGTCCAGGAAGCTGAACCCAAGATCGGTTCGCTGGCCGCGAACCGCGCGCTCGAATGGCATCTGGTGGGGCACCTTCAATCAAACAAAGCCAAACGAGCGGTCCAACTCTTTGAGGTCATTCACTCAGTCGACAGTATCAAGCTGGCGCAAAAGCTCAGCCAGAGCTGTGTCGAGCTGGAAAAATCGGTTTCGGTCTTGATTCAGGTCAACCTTGGGTTGGAACAGACGAAATCCGGCGCAAGAAGCGAGCAGGTCGAGGAAATCGTTGATCAGGTTGCCCGTCTTCCAGGTTTGCGCCTGGATGGGTTGATGACTATTCCCCCTTTCTTCGAAAACCCGGATCAGAGCCGCCCTTTTTTCGCCCGGCTACGTGAGTTGAGGGATCGCATCGAGTCGGCTCATCCAGGCTCCCTGGGGCGGAAGCATCTTTCGATGGGTATGAGCCATGATTTCCGGGTGGCGATCGAAGAGGGCGCAACCATCGTGCGAATCGGAACGGCAATTTTCGGAAACCGCGAAGACGCAAAGCAGCCGTGAGGCCGCAACCAAAAAGAAAAAAGCACCGCAGAGACGCCCGAGGGCGCAGAGGCATGCAGAGTGTTTCACTTTTATCCGAGCTCGATCAAAGAACCAAGACAAGCCGGCCCTTTAGGGTTCGCGCAGAAATAGGTTCGCATCTGCTGCAGCCCAAAGCTGGCGCTCGAACGAATCGGCGCTGCTAGATAAAGCGCTACATGGAGGCGCTCCGAGTAATCGCTCTTTCCGAATTAGAGACCTGAACCTCCGTGTGGCATTCGGACTCAGCCAGCGGAAGTGCTCTTCCTCCACCAAATCCTCGCAAAAAGGCAAGAAGTTATGGCGAGGAATTGCAAGGCCGCAAGACCGCGGGGTTGGTGGAAATGGTGTTGAAAACCTGTGAGGATGTTGTCTGAAGCTCGAATCAAGTTACTGAAAACAGGAAACTTGGTTAACCATCGGATTTTTCCACAGGCTGCCTGGCCGGAAGGCGCGAGTAGCCCCGAATCTACTCGGCTTCAACCAGGCGCAAGTGGACATGGTTGCGCCGGTGTTCTTCAAGGATGCGCCGGGCTTCCTGGGCAAGCGAGGCGGGGACGTAGATACGAATTTCTCCGAGCCCCTGGATATTGAGGGGGTAAACAACATGAAAAACCCGCGACGCGTAGTGGCAGGGGATGTTGTAGCTTTCGAGCAGGTTCTTGATGACAAAGGCTTCGCTGCCTGTGCCTGTTCTTGCGACAATGATGGGTGCTTGCTTGTCCATCGAGCTAGCCTACCACTTCCTGAAAGAGTCGGAAGAAATTCCCGCCGATGATCTTGTCAATTTCGGCTTGCGTGAATCCACCGCGCGAAAGAGCGTCAGCCAAGACGACCAGGCGTTTGGGCTGGTTCAGCTCCGGTACGCGGACGTGTGACGGACGCCGCGTGTAGATGGTTCGGTTCGTGGTGCTCTGGAAGAACTGAACGTGTCCGGCAAGCTCTTCGGCCAATCGCTGGACGCCGCCCATTGGCCCGTCGCTTCCGAAACCCACATGGTCTATACCGGCAAGGCGGACGGCATGCTTGATATGACCAACGACGGCGTCCAGCGTGGCGGTGTCGCGGTCGGTCAGCCAGCAGGTCATATTGAAGATGCCGATAACTCCACCCTTCTCGGCCAGGGCGCGGATTTGGGCGTCGGTCTTGTTCCGCTCCGTCGAGAGAAGCGCGCGGCAGCCCGCATGGGTGAAAGCGCACGGTCGCTTCGAGAAGCGAATAGCATCGAAGGTCGTTTGTTCGCCGCAGTGCGACAGATCCACCAGGATCCGCAATTCGTTCATAGCTTCGACAACCTGGAGGCCGAAGTCGCTCAGGCCGCCGTTTACCCTGTCGACATAGCCATCGCCGACAAAGTTGCGGCTGTTGTGCGTCAATTGGATCACGCGCACGCCAAGATCGTAAAACAGGCGCAGGCGGTGGAGATCGCGCTCAAGAGGATAGGCATCCTGAAACAGGTAAACCAGGGCATGTTTTCCGGTCTTTTTGGCGGTCAAAATATCGCGGGCGCAGTCGGCCCGCATCAGTAAATCCTTGCCGCGTGCAATCGATTCATTCCAGAGGGCGAGGCTACGAATGCAATCGTCGAAGCTGCGACCCCTGGGCGTGATGGAAACATCATAGAACGCATACGTCATGCCCGAGTCCCGGATTGCATTCAGAGTCAGGGCGTCAAGATTCGAAGAGTAGTCTTCGGTGTATACCAGCGAATCTCCGGAAATCGACTTTCGGTAAAGGGTTTCTACTTCTTCGGGCGTGTAAGAGGCGGACTCGGGAAAACCGGCGCCCGGAACCACCAGGGCTGCGCCGGCCGCGCGGCACAAGAAATCCCTCCGGGTTAATGCCATGTTACTCCTTCTTCTTAAAAAGATCCTCGAAACGAGCTCGCGCGTCATCTGCGGATGAAGGCCGGCTGATTCCGGAACGGGCGCCTCGGCGGGGCTCGAAGTAGTCGCAGAAATTCGCTCGATCTTTGTCGCGAACCCATTCGGCCTGGGGCTCATTGCATTCGTTGTGCGCCGAGCGATTGTAGAGGCGGCAATTCAGGCAAGAGTGCAGGTCGGCGTCGCACTTCGGGCACGTGTCCTTGCGTCCGATGCGGTCCTTGATCGGATACGCCGTTCCGCATTTGAAGCAATGCAACAAGGATTCAGATTGCGATGACATAATCCACCGCCCAGAATGATGCCGCGCCTTCGCGCCTTTGTGGTTAGTGCGGCCGCACCAAAAGTCCACCACTAAGACTCAAAGACTCGAAGAAAGTCAATGCTACTTTATTGTCCTCGGCGATCGCTTCTTGTGGAAGCCCTGAAATTCGTAGGTCGCTCCCACTGCGACGCCCGAATCGGGGTCGAATTGCTTCAGGCCGGCTATGGCGGCCAGATCCCACTGGAGCCCTGCGGCAAGGAACTGCGCTCCCAGTCGAATCTGGGATTGGCTCTCATTCCCCACTCGATCCGGCCCCTGCCGGCCATGAACTTCCGCGAAGACGGCCACGCGCCGGTGAACCGGAGTGACAAAGGCGAGGCCGTACGTGAGCAGGTCTGCCTGAGCGCCGGGCGTCACGGCTGAGCCGAGTATGGCCAACCCCAGATTGCCGAGCAACTGAACTCGCCCCACGCGTTTCGAGAGCAGCACGCTTGAGAAAAAATTGGTTTCGTCCGTTCCCAGGCCGCTTTTCGTTGCTGGCGTTTGGCAGCTGGACGGCGAACTTGAGGCCCAGCGCGGGCCGCCGGTTCCCTTCACGCGCAAACCTTAGTCTCGTAGCCAGGATAAGATCCCCAACATCGCTGGTTGCATTACCTGCAAAATCGGGCGCGATTACCGGTGGATACCGTCGGGAGACGGAAAGGAAATCCTGCACCACGCCCGAAACTTCAAAGTCTGCGTACTCCCCAACGCCAAAGCGCAAGCTGGCAACTCCGACGCGCGTCAAATCGCCTTCCAGTCCAGATAATGAGTACCGCTGCCCCTGCAGAAACTCCACTCCAAATTCGAGGCGTATTCGACCGAGCTCGAGTAGATCGGTATCTTCGGTTTTGAGGGATCGCTGCTGGGCCGGAAGAGATTCACAAAAAATCCAGGACACAAGTGCCCAGACACAGACTGCTGTGACGGGTCGTGTCCTTCTGGAGGTGTATGTACGGGACCGCTTGAAGTCCCCGAAAGTCACGCCGTCTCCCCTCTTTGAGCAGTACCGAGGCCACCACCTTGAAATTGGAGGATCGCCAGTGCCGCCACGGCGGCCGTTTCCGTGCGTAGTATCCTGGGACCCAGGTTGCGAATCTGGTAACCGGCTCGGTCCGCCGCCTCCACTTCGGCTTGATCCCAACCACCCTCCGGACCGATACAAACGACGAATCGAGCCGAGCGGCCGAAGGTGCTTCCCCAGCATTCTGGCGACTTCTCGTCAAAAAACAACCTGGCTGAATTGGGAAATTCTTTACCGGTGAGGAAGTCGAGCACCTGACGGGCTTGATGAATTCTGGGTATGGAGACGCGGCCGCACTGTTTCGAGGCTTCCTGGACGATGCGGCGCCACCGTTCCATACTCGCTTGGAGCTTGTCCTCGGTGAGGCGGACGGGAGAAAAACGCGCCTGGAGGGGCACGATCTCCTGAACGCCCAATTCCGTTGTCTTTTGTAAGGCCCACGCGAACCGATCGGGCTTCGCCAACGCCAGCGCCAGAACGACGTGGACCGGTGATTCCGTGGCGGCTTCGATCCTTTGCAGGGAGCCAACAACTAATTCGGAGCCGGACGCTTCCACCCTGCCAACGTAACCGTTTCCCTCGCCGTCGAAAATCTCGACCTGATCGCCTGGCCGGAGCCTCAGGACATCGCGCAGGTGATGGATCTGATCGAAGGAAAGCCGGGCAACCCCGTCGCGTATCTTGTCGAGGGGAACGAAGAATCGTCTTCGGGTCATGGGTTCTACTACCCGAAGATATCTTTTACCTTGTCGAACAGGTTTCGTTCCTGTGAGAGTTCGTCGTCCTTGCTTACTCGGGCAAGGTCTTCGAAAAGCTGTCGCTGCTCTTTGGTGAGCTTGGTGGGAATTGCGACGTTTACAGCGACGAACTGGTCGCCGTGGCCGCGCTCGCCGAGACTCACGATCCCTTTATTGCGAAGCCGGAATACCGACCCGGTTTGGGTTCCTGCGGGAATCTTGAGTTTTTCGTCACCTTCCAGCGTGGGGACAATGATCTCGCCGCCCAACACAGCCTGGGTGATGGCAATGGGCACCTGGCAATAAATATTGTTCCCCTGCCGCTGAAAGAAATCATGCTCTTCTACGTAGATCACGACGTAAAGGTCCCCAGGCGGCCCCCCCTGGGTGCCGGCCTCTCCCTCGTTCTGGATGCGCAGCTTGGCGCCGTTGTCCACACCCGCTGGAATCTTGATCTCGAGGACCTTTTCTTTTTGGACGCGCCCGCGTCCCTGGCAGTTTTCGCACGGATCTCGAATAATCTTGCCGCCGCCCTGGCATTGGCTGCAGGTTCGGCTGATCGAGAAGAAGCCCTGCTGGTAGCGGACCTGGCCGGTTCCGTGGCAAACCTGGCAGATGACAGGCTGTTTTCCCTTGGCGGTTCCCCGCCCCTCGCAGCTCGAGCAAGTATCCTGCCGCGGGATCTTGACCTTGGTCCTGAGTCCGAAGGCCGCCTCACGAAAGGAAATCTTTAAATCGTAGCGCAGGTCCGCGCCCCGGTCCGGACCCCCGCGCCGGCGTGCGCCAAAGATGTCGCCGAAGCCGAAGAACTCTCCCAGGATATCACCGAAATCGCCGAAGGTGGCCGGGTCAAACCCGGTAAAACCGCCTTGCATGCCGCCGTGCCCGAAGCGATCGTAACGGGACCGCTTTTCCTGATCGCTCAAGACGGAATATGCTTCAGCAGCCTCCTTGAACTTTTCTTCCGCCTCCTTCTGGTTTGGATTCTTGTCCGGGTGATATCTAATGGCGAGTTTCCGGTAAGCGCTCTTGATCTCCTGGTCGCTGGCGTTCTGATGGACGCCCAATACCTCGTAGTAGTCTCGTTTATGATTCATCAATGTGAACTCCGCGCACGCTGCGTGGCTGCGACATCGTAAAGTATGTGATCTGGTTTGTTATCTTGCAATCTCGCGCTCTCAATTCGCGCAGGGCAACGTGCCGGCTTTTGGGTCGCGCCTGGCCATGCCATCCATTCGACGCCAGCAACCCATTCATTTTAGACATGTTGTATTGTTTTGAGCGCCTTATGGGAAGCGGTTATTTTTAACATTTCCGGATGAACTGTGTCAAGAAATCCAGCCAAACCGGTCGATCGCAAGGCCTCGGGGGTTCCTGGAGTCTTCGTGGTTAGCGCTGCGAAATACCACTAGGACGCAAGGACACGAAGAAACACCAGGTGCTTGTTCGCTTAATCTTTGGGCGGTGTTGCGACCTTTACCTGCGCAGGACGAAGGAGACGGCCTTTGAAGAGATACCCGCGCTGCAATTCCTCGACGATGGTGTTTTCCTCGTACTCGTCGCTCTCTTCGCGGACCACGGCTTCATGAAGATGAGGATCGAATTTCTCGCCGCGAACTTCCATGGCAGTTACGCCGATTCGAGACAACGCATCGTTGAGCTGCTTGTAAAGGAGCTGGAACCCCTGGCGGTATTGATCAAGGCCCTCGACGGTCTCAGTGGCTTCGGGGAAACTGCTAAGAGCCCTTTCACAAGCATCGACAATGGGAAGAATCTCGGACAGTACCGAACTCTTTGCCAGTGTGGCGGACTCGGTTCTTTCCTTTTCGGTTCGCTTGCGAAAATTCTCAAATTCAGCTGCTTTGCGCAGATAGCGGTCGTGCCAATCTTTGGTTTCACTCCTGGCGGCGGCGAGGTCCGCCTGAAGTTGGGCCGAAGCGTCCGCCGCTTCTGACGGGCTTGTCGCCGGACTCTCTTCAGTAGTAGTTGGCCCCTCAGGAGGAGGTCCGCCGGATTCGGAGGGGCGTCGAAAGAGTTTCCACGTCATGCTTTTAGCGCCCCTTCCAATTGCAGATTGCGGATTGCAGATTGCGGATTGTTTTTATTGATCAATTGCTGCATCCCTGTAATCGCAATCCAAAATCCGAAATCCGCAATCGGGTCGCTCGTGTCTCGCCCAGGAGCTTGGGGGAACTGCAGAACATCTATTTCCTCGCGAACCCTCAGGAGACCTGATTGCCCAGCACCCGCCCGAACAATCTGGCTACATAGTCCACAAGAGATATGGCGCGCCCGTATTCCATTCGGGTGGGACCTAAGATTCCGAGTGAGCCGTGGGTTTTCTCATCCACCACGTAGCGGGAGGTGATAATGGTACAGTCTTCAATCGCCGGAAGGGCGTTTTCAGCTCCGATTGTGATTCGAACCTCTTGAGTGTCTCCCTTGATGCACTCCGAAATCAGCGACGCCAGACGGCTCTTCTCTTCGATCGTTTCGAAGAGCGTTCGCATCCGGTTGATATCGGAGAATTCCGGATTCTTGATCAGGTTCGACGCGCCTTCCAGGTAGATTTCCGAGTGGACGTCGTCTGAAGCTTCGGCGAACGTCTGGGTGCTCAAGACAATCACTCGCTGCATGAATTTATCGTAAAGGGCTCGGTCCTGTTTGATCATTTGCAGGATCAGAGCCCTGATTTCCATAAGAGTCTTGTCCTTGAAACGTTCGATGATAAAACGCGCGGCCTGATCAAGTTCTGTCTGGGAAAAATCCTGTCTGACATGAATCACGCGGTTTTGAACGATCCCCGAGCGAGACACCAGAATCACCAGAATCCTATCGTCCGTCAATTGGACAAACTGAATATATTGGAGAGCCACGAGGCTGATCGGGGGAGAGACCACGATCCCCAGGCTGTTGGATACGCGCGACAAGACGTTACTGGTCCGTGCCATCAGGTGTTCGGCACTGTCGTCGGGACGTAAGTTCCGGTCGACGATATCGCGGTCGCGCGCCGATATTTCGGTCCGCTTCAGCATGTAATCGACGTAAAACCGGTATGCCTTATCGGTGGGAACTCGGCCGGCCGACGCATGGGGCTGTTTCAGGTAGCCCATTTCTTCCAGGTCGGCCATGATGTTCCGCACCGTGGCCGCGCTCAGATGTTCCCGGCTGTGACGCGCAATTTTCCTCGATCCGACCGGCTTTCTGGTCGAAACAAACGTGGAGATGACCCACTCCAGAATCTCCCGTGAGCGCTCGTTGAGGGTAAAGTGCTCGTTAGCCTGAATTCTCATACCTGCTTTCTCGCGCCCAGCGTCGGACACGAGACCAGCTTGAAAAGAGCCCGAAATCTACTGATTACCGGATTTTATAGTACAGGCCGAGGCAAAGTCAAATCGTGCTCGAGCGGACCTGACCGGCAGGACGCCAGACACCAGGCTTTCAAAGCAGGGAGTCAATAGGGGTCTCGGGAAGCTCCTGGGCCTGGGCTACGGGCTTGCACGTGACGTGACCCCGGTAGACATTCACCCCCTGTTTCAGGGCAGGGTCCTTTCGTACTGCGTGCGCTAATCCGAGGCCCGCAAGGCGGCGCGCATAGGGGAGCGTAACGTTGGTTAAGGCGAAAGTGGAGGTCCTTGGAACCGCTCCGGGCATATTGGCGACACAGTAATGCACGACTCCGTCGACTATAAAAATCGGGTCGCTGTGGGTCGTGGGGCGAGTTGTCTCCAGGCACCCACCCTGATCAACGGCCACGTCGACCACGACCGCTCCTTTTTGCATAGTCGAGATCATTCGCCGGCTGATGAGCTTGGGTGCTTCAGCTCCAACGATAAGAACGGCTCCGATGAGAAGGTCGGCCTTCGCCACGGACTCCTCGATGTTGTAGGGGTTCGACATGAGGGTTTCAATCTGCCCGAAGAAGATATCGTCCAGATAGCGAAGGCGGTCAGCATCCAGGTCAATGATCGTCACTCGGGCACCCAGCCCCACGGCCATTTTGGCGGCATGTGTGCCAACCGTGCCGGCCCCGATGATAACCACGTTGGCCGGGGGCACGCCGGGCACGCCGCCCAGGAGTTCGCCTCGCCCTCCGTTCGGTTTTTGGAGATAGAAGGCGCCAACCTGAATGGACATCCGGCCCGCCACCTCGCTCATCGGCGTGAGGAGAGGCAAGGAACCATTGGGTAATCGGATGGTTTCGTAAGCGATCCCTGTGACCTTCTTGTTGAGCAGCACCCTTGTCAGATCGGGAGCCGGAGCAAGGTGCAGATAGGTAAAGAGAATTTGCTCGCTGCGGAGCATCTCGTACTCGGGACCTACAGGCTCCTTTACTTTGATGATCATCTCCGCGCGTTCATAAACCGTCGAAGCCGAGGAGACGATTTCGGCCCCCGCCGCGGCGTATTCGGCGTCAGCGATCCCGCTTTCTTCGCCGCTCTGCGTTTCCACCAATACCTTGTGGCCATCCTGTACCAGGGCATGCGCCCCGGCCGGGACCAGTCCCACGCGAGACTCGTTGTCTTTGATTTCCCTGGGAACTCCGACAATCATGCTCTACATGGCCTCAGTGTCAATCTGCGCCCTTTGCAACTTGCCGCTGTAATCAATGTAGATGGACTTCCATTCTGAGAAGGTATCCAGGGCTGCCTGCCCGGCTTCGCGATGGCCATTCCCAGTCTGTTTGGTGCCCCCGAAGGGAAGATGAACCTCCGCTCCAATGGTGGAAGCGTTGACATAGAAGATGCCGGTATTCATGTCTCGCATGGCCTGGAACGCGGCGTTGATATTCTGAGTGTAGATGGCGGACGACAGCCCGTAAACGACGCCGTTGCCGATCTCGATCGCGCTTTCAAGATCGTCGCAGGGAATAACTGAGACGACCGGGCCAAAGATTTCCTCCTGGGCAATTCGCATTCTGGGATCCACGTCGGCGAAGATCGTGGGCTCGTGGAAGAAACCCTTGGCATATTCCCCGTCGGAGAGTCGGCGGCCGCCGCAGACCAGCCTGGCGCCTTCATCTCGGCCGATCCTGACATATTCTTCGACGGTCCGGAGTTGATTGTCACTGATCATCGGCCCCATTTCCGTCGAGGGATCCAAGCCATTCCCCACGCGAAGGGCTTTGGCGCGGCAAGAGAACTTTTCGAGGAATTCCGGATAGACGGTCTTGTGCACGACCACACGGCTTGCGGCCGTGCATCGCTGGCCGGAGGTTCCGAATCCTCCCCAGACGGCCCCATCTACGGCCAGGTCGAGCCTGGCATCATCCATCACGATGATGACGTTCTTGCCGCCCATTTCCAGGTGATGATGCTTGAAAGAGGGGGCGCATTCCCGGGCAACCTCGTGCCCCACTTCCGTGGAACCGGTGAATGAGACCAGCTTCACCTCCTTGTGGCGGATCAGGGGCAGACCGACCGCAGTCCCTGCACCTGTAACCAGGTTGACGACGCCGCGCGGAACTCCGGCGTCTTCGAGAACCTTGACCAGGTTGAGGGCGGAGTGAGGCGTGTCCGTGGCCGGCTTGATCACCGCGGTATTTCCGCAAACCAACGCGGGCATTATTTTCCACGACGGTATCGCCATGGGAAAATTCCACGGCGTTATCAGTCCGCACACTCCCACAGGCATTCGCATGGACATGGCGAACTTGTTCCTCAGCTCCGATGGGACGGTCTGTCCGAATTGCCGTCGACCCTCGCCCGCCATGTAGTAGCTCATATCGATGGCTTCCTGAGCATCGCCTCTGGTTTCAGTCAGGATTTTACCCATCTCTTGCGTCATCTGGCGCGCAAACTCTTCCTTGTGGCGCACGAGCATTTCGGCGGCGCGAAAGACGATCTCCGCGCGTCCTGGCGCCGGCACCAGGCTCCACGATTTGAGCGCGCGGGCGGCGGCGTCCACGGCCCTGTCGATATCCTCGGGTCCTGATCGCGGGAACAGCCCGAGCACCTGCTGGTGAAGCGCGGGATTCCGATTTTCATACGTGGCGCCGGAAGCGGCTGGCACCCACTCTCCGTCAATGAAGTTCTGGAAAACTGGCGTACTCATGATGTCGATTTACGATTGACGATTTACGATTGACGATTGACGATTGTACGAACGACATGAGGTCATGCTTTCCATTCTTGTACAATCGTCAATCGTAAATCGTCAATCGTCAATCGTTAGATTTGGTCCTTCAGCAGGTGCAGGAAGGTTCCGACATCGGTAACGATGCCCACAGTCTGAGAGGAGCCTCGATCGGAGAGCTTCGTCACCACGGCGGGGTTGATGTCGATGCAGATCGTCCGCACCCACGAGGGGATCATGTTGCCCGCGCCAATCCCGTGCAGCATCGTCCCCAGGATCATGATCAACTCGGCGTCCTTGAGCAGCTCGGCGTAGCGCGCTTGCGCTTCGATCATGTCGCAGATCGTCTCGGGCAGGGGGCCGTCATCTCGGATGCTGCCGGCGAGCGCGAAGGGGATGCGATTCTTTATCAACTGGTACATGATGCCGGATTGGAGCGCGCCGGCCCCAACCGCCTGCTCGATTCCGCCGAAATTATTGATGAGATTGATGGCGCGCATGTGGTTTCGATGTCCTTCGTGCGCCGGCATCCCCGTCTCCAAATGAACCCCGAGCGACGTCTTGTATAGCGCATATTCGATATCATGGATGGCGATCGCATTCCCGCCGAGAAACGCCTGGATATAGCCGGCCTCAATCATCTTGGCCAACCCTTCCACTCCTCCGGTGTGCACCACCACAGGTCCCGCGACCACCACGATCTTGCCGCCGGCGTCATGGGTGTGCCGGAGCATCTCGGCCAGCTGGCGCACAACCACTTCCACTCGGCGCTCGGAAGAGATCTCGCTGGCCATGAAGGTGAAGTCCTTCCGATCGCGATCCTTGTACTCCCGAACCACCTTGATTCCCGCATGGCCGCACACGACCGGGTCGCCCGTACGGATGTCGCGCAGCTTGACGCATCTCGGACCCTCGGAATCGATGCGGATAACCGCATCCATGCGCTGGTCGGCTACGAGCGTCCAGTTTCCTTCGTGGCGGACAAAGGTGCGAAAGTTTGTTGTGGAGTAAAAGTCGTCGGGGACCCGACCGGTTCCAAGCGCAGGGGCCAGGCGCGCGTCTTCCTCTTTGGTGAGGTAGCAGCCCAGGGGCACCAGGAGATCGAGTAACTCGCTCAGGGATTCTTGATGGGGAGACCGTATCTTTATGCGGGCTACAGACTCGTCGACATTGGTCTTGCCGACCTCGAATTTCTCGATCTTGAAGCTACACTTCTGTTCGATGATCCGATCGAGGATCTGAGACATGATCCCGGAATCGATCAGGTGTCCTTTGGCTTCAACAACCTGCTCGAAGGGAGTCATGTCCCGCCTCCGGCATTAACGAAGCGCCGCCGGCTCTACGCGTCTGGGTAGTGAGTTCTATGATCGCCCTTTGCCACGAAGACGCGAAGACGCAAACGCGCCGGGGCAGTTTACGGCTTCATTATACTGGTGTAGTAAGTCGCGGGAGGAGAAGACGCGCCGGGATTCCTTCGCACGCGCAGAAATTTCACGACCGCGGTTTCGCCGCTTCTCAGACTCTTGATCAGATTGAAGAGGTCCTGGGCCGCGTTGATCGGCTTTCCATTAGCCGCGACGATAATGTCGGTTTCCCATCCCTGATCCGGGCTGGCGAATCCAGCCTCATCCGCGAGGCTTCCGGGTTTTACCTCCTCCACGACCGCCCCTCCGGAAATGTTGAGTTCCTGGGCAAGGCGAGCGGGAACCGTGTCGAACCGGAGCCCGATTTCTGGCTTTGGTTGTTCCTCTTTTTCCTCGAAGCTGAAGGTGCCCTTTTCGCGTTCCTGATCCTCTAGCTTTCGCTCGGCAACCGCCACTTCAAGCTCCTTCTCGACTCCATAGCGAACAACTTTCACTTTCGCCTTGCGACCCGGCGGGCGTGTTGGCTACGGCGAGCCGCAGGTCCTGAACTGAAAGTATTTTCTTTCCGTCAAATTCGACCACAACGTCCTCTGGTTTCATGCCGGCCTGCGCCGCAGGACCGCGGTCCACTACCTTTCCGCTATCATCGCTGAGTCCCGTGATCAGGACACCGGACTCTTGCTTGACGCCGAAGAACTGGGCCATCGCCGGGGTGAACGGGAGCGTGTTCATGTTGACGCCAATGTAACCGCGGGTAACCTTTCCCTTGTTGAGAATCTGATTGTAGGCGTTGACAAAGATGTGGGACGGAACGGCGAATCCTACCCCTGCGTTGGAGCGGGTCGTGGTCTGGATGAACGTATTGATTCCCACGACCTCTCCCTTCATGTTCACCAGCGGCCCGCCGCTATTGCCCGGGTTAATGGCAGCATCGGTCTGCAGGTAATCGTTAAAGAGCATCGCCATCGACGCGGTCGAGGGATCGGGAAAAACCCGCCCGGTGGCCGAGATAATGCCCGCAGTCACAGTCTGCTCCAGACCGAAAGGACTTCCGATCGCAAGCACCCAGTCGCCGACTTTAAGGGATTTGGCGTCTCCTATCTTGGCGTAGGAAAATTCCCTTGCCCCCTCGATCTTGATTACGGCGATATCCGAAAGCGAGTCGGCGGCAATAATCTGAGCCGTGTACTGCTGTCCCTCCTTGAGGCCGACCTTGATTTTCGTGGCGCCTTCGACAACGTGGCTGTTGGTAATGATGTAACCCTTAGGGTCCACGATGATGCCGGACCCAAGGCTCTGGCGGGTATAGTTGTCGGGAAGGTTTGGATTATTGAAGAACTTGCGGAAGAAATCCTCCATCGGGTCCTCGCGCTCCGGCGTTTCTCGGCGCTTCGTTTGCCTGCGGACGACGGCTTCGGTGTTTATGTTGACCACCGCCGGTTCAACGAGGTTGGCCACTTCTTCGAAAGCCTGCGAGAGAGCCAGGGCGCCCGCTCCTACGAGCGGTTTGCCGTCGGTCTGTACCCGAAGCTGGCTGTCGCCCGGGGCGACGGCGCCGACACGGTAGGAGATGAGTGTGCCGATGCCGATTCCCAAGGTAAGAATAAACAACACCATGAAAAACGAGATCAGTCGCTTTCCAGGTTTCAAGTCGTGGCTGTACCGGTTACGCATGCAAGATCCTCCGCTGCAAAGTTGCGCTTCAATTCTACGCGATAAAAGGCGCGGAGTTCCATCAATTTAGCTGCCGTGGGATCCTCTTGGCGTCTTCGGACCCGTGGTAAGAAGCTATTCGCGTCTCATCTCCGAGGTCAGAATCCCCGCCAGCACCAGGCTTCCGCCCAGCCACTCTTTCTTCGTGGGGGTCTGATCCAGTAATAGATAGGCGAACAGAACGGCGAAAATCGGTTCAAGACTGAAGATCAGCGCCGTGCGATTTGCGGTTGTCAATCGCTGAGCCCGGTTCTGTATGTAGAAACCGAGGGCTGTGGCCAGCACTCCGGTTATTAACAAATAGATGGAGAAGAGCACATCCCAGACAAGAAAAGGAGTTTCCACGATAGGCGTCGCCACCGCCGCCACGCCCGCGCTCAGCGCTAGCTGAAGCATAAACAACTGCCGGTAATCGCTGACGGGAGAGTACCGTCCGACGAAGAGGATGTGAAGGGCAAACGAAACGGCGCACATCAGCGTAAGGCCATCACCCGAGCTCAACTTCAGCTCGAGCCTATCGAGAGTCAGAAAGGCGAGCCCTATGGTAGCAATCAGGACACCGGCCAGCGTCTGAGGTCTTGGGCGATGCCGGAAAAGAAAGAAGCCCAGGATAGGAACCAGCAGCACGGAAAGACTGGTGATGAACGCAGACCTGGAAGGTGTGGTTCCTTGCAACCCCAGTGTCTGGAAGAAGAATCCACCGAGAAGAAAGGCCGCCAGTGTCGAACCCCGCCGGAAGGTCTCGACGGAAATGTTCCGCAAGACCCCGGGCATGAAAGCGACCGTCACGCTGGTCGCAACCAAAAAGCGGAGCGTGATGAAAAGCATCGGCGAAACCTGAGCCAGGGTTTGCTTCACGATAGTGAAGGTGCTGCCCCATATGAGGGTAGCGAGAATCAGGGCTAGATCTGCTTGTACGGGCCTTGGGATTCTCATGGCGACCGGGAATCTTAGCCCAACTTCGTTTGCGGAGTGCGTGAAAACAAAATCAACCACCAGGACGCGAAGACGCAGACAAGGGATTTTTCTCTTGCTGTGCCGAAAAGGTGAAGACCGGCGCGGGGTGGTATACTCCATTCCAATAATGCGCGAGCGAGTCTTTCAATATCTGGAGCAGGCGAAGAAGGCTGTTCCGTGTGACCAGATTCTTCGCGATGCGCTGAAGATCCGTTCGTTGAACGCCCTTGCTGCCGAGCGGGTTGTGGGTGGAATTCTTGCGCAGGATCCTCGATTTCAGCGGGATGCGAGAGGGTTCTGGCACATCGCCGCCCCGTTTCCTCAAGACGCGCCGACTGCCTTGTCCCACCGCGCCACTCTCTTTATTCAGTTTGCCGGCGGCCGGATCGACGATCTCTATGTTCGTGGAGCGATCCACATCTCAGAGAAAGACCGTGCCTGGGAGTTCGCTCTGGCAGGCGCGGCCACTCCGGGGATGCTGGGCGGAACTCGGGCAGAGGCCGATGGGCGAATTCTGGCAGCGTGGAATCCAGGAGATGTGAAGCGATGGAACTACTTGCTGCAGCGCTGCGCGCTCCCCGCCTGGAGTGGTGAAACGGTGTTTATCGAAGCCCTCGCCGGCAGGGTCCTCCGGCGCACCCTGTCACCGGAAGATCTGTCGGGTCATCTGGGCGTCTCGCCGGCCGACGGGGATCGGCCTGCGGCCATGGCGCGATGTCTGGACGATTGCTTGACACAGCTGATCGAGCTTATCCCCCTCGATCATCGGCAGAACATCGCGCAGCTTCAGCAGTGGGTTGACGCCGGAACAGGGAGAATAGACTTCACCCGGTTTAGTTTTGGCCCCGACCTGCTAGCCCGAATTCCGGACTCCCCGGGTGTGTACGTCATGAAAAATCGGGCCGCTAGCGTCTTGTACGTCGGGAAAGCCCGCAACCTGAAGGGGCGTATGCGCGCCTATTTCACCCCTCGCGCGCTGAAGGACTCCAGAGTTGCGCGGATTCATCAGGGGCTCCACTCTCTGGAATTCTTTTCCACGCCCTCCGAAATTGAAGCTTTGCTCCTGGAGATGCGCTTGATACGAGAATTCCATCCGTCCATTAACATTCAAACCGAGGTTCACGAGCGCCCGCGCAGCTACGGCAGGGAAGACAATCTTGTCGTCCTGGTACCCGAACCCGGCAGCGGGAAGGCCCAGGCCTATTTCCTATCCCAGGGCTCGTTTGTCGGCCAGCTCTCGATCAGGCTGGGCCGGGAGCCCGGAACAAGAGTGACAAAGAAGATCCAGTCGATCTACTTCGGATCTCGAGGAACAAAAAAGCTACGAAGAGAGGCCTGGGAACTCGAGCTGGTGTCCCGCTGGATTGCGGCAAACAGGAAGCGTCTCAACTGCGTGGACGTCGATGAAGCCGGCAGCTTCGACACGGTCGTTCGTCAATTGAGCCAATACTTGAAAGATCCCGATCTGCTTTCGCGCAAGGTCTACTACCGGTAGACGCTTAGTGTTCCTTCGTGTCTTTGCGTCCTAGAGGTGTTGTTTCGGCTCTAACCACGAAGACACGAAGATTAGGACGTTCGAGTGACTTCGAGCGAAAGGCTGGGGATTGCAATCTTGCGCAGGATCCGCTGTTTATCCACCCAAAGGTGAATGGACACCGAGCCGGAGTCGAGCAGGAGGTGATGACACTCCGTTTTCTTGCTGCCCACCACTAGCGTTTCCTTCTCCAGTTCACTCGCCTTGAGAACTCCGGTGTCGGCCGCTTGGGGAATCACGACCTCGAAGCGCTGAACGGCCTCCTGGTTGTCAAATTTGAAAAGCCTGACCAGGAAGACGAAATGGTGAAAGATATTGGTGTCGAGAATTGTATAGTCCGTTCCGACCAGCAGTCCGGTTTTCTTGGGCTTCCCTTCATGGCCATACTCGAGTATCACCTGTTTCGGGGGAAAGGTTCCGACGATCGCCCCTTTTTTTCCGTCCACGTCGCTCCGGAGACTGTAGCCCCGTGGACGAAAGTGACCGTCCATCTCGAGCTTGGATTCGAGGCGCACCCTTTGCCGTGTGTTGGCCGGATTGCGGAAATCGAGCAGGCAGGAGGAGCTGGCCGAGTCACCAGCTATAGCAACCGAGTACTTCTCGGTGCCGATTTTCTCTCCCTGGACCGAAATCTGGAAAGTTCCCTCTTCGGTTGGAGCGCTCTTTTCATCAAGACCTGCGCCGGGTCCCGCAGACAACCAGATTCCAATCAGGAGAGATGCTAACAACCGTACGTTCCGCATCTGACTCGAGCTCCGCCAGGCTATCAGAATAGTACAACCCTACCGGGAATCGGAACAGTTATGTCGGTGCAAAGGTCTGCGTCTTCGCGTCCGGGCGGCTTGCCGCGGCCCGGTCAGCAGCGACAGCCAGGACCGAAGGACGTGGAACACGGAGCCGGCGGTGCGGCGTTGCTTGAAATCTCGCGCAGCTCGCCTATATAATGGCTTCAGTTTTGAAGTCCCAACCGGGAAATCAGCGATTTGTTGGAGTATCCAAGTCTTGAGGCGCTGATTTCGATTGGCATTCCGGGAGTATTTCCTATGTCTGCTTCAATTGCGGTGGATTCCACGAATACGATTTCGACGATTGAGAGATTGCTCGGGGACAACGCGAGACACTTGCTGGAGCACGAGTGCAAGACTATTTCAAAAGAGCAGCTCCAGGTACCAGGCCCGGACTTCATCGAGCGTGTTTGCCTGGTGAACGACCGGCCCGCGCCCGTGCTGCGAAATCTGCAGGCCCTTTTCGACCATGGAAGGTTGAGAGGCACGGGCTATCTATCGATACTTCCGGTTGATCAGGGAATCGAGCACTCAGCCGGAGCGTCGTTCGCGCCCAACCCGGTCTATTTCGACGGCGAAAACCTCGTCAAGCTGGCGATCGAGGGTGGCTGCAACGCCGTCGCGTCAACCCTCGGAGTGCTGGGCTCGGTTTGCCGGAAGTATGCTTACAGGATTCCGTTTATCCTCAAAATCAACCATAACGAATTCATCTCCTACCCCAACTCGTACGACCAGATCATGTTCGCCAACGTAAAGCAGGCGTTCGATATGGGCGCGGTAGCGGTCGGCGCCACGGTTTACTTTGGATCGGAAGAGTCGAAGCGGCAAATCCAGGAGATCACCGCAGCGTTTCATAGCGCCCACCAGTTGGGTATGGTCACAATCCTGTGGTGCTACCTCCGCAATGCGGCCTTCAACAAGACCAAGGAAGGGGGGCCCGACTACCACGTGTCGGCGGACCTGACCGGACAGGCAAACCACTTGGGTGCAACCCTCGAAGCCGATATCATCAAACAAAAGCTTCCGGAGAATAACCACGGTTACGAAGCCTTGAAATTCGGAAAGACGCACAAGAAGGTCTATTCTGATCTCACCAGCGACCATCCCATCGATATGACTCGTTATCAAGTGGTTAATTGCTATATGGGTCGCGCGGGTCTGATCAATTCCGGCGGCGCCAGCTCGGGAGAAAGTGATCTCACCGAAGCGGTCAAGACAGCTGTGATCAACAAGCGCGCGGGGGGCATGGGTTTGATTTCAGGGCGCAAGGCGTTCCAGCGCTCGATGAAAGAGGGCATCGCTATTCTTAACGCGATTCAGGATGTGTACCTGAGCAAAGACGTCACAATCGCATAGCCGGTCTCAAGGGCCGAGCTTGATTCTTCCAATCCAGGAACCCAATCGCGTCACCGCGAACTGAGATTTTTCAGCGTCTTCGTCCTTTTGTGGTGATTGCGTTAGCTTATCCGATCCGAATCTGAAGGGGGAAAAGGCATGGAGCATGACCTGGGCTCGCAGTTCGTCTCCGTTGTCGAAAAAGCTGCCGTAGCCTGCGCCCATACCATGGGTACCGGGGATCGCCGCCACTCAGATCATGTCGCTACCGAAGCCATGAGGGGCGCCATGCAGACGATTGCGATGGACGGAACGATCGTCATTGGCGAGGGCGAGCGGGACGAGGCGCCGATGTTGTTTATCGGGGAGAAGGTCGGGAATAACTCGGGAAACAAGGAAATACCAGTCATCGACATTGCGGTGGACCCGCTCGAAGGAACGAATCTCTGCGCCACGGGCACAAACAACGCGATCACGGTTCTGGCTGCATCCGAGAAAGGGGGACTCCTCCATGCGCCCGATTGTTACATGCAGAAGATTATCGTGGGACCCTCGAGTCGCGGCGCAATCGATATTGATGCGCCGGCCAAAGATAACCTGAAAGCGATCGCCAAGCGCCTGGATCGGAGCGTCGACGATCTGGTGGTAATCGTGCTCGATCGACCGCGCCATGAAGAACTCATCCGAGAGATTCGCCAGGCCGGAGCGCGCATCCGTTTGATTGGCGACGGCGACCTTTCGGCAGGAATCTCGGCGGCGGTTCTGGGCACGGGCGTTCACGCAGTCATGGGGGTGGGAGGCGCGCCCGAGGGTGTCCTTGCGGCTGCGGCGCTCCGCTGTCTGAACGGAGAGATCCAGGCTCGCCTTGTGGTTGCAAAGCCGGACCAGGAAAAGCGGCTTCGCGATATGGGCATTGACGATTTGAAGAGGGTCTACGCGACGGAAGATCTTGCTCCGGGCAGGAAAATGATTTTTGCGGCGTGCGGCGTGACCGATGGGACCTTGCTCAAAGGAGTGCGTTTCTTTGGCGGCGGCGCCCGCACCCACACTCTGATCATGACGCTCGCGTCCAGAAAGATCAGTTTTATCGATACCGTTCACCTGGAGCGACGGCCCGACTTGAAAGTCCGCTTTTAACCGCAAGCACCACTAAGACAGCACCGAAGGTGGATTTCTCCGCCCGTCCACCACCGGACGCCCGGGAAAGGTCTTGACGTCTCGTTCTTTGAATGCACGCTTCCAGGTCGCAAAACTACCGCCGCTACGCCAGGCGTCCATGGCCGCCAACCCGGCGTCTTCTCCCCCCTGGGATAGCATATGCTCGACCCATGCCCAGCGCGCTGAAGTCGGCCGGATTTCCACCTTTCCCCTGACTCCGCGTCTCAGCCGCGACAGCTTTGCCTCGATTGATGCGATAGACTCGAAAGGAACGCCGTCCAAGGGCGTATTTCGCTTGGCGACAAACGGTGACACTCCAAGGGACACGGGGACGATTTGCGCGAGTTCCAATGAGAACCGGATCAGCTCGTCGATATCCGCCGACGTCTCTCCCGGAAGCCCGACCATTTCATAAAGCTTAAGCCGCTTGAGCTTGAACTTTCGTGCCAGCTCCGCAGCGCGAACCAGGTGTTCTTCCGCGGTCCTTCGAGACACGAAATTCCGCAGACGCTGCGAAGCCCCATCGGAGGCGGTAGTGAGAGTTTGATAACCCCCTTTGGCAAGCAATCCGACGAACTCTTCGTCCAGGCGGTCTGCCCGCAGGCTCGAGATGCCGACTTCACGCGCGCTGGCCACGAGGCTTGCCACGATTTCTTTGATCTTCGGATGATCGGTGACCGCAGCCCCCACCAGACCGACACGACGGGCATGCTCAGGAACGAACGAAAGAACATCCTCGGGCCGAACCAGTCTCATGCCCCCGTTGGTTGTGCGTCGCATAACGCAATACGTGCACCCGCGAGAGCACCCGCGTTCGGGCTCGATCAGAAACATTGATGACAGGACAGTGTTCCGAGTGACGATCTGGGAGCGAGCCGGCAGGCGTATCGCGGACGCCATGGCGATCTCCCCCAAAGCCGGCGTGCGTCCCGGCACGTAACATCCGCGCGTCCGGGCGAAGCGGGAAAGCAGCGCTTCACGATCCAGGGTCGCCGCCGCATCGAGGAAGACATGGATCAGCTCTTCCGCTTCTCCCATGATGATGAGATCGGCGAACGGAGCCAGGGGCATGGGATTCGAGTTCGTGAGCGGCCCACCGACGACCACCAGGGGATGTTGAATCCCCCGCTCGTTTCGCAGCACCGGGATTCCGCTCAAGTCCAGCATCTCCAAAACTCCAGGTATCTCCAATTCGTACGAGACTGAGAACGCCAGGATGGGGAACTCGCCAAGAGGCGTCTCACTTTCATACGTGAACACCGGAGTCCTCGAGCCGCGATAGTCATCGCCGGCATCTGGAAGAAAGGCTCGTTCGGCTGTGACATCGGGATGAAGATGTATTTCGCGATAAATGGTCTGAAAGCCCAGGGAGCTCATCCCGACCGAATAAGGACTGGGATAGCAAAGAGCGATCCGCAGGGATGCTTGCCGGCGCAGCGTGCCGTGCTCGTCAGAGACCAGCCGCCGGATTTTTTCCAGGTGTTTCCAGGTACTCATCGGTTGATTAATGCCCCTACCGGCTCAAACGCCACGCGGGATCGAAGGCCAGATGATCTTGTGCAGTTGAAGTTGCAGGCGGACCGACAGCGCCGAATCCAATACCCAGCGGGCCAGCTGCTCGTAGGGAAGCTCTCCGTAGACCGGCGAGAATAGGACCGTTCCAACTCCAGAGGTCAAGTTGTAGGCTCGGATTTTTTCGCAGGCCCAGTCGAAATCCGCTCGCGTGCCTACAACGAATTTTACTTCGTCATTATGCGTCAAATACTCGATATTGCCGTAGTCATTGTGTTCCAACATGCCGCTCGAGGGGCACTTCAGATCCATGATCTTGTGGACGCGTGGGTCAACATCTTTTAGCGAGACGTGACCACCCGTCTCCAGCGCGACGGTGTAGCCTCGATCCAGCAGCCCTCCGAAGAGTGCGTGAACACCCTTTTGCAGCATGGGCTCACCACCCGTGACCAGCGCAAGCCTCGTAGGATAGGGTTCGATCGCGTGAAGAATCTGGTCGACTGACATCTCCCTGCCTTCGAAGAAGGCATACTCGGTGTCGCAGTAGGTACAGCGCAGGTCGCAAGCCGTGAGACGGATGAACGCGCAGGGCCAGCCCATGAAGCTGGACTCGCCCTGAATGCTGTAAAAGATCTCGTTAACTTTCATCGCCGACATAGCCTGGCTGCTGCGAAACCACTCATTTTAGCAACCACCATGGGCAGGAGACAAAAGTTCTTAGCGTTTCTTCGAGTCTGGTGTCTTGGAGGTGGGTTTTTGCTCTGCGGCACTAACCACGAAGACGCGAAGACACCAGGCCTAGTATACCGAGCGTTTATGAACCTTGTCTTTGGTGGCCAGCGTGAAACGCGGGTCCACCTCCCCGCCATCCAGTTTAGTCGAGACGTATTCTCCCAGCGCGGGTCCGTGTTTGAAGCCGTGACCCGAGCCGCCTCCAACCAGCCAGACATTCTCCAGTCCGGGGTGACGATCGATAAGAAAATCGCCGTTGGACGTGTTTTCGTACTGGCAAACTCGTGCCTCGACCAGGGGGGCGTTGCGCAGCCCTGGGAAACGCCTGGCCAGAATCTTGCGCATCGCCTCAACGCTCTCGCTTCCCACCAGCCGATTCCCCGAGTCGGCGTCGAAGTGAGGACCGTGCCGATCGAGCGCGATCTTGAAACCGCGGTTTTCGAGATCCGGCACTCCGTACACTTCCTCACCGAAGTCGATCCAAACTGGCAGGGCGGGGGACGTAAAACGAGCGTCTCCAGCGGGTGGGCCAAAAAAGAGGATTTCCTGGCGCGTCGGGTAGACTCGGTTTTGGAGCAGCTCGGGAAAAATCTTTGGCAGCCATGGGCCACAGGCGAATACAAAGGTTTCCGCGTGAATGTTATTTCCGCTCCGGGTCTTGAGCGCGGCCAACCGGCCTTTGGCGCGAGGCGTCTCGACTGCCTCCTTGAAGTAGGCAGTTCCAATCGCGACGGCCTGCTCGACGACCGCCAGAACGCACCGTCGCGCCATGAGCGCTCCACTGTCGGGCTCGAGCAGACCCCACGTCACCGACCCGAAAGCAATCTGAGGGTATCGCTTCTCAAGCTGCGGGCGCGTCATCTTCTCGAAGGGAACGCCCAGTTTCTCGAGCGTCGCCATTGTCTTGTTTGCGTACTCGTCGCCGTCGCGCGCCATCCACAGCACTCCGGTGGGGTGAAAGAGCTTTTGGTGGATTTGATCGAAGAAAGACTTCCACATCTCAAGCGACCGGATCGACCAGCGGGTGTAAATCTCGTCGGCTCCGTAGCCCATCCGGATGATGCGGGATTCACCCCCGGAACTGGCCCGGCTGTTGCCCGGTCCATAGGCATCGAGCACAACGACTCTTCTTCCGGCCTGTTGCAGGCGATAGGCAATCCAGGCGCCAAAGACACCGGCTCCGATGACGGCTACATCGTAGGTTTTTTCCGTTTTCAATGCTGCTGCTCCCGCGTGTGGCCTCCGAATCCCAAAATGAGAGGCCACGCAAGTCAGAGATCGTACAAAGTCACGTCGGTTGATGGGCATACCGTAGGGGCCGGTATATCCAAGCCCTCCGCGAAAGTCAAGGCGCCCTCACTTCCGGCGCCCTGGGGCATTGTTTCGAAAGAGCCGAAGCCTTCCGTTCGCTGCTATTTTAGTCCTTCGGACCATCGTGCGGGTGTGATGCGGGCGCGGAGTTCGGCCGCCTTCTCCTCGGCAAGCGTGTCGTTGATAAACATTCCGGCGCCAGTCTCGCTCCCGGCGAGGTACTTGAGACGGTTGAAGGAGCGGAGCGGTGGATAGAACTCGATGTGGAAGTGATAGTGATCGTACACGCCGCCGTCCGTCGGGCGCTGGTGAATTACCATCATGTAAGGAAACGAGAGGTTGAACAGCCGGTCATAAGCGACCAGCAGGGACTTGAGCATCGAAGCCAGGTCTCTTTGCTCCTCGCGGCCGAGATCCGTAAGGGCCTGGATATGTCGCTGCGCGGCGATGTGTACTTCGTAGGGCCAGCGCGCGAAAAAAGGAATATAACCGATAAAGGAACCGTTCTCCGCGATCATCCTGCGCCCATCGCGGCGCTCTTCGGTCATGACGTCACAAATGAGACAACGTCCCGTCCGCTCCCGGTGACGGCTCGATCGCTCGAGTTCTTGCCGGATGCGAGGCGGGATGAAGGGATAGGCGTAAATCTGGCTGTGGGGATGATGGAGCGTGACTCCGATCGACTCCCCCTTATTCTCGAACACGAAAACGTAATCCACAAAATCCAGGGCCCCCAGCTCCTCGAAGCGGTCAGTCCAAACTCGGACCACCTTGTCAATCTGTTCCACCGGCTCTTCCGCCAGGGTCGAAGTATGGCGGGGAGCATAGAGCACCACCTCGCAGACACCCCGGGCAGGGCGAACCGGATAGAGGTCGGTTGTCTCGATGCTCGGAGCCTCGGGACTGGACTGGAGGCTTGGAAAGCGATTCTCGAAAACCACGATATCGTAGGCGCTGTCGGGTACTTCGGTAGAAAACCCGCCGGGCTCCGTAGGGCAGAGGGGGCAGTATCCCGGGGGAGGTAGAAATGTCCGCTCTTGACGGTGCGTTGCGGTAGCCACCCATTCCCCTAGCAACGGATTCCAGCGCAGCTCGCTCATTTTTATTGCTTCTTGCGCCTATTTTCCGGAGGTGGCCTCATTTTGGGGCTTTCTTCTTTGGACTTATCTTCATTGTCCCGGGGAGTGGTTTCCAGTTCCTTTTCCGCTCCAGAGCGCTCGTCGTCAAATGTGTAGAAGATCAGATAGCGCCCGTCCGGCAGCTTGATGCAACGTTTTTGCATGAAGGTCGTGGGCCGGTCCATAACACCGAGACTCAAAGACACGAAGAAACACCAGGAATCTTTGCAACGTCTCAACCGCCCTTTGAGTCGTAACCGAACGGGTGATCCTGCATCCAGATCCAGGCCGAACCAATCATCGTGTCCAATTGTTGGAATTGAGGGTCCCATCCCAGCTCGCGTCTGATCTTATCAGAGCTGGCAACGAGCACCGCGGGATCGCCCGGTCTGCGAGGTCCGAACCGAAGTGGAATCTCGCGCCCCGTTACCGCGCGAGCCGTCTCGATGACCTCGAGCACCGAGTAGCCGTTGCCCCCGCATCCCAGGTTGTATGTCGCACTGCGGTGGTCTAGAAGACCAAGCGCAAGCACGTGGGCGCGCGCCAGGTCGACAACATGGACGTAGTCTCGCACGCAGGTTCCGTCGGGCGTGGAATAGTCGTCTCCGTAGACCTCGACCAACCCTCTGCGTCCGGCGGCTGCCTCGAGTACCAGAGGGATCAGATGGGTTTCAGGATGGTGCCATTCGCCGCGCCTCCGGCTTGCCCCGGCGGCGTTGAAGTAGCGCAACGAAGCATGACGCAGGCCGTAAGCTTCCCCGTACCATTGCAGCGCGCGCTCCAGAGCGAGCTTGGTTTCGCCGTACGGATTGGTCGGATACACCGGATCAGTCTCATCGATTGGCTGTTTCTCCCGGTCACCATAGACCGCCGCCGTTGATGAGAAGACCAGTCGCGCGACGCCACACTCCTTCATGGCATCGAGCAGCGAAAGACCGGCACTTACGTTGTTTCGATAATACCGCTGAGGGTCTGAGAAGGATTCTCCCACGAGCGAATCCGCCGCCATGTGAATTACGGCTTCGATCTTGTAGTGAGACAGAACGTGGCACAGGGCTCCCCTGTCGGCCAGTTCCGCCCTCACCAGCGGAGTTTCAGCGCCAACCGCTCCGGCGTGACCCTTGCTGAGATTGTCGTAGACGACGGCTTCGTGTCCATGACCCGTTAATTCTTCGGTCACGACGCTTCCAATATAACCCGCTCCGCCGGTGACCAGAACACGCATGAGTACTCAGTCCTAGCGTCTTCGTGTCTTCGTGGTTAGCGCTGCGAAACAAATACCGCCAAGACAGGAAGACACCAAGAAACACCAAGAATCTTAAGAAGGAGGATTCTCTTCGACCGGGTTCGGCGCCGCTCCGGAGATTTCGTGCTCTCCGAGCCTGACGACCACGACCGTTACATTGTCGGGGCCACCGGCCCGGTTCGCCGTCGTTACCAGAGCTTCCCCCATGGCCTGGGGAGACTTCTGACTATCTGAGAGAATCTCGCGGATGGTGTCGTCCGGAACTACGTCGGTCAGCCCATCGGAGCAGAGAAGATAGACGTCGCCTTCTCGTGCCTCTCCGCGCTCCAGGTCTATCTCGACCTGTGGATGCGGGCCGATCGATCGCGTGATCAGGTTTTTTTGAGGATGACTTGAGAGTTCTTCTTTTCTAAGTATGCCGCTTTCGAACAGATGCCAGACCAGGGAGTGGTCACGTGTGAGTTGGTCCAGAACCCCGTCCCGCAACAGGTACGCCCTCGAGTCCCCCACGTGAGCGATGTAGTAGCGGTTGTCTTTAAACGATAAGGCCGTTAGCGTGCTGCCCATCCCCGCCAGTTCCGGTTCCAGAGATTGGGTCTCGTGTATCCGGGCGTTAGCCTTCACCGCTGCTGAAAACAGGGCAGCTTCAGGTTGATCATTGCTGCTGTGCGCGATCGATTCTTCCATTGTCGAAGCAGCTATCTTGCTCGCTACTTCTCCAGCGGCGTGTCCTCCCATCCCGTCTGCCACGAGAAAGAGTCTTCGATCAGCGTTGGCGGCGTAAGAATCTTCATTCGAAGTTCTGACTTTGCCCTGGTCGGATAGGATGCCGTACTGAATGTCCAAGGAATTCGTCGCCTTTGAAAGCCCATTGAGGCGGAGTTCTTATAGCACGCAGGACTCTGTTCTATCAAGCCTCGCCAGCCACTGCTGGCTGAGACGGCTCGTCTACCGAGGAACGGTCGTCGCCTCGAGGCCCGGCAGTTTTCAGGGAGATTCAATCGGGGATCCAATCGGTTGGATCAAAAACAAAAGGCAGGCGCTCATCGCACCTGCCTTCGATGTACTCGTGTGTTGTGGTTTCGATTTACGCTCCGACCATATGAGCGCGAGAAAGTGTGACCCGACTTGTCCGCGTCTGGCGCTCCGCACGGCGAAGCTTCACTCTCTGAACCATCTCGCGTCGCGCGCTTACGAAGGAATCAAAGGTCTTGCCGTCGAACATGTACAAATCGCATCCAATTTTTTCAATGCGGGCCACGATTTTCATGCTTCCTCCTCTCTGGGCACGGCGCGGGAGGGAGGCATGCAAGAGCCTCTACATCTCCCGGTTCTTCTGCATTCTGACCCGTCCCTTCAACAGCATCGGCGCTTGATCCGCCCGACGCTACCAGCAAATGCAATTTCCATGCCCGATGCCCGGAAACATTTGCGATCGCTTGATTCCTAAAAGGTTCCGGGCGAACCCTTATCGTTTCCGCTCTTCACAAGCGCTTTGAGACGGTCGGAATTATTTCCCGCGGCGATAAATTTCATTAAGCTTGTGCTCGTGTTATTCCCAGTCCTCATATGCCTTTAACGTTTCCGGGGCTTCTCGTGCCCATTACCAAAATGGAACGAAAGTCGTGGAATCGACTACTCCTTTTCTATTTCAGATCCCACGTCTTCCTTTGTGCTAGAATTCTTTCATTCGTATCATGGAAAAGCACAACCTTGCCTGGTCGGATCAAGGAGGCTAACCTTAAGGAAGTCGTATGTCTTTCAAATATTCGCGATTTCGACGATGCGTTCCATGGGTCGCCTTGGTTCTGCTGATCGCCCAGGTGGGCCTGGCCGGGATATCTCGGACCTTGCAAGATCAGTATCGGCGGCGTTACCAGAATAAGGCGCTGTTTCTCAAGGTTCCGATTTTTTCCGAGAGGCACCTCATTGCGGTCGGAAGTCGTCTTCCGCAATCGTCCGCATCGACTCCGCCTCGTTTCAAGGTTGGAGATCAAGTGCGTATCCTCGGTATCGAGTTCGGAGGGGACGAAATCAAGTTCCAGGTCGGATCCATTGCGGGGACCAGTCCTTCGGAAATCTTGTTCAAGTTTGATGGTGATCTGGCTGAGGAATTTCCCAACCGGAATGAGTTTGAGGCCGCTCTGGCGGCTACCTTCACCGAAGGTCTCCGATACAGCGATCTCGAAGACGCGAAGAAGGGTTATGTAGAAGATGCTTTCGAGCGGGCAGTTCGCGAGATTTCTTCAACCAGCGGGGCAAGCCGCGAGACGGTGCTCAAGAACATGGCTCCGCGGCTTCCCGCCTACCAGGATGCGCTGCGCGATCTTGAAAACCTCAAAGTCAAGAACCAGGATCTGACGGGCCAGGTCGCACAGCTTCAGTCGGAAAATAAACGGGTCGAGACTGAACTGCGGCAGCATCAGGCGGAAGTTTCCAAGCTTCGAGGTCTAAGCGCGACATTGCAGGAAAAAACCGACAGCTCGTCTACACAGCTAACCCGCCTCGGCGATGACCTTAAGAATCTTCGAGGACAAGTTCAGGCATACCAAAGTCAGTTCGCGAATCTGCAGCGCTCGCTCAATATCAGAGTAGATCCGAAAGGCGAGCTGGCTTCGCAGTTCGGCGAGGTGGTCCAGGCAACGAAGAAACTGCAGAAGGACGGCGAGACTCTCGCGGAGCAGAATAACACTCTTCGCACCAACCTGGAGAAAGAGCAAGCCGCCAGCAAGCGGCTCTCAGGTGAGATTGAAGACGCCAAGAATTCCAACCGCCAGATGCGCGAAACAATCGAAACCTTGAGCTCGAAGGAAGATTCGCTCGCCCGGCAGTACCTGAAACTCAAGCAGGTAAAAGAAAACCTGGAGAATGTCACCCTTTCGATGGGAAGTCTGACCACCCAGACGGTCGACGACAAATCTCAGGCGGGCATACGGAGTCGCAAGGCGAATGTTTATCTGCGGAGCATTCTTCTTGGTACTCTGGAATGGAAACTTCCGGAGCGCTTGAGTCCCAATGGGACCGGCGGTGGAGAAGCGCGCTTCGCCACCGAATCAATCGATTACGTGCGTGTCGCGCCCGAGGAGCGGCACGTTCTCAGGTCGCTGGGAGAACGATTCAAGGTTGGGATGAAACTTTCTTCGCTGTCTTCCGGGATGGAAGTTAGACCTGGCGCGGGGGAGGCTTTGCAAGAAGTCGGAGAGCGTGACCAGGCGACCTGGCGATGGAACATCGTCAACCGCGGCACGGAGGACACCCGCGTGGTAATTGCCGTCACACTGCTTAATGGCAATGGTGATGAGATTCCGCTGGCGAAAGACGACCACGTAGTCTTGTCTTCCAGTGTTGTCCGCCAGGCGCGAAATTATTTACAGCCCGTACCTATTGGCCTGGGAGCGCTCCTGGGACTCCTGGCAATGGCAATTGTCGGAGTCTTTCGAAGGGGGAGGAGATCAGAGCACGCCCGCAGCCATCCTGAAAGCCCTCGCTCCGAGCCCCCCTCATACGTCGGTCAGCGAAAACAACTCTAACGATTTACGATTTACGATTGACGATTGCGAGCTTGGCGGCAGCTGGTCAATCGTCATTCTAATCGGTAGAGTCCGGACAAGCGCCGGAAACTCCCGCCAATCTTTCGTCCGAGCCCGCAGAATTACGATCGACGATTGACGATTGCAGCTTGCCGGTGGTTGTTCAATCGTGTGCCGCAAGATATCCCTTCCATCTCAGTCCGCAAACCTCGTAAATACCGTCAAATCGTAACGTCAATCGTCAATCGTCAATTTGAACATGCCGGGCAGCCAGGCTGCGAATAATATTCCCGTGGCTTGGGTTGACGAGCCTGAAGTTGTACTTCTTGTTATTCCGGGTGCGGATCGCGATGTCGTCTCCTTGCACCCCCAGGTTGCGAAGACTGGCGTAAGCCTCGTAGAAACTGTGGTCGTTCTCGGTTGTCTTGTATTCCACGCCTTGTTCCGTAATCAGAAGATTCCCCTTGCAACTGGAGAACGCATGCTTGTGTTCTACAGCGAAGGGAGCATTCTCCATCGATGCGAGACGGCTTCGCTGCTGCAAGTCTTGAACCATTGCTTGCAACCGGTCGGGCGTGTATTTGTCGACCCCGCCGAGTTTTTCCACCTTCCTTAAATGGTCGACGGCGTTCGCGATGTCGTTCCGGTGACGATCGTAAAGAAGGCCCAGGTTTAAGTGCGCCATGGCGTGGTTCGGGTTGAGCGAGGCGGCCTTCTCGAAATTGAGTATGGCGGTATCCAGTTGCTTCTGCTCCATGTGCGCAGCGCCCAGGTAGAAATAGGCCTCGTCGCTGTTGGCATCAAATTTTAGAAACTCTCGCCACTCGACGATTGCTTTGTCATAAGCGCCGGAACGATAGGAATTGATGGCAGACTGGCGCAGAGTGGCGACCTTCTGGCCCAACTGTTGCTCCTCCTGCTTGCGCAGGAGACCCTGCTGTTCTTTAAGAGCGATTTCGGCCAGCTTGGCCTTCGCTTCCGCCACTTCAAGGCGCGACTTGCTGTAATTGTCCTCGGGAAAGTACTGCAGTACGAGTTTGAAATCGTTCCTCGCCCCCTGCCAATCGGCGCTGCTGATCTTCGTGTCGCCGCGATTCTGCAGCAGCTCCTTTACGCGGAGAAGGGCTCCCTTCGCATACACGTTTTTCTTGTCGAGACGCTCTATGTTGCGAATTGCGTCCAGCGCATTGTCCTTTTCAGGAGGAACGAGACTCCCGGCTTTCACGGCAGCTTCGGCCTTAGCCGTCCACTCGGCCACCTGTTTCTCGCGATCCTTCAAGCTGGCGTCAATCTTGCCCGCTAGGTCGGTAAGTCGTTCGTTGATGGAGATATCGTCCGGAAGGATAGCAGCCAGCTGTTTGTAGTGTTTCTCGGCTTCGAGCCAGTCTTCGCGCGCGTAGGATACGTCTGCGCTGCGGCGCAGCCCTTCGGCGAGCTTTCCTTTCACTTCCTGGGCATGGGGATTCGCCGGATCGATAGCCAGAATCTTGTTGGCGAAGTAGAGAACATTGTAGTCGTCCGGAGGCGGGAGCAGGATGTTCTCCTTCTGCGCAGTCTCCAGCTTCTTCCTCCACGACTCGACTTCGGCAAGCTGTTCGTTGCTCAATTTGGCGATCAAAGGTTCAAGTTTCCAGTGAAGGTTCTCGGTCGCGTAGGGGATAACCTCCACTTGTTGGACTCTCTCCTTGTATCCCTCCTTGACCGCCTTGATCTGGTATCCACCCGAACGCAGTTCTTCCACTGTGAGCGGACTGGAGCCCCTTGATTTACCGTCGACAAAAATGGTTGCTCCGGCCGGCGTGGTCTTCACGACGAGCCCGCCATACTTCGGTTTGAGCGACAGGTAGAAGAATGCGGCCGCGGCGCTCAGGAAAGCCACGACGACGAGGAGTCCGAGGCTGAGGACCAGCGTGCGAACGGTTACGACCGCCGGCTCCGAACCGTTTCGAGGGGAATGATACGCGGGGGGCTGGAACGACTCGACCGCCACATCCAGTTCGGCGCCGTCAACGGGACAGAAGCGGTAGCGATCTTCGTAACTTTCGCCGCATTTACTGCAACTTCTCATGCACGGTAAGATAGCATACCGTCTTGAACAGTTGAATACGGGCGCGCTCCGCCAACGACGCGCGCTGAAGTACGTGTTTCAGGTGTGAAACCAATACCACCAGGACACCAAGACACGAAGAAACACCAGGAGTCTCAGTGCACGCGCTCGTAATCACTCTGGAAGCAGCGCCTGATTCCGTAGACCAGAAGGATCGCTGCCGCAATGCAAACAAGCGCTGCGGAACTCATCAAGGCGTCAAGTCCAAAGTTCTGTTTCCACATGCCTCCGAAGAGGGCCGCAAAACCCGAAACGAACGCTCCTATCAAGTTCAGGCATCCCACCGCCGAGGCTCGCGTGTCCGCGGGAACTACCTCGAAAGATGACACCATGAGATTGGCGATGAACAAGCCGCTCCCCAGACCGAATCCCACCGCAGCAATCTTGGTAAACAGGAGCGAGCTGCTGCTTCCGATCAGGTGAACGCACGGAGCCGAAAGGAAAAGGCCGGCGCAGACCAGCCACAGTCGGGCTGCCTTCGTGCGACGATAGAGCCGATCGGCCATGGCTCCACCCGCAAGCAAGCCAACCAGCGTGGCCGACTGAAGGTAGACCGTCGCCGTAAAACCTGCGTCGGCAAGAGTGAGTGAGAACTTTTCGTAGAGGAAATTGGGCAGCCAGGTATAGAGCAGCCAGAGAACGAAGGTAAAAGCCGGAAAAACGACGCAGAGAAAACGGTAGGTCGGAATTCCCGCAAGCACTCTTATGGCCAGGCGCCCGCCTGAGGTCTTGGTCTCGGCCCGCGCCTCTTCCCCCACGGTTCTCAGGAATGCCAGGTAAGGAAAGGCAAAGATGATTCCGAAAACGCCAAGAGAGTAGAAGGCAAACCTCCAGTGATATTCCTGAGCCATGAAGCCGCCGTACCAACCCCCCATCACGACTCCGGCGAGCTGAGCCGTATCGAAAACCGCGATCGCTCGCGACCGGCTTTCGGGAGGATGAGCGTTGGCCGTCAGCGCAACGGCCGCCGGCATGAAGAGCGATTCCGTCACTCCAATGAGAGCCCGGCAGGCGAGCAGCATGAATGCCGAGTTCGACAGACCCGTCAAGGCGGTCACGCCGCTCCACAGGACCAGGCTCACGACTACCAGCAGCCGCTTGGAGAAACGGTCGCCGATTTGCCCGGCAATGGGAGAACAGATCGCGTAAACCCAGAGGAAGATCGATCCGGTCAACCCAAGCTCGGTGTCGGTAAACTGGAGCTCTCGCTTGAGCAGAGGAAAGATCGAAAAGACCACCTGGCGGTCGGAATAATTGAGGAAGTAGGCGACCCACATCAGGCCCACAAGGAACCAGGCCTGTCTGGCATTGCGATCCGGGTGACTGGTAATGTTGTCGGTCAGGCTCGATTCCCTCGTATTTGCTGTTCTTCGTATTAGCGTTTTTCGTGTCTTCGTGGTTTAGCGCTGCGAAACAAATACCACCAGGACACTAAGACACGGAGAAACACCAAGAATTTTGGGCGCGGTAGGACCCGCAATCTATAAACCTCACGAAATTTGCAGTCAAGCGGCAACTGTGGCAGACTGCGCTGCACCAAGAGACGCCGAGGGCTTGCCGTCCCATCCGCCATCCTGAGGGAAAACGCGGTGCTGGTTGACGTACACAGTCATTTCTTTAGAGATCCCGAGCATTTTACCGCCGATTTCCGACGGCAGGCCCGCCGTGCCCGCAACGCCGACATCGATCTCACGGTCCGCTGGGAGGAATACCATGCCACGGCGACCCAGTGCGACAAGACCATCGTATTCGGCGGGAAAGCAAAGTTGTCGGGTCTCTGGGTGCCGGATCGAGACGTTGCCGAGTATGTAAAACTCCATCCTGACCGGCTGATCGGCTTTCTCTCGGTTGATCCCACGCAGGCCGGTTGGCAGGGCGAGCTCGAGCACGGCCACCAGGATCTGAAGCTTAAAGGGATCAAGCTCATGCCGATGTACGGCGGGTACAAGCCAAACCAGCCGGAGATCGATTATGTCTGGGAATATGCCAGCCGGCACGGTCTGCCGGTGCTGGTGCATACCGGCACGACTTTCATCGACCGGGCGCCCCTGGAGTGCACCCTGCCGCGCCTTCTCGATGACGTCAGCACGCGGTTCCCGGAGCTCCGTCTGATTCTTGCGCATCTTTCGCATCCCTACGAAGGAGAATGTGTGGTCACGATTCGGAAGCATCCGAATGTGTATGCGGACTGTTCGGCCCTTCACTACCGCCCATTCCAGCTCTACCAATCCCTCATGCTGGTCCAGGAGTATGGCGTGTGGAACAAAGTCCTGTTCGGCAGCGATTATCCGTTCACCACGGTGGACGCGAGTGTCGCGGCGATGCGCAAGTTGAACGAAATGCTCGACGGTACCGCTCTCCCTCGTCTGAAAATGGAACAGATGGAGGAGATGTTCCAGCGCGATACTCTCCACCTTCTTGGAATCTCCGCCTGAAGCCGGAGGCAATCCTCAGAGTGATCTCGGACGCCGGCCTCTCTAACCAGGAACACGCGAACAAGCGAGGAATCAAAGCGTTCTTACCGGCCGGGAAGAGCGAATGGCAGCGCTGGACTATCGTCCTCTATCTCTGGGGCGCTTTCTTCCTTGCCTATATCGGCCGGCAATCGATGTTTTCGATTTTTCCGGTCCTGCGTCGCGAACTGGGTTTCACGGAGGTCCAGCTCGGACTGACTGGCACTGTATTCCTGTGGGTCTACGCGCTGGCAAATCCGCTCGGCGGCCGTCTCAGCGACCGCTGGTCGAAGAAGGCGCTGGTCATGGGCGCGATCCTCTCCTGGAGTGTCTGCACATTGATGATTGGGGTTACCCAGTCTCCCTCGGGGCTGCTTGCCTGGCGGGCGGCTCTGGCTTTCGCGCAAGCCCTGTATTTTCCCGCTGCCGTCGCCTTGATCAGCAACCTGCACTCCGAATACACGCGTTCAACGGCGCTCTCGCTGCATGGTAGCGCCCAGTTCGTCGGCGTGATTTTTGGCGGCTGGTATGGCGGTTTCGCGACCGAAGCGCTCGGCTGGCGCTGGATGTTGTGGATCCTGGCTGCTGCCGGTACCGCCTACGGTCTGGTTCTCTATTTCCGCCTTGAAGACAAGCAGCCGCCTGCGCGAACCGCGACTCCGTCTACCGTCGATAATGAGTCCGGTTCGACGGGCGTGTTCACGCCGACTTATCTGGCGCTTTGCATCAGTTTTTTCGCTATCTGCGCGATGATATGGCTGATCTATGCCTGGCTCCCCGACATTGTGCGCGAGAGGTTCAACTTGCCGCTGGGAACGGCGGGCCTGGTCGCGACGGCATACGCCCAGGTTGCTATGATCGCCGGCCTCGTTTGCGCCGCTCCGCTCGGGGATTGGCTGATGAAACAGACCAAGCGCGGCCGCCTTTATGTGATGCTGGTCGGGCTGATCGTCTGTTCGCCATTTCTCCATATCCTCGTGCGCTGCCAGACGCTCGAAGGAGTGCGACTGGCCGCTCTGGGCTACGGCTTTTTCACAGGTCTCTTCACGGCCAATTTTCTCGCCTGTGTCTTCGACGTCGTTCCCAAGGAAAAGCGAGGCTTCGCCGCCGGTTTTGCCAACATGATCGGCGGGATCGCAGGCGGATTGTCGGCCTACCTGGTGGGGTTGCTGAAAGGCCGGTACTCGGTCGAAGTAATGTTCAGCGTCGCGGCCGGTTTCGGGATCGTCTCCGCCATCCTGCTTCTCGCGACGGTCTGGCTGCTGTTTCTTCGCGATTACGGCAGGGCGCACCCCGAGATGGCGCCGGCGGCGGCTGGAAGCCGGGGGCTGGACCGGTAAACAAAGTGTTCCTGGCTTTGTCAGGCATCATTAACCACGAAGACACGAAGACGCAAAGGCGCTGAATGGACAAACGTTTGTTGTTCGAAGAGCTCACGCGTGAAGAAGCCCGCGCCATCGCTGCCGAGACCTTGGCCGTCTTGCCGATCGGCGCTGTAGAACAGCACGGGCCGCACCTGCCGGTCGGCACCGACTTTCTAACCATTGACCACCTGGCCCGCACGGCCGCCGCCCGCGCCGCTGAAGAAATTCCCGTCATCGTCACTCCGACCATGCCGTTCGGCTCGTCTCACCACCACCTGCCCTTCGGCGGGACAATGTCTCTTTCAACCCGGACTTGTTATCAGGTTCTCTACGATCTGGCGGAGTCGCTGGTTGCCGGTGGCTTCCGCAGCATCTTTATTCTCAACGGCCACGGCGGCAATCACGAGGTCGCCCAGCTTGTGGCTCGCGATCTTGCACTGAAACACCCGGCGCACCTTGCCGCCGCGTCGTACTGGACCATCGCATGGGATGCCCTGATCGAAGAAGGCGCTCACGTTGCCGGACGCCTTCCGGGCCATTCGGGAGCGTACGAGACTTCGCAGATGCTCGCTCTCAGGCCCGACCTCGTCCGGCGCCCGCTTCCCGCGCGAGCCGGAGCGTCCGGTTCCAATCCCCGCAGCCTCAATCGCCCCTATCGTGCCGAGCGACCCGGGTTCTGGCAAAGCATCGACGGATACAGCGACAGCCCGGACCGTGCCGATGCGGAGCGGGGCCGGGCGTACCTCGACGCCGTGGCGCGCTCGGTAGCAAACGCGCTGGTCGAATTCCACAAGGGAAGCCGCGCTAAACAAAAACGAACCTCGAAGACGCGAAGAAACGCCAAGAATAAATGAGACCAACTTGGGCTAGAATGAACCGCGGTCTCCTGTGCGGCGAGGTTCTACAATGTCAAACTCAGTCAGCGGCTCGCTAACCCCATCGATACGGTTCTGGGGTGAGCAATTAGTGCGCGATATCCGTTACGGGATTCGAAATCTGGCGAAGAACCCGGGGTTCGCAGCCGTAGCAATTCTCTCGCTGGCGCTGGGGATCATGGCCACCACGGCCATGTACAGCGTAATCTACGGGGTGGTTCTGAACCCGTTCCCATACAAGGACGTGGACAGCTTGATGAGTGTAAAAGTCTGGGAACCGGGGCAGCGCGGGTGGCGGCTTTACTACTCGACCGACCAGTTCCTGGAGATCGCGGAACGCGCCACCATTTTTGACGGCGTGATCGCCTCGACTATCAGCGACGTGCTTCGGTCCGGAGAGGGAGAACCGCAGCGCCTGCGCGGGAACCACGTCACGACCAATACCTTCCAGGTTCTTGGGGTCCCTCCGCTCCTCGGCCGGGCGATCACTCCCGCCGATGGGGCGCCGGATGCGCCTGCCGTCTGCGTTCTGGGGTATCGCTTCTGGCAGCGGCAGTTCGGTGGCGATCCCGGCGTGCTGGGCCGCGAGCTGCGCCTGAACGACAGGGTACACACGGTCGTCGGCGTCATGCCGCGCCGGTTCATGTGGCGTGGCGCCGACGTTTACCTTCCGATCGTGTTCCGGCGCGGACAGGTTGTGGAAGGGGTCCGTTTCGTGCACCTCCTGGGCCGGCTGAAACGTGGAGTCACCGAAGCCCAGGTGGAAACAGACCTGCAGCCCATCATCGAAGATCTCAAGCGCCGGGAACCGGCGGCTTTTCCCGAGAAGTTTCGCGTCGGCCTGCTCTCATTCAAAGAGACCTTCCCCAGCGGCATCCGGGAATTGCTGTGGATCCTTTTCGGCGCGGTCGGCCTTCTGCTGCTGATTGCCTGCGCTAACGTTTCCAACCTGCTGCTCTCCAAGGCGGCTTCACGCCAAAGGGAAATGGCTCTGCGGGCGGCGCTCGGCGCCGGGCGCGGCCGGCTTGTCCGCCAGCTCCTCACTGAAAGCCTCACCCTGGCGCTGGCGGGAGGCGCCCTCGGGGTCGCGCTGGCCTATGCTGGATTGGGCGTCATCATCGCTCTGGTACCGCCCGGTACCATTCCCGACGAGTCGGAGATCGTCGTCAACCTGCCGGTGTTGCTTTTTTCGCTGGCCGTGTCCACGGCGACTTCATTGCTGTTCGGGCTGGCGCCGGCTCTTCATGCCTGCACCCGCGACCTGGCCAACCCGCTGAAGGACTCGAGCCGGGGCATCAGCGGCGGGCTTCGGCGGGCGCTTCTGCGCCACAGCCTTGTGGTAGCGGAAGTGGCGTTGTCGCTCGTGCTGCTGGTGGGTGCCAGCCTCATGATTCGCACGCTGTTCGCCGTCCGGGCGCTCGATTTCGGCTTCCACCCGGAACGCCTGCTCACGATGCGGATCCCGCTCCCCGAAAAGCGCTACCCGGACCCAGTCCGCCGCGGCGCTTTCTTCCAGGAGTTGCTTCCCCGTGTCGCCGCAGTGCCGGGTGTAGTGTCGGTTGGGCTGAATACCTGGATTCATCCCCTGGGTAATTGGTCGCTTCCGGTAGAGATGGTGGGCGAAGCGCAGATGGACACGCGGCGCACTCTGGTTCACCAGGTTAACCCGGGCTATCCTGAAACCCTCGGTATTCGGTTCCTTCAGGGCCGGATGTTCAGCGAAAGCGAAGTCGGAAACAAGCAGCGCCTGGCTGTAGTCAACCAGGCGTTCGTAAACCGGTATAGCGCCGGCCGCGATCCCATCGGGCGGCTCATCCGCATTCCGCGGCTGAAGGAACCGCCCTTTGGCGTGGCCGAGCCCTCCTTCCAGATCGTCGGTGTGGTCAAGGATGTGATGAACGACGACAACCGGACCGAGCCAGAGATTTACCTGCCTTACACCTTGACGGGCTCCGCCGATAACCTGATCGTCCTCACCCAGGGCAATCCGTCTGCCCTCGCCCAGGCAGTTCGGGCGCAGGTGTATGAATTGGACAAGGACCAGCCGGTGATGAACGTAAAGACCGTCGAACAGGTGCTGGATGAAGAGATGTTCTCGTACGCGCGCTTTCAAGTTGTTTTGTTTTCGGTCTTCGCCGGCCTCGGGCTGGCGCTGGCCGTCATCGGAGTCTACGGACTGATCTCCCATTCGGTGGCCCAGCGTACCCAGGAAATTGGCGTTCGCATCGCTCTTGGAGCCAGCCTGGGAGACATCATCCGGATGGTGATGGCCGGCGGGTGCCGCCAACTCCTGATAGGGGTGGCGCTGGGACTGGCGGGGAGCGCCGCCGCCACGCGCGTTGTCGCGCAATATATCGCTGTTTCTCGATGGGATCCGATTTCCTTTGCGGGGGTGGCAGTTTTGTTGTTTGCGGCTGGTATGGCCGCCTGCTACTGGCCCGCTCTTCGCGCATCTCGTGTGGATCCCGTGACAGCGCTGCGCCATGAATGAGGTTGTCTTGGTGTCTTCGCTTCTTTGTGATAGATCTTCCGCTATGAGGTGACTCGTGAATAGACGAAGGCTCTTGCTCACGGCTTCCGGGGTGGTAGGTGCCGCCCTGGCTTCCCGGTGGAGGGCAGCCGAGCTCTACGGAGCCAAGCTGCACTTCAAGTATTCCATCTGCAACGAAGTGTTTGAAAAGTGGGAGTTCGCGGCGCAGTGCCGTGCCATCAAGGCCGCAGGTTATGAGGGCGTGGAGATCGCTCCTTTCACTCTGGCCGACCATCTCGACGAGATCAGCGCGGCCCGGCGCCGTGAGTTGAGCAACATCATGCGCTCCGAAGGTATTCAATTCGCAGGGCTCCACTGGCTGCTTATCACGCCGAAGTGGCTGCACATTACCACGGCGGACCGCGCGATCCGTGAAAAGTCGTGGGCTTATTTCAAGCAGCTGATCGACTTCTGCGCCGACCTGGGCGACAAGGGCATTATGGTCCTCGGGTCGCCGAAACAGCGGGCTTCTCAGGGCAGCTCGGCCGAAGAGGCGACCAAGCATCTGAAAGAGGGACTGGCCAAAGTCGCGCCTCATGCCGGAGAGCGAGGAATCACGATTCTGATCGAGCCTCTCGCAGGCAAAGATACCGATGTCGTGAACACGCTCGATCAGGCGGTCCGCATGGTCGAGGAGATCCGCCATCCCGCCATCCAGACGATGTTCGATTTTCACAATACGCCCGATGAGCGAGAGCCGCTCGATAAGCTGGTGAGACGCCACTTCTCCCGGATTCGTCACATCCACGTGAATGAGATGGATGGCCGGTACCCCGGGACCGGCAACCTCGACTTTCGTCCGGTGTTTCAGGTTCTTGCGGACTTGAAGTTCTCCCGCTGGGTTTCGCTCGAGGTGTTCGACTTCAAACCCAGTCCCGAGCATATTGCCAAAGCCTCGATGGAGTATTTTCGAAAGTTGGAAGCAAAATTGAAACTGTGAATATTCACGATTTACGATTGACGATTGACGATTTGAAAAACGGATCGCGTTTGCGGTATACTTTCTTGGAGTTTCTATGTCTATACCTGAACTCCTGATCACGCATTCGACAAGGTAATGAGTGGCGCTGCTTCAAATGACAACTTACGATTGACGATTGAGGATTGAGATTGGAAGACCGGAGACGTTATGGTCAATCGTCAATCGTCAATCGTCAATCGTTGATCGGTCGTCGGCAGCTACCCCGTCCCATCCTGGCTGGTGGGGAACACTTCGCGCGTGGTGCTGCGCGATGCCATCATGACGGTGCTGAAAACGCAGGAGCTGGCGGGACTCGACGTCATCAGCGACGGCGAACTGCAGCGCTTCGATCCCGGCCATCCCGAAACCAACGGGATGATCGACTATTTTGTTTCTCAGATGGAGGGGATCCAGACGCGCTTCTCGAAGGCGGACCTGGACCGCTTTCGTTCCGACCAGGCGCTGCAGTATCGCGCGGCTCCCGCCGGACTGGTGTTCGGCAAGGTCGGGAGCGGAACGCTCAATCTTCGAAATGACTACCAGCTGGCCCGCGCGCTCACGCCCCGCCCGCTCAAGTTCACCTGCACCGGGCCGCATATGCTTTCGAAAGTTTTGACCAACAGTTACTATCGCGACCAGGCCGAGCTGGCCATGGACATCGCGGGAGTGCTGCGCGATCAACTGGAGCCGATCGATGCCGCGGTGGTCCAGCTCGATGAGGCCAACATCAGCGGTCATCCGGAAGACAGCGAATGGGCCATCCAGGCAATCAACCACGTTCTGGATGGCATCCGGGTGGAGAAGGCGGTTCACATCTGCTTCGGCAATTACGCGGGACAGACCAGTTCAAAAGGGCTTCTGGCGGGAGTTGATCCCCTTCCTGAACTCTTTGCGAACGAATCACGTGGTGCTTGAATTCGCGCGCCGTGGCTACGGGGAACTGACCGATTTCGTCGGGCTCGACCCCAAAATCGCCCTGGGGATCGGTGTCGTCGACATAAAGGACAACGAAGTGGAAAACCCCGATCTCATAGCGCGCCGCATCGAACAAATTGTGAAAACCCTCGGCGAGGGGAGGCTGCGATATATTCATCCAGACTGCGGCTTGTGGATGCTGCAGCGCAGCGTTGCCGATCGAAAGCTGCGCGCTCTGGTAGAAGGGAGAGATCTCTTTGAAGCCCGGACTTAGAGATCACGCGCCGCGCTCTGCTCGGCGGCCATGACCGCGGCGCCCTTCAGCCGGATCATGCGAGCTGCAGGCTCCGAGTATCGGCGTCTTCGAGACGAGGTCACGGGCGCTACCGTGCACCAGCTCACCTCGCATCAGTCTATCAATCATCCTACTTACTTCTTGACCTCTTCGTTCACGCCGGACCGCAAATACGTGATCTTTACTTCGTATCGTTCGGGCGCGCCGCAGTTGTATGAGCTTGAATTCCCTGACGGTCCGATGCGGCAGCTGACGAAGGTGGAAGGGCTGCACCCCTATTCGGCCACGATCTCGCGGGATGGAAGCGAGATCTACTTCACGCGAAAGGGAAGCGTCGACGCCTTGCGGCGGAAGGATCTGTCGGTCCGAACCCTGCTGGCGCTCGAGGGGGCGCAGTTCGGCGAATGCAGTCTGAGCCATGACGGCCTGTGGATCGTGACGGCCATGAAGCAAGGCTCGCAGAACGGTGTGGCGCTCGCCAGCACGGCCGGGAAGACAGGCGGCGTGCTGTGCAGTTTCCCGCGCACCATCATCCATCCGCAATTTCATCCGACCGACAGCAATTGGGTCGAGTTCTCGGGAGATCCGGCGCCGCGCATGCATCGGGTGCGGCGCGACGGCAGCGGCCTCGAGTGTCTGTACGAGCACGGCAACGACGAGTTCGTCGTGCACGAGACCTTCCTGGGGCGCACGGGCGACATCGTCTTCACGGTGTGGCCGCGCGCCTTGCGGCGCATGGACTGGAAGACGCGCAAGATAAGCACCATCGCCGAGTTTAACGCGTGGCACATCACGCCTAACAAGGCCGGCAGCGCGATCCTGTGCGACACGAATCATCCGGATATCGGGCTGCAGCTCGTGGACGTGGCCACCGGCCGGAGGCGGACCCTCTGCCACCCGCGCAGCTCGAACGGCGGCAGCCAGTGGAAAAAATCGAGTTATGCGCTGGAAGCGGATTTTGCGGCGGCGCGGCAGGAGCGCAAGGGAGCGCTGAGCTGGATGGAGATGCCGACCGACACGGTCTACGGCCCGCAATGGACGCACCCGCATCCTTCGTTCAGCCCGGACGAAAAGCTTGCCGTCTATACCTCCGACGTCTCAGGACACCCGCAGGTCTACGCGGTAGAGCTGTAGCTTCATTCAGCGTGTTCGCGTCTTGGCGGTTGGGTTTTCAAGTCCTAGCATCTTAGTGGTTGGTGCCGAGGACGCAGAAGTCTATTGACACACGAGTCGCGTGGTCCGATACTCGGACCAGAGTTCATTGATGTTTTGGAACATGTGACGGCAGCGAAAGCATCAAGCCGGTAGCGGTTCTCGAAATGACGCCGAGACCCAGCTCGATAGGCTGACCTTCCTGGCACGCAGCCCTGACCGGCCCTTGCTCGAGGCGGTTGCTCGCCTCAAATCTGTCGAAGGGCGTCTCATGAAATCACGGCCTTAGGATACGCGCACGTGCGCGCAGTGGGTGTTGTGCATTTCAGTGGCGATGAGCGAGGAGGTTAGATGAAACCATTTGGCTTTGCAGTGATTGCGCGAGTCCTTCCCTTTTTCTTGATCCTGTCTTCCAGCTTCCACAGCGCTGGGGCAGGGTGAGCGAGGAGCTCTCAACGGCCTCGTAAGTGACATCAGCGGAGCCGTTGTGCCTGGCGCCGAGGTCATGGCGGTCAACAAAGACACCAGTGTCGAGACCAAAGCGGTCACCACCGATGCGGGCGTTTACCGGCTCCCTTACCTCCCTCCGGGAAACTACAGAGTGACGGCGAGCCTGCCTGGATTCAAGACGGCGATCGCCGAAACCGTCGTCCTCCACGTCGGCCAGACCCTTACCGTGGACTTCAAGCTCGAAGTCGGTGAGGTGTCCGAGAGAATCACGGTCATGGCCGAGACCCCACTGCTCGAGTCAGGCACCGCGGAAGTGAGCCGCTATGTCACAAAGACGGAGTTCGACACCTGGCCGATCGCGGTTGCGGATGGCCAGCGCCAGATCCAGACGTTCATTTTCTCGAGTCTGCCGGGCACGGTTCGGTGGAACCTTTGAGGGCTCGATCAACGGGGGGCAATACTACTCGCACGAGATCCTGATCGAGGGAATCCCGCTCGGCCGGTTTGATCTACAGGGGGGAAGCAATAACGAGTTCAGCCCTTCGGCCGACGCGGTCAGTGAGTTCAAACTGCAAAGCGGAACCATGTCGGCCCAGTACACCGGCGGCCAGACGAGCGTTGCGAATTTTGCGATCAAATCTGGAACCAATGAGCTGCACGGTGCCGCATTCAGCTACATCCAGAATGACGCGCTGAGAGCCAACGCTTTCAACAACAATGCCATCAACCGGGAAAGAGCCCCATACAAGCTGTTCAACTGGGGCTACGCCGTCGGGGGTCCGGTCTACCTCCCGAAGCTTTACGACGGTCGCAACAAGACCTTTTTCTTCACCAATCTCGAGAGCACACGCGTGCGGGATTACAACCCGGGTGGATTCATCTCGCTTCCGGTCCCGAGATTCAAGCAGGGGGACTTCAGCCAGCTCTTTGATCCTTCCTTTACGGGAAACACGCGCTCCGGAAGTGTAGTTGGAACCGACGCGCTCGGGCGCCCGATCACTTTCGGACAGATCTATGACCCGCGCACGATTCGCCAGGTCGGAGATGCCGTCGTACGCGATCCCTTCCCCGGCAATATCATCCCACAGGCTATGTGGAGTTCCGTCGCGAAGAATATTCTCCAGCAGGCGCCGATTACGGATCCGATCTTCCCGACGATGCTCAACAACTACCCGTCGATCGGCACCTGCTGCCCGGTGTTCGACGAGAAGATCTTGGCCATCAAGGGGGATCACATTATCAGCTCCAACCACCGCGTGTCGGCCTATTACAACCAGACGTGGCGGGAGCGCAACAACTCTCCGGGCGGACGCTGGGGTAACCCGCCAGGTACCCCGACCGGGGTCTATCAGCTTCAGAGCACGCCGGGACGGCTCGCTCGGCTCGCTGAAGACTGGACCATCAACAAGAGCCTCATAAACCATTTCGCGATTGGCTATAACCGGTTCGGTAACTATAACGAGAGCGTGTTCGTCGATCAGGGATGGCCCGAAAAGATCGGTCTCCAGAATGTAGATCAGACCCACTTCCCGGTGTTGTTCTTCGACGGGTTGCCGATCCAGGGCGGCGGCATTGGCGCGGGGGGCCGGCTTGGTTCAGGAAACCGAGGCTTTGGCTACAACGGGAGCTGGATCACCCAGGACGACCTGACTTACATTCGAGGCAGGCACAACTTCAAGTTCGGGTTCGAGCTGCGGAAGTACTACTACAATAACGTCGGATAAGTCCGGCTCGGGTGACTTCCGATTCGATCCGATCACAACCCAGTTTCCCGGATCCAGCGACAGCACTGGGCATGCTTTCGCAAGCTTTCTTCTGGGGGCGGTCCGCAGTACGACCCGCGGAATCAACCCGGACGAACCCCGGATATCGTGTTGCACAACCCGGATTCTACGCGATGGACGATTGGAAGATCACCCGCAAGCTGACTCTGAACCTCGGGCTTCGCTGGGAGCTCATCAGCGGCTACAACGAGGTGGTGGGGCGGGAGTCGGGGATCGACCTTGCCGCGCCGAACCCGGGGGCCGGGAACCGTCCGGGGGCGCTCGTCTTCGCCGAAGACCTGGGACGCAAAGGTTTCCAGGATTGGTACAAAAACATGATAGCGCCCCGGTTCGGCTTCGCCTATGCGGTTTCTGACAGGCTTGTCGTCCGTGGCGGTTACGGCATCACCAACATGCCGTTCGTGACCAATGGATTCTCCTTCCCGGATCTTTTCGGTTATAACGGGAGTATCAGCGTCACTCCGGCGAACACACCACTCCGTTTCGTTCAGGATCCCGTGCTGTATCTGGACGATCGCTATCCGGATTTCCCCGGAACGCTGCCGAACAAGGACCCGGCGGGTAAGAACGGCCAGGGGATGATCTACATCGCGCCCGATTCAAACCGGGTCGGCTACACCCAGAACTACAACCTGGGGATTCAGTTTCAGCTTCCCGCCTCGACGGTGCTCGAGGTCAGCTATCTTGGCAACAAGGGAACTCGTCTTGAAGCGAACGGACTCGACCAGCTCGACCAGCTTCCAGTTTCAATGCTGGCGCTCGGCGACAGGCTACTTGAGCCGCTGTCCGCCAATCCCGGGCTGGCGCCTCTGCCCTATCCCGGCTTTAACGGGAGAGTGGCCCAGGCGCTGCGCGGGTATCCCCAATACAACGGGATTACCCAGATCTTCGCGAACTTCGGCACCTCGCACTACGACTCGCTGCAGTTAAGCTTGACGCGACACCTGACGAACGGGCTCGCCGTTCTGGGTGCCTACACCTGGTCAAAAGCGATCACGGTCGGGTCCGACAGCGCGATCGACGCGAGGGCTTCTCAGGATGTATATAACCGCGACCTCGAAAAGTCGCTGACGCTCTACCATGTACCCCACTTTTTGAAGCTAACCTGGATTTACGACCTCCCCTTCGGAAAGGGGCGGCGGTTTAGCAGCGATAACCGTGCCGTCGATCTTCTGTTGGGAGGTTGGACGGTTACCGGAATCCACAACTACCGCTCCGGGAATCCGCTCGCTGTGTCAACGAGCGGCTTTACCACCGATGGGATCTTCAACGGCACTTTTCGTCCGGATGTCGTGGCGGGAGTGCCTCAGATCCTCAATGATAACGCGCCGGTCGGTGTCGGTTCGGGGGGCCCGGGCGATCCCTACCTGAACCCGGCGGCTTTCGCCCAGATCCCGCGCTCGCCCAATCAGGTGCCGTTGCGGCTCGGAACGGCGCCGCGTATCCTCGATATTCGTGGCCCGCACCAGTTCAGCGAGGACTTCGGAGTTGGCAAAAAGTTCAATTTCGACGAAGTCCGGAGCTTCGAGTTGCGCGCGGACTTCTTCAACGCGTTCAACCGGGCCGGACGGGCAGACCCCGTCACCAACATCACCAGCCCGCTGTTTGGAAAGATAACCGGATCCCAGCGCGGCCCGCGCAATATCCAGATTGAGATGCGCGTCAACTTCTAGAGAACCCTTCTTCGCGTCCTGGTGGCGAGTCTTTACCTGCTCACCGCCAGGACGCTTCGAGTCCCAAGTCAGTAGCCCTCGTACTCCCGCGTCGGAATCCACCTGCCGTCGACCATCACGCGCCGGACATTCCTCAGGGCTCGGATGTCGGCGGCGGGGTTGCCTTCGACAACGATCAGATCGGCCAGCATCGCCGGCTTGAGGGTTCCCAGTTCATGCTCCCGGCGCAGGAACTCGGCGCCTCGCTGGGTGGCGGCGCGGATCACCTCCATCGGGGTCAGTCCGCACTCGACCAGAAGCTCGGTCTCCCGGAAGAAGGCTCTCCCGCGCTCGGCAAAAGGAACCGACGTGTGACTCCCCACAACCACGCGCGCGCCGGCGTCGTGAAGCGTCTTGACGAAGCTCATCATATTCTTGAAACCCTTGACGGCCGTTACTTGAGCTGAGGTAGAGGGCGATCCCTCGCGGCGCTCGAAGACCGCGAGCGTCGGATCGACGAAGGTGCGCCGTTCGGAGATCAGCGCAAGCAGCGCCTTCGCCTGCAGACTGGAAAAATCCAATTCGGCCCACATGCGATATCGCCCCTCTCTCCGCGCGCTGTTATCCGCCAGGATGGCCTGGCGGTAAACCTCTCCTTGCCGGAGGGGGGCGAGGGCGACGCCGAAAGACGTGATGTGCTCGAGGCCGTCCAGCCCCATGCGAATCGCCTCGGCCGCATCCACGATCTCCAGGTGACCGGTCACCGGGACGCCTCGCGCATGCGCGGTCTCGATTACGGTCTTTATCAGATCCAGAGGGAGCCGGAAGTAGACCTTGATGGCGGTGGCTCCCTGCGCGATGACCTCCTCGGTCCAGCGCCGGGCTTCGAGCGGGCCCAGGATGACTCTGGAGTCCTTGGGATAGGCCGGCCCCGGTCCATCAAGATGAGGGCCGGTAAGCGACATCCTCGGGCCCGGGAGATCGTTCTTGCGCATCATTTCCTTCAGGGACTCGAACTGTTCGATCCATTGCCCCGGATCGCGAAACGCGGTGATTCCGTAGGCCAGCTGTTTCAACGCCAGGTTGGGGTCATTTTCAATATGAAAGTGATGATCGATCAGTCCGGGCAGGACGAAGAAGCCGCGAAGATCGATGGTCGATGCGCCGGGAGGAGGCTGGATTCCGCTTGAGGGGCCCACCGCCTCAATGCGATTCCCGCGGACCACGAGCCTGCAGTCTACGCAAGGGCGCGCCCCTGTGCCGTCAATAATCGTGGCTCCGTCCAGCACGATAGCGCTTTCCTGCTGGTAGAGAACGGAGGCGTTCCCAAAGATCGCCGCCAGCAAGAAAATTGAGTTCAGGGTTATTTTCACGATTTTCTTTGCGTCTTCGCGTCTCCGTGGTGAGCGTGCGGGAGCCGGACGCGAACTACATTTCAGGAAACGCCCACGACTGCAGCAGGTCGGCGCGCGCCTTTTCGTCTGAAGCGACCATGCGAAGGACGTCCTGAGCCGAGATCATTCCCCGCGAATGACCCGAGCTATCCACGACAACGAGATGATAGATCTTGTTCTTTTCCATCAGCCGAACGCACTCTTCCACGCTGCTCTCGGGAGTTACGGTGATCAAACGGGTGGACATTACCTCGCGGACTCTGGTCCAGGACGGGCACAGGTGTTCTGCGGCCACTTTGTTGGAGATGTCGCTCTGAGCGATCACGCCCACAGGGCACGTCTTGTCATCGCACACTATCGTGGCGCGGACCTGCCGGTCGCGCAGATACATCGCCGCCCGATGGACCGTGTCATCCACGGAAAGGGAATAGACTTCGGTTCGATCGCCCAGCAGGTCTTTCACTGTAGCCATGGCATCCTCCTACGATTTCGGATTGCGGATTTCGGATTGCGGATTGAAATGCTTTATTCTTGCCCGTTCACCGCCAATGCCGAAGGGTCAAGCAACCCGGTTGCGCAGGGTTCCGATCTCCGGGACGGTAATCTCGACCAGATCGCCGGACTGCAGAGTGAACTCGTCGGGAGGAACAATTCCGGTGCCTGTCAGCAGTATGACGCCGTGGGGGAATTCCTGTTCCTGGAAGAGGTACGTGACCAGGTCCTCGAAGGTTCGCTTCATCTGGGCCACGCTGGTGCTGCCGTCGAACTCCACGCGGCCGTTGCGTCGAATCACAAGCCGAATGCCAAGCTGACGCACGTCCGGGACCGATTGAGCGAGGAGAATGGCCGGGCCGAGCGCGCATGAACCCAGGTAAACCTTGGCTTGCGGAAGATAGAGCGGGTTTTCGCCTTCGATATCGCGCGAACTCACGTCATTGCCGATCGTGTATCCCAGCACCTTCCCTGTGACGCTTACCACAAGAGCGATTTCCGGCTCGGGCACATTCCATTTCGAGTCGGCGCGAATCCGAATCGCGCCGTTCGGGCCGGCCACCCGATTTGGGGTCGCCTTGAAAAAGAGCTCCGGTCTGGCGGCGGAATAGACTTTGTCATAAAACGAACCGCCGGCCTCGCTTTCTTCCATCCGCGCCTCGCGGCTGCGAAGGTAAGTCACGCCCGCGGCCCAGACTTCCTGCTCGGTCACGGGAGGGAGCAGGTGTGGCCTGGCGCGATCGGGCGCGGTATCCAGTTCTGAGAATGGTATACCCGCATTCCTGGTTGCGCTGGTTCCCACAGCTTCCAGCCGTTGCGCCAGGTCATCGAGCGAGAACAATGCGGAAAAGGATCCGAAGTGTTGCGGGTCGGCCGAATTCAGGTTGTAGACCTTATCGTCGCGCACCAGGCCGAGCGCGGGACCGGAGTCTGGGTTCCAGTAACGACAGAGTTTCATATTGACGATTGACGATTGACGATTGACCATTATTGACGATCTTCTTTAGAAGATCGTCAATCGTAAATCGTCAATCGGTACACTCCATGGCTGCGCGTCCTTGCTCGCGCGAACGGGATGACGACTCGTTTATTCCCCCAAAGGCACCTGTGGTTCCACCGACGATTGGCGATCCTTTTTGGCAATCGTCAATCGTAAATCGTAAATCGTCAATCGGTTGACGATCTTCTTGGCAATCGTCAATCGTCAATCGTCAATCCTAAAGTCCGGCCCGGTCCATGTACACGGTTTTTATGCTGGTGAAGAACTCCATGGCCGCGCGCCCTTGCTCGCGCGAATGGGATGACGACTCCTTCATTCCACCAAAGGGAACCTGCGGCTCCACGCCGGCAGTTTCGCCGTTGACCTTCACGATGCCGGCTTCGATGCGGTTGACGTACTCTTGAATCGCATTGAGGTCGCGCGTGAAGATGCTGGCGCTGAGACCGTACCGGACGTTGTTGGCGAGCTGTATGGCCTGGTCGAGATCGCGGGCCCGGGTCAGGGACAGCACCGGACCAAAAATCTCTTCCTGGAAGAGATGTGAATCCGGTTTCACATCGCCGAAAATCGTCGGCTCTATGAAGTAGCCGTTCGCGAAAGAATCGCCGTCTGGAACGCCGCCGCCGCACAAGAGGCGCGCTTCGCGCTTCCCTCTTTCGATCGCCGCCAGGATCCCTTTATGTTGTTCCTCCGATACCACGGGCGGCACAACGGTAGACTCGTCCTTTCCGATCCCCAGTTTCAGAGCCCTGGTTTTTTCCATCAGTTTCTGAACGAAAGTCTCGTAAACCTGGTCGAGGACGATGGCGCGCGAAGTGGCGGTGCACTTCTGTCCCGCGTAGGCGAATGCCCCGCGCACCGTCAAGGTTGTGGCCTGCTCGAGATCGCAATCAGGCAAGATCAGGACGGGATTCTTTCCCCCCATCTCCAGCTGGCACTTCACACCCCGTTCACTCGCCCAAGTTGCGATACGCCGGCCGACCGAGTTGGAACCCGTGAAGGAAACACCGTGTACCTTCTCGTTCTTGACCATCTCTGCGCCGAGAGTACCGCCCCCTCCCGTGATGAGATTGAGAACGCCGGGCGGAATTCCGGCCTGCTCAAAAACCTGCGCAATGAGCACGCCGCAGTGGGGCGTGACGCTCGCCGGTTTGAAGACCACGGTGTTGCCGTAAATCAGCGCCGGCGCAATTTTCCAGATCGGAATTGCGACCGGAAAATTCCAGGGCGTGATGATGCTCACCACGCCGAGAGGCGCGCGAGTTGTGTATATGAGGGTATTCGGATTGACGGACGGCACCACTTCGCCGACGCTGCGAAGTCCTTCGGCGGCATAGTAGCGGAGCAGCGCGACGCCGCGCGCGGTTTCCCCTCGAGCTTCGGCGATGGTCTTGCCGTTTTCCCGCACCATCGCCTGCGCCACATCCTGCAGCTTCGACTCGAGAATGTCTGCGGCCTTGCGCAGGAACTCCCCACGAGCCCATCCCGACAGCTGCCTCCACTGTGGAAGCGCGCCATGCGCCGCGTCGATGGCCCTGCGTACATCATCCAAATCCGCAGAAGCGAATTCACCGATAACGTCACGGGTATCCGCTGGATTGATTGAGGAGAACTTCTTGTCTCCGGCGGCGTTTGTCCAGCGACCATTGATAAAGTTCTGAAAGCTGCCGGGCATTTCTTTCGCCATCTTCATCGATTTCCTCCGATTGCGAGCCAAGCTCAGTCGCGCTTCAATCCGCAATTCGCATTCTAGAGTTTTACCGTTTTCCCTGTTCGGGCCGCCTCGTAGATCGCCATCATGATCTTCAAGTCGCGCAATCCTTCTTCTCCGGGTGTCAGGGGCTCACTGTTATTCATGACGCACTCGGACATGTGATCCATCTCGAGAGCGAAATGATCCTGCTGTGGAAGCGTTCTCTCTTCAACGGCGCCTCCGCGGCCCACCCTCATGCGCAAGCCGGTGTAGCTCGTGGCCGGTTCGAGTTCGAACCATCCTTTGGTGGTAACGACGCGATAGCGGTTTTGTCCCGAGTAGCCGTAGCTTGAGGTGCAATTGGCGAGAATGCCGCTCGGGAAGCGCAACTGAAAGTTGATGGTTTCTTCCACTTCTTTAAAGCGGACATCTCCGGCGGTGGTGTACATCATGGCGTTCACTTCGACCGGTTCCTCCCCCGTAACGTAACGGGTGGCTTGCAGACTGTAGATTCCGATATCCATCAGCGAGCCTCCGCCGGCGAGATCTTTCTTCAGGCGCCACTGAGTCGGATCTCCGATGTTGAACCCGTGATCTCCGAGAATGACCTTGATCGGTCCCAATTCCTGGTCGCGAGCCATCTTGATCATCGCCTTGTTGAAGGGCTCGTAGCGGCAGCGGTAGGCTACCATGAGCTTGCGGTTCGCCTTGCGGCACGCTTCGATCATCTCCTGGCAGTCGGCCGGCGTATTGGCCATGGGCTTCTCGGCAAGAATGTGCTTGCCGGCGCGCGCTCCGCGTATGGTGTACTCGGCATGCATGCCGTTGGGAAGGACGATATAGATGATATCGACCTCAGGATTGTCACGGATCGAATCGTAATTCTGATAGTTATAGATACTTTTGGGATTCACGCCATAGCGCTGTGCCAGCTTGTTGGCCTTTTCGGGGCTCCCGCTCACGAACGCCACGACTCTCGACTTCTCGCACTTGGCGAAAGCGGGGAGGATCTGATTCATGGACAGGCGCCCGAGCCCGACGATGGCCCAACCCAGCTTCTTTCCCGGAGGCTCTGGAACTTGCTGGGCTTGAGCACGGCCAAAGAGCGACCCGGTGACATTGACGGCCACGATTCCCTGCCCGACCTTCCTGAAAAATGTCCGGCGGGAGCTTTCTTTGTGCGATGAATTGGACATGGCGAACTCCTTGGTATGCCAGAGCGGTATGCTATGCCTTCGCCCTGCCCTCGGTCAATGTTTGTCAGAGTGGAGTAATGCGATCACTACTAACTTCTGATTCTCGAATTCCCGCGCTCGGGATGACTCCTCGAGTTCGACCAGCGGAAGGGCGCCCGCGAGATTTCAAGGAACGCACGCCGCGCCTGGCCTCAGCGTTTGGACGTCGTGCCCTCGTGGTTTTGATTTGATACAAGTTCGCGCTCAGGTTGCGATAATCTCGTTCAATCCTTCAACGACCTGATCTAATTCCTCTGCGGCCGCCCGACCAATTACCTTTCCTATCCTTTCGACCGCAAGGGTCCGAATCTGGCTAATTTTAACCCACGATTTTTTCGGGAGCCCTCTTGCATGAAGTTCAAGCGTCAAAGGAAAGCCGGCGCGTTGAGGTTGACTTGTCAGAGCAACCGCAATTACCGTTCCGGACCGTTCATTGAAGACGTCCTGGCTCAGAATCAAGACTGGACGTTGTCCTGCTTGTTCTCGGCCTCGTACCGGATTCAAGTTGGCCCAGCGGATCTCACCTCTCAGTATTCGGACCATTCCGCCAGGTCCTCGGATAGCCCTTCCTCCGCGAGCGCTTTTTCGAAAGTGGGATCAAGTTTCGCGCACTCCTGGGCAAGACGACTTTTCTCGAGCCGCGCGAGTTTCTCCACAACAGCATCCTCTATGGCCTGACTACGGTTGGGAAAGACTTGTTTCTTGACCAGCTGATCGAGCCGATTCAGGGTCGACTCATCCAGAGAAATTGCAATTTTAGACCTTACCATGACTCACCTCATGGTATGACAATACTTCATACCACAACCCTGGGTCAAACCACGCGCCGGTCGGGACCGTCGATGCACGGCGCGACCCTCGGCCGCGACCAGATAACGGCCACAGATTCCACGAATTTCACGAAACCTAAATTGGGTCTGTGAAATTCGTGTAATTCGTGGCAGATGTTTTTCTCTGGTTATACGGGGGACAACTGCCGTGCGTCTACCATTGCGGCCCGCGCTTGCAGGCACAGGATCCTGGCCGTGATTCGACTCGAGACTCGAGCGCAATAATGAACTTGAAGCCGATGGCGTCGGAGCCGACAATGCTCCATCCGATTAACAAGAGGACCATGGGGGGTGATCGACTGTACCGGCACATTCATTACCTCTATTTGTTGCGAGTTCCGATTCTGTTCTGCGTGCTGTTGCTAGCCCTGGTTGCCGTCGCGGTCCCGAAAGATGGCGCCGCGGCGAGTCTGCTTCGGGGTACGTTCGACATCGCACCGCCTGGCGCGAGCTTCTGCGTCCAGTACGTTTCGTTTCTCTTCTGCGTCATGGCGGCTGCAAGCGTGGCATTTGCCATCTACATGACGGCGTACCTGGTGCTCCAATACTCCCACGCGCGGTCAAAAGCGGCCAAAATCTCCAAGACAGACCTCGACAACGCGGACCTGCTGCTCGTAATCCTTAGCGTCCTCCCGGCGGTGGCGCTGGTGATGGGGGCCTGGGCCGTAACCGATGTTCTGTGGTATGTCGCGCTCGGGGCGCTCGTGAGCGGTGTGGCGCTGAGCGTCGCCCTTGTATATGTGCGTCCATGTCTGTAACCCGCCGGGGTGGCCACTCCGGTGGCTGGCGGCGAGGTTCCAGCACTCACCGGCCGGCTTCCTTGACCAGAGGGACGATTTTCTTCCCGGCCATCGGCTCGCCCTCCTCTACCTGATCTTCAGTGTCGCGCTTTACGCGCTAGCCGGCGTCGTCAAGGGATTCTACCTTGAAGAGAAGATTGTGTTCTCGACGCTCACGATGCTTTTGCTGTGGGCCGCGCTAGCCTGCTGGGCATCCGGCTTCGTGGCGTTCTTTTTCGACCGCTATCGGATCCCGTTCTTGATTCCACTGGTCCTGTATCTCGGTGCGGGATCGTTTTCTCGAGAGAACGACCACTTCTTTCCATCCCAGAAAGTCGAGCCACCCGAGCAGGTGACGCCGGGGATTGCACTCGAAAAAGGCGAGCACGACACTGTCATCGTGGTTGCTGCGACCGGAGGAGGCATTCAGTCAGCCGCCTGGACGGGGAATGTGCTGGCCCGGCTCAAGGAGACGTTTGGCGATGTCCCCCAGTTCGACCGTTCCGTGCGGCTGGTCAGCTCGGTCTCGGGCGGCAGCGTCGGCGCCATGTATTTCCTGCACGCCTATCAGAACGGGGTCCTTCCCTCCGGCCCGGAAGAACTGCGCTCGCGCATTATCGAGCCGGCGCAGGCATCGAGTCTCGACGCCGTCACCTGGGGCTGGTTGTTCCAGGACCAGTTGCGGGCGTTCATCCCGTTCGGCTGGGAGGCGACTGGGTTTGCTTGCAAACGATCGTGGATTGAGTTTACAGGAGGCATGGTCGGAACGCGCGACGGGGATCGGGAACGCAACACTTGCCTCGTGGCGGCGCGATGCGGCAGCCGGCCTGCGTCCGGCGGTAATTTTTAACACGACCGTGGTTGAAACGGGACAGCGGCTGCTGCTGTCGACGACCGATCTGAGGAAGCGCGAGAAGGGATGCGCTCCACGGGCCGCTGCGCTTTCGGCGAGCGTCGGTTTCTACGACCTGTATCCGTGCTCGGATATCACCGTTCCGACGGCGGCGCGGCTGTCGGCGACCTTCCCGCTGGTGACTCCGGCGGCGCGGATCGAGCAAGGCGGGACCTGTGAGCGGCACAACCATGTCGTCGACGGCGGCTACTACGACAATTACGGGATGTCTTCGCTGCTGGAGTGGCTCGACATAGGTTTGCAGCAGACGAGCGCGATCCGAAACGTGATTGTCCTCGAGATCCGATCTTCTCCCGCGGCGGAAGCCTCTCCTGCCGAGGGTAAGTTCGGCTGGTTTTTCCAGACAGGTTCAGCTCTCACCACAATGGCAAAGGTGCGGGAGGATGCGCAGCTTGCCAATAACAATCGGATGCTCTGCATGGCGAGACGCCTGTGGGCCTCAAAATCCGTGACGATCACAAGTTTCCCGGTTGTGTACCAGTCTCCGGAGCAGGGCGCGAAGCCGCCGACGCCTCCCTTGTCGTGGCACCTGACGGCGGAACAGAAGGCGAACATCGAAGGTGCCGCCGCCAGGGCGGCCCAGGGAGTGATCCGCGACGTTAAAAGCTGTTTTACCAACCCACAGAAATGTGGAGAGCTGGCGAGAAACTATGACGACGCCTGTCGGAATTGAGCGACCCGTTCGGTGGCTTGCATGGTGCGCCATTGTGATGGCGGCACTGGCCGTGGCCATGGGGGTCCACAAGGCAGCATCGGGCTATGAGGATCGTGAGCTGCCACGGGGCGTCAGCCATCCGATTTTCGCGCTCCAGCTGGCGGGGAGCGACGCGGAGGTCCGCCTGATAGCAGGATGTTCGAACACCACCGAGAGGCTGGCGCAGTGCCGTGATGAGGCCACGCTGCGGTGGCAAGTCTACCTCGATTTTCCGTTCGTGGCCGCTTATACCGGGTTTCTACTTACTTGTGCGTGGGTCACGGGTGCGCGGTGGCCGAAGCTGTGCGTTGGATCGCCTGGGCGGGTGCAATTGCGGCAGTCGTGGCGGCGGCCATGGACTTTCGCGAGAACTTTGCCATGCTGCGGACGCTTGCCGGTAGTGGAGCCGATGGCGTCCGCGATGCGGGCTACGACAAATGGGTCTGGGTGTGCGTCGCGGCCTGTTTTGCGGCCCTGGCGGCGTTCGCCGTGGTCTCCGGGCGTGGATTCTGGTGGAGGTTGATCTCGGTCGCGGTTGCTGCCCAGATCCTGGCGGGCGCCGTGGTCGTGTGGAGCGCAAGCACGAGTGGATGCGACCTGCGGCTGGAGGAAGGCGCGATGCGGACGATGTCCGGGCTGGCAATGCTGGCGCTGTTGGTGCTGGTGCTAGCCTTCGGCGCGGCCCTCAAGCGTTTCGCCTTTGACAAATTGGGAGCGCGCTGGCGTCGCGCCGTGTGGGGATAAAGCGATTTTGGAGTGCGGTAGCTAGCTCTGAACCTTACACGCATCTCACCGTCTTGCGATCGCCCCGAGGGCGACTGAAATTAGCCTGGGCAAGCGAAGCGCGGCCCGGGGTTTGCGGCGTATGTCCAAGCGCCCTGAAGGGGCGCAGGAGCATTGAGGGGGAAGCGTCCAGCGCCCCTCCGGGGCGCGTCTCTTTGCTTGGGTAAACCGGGGCAGCGCTTCGCTTGCCCCCGGCTAATTTCCGTCGCCCTTTCAGGGCGCGAAGGTAATCGTTTGACCTTAGCCTAACAAGTCAGTTGTGCCTCGCTCGGAAGCCGGACGTGCTTGATAGCCCGTCCGCACATGCGATCGGTACCGTTTTCAGACAATCTCGTTCCTAAGCGTAGTTTGCTATCCGCCAGCGGAACAGGAAGGTCCTACTTCGTCGTCGGCACTTCCAGTTCGAAGGCGATTTCGCCGCGGCGCCAATCAAGGGCTGCGCCCGGCGGCGCCGGTTGGACATTGACCGGTACCGTCAGCACTCCGACGGCGCGGCGCAATTCCTTTTCCGGGGCGTTGGCATAGGGATTAAAGGGGAGCACAGGCCAGGTCAGCCGGGCGGCCGGATCGACACGGAGGGTCCAGCCGCGATGGCGGATCCAGCCGCCAATCTGGTCGGGGAGCAGCTCGACGCGGCTGGCATCCAGAGCGACCTTCGTCCTGGCGGTTTCCAGCATCTCGCCTCCCTGCAAGCGGAGTTGCAGGTTGAGCTGTACATCTTGCAGCCGTCCGCGGCCCGTCTCGGTGATCGCGAAGCGCAGCGCCACGCGATCGTCGCGCGGCGCCGGCACCTCGGCTTCGGCGAAAAAGGTGAAATAGCCCAGGCCAAGCCGGTCGCGCTCGTCGTTCATTCGCAGCCGGCTACTGAGCGGTATCGTCGTTACGCGCGGGGCAGGCGCCGGAGGCGTCCCGCTCGACGCGACGTTTCCCTCGCGCGGAGCCTGCGGACTGCGATCGACGGTCTTCTCCAGAAATGTGGCCAGCTCCGGCTGATACTTGGAGTTGGCGCCGGTGATAATCAGTCCAAGCTTTTCGTGATAAATGCTCAGGTGACCCTGTCGGTCCAGAGTGAACTGACTGTCGATCGGGGTATCGATCAGGCCGGAAAGGCAGACAACCCAGGGCCCGCTCTTGCGAATCCCCGCAGCTTCTTTCATCTGGTAGGCGGAACGGGTCAGCTCTTGCGGAATTGGCTCGGTCGGTCCCTCGTGATAGTAGAGCGCGCTTTGTGAGAGCCGGCCCAGATCGCGCGAGCTTGTTTTCCCGGGCGTGAAGAAACCGGCCAGGAAAGCGGCATAGCGGCGACCGTCGGGCCAGTGAGAAAAGCCGAATTGGCCCCACGGGCTGACGGCCCAGTGCCGGTTACGGCCGTTGATCGTCTCGACCGGCGTGCCGTCGGGCCACGTGAAATTCTTGTGGAAGTTGGTCGCCCGCCGCAGGGCCTCGAGCGCCGCGGGGTCGCGGCTGTGTTCCCAGTAAAGGGCGACGCAGCACATGGTCAGATAGTTATAGCCGGTCGCGGGCCCGTTGTCGGTGAATTCGGCCCAGTAGCCATCCGGGGTCTGTTCCTCGGAGGCCAGCCGGTGGAGCGCGCGCGCGCCCAGCTGCTCCCATTCCTTGTTCGCCAGGACCCGCCCGGCCAGATAGGTCGTCGAGGCGAAGAGCGCATAGTGATTGGTCGAAGTCCGAATGTACGGTCCCTGGTAGCGGGGGAAGTCAATGCGATAAGCCACCTGGCCGGCGAACCAGCGCGTGATCTTCTCGATCTCCCGTTGCCAACGGGCGCGCCGCTCATTGCCCAGCTGGGTTTCGAGCAAGCGAAACGTATCGAGCCAGAAATGGATTTCCCACTCGTAGTCCTGCTTGTTTTCGGCAGTGTCCTTTTCGCTCTGGCCGGCAAACAGATCGCCAAGCTTCAGCGCCAGGTCGAGCTTCTGTTTGTCGCCCAGCGAGGGATTGGCCTGATGCTTCTTGGTGTAGAGCACGGCTGCGGCCAGCATTGCGCCGTGGTTGGACTTCAAGTTGTCGGGTTGGAGCGGTTTCAGCTCGGCTTCCATCAGCTTGAAGTAATATCCCGGCAGCTCCACCGAAGGGGGAGCAGCCGACGCTCCCAGAACGAATCCGACGAGAATCAGGCAGGTAAAGCGACGCGGTCTCATGACATGGCCTCCATGCGGCGGAACAAAAACCAACCACTAAGAAGACTCGCAGAAACGCTAAGCTTCGCACTCGGCGCGAATGTCGGCAGTGAGTTCTTGAAGGGTTTCCGTTTGTGCCGGCCTAAGGCTCAGGATCGCGCCACTTCGGGTGCGCCGAAGGCCCAGCTGGCTCTGTCCTCGCACCTCACGTACAGACCTCGAAAACGCACGTCGCTACGCGCACTCGCCAGACGGGCCTTGGCCTGCAACAAAACAGCGACTTAGTTCTGCCGAATCGTAAGACAAAGACTCGAAGAAACGCTAAGTGTCGGATCAAAACACGATGCGGTCTTTTTTGGCTTCGATCTTCTCTGCGTCCACCCCGGGCACTTTTTTGAGGTCTTCGATCGACTTGAACTTGCCGTTCTTGGTTCGATAGGCAATGATGGCGGCGGCTTGAGAGCGCCGAAGAGAGAGCCTGCTCTCCAGCTCAATAGCGGCGGCCTTATTCACATTGACGGGGGGAACCTCCCCCGCCGGGAAGTGCTTGGCCAGGTAGTCAAGAATCAAAGCGAGCTCCTGGTCCGATGCTTTAGTGCCTAAACCCACCATTTTGTTCAGAGTCGCCAGCCAGCCATCGCGATCCTGCCGCTTTGAGACCGACTGTTCCATATCGTGGCAACCCTTGCAGACTCTCTCGGTCTCTTCGCGTCCCGGACCTTCAGGGAGTTGCGCCCACAGATTGGTTGAGAACAGCAGAAAGAGAATTATGCCCGTCATAGGTTACTTTATCGTTCGACTCGCGACCGAGTCAGTCCACTCTAACGCTCCAGGTGGAAGCCGAACGCGTACTGCGTTCCGTCATAGCCTCCGACATAAACACGGCCTCCACCTGCCGAGAGTCCACCGCTATGCACAAAGGATGTGATCGCGCCGCCACTGTTCCACAGCTCTTTGCCGGTCACGGCATCGAGCGCGTACAAGACCGCTGTCGAGGAACGCTGTGCGCGCTGCGCGGCGGTAAGCTGAGGATCGCTCGAGCGGAACTCGCCGCTGGAGAGCGCAAAAACCACGCCATTGACGATCGTGGGCGGCAGTGGCGAAACCATGTCGCGCGAGACCCAGCGCGGTCGCAAGGTGGGAGCGCCGTTCTCTTCAACGACCTCGAATGCGACAATCGCGCCATTGCTGACCTCGCCGTTGCCGGACGCAGATCCGGCGGCTGAGGCGACCGAGCCGCCGGCCGGAGCCAATAGCCAACGTGTGCCGTCGGAGCCCTGCCAGCTGGCCAGGGAGCCCGCGGCAAAGTCCGGGTTTGAAAAAGCGGGCGTTATTGCCAGCGGCTTACCGTCCAGCGCGGCGGTGTCGAGCAACTGAATCCGGCCGTCGCGGGTAGCCACGGCGATCAGATCCTTGTCCTTGTACTCGAACACGACGGGCGAAGAAGTGAAATCCTTTCCGGCCTTGTAGGAAGTCTTGACCGTGAGCGTGCCCGGCTCGAGCGCCACCAGTTCTCCGCCCGCGGCGGCCACATAGAGCGTTCCGTCCGGACCCACCGCGAAACCTGCCGATCCGGCCACTCCGCCACCGGATTTCCAGTGAGTCACCTTCTTCGACTCCAGATCGAGCGCCCAGACACCATCTTCGACACCGCCACAACCGTTGACAGTCGCCACATACGCGGTGTTGTCAAACACGATCAGGCCGCGGGCATTCGCATTGGGCGGCAAGAACTGGATGGGCGGGTTCGGTTCTTCGCCGTTGGATACATAGAGCGAATGGAACTTGCCGTCGGACGTAACCGCGTGCACGTACTGCGGACCGCGGGCGAACGGGTTGGGCGCAGGCGCGGTTCTGCGGCCCGCCCCAGTCGCCGGAGTTGCCGGAGCCGGAGGCTGAAGTGGCCGCTCTTTCAGGGTGACCGCACCCTCGAAGGGTTCGCCAACTCCCGACTTTGCCGGCCCGCCCCGTCCGAAACCGCGGATAGCGGCCACCGCAGGGTATGCGACAAAAGTGGGACGCGTAAGGCTCGAGGTCATTCCTCCGGGGCAGAGGAGGGACGCGGGCGGCGCTGGAATCCGATGCAAGACTCTTTTCCCACTCGATGCGGGCCATGTCGACGTCCATCGCGATGATTTTGTCCGAACTGCCGCCCACGAATCCGAGCGAACGGAAGCCGCGGTACCCGATGTAGAAGTCGAACAGCACCGCCGGCATCAATGAATTCAGTTGCCGAGCCTCGTTTTGCAACTTGAGCTTCCATACGAGCTCAAAGCCGGGCTTCGCCATGGTCGCGGCGGAAATCTTTGCGTCCCCCCGGACCCAGGACGACCGCTGGCCATCGTTGCCCATGGTCGTCCAGTCCGTACCACGCTGGGCGTACAACTGGCTTATGGCTCCAAGTGCGTAGCCTGCGAACACCGCGGAACGAACTAACTTTTGCATACCAAGAAAACTCCTCTTCGGTTCGCGACCGGAAACTCGGTGATTTGAAGCCAGGTTTCCGTCAAATCCGGCGTCCGAGCAATCCGCGAAACACTTGGCATTGTTCATCGGCTATCTTTGCGATTGGTGTCCTGGACGCTTGACTTAAAATAGCCCTTCGAAAAATCGCCCACTAACCATAAACATCGACCTTGCCGTACGATGGATCGTCTTCAATCCCCTTACTCCGGGGATGTCACACGCGTACGGTTTGCTGTATAGTGAGGCGTTTGGGGAGAAAAGTAAAGCCACGTCGACTCATCTGCGTCGTCGGAGAGACCGCCCATGAGAAGATTCCGAATCGTTGTTCCGTCGTTCCTATGGCTGCTTGGCGTCAGCGCCTGGAGCGCTGACTGGCTGACTGATGGCGGCGATGTGATGCGCACCAACTGGCAGAAGGACGAAAGCATCATCAACACGAAGAACGCGAAGGACATCAAGTTACTTTGGAAAATCAAGCTGGACAACCAGCCGCGCCAGATGCATTCGCTCCTCCCTCCGCTCGTAATTGGACGCGTCAACACCGGCAGCGGTCCGAAGCAGCTCGTCATCCAGGCCGGCGTCTCGGATAATCTCTATGCTATCGACGTTGCTACAGGTGAACTCCTCTGGAAGAGGCGTTTTGAAAGCACATACGAGGACCCGCCCGGCGCCCGCGGACCGACTGTGCTGTGCCCCGGAGGCATGACGGCAAACGTGACGATCGGACCCGGGGGAGAGCCCGGCAAGTACACTATCTACGCCGCCTCCTGGGACGGCCGCCTGTGGCAGGTCAACGCTGCCGACGGAAAGGACAATGCTCCGCCTGCCAAATTCATGCCCCCCAACGGCAAGCCGTATGCGATGAACCTGTTCAAGAACGTTCTGTACACCCACAGCGCGCAGGGTTGTGGCGGCAACCCGAACGTCGTCTACGCCTATGATCTGGCCACCCACAAGGTAGGCAGTTGGGGACCGGCGGGCGGGGGCATGTGGGGCCGATCCGGTCCTGCCATCAGCGCCAACGGAACGATGTATACCGGAACGGGCGACGGGCGTTGGGACCCGGAAAACGGAGTCTTCGGCAACGGTATTATCGGCGTGAAGCAGAATCCCGAGACCAAGAGTCTGGAGCTCGTGGACTACTACGGGCCTTCCAACGCCGAATGGCTCTTCAAGCGTGATCTGGATATGCAGGTGACGCCCACCATTTTCAGTTACCAGGGCAAGGAGTACATGGTGGACGCCAGCAAGGAGTGTCGTCTTTACTTTATGGATACGGAATCCATCGGCGGCGACGATCATCGGACACCAGTCTACCGCACGCCCCTCATCTGCAATGAAATTGTGGATTTTGCGGAGGCCGGCATCTGGGGTTCCCTGGCCACGTGGGAAGAATCGAATGGAACCCGTTGGCTGTTGACACCCTTTTGGGGACCGAAGCACTCCCAGTTCAAGGCGCCGGTGGAGCATGGCGAAGTCAAGAAGGGCGCCATCGCAGCGTTCAAGGTGGAGCCGAAGGAGGGCAAAGTGCAGTTGTCGCCGGCGTGGATTTCGCGCGACATGGATCAGGCCGAGCCCCCCGTGATCGCCAATGGCGTGGTATATGCCTATGGCAGCGGCGAAAACACGGCGCAGGCATTTCCGGACGTGGGCCTCGACTTCCGGATGGAGCGGCGACTTCCCAAGTCGACGCACGCCGTGCTGTACGCCCTGGATGCCCAGACAGGCAAGGAGCTCTGGTCCAGCGGCAAGCAGATCCCCACGTGGAATCACTGGGGCGGTCTCGCGATGGCCAACGGGCGGGTGTACATCAACACGTACGACGGGGTTCTGTACTGCTTCGGCATCAAGAAGTGAACCCCGTATGGGATTGACGATTGACGATTGACGATTGCGACGCAGGGACGTTGAGAGAAGATGGGCCAGCGCGTGGCATCTTTACGCTTTCGCTTTCACAGAACGGGTAGAAGAAACCTTGGCTGCACCCCCGGCAGAGCCTGCATGCAGGCTGTCGCGTTTCTCGACGCGCCGCGCGGTTTCGGCCGCCTTGCGGTGCGATCAAATGAGAAACGCACTCCGCGCGCCGCCGGCCGATCTCGCAACCGGCTCTGTGGATTTCGGTATTTCTTCGGCTTGGTTGTGCTCCTGCTGTCCAGTGTTGGAGTGTCGGTCCAGGCCCAAACGGTGGACCCTGCCAGGACCATCGCCGAGTTGGAACGGGAGTTGGCCGCTCACGTGCGCCTCCTGAGTGACTGGGGCGGTCTCACACGGTACGGCAGCGAGAATGCCGATCTGGGTCCCCCGGCTCCGGGCGTTGATCGAGTGGTTTTTCTGGGCGATGAGATCACCGAGATGTGGGGCCGGGGCGAGGCGAAGTTTTTCCCCGGAAAGCCGTTCTTGAACCGGGGCATTCGTCATCAGACCACGCCCCAAATGCTGGTCCGCTTCCGCCAGGATGTCATCAGCCTGAAGCCGAAGGTCGTGGTGATCCAGGGAGGTTCCAGCGACCTGGCGGGTTACTCGGGTCCAGCCACCCAGGGCACCATCTCCGAGAATTTCATGTCGATGACCGAACTTGCCAAGGCCAACGGCATTCGCGTTGTGCTGGCCTCGGTCACGCCGGTCTGCGACTGCTTCAAGATCCTGACGGACCGCCGGCCGCCGGGAAGGATCATTGGAATCAACGGATGGTTGAAGGATTACGCGGCCGAAAGCGGTTCGGTCTACCTCGACTACTATTCTGCGCTGGTCGAAGGCCGGGCAATGAGGAAGGAATTCACCGTGGACGGTCTCATCCCGAACGACGCCGGTTACAAGGCGATGGCTTCGCTGGCCGAGCAGGCCATAATCCAGGCTCTGGGCCCGAAGTGATCCAGGCACCGGTCTGATGATTGTCGCGAAACCACCCGATACATGTGCGGACGGGCTATCAAGCCCGTCCGGCCCCCTGGTGGCACAAAAGCTTTCATTGGTCATTTCTCATTCGTCATCTGTCATTTGTCATTAGTGGGTGCTGCGGGCGGGTTTGCGCTCGCAGACTACGCGGGCCTTGTTACCCCATGAATGACAAATGAAAATGAACAGACCTGATGACCCGTCGCCACAGTCAAATTGCAGGGTTAGAGCTGAGGTTTCAGCAACCGCGGGGTCAGCGCTTGGGCGCAACGTCGGCGTCAAACGCGGCGGTCAGGATCCGATCTCCGACCTTGACCTGAACCCAGAGGCGATAACGGCCGTCCTGCGGGAACTCGAATGGAAAGGAGACGGTGCCGCCGGCCACGGCGGCGTGCTCGCTGTGATCCACTGGCTTTGTGGTTGCGCCGGCGCCGCGCTCGAGTACCTGCTGAGCCGCCATCGAGAAACTCCCGGCAGGATGGATGTGGGCGAAGACGGAACCGTCATCGCGCCGGACGGCCATGTGTCCCAGCATCCCCATATAGGGCTCGAGCGCGGCCGGGCGGCCGTCGCTCCCGCGCACCTGAAAAGTGAGAGATGAGGGCTGCCCCGCGACCAGCTCCTGCTGTTGCCAGACCATGACGATACCGTCGGCGAGCGGAGCCGCCGGGCTTGCCGCGCCACCAAGCGCCGCGGCGACGTGGAAGGAGTCGTCAGGATCGGGTTCGGGCGCGGCGCCCGGCGCCGCCGTTGATGGGGCTTCGGGTACGTCGACACGATCGGTCAGAGTCTGCGCATATCCGCTCTCGTGCGTGACGTCGGCGTAGACGACGTAGCGGCCGGCGGGGAGCGGCGGCAACCTGACGTCAAAAGTGTTCGGGTCAAGGCGGAGCGGATGGAGGTGCGCGAAGGCGTCGAGCGCCGGCTCGCGCACGAGGAACATGTGCATCAGCTTGCCATGGTCCGGCACCAACGGACTGAAGCGGTTCCGTCCCGGTTCCTGCGCGAGCCACCGCGGATCGTCGATCGCCAGGCGGAGCACGCGCTGCGAGGCCACGGAGCGGACGCCGGTGGTGATGTGGAGCGGGCGAAACATGTTGGCGCGGTAGCGGGCGTCGACGCTGTTCCACCATGCCCTCCCACCCGCGAGCACGAGCGCCAGAACGAGAGCAGATCCGGCGATGACGCGTCGACCACGGGCCCGGCGGGCCGCGTCGGGAACTTCGCCGGGCGGAAGCACGGCCTCGCGCGCCGCAGCGCCGAGGATGGTCAGGGCCCCGACAAACAGCAAAAGACCGAGCCCTGCGAACAGCACGCCGAGCCCCCGGTCGATTCCGAGCCGCCGCGTCGCCACCGACATCACCGGGACGACGGCCTTGCCCGACCCGGACGTGCCTTCGACCGCGACGTGGATGCTGTAGGAGCCGAAGTCCATGAGCCAGAGCTCCGCGCTCCGAAGGGTCGCGTCGCCGCGCACCGGCTGTGCCAGATCGGGGGCTGGCGCACCTTTGGTGCCGGCGTCCCAGCGGACGGGTTGGACCGTGACCCTCCCCACCTCCGGGCTCTCGACTCGGACGGTCACTTCGGCGCGTCCCGGCACGACGCCGGGCGGGCGGACGATCACGTCGATCGCGTAGGGCCCGGCGTTGCCATGATAGAAAACGGTCGAAGCGCCGATGTGCCCCCAGGTGGCGAACGGTATCGCGATAAGGAAAGCGAGGCGCGCGAGCGTCCTGATCACCGTTTCACCCGCGCCATCCAGCCACCCCAGGCGAGTCCGAGTCGGGCCGAGAGGAAAGAGAACAGGAGCGCCAATCCCAGACCGCGCAAGCTGAGCGGGTCCTGGGCCTGGTTCCAGAACTGGTAACGCCAGGGACCCGGGCGGGCGTCGTACGACCAGATCCGGTCGCCCCCGAAGAACCAGTTGCGCGACAGCGGGGAAAGCAGAAACTCGGAGAAAAAGAACTGCGCCGCGAGGAAGAGCGCGAAGAACACCGCGCCCACCGCGGCTGCCAGGACCCAGTCACTCTTGCAGGTCGCGCGGCGGAGCAGGAGGTCGATCCCAAACGCGGGGATTACAAGGAGCAACGGAAAGGCCGGCGGCACCATGTGGGTCACGCGGTTGTAGATCGGGCCGAGCAGCGGTTCGGCCGGAAAGAGCGGCAGAATCCAGAGCATCGCTGCGATCAGCAGCATGTAAACGGCGGCCGCGGTGGTCGCGGGCCAGCGCAGCTTCGAGCCGCGCGCGGTCGCGAGGAGTAAGATGGGATACAGACCGCAGCTTATCTGATAGAAGAGCGAGGCGTGCTGCTGGTTGGGAGTGTTGTACTCCATCACCAGGAGCGCGAACAGCGCAATCAGCACCCCCGCAGAGTAGCCGAAGAGTACCTGGACCCGCCCTGTCGGCGGGCCCCCTCCCGTTGTTCTGCCATGCTAACGAAAGAAGCAGCGAGCCCAGAATAATTCCGAGGATCCCGGCGGCAAGCACCGTGTGGGGCGGGCTCAGCACCTCGACGTCGAGACCATAGGCGTTGTGCCACCAGTCATCGAAGGGCGCGGAGGTCAGCATCGCAATCGCGCCCCAGATGGCGACCCACGCTCCGAGCGGCGCCCGGAAACCCCAGACCGGCACCGATGCGCCGCGTTCCGCGGCGCTTCCGGCAAAGGTCGTCTTGAGCGCGAGCCAACCCGAGGAGAGTCCGCCCAGGATGCCCCCCAGGTACATGGCCACGTGCGCCGGCGTCCAGAAGGTGTCGCGCCCGATCGTCGAGTGCCATGAGATGTCCCAGATGGCTCCGACGATGATGCTGGTCGAGCCCACTGCGAGGGCGTACAGGTACCACGGGACAGCGCTCGAACGCTCGGTCGGAACCGGCCCGACCTGGTCGAGAGACACGGCGGCGTTGGACATCGAGACCTCCTTGCGTGGAAGCCTGCATTATACCAAAAAGGTTTTTGATGTTTCTTCGTGACTTTGCGTCCTGGTGGTATTTGTTTCGCAGCGCTAACCACGAAGAGCGAAGAACACCAAGAAAGCGTGATAAGATGGCGGCAATGAAGCCAAATCCTGGCTGGGAGCTGAGGATGGTGGTCCGCCCCGTAATGAGAGCCAACGGAGCTGTTCTTTTGCTCGCCTCGCTGCTCACGGCTGCCTCCGGTGAACTCCCGAATCTCGCGCCCCAGGTGCGCTCGATGTCACCACTCGGCGGCCGCGCGGGTGAGACTGTCGAGGTGGAGGCTTCCGGACAGTGGCTGGCGAACACACAAAGCGTCGCCTTTGTCCGCCCGGATATCCGCGCCGAACTCGTTTCCTCGGAGTTCGCCAGCGTGAAGCTCAAGATTTCGATTGGACCTCGGGTTCCCACCGGGCTCCACGATTACCGGCTGCGCACTACGCACGGAACGTTCGTGGGAGTTTTTCATGTCGCTTCGCTTCCGGCGATCGGCGAGACAGAATCCAACAATGATACTTCGCAGGCGCAGAACATTGCGCTTCCGGCCATCATCCACGGAATAGTGACCGCTCGCGACTACGATCTGTTCCGGTTCCACGCCCGTCAAGGCGAGACTCTGGTGTTCGATGTGCTGGCGCGGCGCGCCGGGTCAGGCCTCGACGCCACATTGGCGGTCCTCGACGAACGCGGCAATGAGCTGGACTTCAACGACGACTTCTACATCCACAAGGACCCGCATCTGGCTTTCACGGCGCCTCGCTCCGGCGATTACTTCGTTCAGGTCAGCGGGAGTGAGGAAGGCGGGTCGCCGTCGAGTCCGTACCGCTTGATCGCCGGCGCTGTTCCCCACATGCTGCGCGCGCTGCCTGCGGGGGCGCGCCGGGGCTCGTCCACGGAACTGAACATCGCCGGACTGAACCTTGACCGCGTCGAACGCCTGGTGCTCGGAGACGGGCTCGGGGAGGGAAAGGTGGTTCATGCCAGGCAGAATTCGCTCGCGGTCCGCCTGGAGGTGCCCGCCTCGGTCGCTCCCGGCCCGCATGCGCTGCGCGCGTTCGCGGGCGGAGTGGAAGCGCCCCTTCCTCTCACCGTGCTGGTTTCCGATTTCGAGGAGGCTCTGGCCTTGCCCGCGCGCAGCCGCGCGCAGCCACAGCCGGTTCGCATTCCTGCGGCGATCAGCGGCGTGCTGGAGCAGCGCCGGACCGCGCATTTCTACACCTTCGAAGTCAAGTCGGGTGACCGGCTGGTCTTCGAGGTGGACGCCATGAAGCTTGGTTACCTTGTGGATCCCGTGGTTGGCATCTACACCCTGAATGGGGAGTTGCTCGCCTCCGACGATGACCGCTTGCAGCAAAACGGCGATGAACCACCCAACCTGGACCCCTATCTCGTGTACCAGTTTGACAAAGCCGGTCAATATCTCGCCATGATTCGCGATCTGGCGCAGCGCGGCGATCAGAATTACCTGTACCGGCTCGCGATCTACCCGGCCAAACCGGATTTCGACGTGAGGGCTTTGACGCCGGCAATTACCTTGTACCGGGGTCAGACGGTGCTGCTTCCCGTGCGGGTGCGCAGACACGGCGGCTGGGAAACGCCCGTCGATGTCTGGTTGGAGAACCTGCCGCCAGGAGTGACCACGGACAAACGCGTTGCGGAACCCAAGCCGACCATAGTCAAAGACAACTGTGCGCTGGACCGGCGCCTCGACGGCACAAATGTCGACCTGCCCCTTCATGTCTCCGCCAGTGCGTCGCCTGGTTCCTATTCGCTTCGCCTGCGGGCGCGCGGCGAGTACAGTGGCCGCGCCGTCGAACACAGTGCCGAGATCCTGTACAAATGGGAGTCCGTCGGCAAAGTGACCGGGGCCATCGCCGATCAGACTCTGGTGGCAACCGTCACGGAATTCCCGCCCGTGATCCTCGATGTGCCCAGCACATTCACCATCACGCCGGGCAAGCCGGCGCGCATGCGAGTGCGCGTGACGCGGTTCGACGGCGCTGAATCTCCCCTGACCATCGAGCCTGAAGCGCCTGTCGACGGCCTGAGATTCGAGAACAACGTTCTGGCCGCGGGAGCGGAACAGGTGGAATTGCGCATCATCGCGTCGGAGCTGGTGAAACCCGGCACTTTCCGGCTCCGCGCCGGTCCTGCGCTGTCGCAGAGCATCACATTCAAGTTGCCGAGTCAGGGCGAGGAGGAGGACCCGGAGTGATCTTTGCAGCCGCCGTGCTTTTCGTATCGGTTTTCGCGCCCGTGGCGGCCGGCGAGAGCCCCAGCTTCGCCAACGACATCGTCCCGATCCTGACCAGGTCCGGCTGTGCCAACTCCAACTGTCACGGCTCGATCCGTGGTCAGGCGGGATTCAAGCTGTCCCTGTTCGGCTATGAGCCCGAACTCGACTATGACGCCATTGTAAGAGACGCGAACGGGAGGCGTATCGACCGCGCGGATCCAACCCGGAGCCTCATTCTGGCCAAGCCGACCTTTGCCATCCCGCACGGCGGCGGCGAACGCTTCAAGGCCGGGTCGCTCGAGTACAACGGCATCCTGGAGTGGATCAAATCCGGAGCCGCGTTCGACACGCCGGGCGCGCCGCGGCTGAAGGAGCTTCAGGTGTCGCCCGCCGAGATGCTGATCACCGGCATCAATTCTCGAGCCGGCCTGTCGGTCGCAGGCGCATACACGGACGGCTCAATAGCTGACCTCACGAAAAAAGTGCAGTACACAGCCAATGACGAGTCGGTGATCGAGGTAAATGCGGCTGGTGAAATCCGCACCCTCAGGGCCGGCGAGACGGCGGTCATGGTCCGCACGCTCGGCAAGGCAGTTGCCGTGCGCGTCGCGGTGGTGGCCCAACCGCCCCGGGCGAATTATCCCGAGACGCCGTGCGCCAACTTCATCGACGATCTCGTCGTCGCCAAGCTCAAGCGGATCAACATCGTTCCCTCGCGGTTGTCGAGCGATCACGAATTCCTGCGCCGCGTATATCTCGACACCGTCGGCGTGCTGCCCTCACTCGAAGAAACCCGCGCTTTTCTGGAGTCAAAGGATCCCGGCAAGCGAGCTCGGTTGATCGACACGCTTCTCGAGCGGCCGGAGTTTGCCGAGGTTTGGGCCACCCGCTTCAGCGACCTGTTTCGAGTAGGCTTGCTCGACCAGGGCAACAAAGGCGGCCGGCTGATCTACAACTGGATGCGCAAGGCGATCCGCGAGGACAAGCCCTATAATGAGTTCGTCACCGAACTCCTGACCGCCTCCGGCAATCTCTTCTACAACCCGACGGCCAACTTCTATTACGTCACCGAATTCGCCGAACCGGAGAATTACGCCACCAACATAAGCCAGGTCTTTCTGGGAGTGCGGCTCGAGTGCGCGCGGTGCCACAATCATCCCTGGGAAAAATGGACCCAGGATGACTTCTGGGGCTTTGCGGGATTCTTTGCCCGCATGGGCGTGAAAGACACGTATCAGAATGATGAGAGTCAGATCCACCTGAAGTTGAAAGGCGAGGTGCTTCACCCGAAAACCAAGAAACCGGTCGCCGCCAAGTACCTGGACGGTCCGGCCGAAACCGAAGGTCCTGATGAGGACATTCGGGAAAAGCTCGCCGCGTGGATGACGTCACCCGACAATCCCTGGTTCGCGCGGGCCATCGTGAACCGAATCGTGAAGCACTATCTGGGCCGCGGTCTGGTCGAACCCTTGGATGATTTCCGCGTGACGAATCCGCCCAGCAATGAGGCGCTGCTGGACGCGTTGGCGAAGGATTTCGTCCGCAGCGGATACAGCTTGCGGCATACCATTCGACTTATTCTCAACTCCCGCGTGTACCAGCTCTCCGAGTGAGCCGAACGAAACCAACCGTGATGACGAGATCAACTATTCGCGCTATCCCGTCAAGCGTCTCATGGCTGAGCAGCTGGTCGATGCGATCACACAGGTAACCGGCGTGCCTGAGAAGTACCAGGGGTTTCCGCTGGGTACGCGCGCCATGAGCATCCCGCGAGGCGCGCCTTCTTATTTTCTGCAAGCCTTCGGCCGCATGAAGGCGCGCGAGGTCATCTGCGAACGCGACCTGCAGCCCGCGATGAACCAGGCGATGCACCTGATCAGCGGCGATACGTTACAGCGGCAAATAACGGCGAAGAACAGCCGGCTCGCGCAATGGCTGGAAGACCCTTCGCTGTCGGATGAAGAAGTGTTGAAGCGGCTGTTTCTGACCACGCTGGTGCGCGAGCCGGATTCCCGTGAGATCTCACTGGCGCTCGCGCCCATCCGTCTCCGCGGACCCGAAGCGCGCCGGCAAGCGTTCGAAGACGCCCTGTGGGCTTTGTTCAACTCAAAAGAGTTTACTTACAACCACTGATGAAACATTTTGATCGCCGCGCATTCTTGAGAATCGGTTCGACCAGCGTTTTCGGCCTGCTGACCTACGGAGAGGTATTGCGGTTGCGGGCGCAGTCCCCCGCGCCGGCCAGACGCGATGTCTCGGTGATCCATTTGTGGCTTACGGGCGGCGTGAGCCAGCTCGACACGTGGGATCCCAAGCCTGACGCCGACGGCCGCTACCGGGGCCAGTTCAAGCCGATCGAAACCAATGTCAGCGGCATACGGATCTCCGAGCAGCTTCCGCTGACCGCCCGCCAGGCCCACAGGTACGTCATTATCCGCTCGATGACGCATAAGCAAGCCGCTCATGAAGCCGCCTGCAACCTGATTCAAAGCGGTCACAGCCCCCTGCCTACGATCCAATTTCCGGCTATCCAGACGGTGGCCGGAAAGGAGTTGCCGCGAGGAGGCGATCTGCCCTCGGTGATCGCGATTCCGGCGGCTACCGGGAGCTGGGACAAGGCTGGTTTTCTGGGGCCACATTTCAGCCCATTCGAGGCGGGCAACCCGAATGTCGACAACTACCGCGTTCGCGATCTGGATCTTCCCCTCGGCGTCGATTGGTCGCGCGTGGACCATCGCAGATCGCTCCTTACGGTCGTGGACGAGAAATTCCGCCGTCTCGATACCAGAGGGGTCATCGAAAGCATGGACGCCTACTATCAGACGGCGTTCGAGCTCATGCAGTCGGAGAAGGCGAAGAAGGCATTCCGCATCGACGAGGAGCCGGACGCGATGCGGGACAAGTATGGCCGCACGTCGCTCGGCCAGGGCTCTCTGCTCGCGCGCCGGCTGATCGAGGCCGGGGCCCGGTTCGTCACGGTGTCCCGCGGTTTCAACACCTGGGACCACCACAAGGATATCTTTCCTCTCTTGAAGAACGACTTTCTGCCGGAGCTGGACCGCGCCTTTTCGTCGCTCCTGGAGGACCTTCACCAGCGCGGGCTGCTCGAAAGCACTCTTGTGATCGTCACCGGCGAGTTCGGGCGGACGCCCGAGATCAATGCCATGGGCGGCCGGGACCACTGGCCGAACGTTTTCTCTCTCGTAATCGCCGGCGCAGGAATCACAGGCGGCCGCGTCTGGGGCTCCTCGGATGAAAAGGGTATGTTTGTTCGCGACAATCCCGTTCAGGTCGCCGACCTGGTCGCCACCATCTACCGGAAGCTCGGGATTGACTACGAGAAGGAGTACCAGAGTAACATCGGCCGCCCGGTAAAGCTCACGGATAACGGAAAGCCGCTCGACTTTCTGCTGACTTGAAGCAGGTGAAACGCGGACAGCTGGCCGGCGAGTTGTTGACCCAGGGTCGATCTCAACCAATCAGTCCGGCAAGTTCAAGTAATCAGGCAATCGATCTGTCGCAGCGACCCGGGACGAAGCTTCCACGATCACCAGCGAGAGGAGATTTTGTGAATCGTGCAAACGGTCTTATCGCCATGGTCTTCATGTTGGCTGCCTCTCCCGTGGCGCCAGTTTCTTTGAGTGTTCAGGATTCAAAGCTGCCCAATGTCCTCTTCTTCGCCAATCCGATGGGGTCCGACAACGATGTCATCCGGCGCTCTAATCCGGAAGTTCTATCGGTCGCAGAGCGATACTTCACCGAGATCACCAAAGGCCTCTTCAACGTGATCGTCACCCAGGACGGGACCGAGGTCACGGGTGAGAAGCTGGTCCGCTACCAGGCCGTCGTCTTTTTCACAGCCATCAATCCTCCCGGCGTCGACAAAGAGGGGCTCATCGAGTGGGTCAAGAAAGGCGGGGCTTTCGTGGGAATCCATTCTACGGCGAATACCTATCAGAATTTTCCGCCCTTCGGCGAGATGCTGGGGGCGTACTACGACCGCCGTCCCTGGAGGACGAAAGAGAACCCCCAGACTAAAGTCAGGGTCAAGGTGGAGGACAGGAACCACGCCTCGACCCGGCACCTCGGCGACTCCTTTGAGATCGTCGACGACATCTACCAGTTCAAGGACTTCGACCGGAGCAAGGTCCAGCTCCTCCTCAGCCTGGACCCGGCAAGCCTGGATCTAGCGAACCCCAAGATGAACCTGCAGGACAAGGATCTCCCGGTATCGTGGGCCAAGAGCCACGGCAAGGGGCGCGTTTTCTATACTGCTCTTGGGGACTGGGAAGCGACCTGGAAGGATCCCCGATACCGGACCCACCTCATCAAGGGCATCGAATGGGCCATGGCCGAAGCCCAAATAGGCCGGGCCGGAATACCATCGTGCGGAGATCCGGCCTCCGCGCGCCGAGGCGGAGCCTTCTTGTGGAGCGTGCCAGCTCGGAGCGGCTAAGTTGTAGACGAGCGCGTGAGGAGAGCTCTTGAGCATCTCCATATCCCGTCGATTGGAAGAGAGGATAAGATGAACGATGCGACATCAATCAAGCCCGTTAAGCAGGGCCGTTGGTTGAGACGAGCAGGTATTTACGCCGTCCTGGCTCTTGCGCTGTTTCTGATCGGCTTCATTCCCATGTGGCTGACGGCGCGCTCGTGCGCCACCGAACTTCATCAAACGCAGGGCGAACTGCGCCTGGCTCGAATGCAGAACGGGCTGGCCTCCGCAGCTATCGATGCGCGCCGGGCCGAATACGAGTCCGCTCGCCAGGCAGCCAGCAGATTCTTTACCGAGTCGCGCGCCGAGATAGAGCGTGGAGAGGGTTCAGCCTTGACTCAGGCGCAACGCGACCAGCTCGGCTCGTTGCTTGCGCCTCGTGATGAGATCATTACCCTGCTCGCACGCGGCGACCCGGTTTCGGCAGACCGTCTCGCAGAAATGTATGTCTCGTACCGCAAATCAATGTGAGCTCGAGGCGTCGACGGGGCCGCGTCTCCCTTTTGGACCCCGCGATTATTCCGTGCAAGCATTGCGCTTGACTTTGCTTTTCTTTCGCTATATTGACACGCGCGACAAATTCAGGAGGAGATCGTGATGGGAAACCTCGAGTTCTGTATCGCCCGCCGCAAGGCCGAGTTACCGGCTTTTGTTCGCGTGCTGAAAGCCATCCCTCAGGACAGGCTCGACTATAGGCCCGATCCGAAGGCCCGCACGGCCGCTGAACTCGCCTGGTTTCTCGCCCTCGCGGAGTCATCGCTTGTTCCCCTGCTCGACACCGGAACAGTCGACTGGAAGGAGGAGCCTCCCCCCGCGAAAATCAGCGATACGGTGGCCCTGTACGAACGCAGCGCGGCCGCCATCAACGAGCGGCTCGGGCGACTCGACGAGACCGCCTGGCAGAAATCGGGGCGTTTCCTGTTCGGCGGCAACCCTGTGTGGGAAGCCCCCATTGGCGAGATGATCTGGGGGTTCCTGTTCGACGCCATCCACCACCGGGGGCAGCTCAGCACGTACCTGCGACCCATGGGGGGCAAAGTTCCTGCCATCTACGGCCCATCCGGCGACGACTCCGGGCAATAGGCACTCGGCCTGGCGGTCTTATCGAGGTTCTCTCCCAGGGACTAATCTCAATCATTTCCTCAGTGCCTGCCGAGTCCAGGAATTTGTCTTCCCACTGCGATGCCGCGATAGCCGCGCCGGTTAGGTGGGCGAGCCGAAGCAAGCTTCGCCAAATTAAGGCGGTAGCAAGCTCTGAACCTTACACGCATCTTTGTATTGGTCCAGAACGAGTGGTTACGCCAGCTCGCGCCCTGAAAGGGCGATGGAAATTAGCCGGGGGCAAGCGGAGCGCTGCCCCCGGTCACACACGACCAAAGAGACGCGCCCCGGAGGGGCGCTGGACGCTGCCCCTCAAGGCTCCTGCGCCCCTTCAGGACGCATGGACTATAAACGCCAAGACCCCGGGCTGCGCTTCGCTTGCCCCGGGGCTAATTTCCGTCGCCCCTTCCGGGGGCGAAGATCGCCGAGAGCAATGAGATGCGTGTAAGGTTAAAGCGCAAGCTACCGACTCGAAGGTTGCGGCATCGCGTCGCAGATGGAAACACAAACACTGTAAGCATGTAATAAGCGCTGGCAGGATGCGGACCGCCACACAGTGAGACCCGGATGCGGCGTCCCACATCACGGAGCATACGTATGCCAAGAAATATCATCCGCCTGGCAATTCTCGCGGCGGCGGGGATGGTCGCCGCCAATCACGTCGCCCCTGCGCAGAGTTTCAGCCCTGAACTTGTCTCCCGTCGGAATGCGACGGAGAAGGCACTGCAGTCGATCGCCATCGTCGAGCGCAAGCTCATGGTGCCGATGCGCGACGGCAAGCGCATGGCGACCGACGTCTACCGCCCGAAGGACACGTCCGGGAGGTACCCCACGATCTTTGTCCGAACCCCGTACAACTTCAATTACTGGGACGTGCGCAATGGCGCGCCGCGCGACATGACCAATCAGCTGGAGGCGGTGAAGCGCGGGTACGCCTACATCGAGATGAACGAGCGGGGTCACTTCTTTTCCGAGGGGGACTACGACATCCTCGGTCCCCCTCGCACCGACGGTTACGATGCCATCTCATGGATCGCCTCGCAGCCCTGGTCTAGCGGCAAGGTCGGCACGATCGGGTGTTCCTCAACCGCCGAATGGCAGATGGGAGTCGCTGCGCTCGGCAACCCAGCGTACGCGGCGATGATCCCCCAGGGATTTGGCGCCGGCGTAGGACGTGTGGGCCCGTACTTCGAGCAGGGGAACTGGTACCGTGGCGGCGCCGTCCAGATGCTGTTCATCGCGTGGCTCTACGGAGAGCAGAATCAGGTGCGGCCGATGTTCCCCGCGAACGTGTCGCGGGAGGACCTGCTGCGCGTCTCGAAATCCTTCGACCTCGCGCAACAACTGCCGCGGGTCGACTGGTCGCAGGCGCTCCGGCACCTTCCCGTGATGGACATCATCAAGGCCGTGGACGGACCGGGCGGGATCTTCGCCGATCCGATGCCCGTCGCCACTGGCGGCGCGATGATCAAGCGGACGCCAAATGATCCGGCCTGGTATCGCGGCGGGCTCTGGCACGACGATATGACGATCAACGTGCCCGGGCTCTGGTTCATGTCGTGGTACGACGTGTCGGTGGGGCCGAACCTTGCGCTCTATAATCACGTGCGGAAGACGGCCAAGCCGGAAATCGCCGGCCAGCAGTATGCGGTGATCGCGCCGACGCTCCACTGCGCCTACAAGCGCGCCACGGAGAACACTGTCGTCGGTGAGCGCAGCGTCGGCGACGCCCGCCTCGACTATGACGCGCTGACCTACGGCTGGTTCGACTACTTCCTCAAGGGGGAAAACAACCAGCTGCTCGCCACCCTGCCCAAGGTTCGTTATTACACGATGGGGGCCAACAAGTGGCAGACCTCGGACACATGGCCGCCGCAGGGCGCGCAGCCGATGACCTTCTTCCTGTCGAGCGGCGGCAAAGCAAATACGCTCGACGGCGACGGCGTACTTGCCGCCGGTCCGCCGCCGGCGGACAACCCGGATCATTTCGCTTACGACCCGATGAACCCGGTACCCTCGCACGGCGGCAACGTCTGCTGCACGGGCAATGCCGTCACTGGCGGCGCTTTTGACCAGCGCAAAACTGAGGCCAGGCCCGACGTTCTGGTGTACTCCACTGAGCCCCTCAAGGAAGGCATCGAAGCCAGCGGCCCGATCGAGGTCACTCTGTACGTGTCATCGGACGCGAAGGACACCGACTTTACGGTGAAACTGCTCGACGTGTATCCGGACGGGCCTGCCTACAACCTGGACGAGACCATCCAGCGCCTGCGCTATCGTGAAGGATACGACAAGCCGCTGGTGTGGATGGAACCGGGCCGGGTGTACAGGGTAATTCTCCAGCCGATGACGACCAGCAACTACTTCGAGGCCGGACACCGAATCCGCCTCGAAGTGTCGAGCAGCAACTTTCCGCGCTTCGACCGTAACATGAATACCGGTGGCAAGAACTACGACGAAGTGCAGGGAGTCGTAGCGCACAACGCCGTTCACCACTCGAAGCAGTATCCATCGCAGATGAAGATCACGGTGGTGAAGCGGTAGCCGACGGCTTACGCCAGATCAGGGTCGCGTGGTAGTCGTCCTGCTCAGGGCCGACGGAATACTTCGCGGTTCGGACTCGTCGCTGTCAAAGGGACGGAACTCGCGCCCGCGAGTCTCGGGGCCGAGCCACATGATCGCGATTGCCAGAGTGGTTGCCACGACCATGATCAGGCTCATCGCCGAGTTCAAGGCCATTCCGCGGTCATGGAGCCGGCCAATGAGCATGGGGGTAATTGACCCGATCCCCGCACCCGCGTGATAGGCAAAGCCCGGGCCGACGCCTCGGACCGCCGTCGGAAACCGCTCGCTCAAGTAGGTCGGGACTGCGCCTCCCATGCCGGGTCCGGTGAATCCCATGAGCAACGCGCCGGCCAGCCGCAGCGCAGGGTTGGTGGCGAACATATAGGCCGGGATCATGACGACGGCCAGCAAACCGGCTGCTGTCACCGAGCCCCGGCGGCCCAGCCTGGTTTCCGACATCCTTCCCCACGCGGTCGCGCCCAGGGCGTTCCCCAGATTCAGGGCGACGATGTACCAGAACGGCTCCAGGCCGGATTGCCGGAGATACGTGGGATACCAGAACGAAATCGAATAAACCGACACCATGAATGCGCTGATCAGGAGTGACGTCTGAATCGTGGTCCCGAGCAGGTCTCGGTGAAACACCCGCAGCAGCGAGATAGGTTCGATATTTCCGGTTTGCCTGAGAAGCCGCCGGCGCTCGAGCCATACCGGGCTCTCGGACACGCCACTGCGGATCCACAGCACGAGAAGCGCGGGCAGCGCGCCGATCCAGAACAGGGCGCGCCAGCCCAGCCCGGGCTGCGTGTTGAAGAGTGGATAGAGATACCGGAAAGCGAGCGCCGAGAGAATGTACCCCCACGAAAACCCGCCCTGCAAGATTCCGGACGCGATGCCGCGCAGGTGCGTGGGCCAGTGCTCCATGGCCAGGGGCACGCCCGCGGCGTATTCTCCTCCCATGCCGATGCCGAAGAGCGCGCGGAACGCAAACAGCATGGCGTACGAAGTGGAAAAACCGCTCAGCAGCGAAAAGATCGAGAACCAGAGAATCGACACCATGAGCGGTCCCTTTCGTCCCCATCGGTCCGCGGCCGTGCCGGCGGCCACGCCCCCGACCAGCCGCGTCATCATCGTGACCGTGCCCAGAGCGCCCGCCAGCGCGCTATCGACGGTGAAGCTCTCCTGGATGTCGATCAGGACGAACATGAGGAGGGTGAAGTCGAACCCGTCGAGAACCCATCCCCAGAATGCGGCGTTGAATGCCTTCCACTGCTCTTTGCTGACCTGCCGATACCATGGCCCGGCAGCAACCTGCCGCGAATGATTAACCGCGTTGGTCATGACAGCTCAAACTTCGGATCGGACAGCCGGCCCGGCGCGCCGTGAAATCGCAAGGGAATTCGTCTTGTATCAGGTCGCCAGAGGGGTAATCCCAATGTAGTCTACCTTCTCGAGGAGGCATGGCCTGGGATCAGCGCCCTCGAGGGCCATCCGGCCCGTCGCATGAACGCGATAGCGATTTAGCCTTAAGAAGTTCATTTGTGCCAGGGTAGCCGGATGGCTTATGCTCCGCACATCTTGAGTTTAGGCGTAAGACGTTTTTTCACAGCTCAGCGCCGAGATACGTATTTCTGCGCGAGCCCAGAGCCCTGCCTCGTCCGGGACAATGAGGCTGCGTCAATTTGGATGTCAACACAAATCGCGGTGGCGTGTGTGCAAGGACTTGCCATTTGACTGTCCCGGAGCGATCATGACCTCGAACGTTGAAGGAACGATCAAGACCATGTGAATCGCGGCTGGAGGCCTGACGCGTGACAGCCGTGGCCCAGTCCCCCTGGCTCTACGCGCACGGGTTGGGATAGAAGGCCCAGCGCCCTGCGTGCATTCTCTTCCGAGGGGTTCAACCCACTCTCAGAGGTTCCCAATATGCTCCCACGTTTCTTTGGAACGATTCTACCGCTGAGCCTGCTCGCGGTCGCGCTGGTCGGCGCGCCGCAGGAGCCGAAGCCGGCGGAACCCCAGGCGCCGCCGAATCCGCGCCTGGAAGCTCTCAAGCAGGAGGCCGCCGCCGAGGTCGACCGGATGCGGGAGCTCACGCAGCAGATGGTCGACACGATCTTCAGCTTCGGCGAACTCGGCTTCCAGGAGGTCGAGACCTCCGCCTATCTCACGGGCATCCTGGAGAAGAACGGCTTCAAGATCGAGCGGGGAATTGCCGGGATCCCGACGGCATGGATGGCGAGCTGGGGAACGGGCAAGCCGGTCATCGCTCTCTGACAGGGTGTGATCGACTCCGGAACGTAGGCCTCTCTGAAACGGGGATCCTACTGAAATTGGCACGTAAGACCCTGCGGCAGTTAGATTCCATGTGGGATGCAATCCCCAGGGAATCTATCGGCCCCGAAACGTACGGTCCACCGACCTGTATCGCCTGGTTGAGGACAACTTCGACCAACTCGAGCGCGTCTGGGAGGAACGCTACGAAAAACAGTACGGCTTCTGGCGCCCGATCGTCCGTCATGTTGTCGAGCAGTACCTGGACTGCGGTGACCTGCGGTGCGGTTTTGCCCGCGTTTGGTGCGCATCCTGTCGCAGGGATCTCCTGCTTGCCTATAGTTGCAAGCGCCGCTGCTTCTGTCCCTCATGCCACCAAAAACGTGCCCTGCTCTTTTGCCGAGCACCTCGAGCAGAACGTGCTGGGCCCAGTCCCCATCCGTCAGTATGTCGTCACCATCCCCAAGATGCTGCGCCTCTGTTTCAAGTACGATCGCAAGCTCCTGGGGGCCCTGAGCCGGTGCTTTTACCTTGCGCTCAAGGAGCTTTTCCAGGATGGCGCCGCTGACCGCCAGGCGCGCCCAGGCATGATCGCTTCTCTGCAAACTTACGGTGATGATCCCACCCGGTTTCATCCTCATCTTCATTGCCTGGTGGCCGACGGGCTCCTGCTGCCCGACGGCTCCTTTATCCCCATCCCACGCCCCGATCCGGTCCGGATCATGCTTCTGTTTCGTCATAAGCTCCTGAAGCTGCTGCTGGCAAGGGAAAAAATCAGCCCCCACTTGGTCGAGATTCTTCTCTCCTGGCGTCACCCTGGCTTCTCTGTATTTCAGGGCGATCCCGTCTCCCCGGACGACCATCAGTCGCGACAACGCCTGGCCAGCTACATCTGCCATCCACCCATGGCGCTGGAGCGTTTGCACTATGACCCCCAAACCCGTCAGGTCGCCTACGATCGAAAAAACACGATCACAGCGCCGGCCCCGAGGCTCCTGCCGCCGCTTCCTGCTCGGCGCTCGACTTCCTGGCCGGCCTATGCACTCATATACCCGATGCTGGCCAACAACTCATCAGGTATTACGGCGCGTTTTCCAACGTCCGCCGCGCCCGCGCCCGGCAAACGACAGCCCCGCCGCAGCCGATGACCTCGCGCTCTGCGGAGGATGATGCTGTGCACGAAATGAGGAGTTCCTGGGCCCGCTTGATTAAGAAGGTACATGAGGCCGACCCTTTGACCTGCCCTCGCTGCGGGCGCCCCATGAAGATCATCAGCCTGATCGATAATCCTGCCGTGATCGAAAGAATTCTTCGCCACCTCAAGCTCTGGCATCAACCCGAGCGCCCGCCCCCCACTCCGCCTCCGAGAACTCTACACTATGACGTCGATCTCCCCGCCTGAGGCGATCCCCTCCCGCCGTTCCACGGTGCCGGATGGCGCTCCCGGGCCTCCGGTTGCTGAGCACCGCATGACTTGGCCGGCGCCACCGAGGGAAAGGTGTGCCTTGTTGAGCACTCGAATGGGGACGGAGGAGTTACCCTCAAGACCCAAGCTCGCTCCTCCGCCCTCGTTCCGCTCCAATCGCCTCCCGAACAGGCCTCTCACCCAGCCGCCGAGATATTTCAGCAGACCATCTCGCCCAACTCATGCTATTCTCCCACCGGCACCGAAAAGCAATTTCCTATTCTTTTTAATTTTTTAATTGACAGTAATCCCTTTCACCTGTCATACCTCTATCTATTAATTCTTTAATCTCTCGAGGTCGACATGGCTAGAAAAAAGTCTCCTCACCTCACTGACGCTGAGTTGAAGCTGATGGACGTGATTTGGGAGAAAGGCGCCTCGACTGTTTCCGAAGTTGTGGAGGCGGTAGCGAAGGATACGCCGCTGGCGTACTCCACTGTGCTGACGACGCTCCGGATCCTCGAAAACAAGGGTTACCTGCGTCACACGAAGGATGGCAGAGCATTTGTATACCGGCCCGTTGTGGCGAGAGAGAAAGCGCAGGAAAACGCGATCAAACACCTGTTGCGGCGCTTTTTTGAGGACTCGCCGGAATTGCTGGTGCTGAACATGATTGAGCGAAACAAGATCAGCGCGGATCAGCTCAATCGTTTGCGCAAGCGAATCGAGGAGAAGAAGTCATGAATTGGGCTTTGTCGGGGCTCGTGAATGGTCTCCTCGTTAGTGCGCCGCTGACTGCGGCTGTCTGGTTATTACTGTTTTTCGCGTCCCGGCGCGGTTGGAATGCGGCGACACGATACGTCGTGTGGTGGATAACGCTCTCCGCTGTCGTCATGTTGCCGCTGGCTTACCTGCCGGTCACTGTTTTTCAATTTGTCGCGCGGCCGGCTCTGCCGCCGGTCCTGGCGGGTCCCGGCGTAGGAACCGCCGGCTCGATCGGGATCGCCGTGACCCAGACCGAAACTGTCATCGCACGCAGTTTGACTCCCGGCGCAATTCAATCGCGTTCATCGGACAGTTTGTTTCCCGTTCAGGTCACTTCGGGACGCTGGGCCGTGTGGGTTCTTATGTCATGGGCAGCGACGAGCGCCCTCCTATTGCTTCGTCTCACGGTCAGCTATGTTCTGCTCGAACGGCGGAAGAGGCGCGCCGAAAGTGCGTCGACGCATAAAACGCGCCTCGAGGAATGGCTCACGCGACGCCGGGCGGGACAGAGACAGGTTCGCGTAAGAGTATCCTCCGAGATCGCAGTTCCGATGGCAGCCGGCCCGTACGATCCTGTGATTCTCATTCCGGAGCGCATGATGGATCAGCTGGATGAAAACGATTTGATTCAAATCGGGCTGCACGAGGCTGCGCATTTCAGCCGCCGCGATGATTACATGCTTCTGGTGCAGCGCGTCATCGAAGCGGTGTTCGTCTTTCATCCCTTTGTTCGCTGGATTGCGAGACGTATCGAACTCGAGCGCGAGATTGCATGCGACGATTGCGTCATTCAGGCCACTGGTAATCCCAGGTCCTACGCCGCCTGCTTGACCCAGGTCATGGAACTGAGCGGCGGCGTGCTGCCGTCACGGCTGGCGGCGCCCACGACCGAACGAGCATCCCAACTCGAAACACGCATCGAAATGCTTTTGGATGACGGTCGCAAAACAACCACGCACGTGCTCAGGCCGCGGCTGACCGGTGCAGTTGTAATTCTCTTCGCAATGGTTTGGATGGCGGCGGTAGCGCCAGGCCCTGTACTTTTCTCAACACGAACCCGGGCCGTGCTTCAGTCACCGCCGGAGGCGGTAACAAGCCCCATCGCATCGCAGTCTATCGCGCCCGCAGTCCTAGCTCAGACTCCGGTTGCCCGGCAAATTCAACGGACTTCTGATCCCGTCCAGTCCACGGCTTCGCTGGTCTTCGCTCAGACTTCCATTGCCCAGCAAGCTCCCAAGCCTTCTGGTCCGGGTACGGCCGCCGTAACCACGCCCAATCCCCGGGCGGTGCTGCGATTGACGGTTGTCGTTACTGAACGGCTTGGCCGCTATGTGTCCGGACTCGAGAAGGAACACTTCAAGCTCTTTGAAGACGATGTGGAGCAGAACATCGCAGAATTCTCGAGCAATGGAGCGCTCTCTCTTGCGCTTGTTTACGCGATCCGAAACGGCAACCTCGGCAGCGGCGTGTTGGGCGAGACCATCGCGCAATTCCAGAGGATGTCAACCGTTGACGACGAATTCTGGGTTATCTACGGTTCCAACGCGGGGCCGGAATCGGTGCGCGTCGATCAGAGCGATGGAGCTCTGGATGAAGTACTGAAGCGGTTGGACTCTGCAAAAAGTGTTCCCCCATTGCCAGGAGAGATCCTGACAGCGGTTGAACTGATGAAGTCGGCGAAAAATTCGCGCAGAGCGGTCGTCATCGTCTCGGATGTAAACGATCGGGCCGCCCTAAACATCCAGGACCAGATCACCGGCATTGCCAACAAAGCCGGCGCTCAGATTTATGCGCTCAGCATGACTCCGCGCGACGCCGCAACGGACAGCGTCGCGGGCGAAGTGTCCGGCCTGTCGTGGCTGGACGCGATTACCAAACAAACCGGCGGCATTCACTTTTCGGGGCCTGGTGCGACGGAAGTGCTCGATGTACTCACGAAAATCGGAGTAGGACTGCGCAACACGTATCAGATTGGTTTCACGCCGACTAACATCGCGACAGATGGAGCGTACCGAAGAGTCCTTGTCGAGGTGCTGCCGCCGCGCGGCATACAAAATCTGTTCGCTCGCAGCCAACTTGGCTACTTCGCGATAAATCAGGGTCGCTGATTCGTCGAGCGGGGTTCATATGAAGGGGCAGAGATCATGAAAGAAACCAGCACAACGACACGGTCCACTCATTTTGTCATACCCGCATTTGCAATTCTGTTGGTGGTGACGACACTCAGCGTGACGAGTGTCCCAGAGCTTTCCGCTCAGATGGTAACCGGGATATTCAACGACGCGGATCGCACCGGCGTTTTCCCGCCGCGCATTGCCCAAGGCTCTGTATTTTTGATAGCCGGCTCAAATCTGTGGCCCACGAAGGAAACTTCCGTTCGGGTTAGTGTAGGAGACACAGTGGTCGAAATGCCTGTAGTCTCTGGTACCGGCAGTTGGGTTCGCGCCGTGCTTCCCGTCGAGACACCCGAAGGATCCGGGGTTGTCGTGCTTCGGCACGATGGGCGTGAAAGCTACCCACGGGAAATTCGTGTGGTTCGCCGGGAATTCAGGTTATATGGACGAAACTACGTGACAGCGCTTGCGCATAACCTCACTGCCGCAGGCGAGTGGCAGACGAACCGCTACACCCAACCGGCCAGGCCCGGTCAATTAGTCGTGCTCTGGGGTACCGGCTTGGGAGCCCATCGCGAAGTGGGTTCGGCGGAGGTTCTCTTAGGCGACAAACGCGCGCCGGTGGTTTATGCCGGACCGTCAGAGTGCTGCGGCGCCGGTGTTGACCAGGTCGTCTTTGCGGTACGGCCCGGGATTGAAGGATGCCATGTGCCGGTCAAGGTGAGGCTGCTGGACGACGAATCGGAAAGTAACTCGCCGGTCCTGGCGATAGGCGCCCCCGGGGATGGACCGTGTTCCGACCCGTATGGCCTGCCGGCAAATCTGCTGGACAAACTCGAATCTGCAGGCACTCTGGATTTCGGCAATATCCGCGGAAACGCCCGCGATCCAGAACGTGTTCCTACCGCCACAGAACTTGAGTACGGAGCTACCGACCCGGGACAACCCTGGTTCTTCGCCAGCTTTTGGTATGGCGTGCCTGCAACGGCAACGCTTCCGCCCCTCGGTACGTGCTACGGTCAAGCGGGGACGATCGGACCTTTCACTGAATCGATCCGCGGCAGTCCCGGCAGTCGGCCTTTCGATGCTGGCGTGTCACTGAACCTGCGCGGGCCGCACGGGCTCACCCAGATCGTGCGCAGAGCCACCGATCAGGCGGGCAGCGTCGGCTATGCTGGCGTCGATGTACCGGATCGCCTCGAGGCGGGCGAATACCTGTTGGATAACGGTGAAGGAACCTCCCGCATCGGACCGTTCCAAACCACGTTTACATTGCGGGATGCATCCTTTGAATGGACCAATCGGAAAAGTTTTAACGCAGCGTCGATAGAGAACGGTATCCCGATTACGTGGAGCGGAGGTGATCCGGCGGGCGGCTATGTCGTGATATCGGCATATTTGACTCGTCAGACCGAGGATTGGCCGGAGGAGGTGAGCCACCTCACATGTGTGCAAAAAGTCGAAGAGAAGAGCTTCACATTGCCACTCTCACTGCTCAAATCCGCAGCCGCGGCGGATCTAATGACAGTGGGCGTCCGCTACGTTTTCCATCATCAATTTCTTGTGCCGGGACTGGACTTCGCTGAGTTCGCTTATGGCATAGGCAGTTCGGCGCGAATTCCTTTACGGTAGTAGGGACTCCGTACCAGCGATCGCGAGGAAATACAAAGACAGAAAGGCACAAAGAAAGCCGGCAATCAAACGTCCTTGATGCCGGCTTTCTTTTGTGTCTTGTGTCTCCTCCACTTGGTCGTTTTTAAGCGAGTTTTAATTGACCCGATCCCCGCTCCCGCGTGATAGGCAAAGCCCGGGCCGACGCCTCGGACCGCCGTCGGAAACCGCTCGCTCAAGTAGGTCGGGATCGCGCCTCCCATGCCGGGCCCGGTGAATCCCATGAGCAACGCGCCGGCCAGCCGCAGCGCAGAGTTGGCGGCGAACATATAGGCCGGGATCATGACGACGGCCAGCAAACCGGCTGCTGTCACCGAGCCTCGGCGGCCCAGCCTGGTTTCCGACATCCTTCCCCACGCGGTCGCGCCCAGAGCGTTCCCCAGATTCAGGGCGACGATGTACCAGAACGGCTCCAGGCCGGGATTGCCGGAGATACGTGGGATACCAGAACGAAACCGAATAAACCGACAGCATGAATGCGCTGATAAGGAGTGACGTCTGAATCGTGGTCCCGAGCAGGTCTCGGTGAAACACCCGCAGCAGCGAGATAGGTTCGACATTTCTGGTTTGACTCAGAAGCCGCCGGCGCTCGAGCCATACCGGGCTCTCGGACACGCCACTGCGGATCCAAAGCACGAGAAGCGCCGGCAGCGCGCCGATCCAGAACAGGGCGCGCCAGCCCAGCCCGGGCTGCGTGTTGAAGATTGGATAGAGATACCGGAAAGCGAGCGCCGAGAGAATGTACCCCCACGAAAAACCCACCCTGCAAGATTCCGGACGCGATGCCGCGCAGGTGCGTGGGCCAGTGCTCCATGGCCAGGGGCACGCCCGCGGCGTATTCTCCTCCCATGCCGATGCCGAAGAGCGCGCGGAACGCAAACAGCATGGCGTACGAAGTGGAAAAACCGCTCAGCAGCGAAAAGATCGAGAACCAGAGAATCGACACCATGAGCGGTCCCTTTCGTCCCCATCGGTCCGCGGCCGTGCCGGCGGCCACGCCCCCGACCAGCCGCGTCATCATCGTGACCGTGCCCAGAGCGCCCGCCAGCGCGCTATCGACGGTGAAGCTCTCCTGGATGTCGATCAGGACGAACATGAGGAGGGTGAAGTCGAACCCGTCGAGAACCCATCCCCAGAATGCGGCGTTGAATGCCTTCCACTGCTCTTTGCTGACCTGCCGATACCATGGCCCGGCAGCAACCTGCCGCGAATGATTAACCGCGTTGGTCATGACAGCTCAAACTTCGGATCGACAGACCACTACCGCGCGCCGTGAAATACCAAGGGAACTTGTCTTGTAGCGGGTTGCGAATGTCGCTTTATCTCCTCGAGGCCGTGCCCGCGAAATAGACGCCGGAGATCCCGCCTCGTCCGGGACAATGAGGCTGCGTCAATTTGGATGTCAACACAAATCGCGGTGGCGTGTGTGCAAGGACTTGCCATTTGACTGTCCCGGAGCGATCATGACCTCGAACGTTGAAGGAACGATCAAGACCATGTGAATCGCGGCTGGAGGCCTGACGCGTGACAGCCGTGGCCCAGTCCCCCTGGCTCTACGCGCACGGGTTGGGATAGAAGACCCAGCGCCCTGCGTGCATTCTCTTCCGAGGGGTTCAACCCACTCTCAGAGGTTCCCAATATGCTCCCACGTTTCTTTGGAACGATTCTACCGCTGAGCCTGCTCGCGGTCGCGCTGGTCGGCGCGCCGCAGGAGCCGAAGCCGGCGGAACCCCAGGCGCCGCCGAATCCGCGCCTGGAAGCTCTCAAGCAGGAGGCCGCCGCCGAGGTCGACCGGATGCGGGAGCTCACGCAGCAGATGGTCGACACGGTCTTCAGCTTCGGCGAACTCGGCTTCCAGGAGGTCGAGACCTCCGCCTACCTCACGGGCATCCTGGAGAAGAACGGCTTCAAGATCGAGCGGGGAATTGCCGGGATCCCGACGGCATGGATGGCGAGCTGGGGAACGGGCAAGCCGGTCATCGCTCTCGGCTCCGACATCGACTGCATCCCGCAAGCATCGCAGAAGCCCGGCGTCGCCTATCGTGACCCGATCATCGAAGGAGCGCCGGGGCACGGGGAGGGGCATAACTCGGGTAACCCCGTCAACGTCACCGCCGCTCTCGCGCTCAAGAAAATCATCGAGCGCGAGAAGCTGCCGGGTACCATCCGGCTCTGGCCTGGCGTCGCGGAAGAGCAGCTGGCCACGCAAGGCGTACTACGTGCGTGACGGCTACTTCAAGGACGTGGACGTGGTGCTGTACACCCATGTCGGGAGCAACCTGGGGACGTGGCTGGGGCGACGGCGGGGGCAACGGCCTGGTCTCGATCGAATACTCCTTCCTGGGCGAAACGCGCCCATAGCGCCGGCGCGCCCTGGCGCGGCCGCAGCGCGCTGGATGCCGTGGAACTGATGAACATCGCCTGGAACTACCGGCGGGAGCACCTGCGCCTGCAGCAGCGCTCGCACTACGTAATCACCGACGGCGGCGATCAGCCCAATGTCGTGCCGCGCCGCGCGGTGGTGTGGTACTTCTTCCGCGAGACCGACCTACGAAGGGATCAAGAACCTCTGGGAGATCGGCGACACGATGGCGAAGGCCGCCACGATGATGACGGGCACGACGGTCACGTCGCGCACCCTGGGGTCGGCCTGGCCGTCGCATATGAACAAGACGCTCGCCGAGACGATGTACGCCAACATCAAGACGGTCGGGCTGCCCAAGTGGACCGAGGAAGATCAGCAGCTGGCCAGGTCGACGCAGCGCGAACTGAAGGTGGCCGAGAACGGCCTCGCCATGGAGATCCAGCCGCTGCGCGGCCGCGAAAGCACGCCGGACGACGAGAAGCGCGGCGGCGGCTCGGACGATATCGGCGATATCTCCTGGAACGTGCCGACCGTGTCGCTCTCCTTTCCCTCGAACTTCGCGGCCGGCCCCGGGCACAACTGGGCCAACGCTATCGCCATGGCCACTCCCATTGCCCACAAGGGCGCGACCGCGGGCGCCAAGGTGCAGGCCATGACGGTGCTCGACCTGCTGATGCGCCCCGAGCTGGTTCAGCAAGCCTGGGACTACTTCCGGAACGTGCAGACCAAGGAGCGCAAGTACCACCCGCTGCTCCGCCAGCGATGACAAACCGGCCATCTGGCTGAACAAGGGGATCATGGAGCGCTATCGACCCGAGATGAAAAAGTACTACTACGATCCCACGCCGGTACCGCACCTACCTCGAGCAGCTTGGCATCAAGTACCCGACCGTGCGCGGGGGGACGACATCGAGCGGCGCTAAATGACGTTTGCTGCGGAGCGCCGGGTCGTGTGAACCCGTCTCGCATGCCGGCGGACGGCGGACTACCAGGCGCGGGGGGCACGAGATTGCTGGAACGCTTCATCCCGCAGTAAAAGCAAACACGTTTCGGGGAGCAGAGATAGCGAGCGAGCCGCCTTACCCGCCGTTGCCTCGTCGTATCAGCGCCGATGGTCAGAAGACACCAACCGCTGTAAACGTCCCTACAGGATTTTCCTTGGAAATCAAGGTCGGGCTTTCCATCTCGCTGACAGGCCGCTTTTCGTTCCAGGGACGACAGGCCTTCAATGGAATTCAGCTCTGGCAATCCTTCATTAACTCGCGGTGGAATCACGGTCCGCCTCTGCATCGAGGGCAGGTCCGCCTGATCTATTACGATGATCAGAGCCGCTCGAGCTGCGCCCGGCAGAACGCCCTCAAATTACTCCGGCACGACCGCGTCGACATACTCCTGGGGCCTTATGCCAGCAATTTGACAATGGTAGTGGCGGAGGTCGCGGAGCAATACCAGAAGGTCCTATGGAACCACGGTGGCTGCTCTGATGAAATCTTCAACCGGAGTTATAAGTGGCTGATCGGAACTGGAAGTCCTGCAAGCCAGTACCTCCGCGCTTTTCACGGCATCTGGCGGTGAACCTGCCGGGGCTGCAGCGGATCTGTATCTTGCAGTCGGCCGAGGGACTTTGCCTCACACGTGGTGCGAGGACTGATTGAAAGCGACCGGACGCCTCGAAGGTCCTTCCGCTGCCCAGTGGGGTTTAAGGCGCCTATCCCGTCGTTCAGCTGATCTCCATCGCCGCGGACGTATCTGATCCTGGCCGGGAAGCTTTCAAGATGAGATCGCACTTATGCGACCGAGGCATGTGGCCCGACACGATACGGAGCGTGGTGGCAGTGGCGGCCGGGGTGCAGGCCTTTTACCAGGAGATTGATGAATGCGCTGAGGGAGTCATTGGCCCCAGCCAGTGGGAGCCGGAAGTCCACTTCGAAGACACTCGGGGGCCGGATTAAGACTGGTGTGTCCGGAGGTTCGAGGAGCGATTTGGGATCGACCGGAGTACATGGCTGCAGGGGGGTTCGCCTGGGCCTGGTTCTTGCTGAATGCATCGGGCGACAGCGGTAGAGGACGAGCAATTGCGCGCGGCTGCCTCCGAGCTCGATTTCAACACGTTCTACGGAAGATTTCGCATCGATCCCGTAACTGGATGTCAGATTGGACACCGGATTCTGCTCGTGCAATGGCAACAGGGGCGAAAGGTGGTGCTGCCCGAGGTTGTGCAGAGCAGAGGCTGACGCATGATGCGGCCTCGTGGAAACGGACTCTCAGTTACCTCGCGATGGACCCTGTCGTTTAACCGCGGGGCGGCGAAGCTGCCTCCTGCAGAATGACGCTACCTGATTTGGAGAGGGTTACCCGGCGTTCTCCAACAACTTAGTTTTCGCCTGGATGAAAATGAAACGCCCTTCTCTGCGGGGAGTCGTTCTTCTTCACGCCGGGAAGCCTCCGCGGTTGAGATCCACCAGGGCATTGATGGAGGCGCTCCGAACGAAGATCAAGCGGGCCAGGCGTAACGGAGTCGCTGACGATCTTTCGACCATTGTCTTGCGCGTCGGAAAGCAAGCGGAGCTGACCAGGGAAGAAGTGGCATGAGGCGGTATTCAAGACTTGCGCTTTTCGGCCTGCTCGCCTGGTGCGCTTTCTTCTGGCTTTATCCTAGGGTCAACCCGGTGGCTCGATTCGGGTTTTCGATTCGACCGCAGGCATCGTTAAAATCCACCGGCCCGCCTCTCGGGCTGATTCCCCGAATCCCCTTCCAGGGAGCGGAAGTCGAGCTGCGCGCGGGCGATCTCCTGGCATTGCATTCAGACGGCATCGTGGAGGCGCAGAACCCCAGCGAAGTGCAATTCGGGGATGAGAGATTTATTGCGGCGCCGAAGGAACTCGCCCACCGGCCCGCTGCGGAGATGGTCGCGGAAGTGTTCGAGCGCATAGACCGTTTTGTCGACGGCGCGCCGCAACACGACGACATCACGCTGATGCTGATCAAAGCCGTGTAGCAGAAAAGACGCGTCGCGAAAAAATACCACTAAGCCCCAAAGACACGAAGAAACACCAAGAATCATTGCCAAAAAAGCGGAAAAGCGCCGCGGACTCGATCACTTCTTGCGTGCCTTCGTCCGCGTGGTGACGTAGAGGTCAAAGCCGCCGGACCCTCCCTCGCGATTCGACGTGAAAAACAGAGACTCGCGATCCGCAGCGATGTTCGGCATCAAATCCTCGGCCGTGCTGTTCACCGTCAGGCCCAGAGTGGTGGGAGTGGACCAGGCCTGTGCCGGAGTCTCGCGGGTCGACACCCAGAGGTCCGAGCCAAGGGAGCCGACACGGTCCGAATCAAAAAACACCTCGAGACCGTCGAACCGGACCGATGGCCGTCGATCGTTCGCTTCGCTACTCAGTTCCGGAACCAAAGTGGCGGGGCCAAGCGAGCCAGGTGCCGTCGCGGCAACGACGTAAATATCGAAATTTCCGAGTCCCCCGGGCCGGGTGCTGACGAAGAACAGCAGTGGGCGGCCACCCTCATCGTTCTCGAAAAAGCCGGCGCCTGCGTCGATGGACTCGGAGTTCACGCCTGGGCCGAGGTTGACGGGAGCCTCCCGATGCGAAGTCGTCGTGCTTGTGGGCGCGGTACGAAACCCAGAGGTCCAGTTGACCGAACCCACCTTCACGATTGCTGTTGAAGAACAGCCAATGTTCGTCACGTGACAAGGAAGGGACGGCATCGAGCGCGCCACTGTTCACGACCGGCCCGAGATTCCGTGGAGTGCCCCACGGCGCGTCGACGCTGGCGCGCTGCGACACCCAGAGGTCCTGGCCGCCAAACCCGCCAGGTCGATCCGAGTTGAAGTAGAGGCTCAAGCCATCTTTGGATATGGCAGGGCCGATCTCTCCCGATGAGGAGTTGATGGTCGCGCCGAGATTCACCGGTGTGGACCATGGGGAGAACGTCGCGGTCGCACCGGGATCCGCCGCTATCAATGTGATGAGGGTGAATCCGACTGCTGCGCATGTGATGCGGGTGCTATGAGTCATGGCGATCCTCCTTGTCGGGGCTCGGGCCCCATCGGAAATGTGAACCGTGGTGACTGGAAGTGTCGATGTCATCCTCGAAACCCTTGTATCGTGCCGAGTCGCGCTTGTGACTGGCGCGCATGGGAAATCCATTCACGCAACCGCCTCCTTCACTTCTTACGATCGTCGTCATCATCGTCGTCATCATCATCATCATCGTCATCATCGAGAGGCAGCAGAAAGTGCTTGAAGGCCCACTCGGCCACGCGCCTGCCCTGCCTCCGCGCCCCAGTGTCCGCGAAGCGGAAGTGGATGCCCTGGTAGATGCGGGCGACGACCACATCCTCGGCCGCGTCCGAGAAGCGGCGATACGTGCGTGTCTTCTGTACGGCCAGCGGGTTGAGGCTCGTCACTGAAAAGGTCATTCTGTCCGTCCCGAAGAAGAGCTCGAGCATACGGGTCATGGCGCCGGTAACACTGTTGGCGCCCGAGGTGTAGTCAGGATAGTTCGGCGTGTTGATCAGCGGCTGCCAGGTCGGATCGCCGGCTGTGCGCGGGTTGCCGTCGTTATCCCCCTCCTGAATGGCCGTGAGGGGCGCCAGAATACGTAATGCCTCTTGGTGTCCCAAGCCGTGATTGCGGCATCGCGCATTGCCAGGTTGGCCAAGGCAAAGAGCCGGGCACTGTCGCCAATGCTGTGGACATGCGCATTGGCGAGGGCCCGGAGGGCTCGATTCCAGAGAGCAAGGTAGTTATCGGCCCAGAAATAGGCGAGGTCGGTCTGCTCCGGGTGCGGGCGCTGTTGACGAAGCCGCCCAAGCGCCTTGACCTCGTTATAGTCCTCGGTGTAGCGGGCGCTGGTCAAAGCCGGCGGCGGCTGGGCGCGGAACTGTGTGGGGCCGGTGAGGGTGAAGGGTCTGACGTTGGCCAGCCACGGCACCGCCATGGGCGCAAGCTGCGGAGGCGGCCCTGGAGGAGGATGTGTCGGGCGCCAGACGCCGGGGTCGGTGCCGCCGATGAAGGGCGGCGGGGCGGGCGGGAAGCTCCCGTCATTGGCCCGCAGGGCGATGATACCGGCAGCGGCCTTCTGGCCGACTGCCACCCCGGGGTCGTCCTCCCCCAGGCGATTGTTGGCCAGGTAGCTGTGGTAGGTCGTGGCGAGGGACGCGGCTTGCGCAGGGAAGCGATTTACAAGCACATCGTGCGCGGCCTTGGCGGCCGCCGCCGCCGGAGAGCCGGAGGCTCTCGGGATCTCCACGTGATACGGCTCGAACCGCCTGTCGATGGCCTGGACGGCGTCGTACACGGCGGCGTGGACCATGGCTAAGTCGAGTCCGGTGACCAGGCCCGGACGTCCGGCGTTGATGGCCGTCGTGATCGCTTGCAAGGCGATGTCATTCCAATCGACCACGGCGTCGGCGCGCACGGGACGTGCCCAGATCAGACACGCAAACACGATCAGGCTTGCAAGCCTTCGTAGTTTTGTCATTGCAGTTCTCCTTTCTTGATTGTCTGGTTCGGTCTCCTTGAGTGAATCTGAGTTTTTCCCGAGGTCAGCAACTTGGATTCCAGTGGCCAGGGTCTAAGGGATATGGACTCCTGGCCCAAGCCCTCCCAACGGAACTGGGTGCCAGGACGGTATTTTCTCAATATTGCTTCGAGCGAGGTTGTCGGGCTAGGATAGATCGATTTTTCCCCCTCTAAAAGTCGAGCCAAACAATAAGCTGCGAATAGGTGTCGAAGTCTTGAGAAAACTCTCAGGAATTTGTTAGGAAATCCTTAGTAGCGTTATGAATAAGACAGGAAAGATCTTGTACGAGTTCGGTCCATTTCGCATCGATCCGGCTGAGCAGGTGCTGCGCAGGAATGGAGCAATCGTGCCCCTGGCGCCGAAAGTCTTTGACACGTTGCTGATGCTGGTGGAAAACAGCAGTCAGGTCGTCCCGAAACAAGACATCATCAAGCGAGTTTGGCCCGAGACTTTCGTGGAGGAGGGGAACCTTGCGCTGAACATCTCCACCCTGAGGAAGGTAATGGGCGAGAGTTCGAAGGAGCGTCGGTTTATTGAGACCATCCCAAAGCGCGGCTACCGTTTTGTGGGTGAGGTTCGGATAGTGCCAGGTTCAGGCCCGGGAGAGCGCCTCATGCAGACCGCGACCTCCACCGCAGAAGCGGTCCACTCTAGCGTGACACCGGACGAGGGGGTAGAGGATAGTCTTTTCCAAGGGGTTCAGGCCGCCAGCTCGCTAAGACAAAAGCGGAGACTTCCAGGGTTCGTTTCAAGCCATGCGGGTCGGTGGTTTGCGGCAGGATTGTTGGCTCTGGCAGTTTGGGCTGCAAGCGGTTATTGGTGGCAACTTACCAGACAAAAGGAAGCCAGGGCGGGCACCAGTTTTCGTACTTTGGCAGTACTCCCTTTTCAGTCGCTTTCGCCGAAAGACGATGAAGAGTATCTCGGCCTGGGGCTGGCTGACGACTTGATCACTAAATTCAGCCGGTTCCGGCAGATTGTGGTTCGTCCCACCAGCGCCATTCGGAAGTATGCCACTGAAAATCGGGATCCCATCCTGGCCGGCCGGGAGCTAAGTGCCGACGCCGTCCTGGATGGCTCTATCCAAAGAGTGCAGGACCGAATCCGGGTCACCGTGCGGCTGCTCAATGTCCACACGGGGTCTCCCTTGTGGGCTGGCCAGTTTGATGAAACGCTTGCCCACGTTCTCGAGCTCCAGGATTCGCTGTCAAAACGTATCGCCGAGAGCCTGGAGCTGCGTCTCGCGGGCGAAGCTCTCCGCCAGCGGAATCGAAGCTCCATCCGAGACCTGGAAGCGTTTCATCTTTACCACCAAGGCAGGTTCTTCTGGTACAAGTCAACCAAGGAGAGCTGCGAAAAAGCACGGACGCTCTTCGAGCAAGCCATCAGCGAGGATCCAAACTACGCCGTGGCCTATACGGGACTGGCCGACTGTTACATCCATCAGGGCTGTGGACCCTGGCCTCGCCATGAGCGCATCCGACAAGCCCGGCATTGGACTCTGGAGGCATTGAAGCTGGATGATGGGTTGGCCGAAGCGCATGCCACACTGGCTACCATTCTTTTCTTTTACGACTGGAATCGCCTGGAAGCGGAGCGGGAGTTTCGGAGAGCGATTGATCTGAACCCCGGCTACGCAACGGCGCGCCGCTGGTATAGTCATGCTCTGGCGGCCATGGGCCGTCGCGAGGAGGCCTTAGCCCAGGCCGAACTTGCCGTGGAGTTCGAGCCCGCTTCGGTAGCTTCCACTGCCACCCTGGGGGCCGTCCTCTATTACTTGAGGGAGTTTGACAAGGCGATTACCCAGTTTGAGTCAAGTCTGAGAATGGAACCTGATTTCGGGAGGGTCCATCCGTTCCTCGGCCTGGCGTACCTGGAAGCTGGGAGATACAAAGAGGCGATGGAAGCATTCCACAAAGGGCTCGATCATGGTGCGGGCCTCGTCTGGTTGGGCTACGGCATGGCGCGGACAGGCCAGCGGAGAGAAGCGCTGAAGATCCTGAGAACGGTCCAGGAACAGGTGGCCCGTGGAGAGGCCCCAGCCAATCACCTGACCTCCCTTCACGTCGGGCTGGGAGAAATCGACTTGGCATTTCGGTTCCTGGAAAAAGAGTTTGAAGACCGGTCGGCGGGGATGATGTACCTGAAGACCGACCCTTTCTTCGACCCGCTCCGGCGAGACCCACGCTTTTTACGGCTGTCGCGCCGCGTGGGACTGGAACCATAAACCAATGCGAAGCCGTCCTTGGACCCGCCGACCCGAACGCGTCCGCCACCACAACGGAGGAATATCGATGAAGGCCACACTCGCACTCGTGCCGGTGCTTGCGCTTGGCGCGGCGGCGCCCTCTGGCTCAACAGAAGGCTCCCGCCCTCGGAAGTCAGATTTTCGAGGCGTACCGCGTCATCGGCAACATCTATTACGTGGGCGCGACGGATGTCTCCTCGCACGTCATTGCCACGCCCGCGGGTTTGATCCTGCTCGATACCGGGACCACCCAGATGCTGCCGATGATTCGCGCCAATGTCGAGAAGCTGGGATTCCGGATGCAGGACATCAAGATCATCCTGTCCAGCCACGCCCATTGGGATCACGTGGAGGGCCATGCCGCAATGCAAGCGCTCACCGGCGCACAGGTGATGGCGGTCGGTGAAGATGCCGCCGCCATCGCCAGCGGCGTCGACAGTTCCGCCATAGCGGCCCGAGGGTGGAAGCCGGTCAAGGTGGATCGGGTGTTGAAGGATGGGGAGACGGTGACCCTCGGGAACGTCACGATGCGGGCACACCTGACGCCCGGTCACACAAAGGGGTGCACGACCTGGACGATGACGGTGCAGGACGGTGGAAAGTCCTACCTGGTGGTGTTCGTCGGTGGCATCAGCATCAATGAGGGAGTGAAACTTGTTGGGAACACCCGTCATCCGAGCATCATCGAAGACTACGCGCGGACGTTTCGGGTCTTGAAAGAGCTGAAAGCCGATGTTTTTCTCGCGCAACACCCAGCGATATACGGCATGGCGGAAAAAGTGCAGCGTCTGAAGGCGAACGCTTCGCCGAATCCCTTCATCGACCCCCAGGGCTACCAGCGCGCCGTCAGTGACGCAGAAAGCCGGTATTTAAAGCAACTCGCCGAGGAGCGGGCCTCGTCTCGCTGACCGGAGTCCGGGCAAGGCCAAGCAAGCTTCGCCAAACCAAGTCGGTAGCAAGCTTTGAATCGCTACCATACGCTGCTTCTCGTCCCGCCGGGCATCCGGGGCGGAGTACCCCAGCCGCGCCACCACAGCTCGGTCCAGGCGTCTTTGAACCGGGCGCCGGTATCGAAATCCGCCCAGCGCTTGTCATTCCGAGCCTTCCAGGCAGCCAGAATGCCTGCGTATGTTTGCAGTTTGCTCGAGTCGTTGGTTTGACGGGCAGCCGTTTCAACGGCCCGCTTCAAGTCTCCGGCGTTGGAGTAAGCGACCGCGATTGCTTCCAAAGGCTCGGAGCGATGGGCGTCTTCGATTTCGGTCATTCGCTGGAGAGCTTCGTCCGGCTTTCCTGCGCGAGCGAGTGCCGCCGCTGCCGCGGCGTGAAACTCTCCAAATGCTGATGCTACTTTCAAGGCTCGATCGGGCCGGCCCGCCTGGATCCAGGCATCCGCTAAGGCGAGGAATTGGTCGGGTAGATACGATGATTCCACTTTGAGGTTAGGTATTCCATCGACTCGCAGGGGGAGCTCGGTGAACTTCGTCTCGCGCAGCACCTCCTGGAAAAACGCGACGGCTTCCGGCGATTCAGCGTTGCTCTCGGGCAGCTCTTTGGAAGGGAAACGGCTGCGGTAGAGCGCCTCCGTCTGGACCAGAAAGTCCATCAGGCCGGATTTCTCTTTGAGAGCCGCGGCGTAGCTGGAGTTGCCAGGATCGCCGAAGCTCTCCCGGAAATCTTTGAAAAAGTAACGGTGCAGACCGGGCGCCTCCAGGTCCCAATCAATCATCAGGACGCGCCTACCGCGGTGAGCGGTATCAGTGGCCAGAATATAGGCCACGTTGGCCAAAGCCATCGACCGGCCCGTGCCGCCTTTGTAGGAGTAGAATGTGATGATTTCGCCGATGGCGCGTTCCGCGCCACGGGCGATGGGGCTTGTCATCAGAGGATCACATGGACAACAAGGGGCTTGGAACTGTGAACGAAGGCGGAGTCCGTATCTTTTCGATGCCAACATTCAGTTGAAACATGGCGCAGTCCTCGCAGGGGTCGGTGACATCATTGACAAACTTCTCGATCGATTCGGCGATTTTGCGGATCTTCGTGGAATTTCTCACGCTCAAGAGCTGAGAGTTCGGTACGTCCACGCGGAGGTCGACGGGCTTTCTTTTGAAGTAATCCTCCCACTGCTTGACATCTCCTCGACTCACGACCGGAATGATCAGCCCCTTCTTATTCGGCCCGAGACGCTTCGATTCCCATAGCTCCATGGCTTTCCATTCGGCGTCGCACCAGCTGCTATCGGGATACTCGGGAGTCAAGACGGCGACCATGCAGACACTTTTGCACAGCTTTCGCGAAAGTTCCGTCGGGTATGAGCTTCCGATATCTGCATCCTCGTCGATGAACGTACGGATCTCGGTCGGCAGATAGTACTCCAGGCGGCTTTTGAGCATGCGGACGAACTCCCGATAGAAATGGGCGTCAGGAGCGTTTCTCGGAGGATGCTTGTAGCTGATGAAGCAGGCATGTTCGAACATGACTAACGCGCGGCGATTACCGGACGTGCTCGCAATCTGATCATGATGAAATGAGCCCATTCTAGAGTCCCCTCGGCATTCCGTCAATAAGCAGCTTTCGTTGCGCAGCGAAGGACACGAGGCCCGCCAATGCTCGCATTCCCGGTGCCGCGGATAGGTTACAGGTGGACGCTAGCTCGCGTGAAGTGACATACTAGGGCCCATGCGACGCTCGATACTCATTCTTCTTCTCGCGGCGCCCCTGATTGTGGGCTGCCAGACCCGATATGACCTGGTCATCCAGAACGGCCGTGTGATCGATCCTGAATCCGGGCTTGACGGGGTTCGCAGCATCGGCGTCACGGGCACAAGGATCGCTGCCGTCAGCGAGGGAAGCCTCGCGGGCAAGCGAGTGCTCGACGCTGCCGGTCACGTGGTCGCTCCCGGTTTCATCGATCTGCACCAGCACGGGCAGGCCCCCGAAAACTACGCGGCCCACGCGCGCGACGGAATCACCACTTCGCTCGAGCTTGAAATCGGCGTGGAGAACATCGACGCCTGGTACGCCGAGCGGGCCGGCGGCCAGATCGTTAACTATGGCGCGAGCATCAGCCATCCCTATTCCCGGCAGATCGCCATGACCGGCAGCAATCCCGGCCTGTCAGGGCGAAGCGCTGGCGCGGCCGGCTACCGCGGAAGAGATCCAAAGAACCGCCCAACTGATCGCCAAGGGACTCGATCAGGGCGCCGTCGCAGTCGGTTTCGGCGTTGCATACAGCCCGGGCGCCACTAAAGAAGAACTCATCGAGATGTTCAAAGTGGCGGCAGCGCACAACGCGAGCGGCCATGTTCACATGCGCACTACCCCCAACGACTTCAGCAATATCGAGGAGGTGCTCGAAGCCTCGAAGAAAACCGGAGCGCCGCTGCACGTGGTCCACCTCAACAGCAGCGGCGGCGAGCGCGCCGGACGCTATCTCGAAATCATCGCGCAGGCTCAGAAGGACGGCATTGACGTCACGACCGAGTGTTACCCCTATAACCGCGGCTCGACGCTTATTCAGTCGCACCCATACAACAATTGGGAAACATTCAACGATGACCATTTTCAGAACTTTATCTGGGTCGAAACCGGCGAGACGCTGACGCGCGCGAGCTTCGCGCGCTACCGCCAGACGGGTGGCACGATCATCTCGCCGCCGAGCTACTCGATGGAAACGGTCAAGATGCTGATCGCGAGCCCGCTGACGATGATTGCAAGCGATGGCATGTGGCTCGTCAACGGTCGCGCCCACCCGCGATCGTTCGGCACTTATTCACGCGTACTCGGCCATTACGTACGGGAAGAAAAGGCGCTCTCCTTGACCGACGCCCTCGCCAAAATGACGATCCGGCCGGCGAAGCGGCTCGAGCGCCGGGTCCCGATGATGCAAAACAAGGGCCGCATAAGAGCTGGTGCCGACGCCGACATCGTCGTCTTCAATCCCGACACAATCATCGATCGCGGTACGTACGAAAACCCGGTCCAGGCGCCCGATGGAATCAAGTATGTACTGGTAAACGGCGCAGTCGCCCTCGATGACAGCAAGCTCGTCGATGGCGTCAAGGCGGGGACTGCGGTGCGAGCGCCGAATCGCCCGGCGCGCTGAAGCGTATTCCCACCATGGCCCGGCGCCGGCGAATCGATCTCAATTCAGGCGCTCCGGCACGATTTAAAAGCGAACTCTCAGGCAGCGCATTGCGTATAGGCTCTTCATGGAACTGCTCACCCAGCTCAAGCACGTGATCCGCAGATTGGCGCGCTCGCCCATGTTTGCGGTGGTCACGCTCCTGACACTGGCGGTTGGAATCGGCGCCAATACCGCGATCTTCAGCGTGGTGAACGGCGTCCTGCTGAAGCCGCTGCCGTATCGCAACCCCGAAGCGCTGGTTGCCGTGTGGCAGACCGCTCCGCGCATCGGCATCAAGAATCTGACCACATCCGCGGCGCTGTACCTTATCTATCGCGAAGAGGCTCGCGTCTTCGAAGACATCGGATTGTGGAGTCAGCGGTCGGTCAGCATCACGGGGATTTCCGAACCGGAGCAGGTGGACGCGATTGGAGTCACGGACGGCACGCTGCCGTTACTGGGCGTGGCGCCGTTCCGGGGGCGCTGGTTTTCCCGCCGCGACGATGAGCCGCGGACGCCGCCAACGGTCGTGCTCACCTATGGCTACTGGCAGCGCCGGTTCGGCGGTGATCCTTCGGCGATCGGGAAAACGCTCATGGTAGACGGCCGCTCTCGGGAAGTGATCGGGATCATGCCGGAGAGCTTTCGCTTTCTGAATCGCCGGCCCGCCCTGTTCATTCCCTTTCAGTTCGACCGCGCCGAGTTGAACGCCGGCGGTTTCAACTTCCAGGCGTTGGCACGTTTGAAGCCCGGCGTGACGATCGCGCAGGCGAACGCCGATGCGGGTCGGGTCCTGCCCATGCTCTCGCAGAAGTTCAAGATGCCTCAAGGGATGACCGCCAAGATGTTTGACGACGCGCAGATCGGTCCTGACATCAGGCCCCTGGCGCGGGACGTCGTGGGCGACGTTGGCGACACACTCTGGGTGCTGATGGCGACGGTTGGGATCGTGCTGGCGATCGCTTGCGCCAACGTCGCGAACCTGCTGCTGGTGAGGGCGGAAGGGCGGCAGCGCGAACTCGCCGTCCGGGCGGCGCTCGGAGCAAGCTGGGCGAGGATTGCGCGCGAACTTCTATTCGAGACGGTGACGCTGGGCGCGCTCGGCGGAGCGCTTGGCGTGGGTGTGGCCTACGGAGCCCTGCGGCTGCTGAAGTTCTTCGCCCCCGCCGGGCTTCCCCGGCTGGACGAGATTACCATCGATCCCCGGGTCTTGTTCTTTGCGGCGGCTATTTCGCTGCTCTCCGGATTTTTCTTCGGCCTCGCGCCTGTGTTCAAATACGCGGGACCGCGTCTCGATCTGACTTTACGCGGCGGGAGCCGCACGTTCAGCGGCGGCAGGGAGCGGCATCGAACTCAGCGGACGCTGGTGGTGGTTCAGGTGGCGCTGGCTCTGGTGTTGCTGACCGGGTCGGGACTGATGATCCGTACGTTCCAGGCTCTGCGAAACGTCCAGCCGGGATTCACTCGTCCGGAGGAAATTCTCACGTTGCGTGTTTCGATTCCCTCCGCGCAGATTCAGGAGGCGGAACGTGTCGGGCGCATGTATCACGACATGCTTCAGAAGATCGCTGCGATTCCGGGCGTCGTTTCAGCCGGGCTATCGAATTCCATCACGATGGACGGCGCGGACAACAATGACCCGATCTTCGTCGAGGACCGGCCCGTGGCCGATGGCAAGTTGCCTCCGGTCCGGCGGTACAAGCACGTCTCGCCGGGACTGCTTGGCACGATGGGAAATCCTGTTCTTGCCGGCCGGGACATCACCTGGACGGACGTCTTCGAGATGCGGCCCGTCGTTCTGATCTCGGAGAATCTGGCGCGTGAATATTGGAGAGATCCCGCAGAGGCGTTGGGCAAGCGTGTCCGGGAGAATCCCAAGGGCACGTGGCGGGAGATCATCGGTGTGGTAGGGAATGAACGCGACAACGGCGTAGACCAGAAAGCGCCGACCATAGTCTATTGGCCGGTGATGACCGGCGGCCTCTGGGGAGAGCAAGATCAGCGTGCGGCGCAACGTTGCGTTTGCGATCCGCTCGAATCGAACAGGGACGGAGAGCTTTCTCAAGGATGTGCGGCAGGCGGTCTGGTCCGTGAACTCGAACCTTCCGATCGCAAACGTTCGCACTGTCGCGGAGATCTACGAGCGATCGATGGCTCGCACGTCTTTTACTCTGGTGATGCTGGCGATCGCCGCGTCAATGGCGCTGCTGCTGGGCCTGGTCGGCATCTATGGCGTGATCTCCTATTCGATCTCGCAGCGCACCCGGGAGATCGGGATTCGAATCGCCCTGGGCGCGTCGCGGCAGAAGGTTCAAGGTATCTTCATGCGGCAAGGAATTGTGTTCGCAGGAATCGGCGTGGTCTGTGGTCTGGCTGCCGCCGTGCCGCTGACGCGCCTGATGTCGACGCTGTTGTTCGAAGTCAGTCCCCTGGACCCGGCGACATACTGCGCCGTTTCGGCCGTGTTGGTTGGAGCGGCGCTTCTCGCGGCTTACCTTCCGGCGCGTCAAGCGACACGGATCGAACCGGTCGAGGCGTTGCGAGCCGAGTAGCAACAAATACCACTAAGACACGAAGACACGAAGAAACGCTAAGCCGTGTTATGCTTCCTCACGCATCTATGGCACTCGTCCTGCGTTCTTCTTTCGCATCGCGCATTCTCGCCGGCGTGCTGGCGGCGGCTGCTCTCGCTGTCCCGCGACCGGTTGTGACTGGCAGCCGGCCGGAAACGGCTACGGCGCTCGCGGACGGTCCCGCTGAGCCGGCGTTGTTCGAGTGTCGCTGGACCGACCGTCCCGTCCGGATTGACGGAAAGGGAGACGACGCGTCCTGGAAAGCAGCGCGAGTGATCGAGCGGTTTGCCCTCCCCTGGGCTGGAAAAGGCGCCCGCGCGGCCACGAGAGCGCGGCTGTTGTGGGACCGGGAGAATCTCTACTTCCTGGCGGAGATGTCGGACGTCGATCTCTATGCCGAGGCCCGGGAGCGCGATGACGCCGCCTGGAACGACGACGTCTTCATGCTGTTGTTCAAGCCGTCTGAAGACGAGCCCGGCTATTACGCGTTCCGGGTGAACGCGGCGGGCAAGACGATGAAGACGTTTCTACCGCAGCGGCGCGACGGCGAGGTCGATCTCTACCAGGCCGACGGCGAGGTCCGCATGGAAGTGACGACGTCGCTGCGAGGCACGCTCAACCGCCGGCAGGATCTGGACCGCGGCTGGGTCGTCGAGGGGCGTATTCCGTGGCGGGATTTTCTCAGAGGCGGCGGCCGGCCCGAGATCGACGAGCGCTGGAAGTTCGCCCTCTGCCGCTACGATTACCGTCACGATGCGGACGAGCCGGAGCTGTCCACGTCCGCGCCGCTGACGAAGCCTGGTCTGAATCGCTACGAAGAGTATGCCGGGCTGCGGTTCGTCGGCCCGGACGCGCGGCCGTTCGGGATCGAACGCCTTGTCCCGCTCACGACCTCGCGCGTGTCCGGCACACCGGACCCTCCCCTTCCATACACTGTCCGGCGCGTCTACCCGAAGCTGAGGCTGACCAACCCGGTGACGCTCGTGCGCGAACCCGATAGCGATCGGCTGCTCGTCGTTGGCCAGCAATCGTCGGGCGGGGCGTCGCACGTCCTGCGCTTCCGCGACCAGCCGGATGTCGACTCCGTTGAAACACTCCTGTCTTTCGACCGCTCCGCTTACGACATCACATTCCACCCGAACTTCGACAAGAACGGTTATCTCTATGTCAGTAGCAAGGGCCCCCTTTCGGCCAAGAGGGCGGGCCGGAAGATGCAGGTATCACGGTTCACGATGAGCCGGCGCGCGCCCTTTGCGCTCGATCCCGCCTCCGAAAAGGTCATCATCGACTGGCCGTCTGACGGCCACGACGGTGGCGCGATGGTTTTTGGCAAGGACGGGATGCTCTATATCACCTCGGGCGACGGCACCAGCGACTCGGATACAGACCTTTCGGGCCAGGACATGACGCGGTTGCTGGCCAAGCTTCTGCGCATCGACGTCGATAATCCTGACCCTGGGAGAGCCTACTCGGTACCGAAAGACAACCCCTTCGTCGGGATGACGGAAGTGCGCCCCGAGACATGGGCATTCGGTTTCCGGAATCCATGGCGCATGACCGTCGACCGCGAGACCGGCCACATCTGGGTAGGAAACGGCGGGCAGGACCTCTGGGAGACGGCCCACCTCGTCGAGCGAGGGGCGAACTACGGCTGGAGCGTCTACGAGGGGAGCCACCCGTTTTACCTCACCCGCAAGCTTGGTCCGGCTCCCCTCACGCCGCCGACACTCGAACACTCGCACTCGGAGTCGCGCTCGCTGACGGGAGGCGTTGTCTATCATGGTCAGCGGTTCCCGGAACTCCGGGGCGCGTATGTTTACGGCGACTACTCCACAGGCAAAATCTGGGCGGCCCGCCACGACGGCACCCGGCTGCTGTGGCACAAGGAGATCGCGGATACGACACTGCAGATCACGGGTTTCGGACACGACTCCCAGGGTGAGATCCTGGTCGTCGACATGCGGGACCGGGAGGAGGGAGGCTTCTACAGCTTGCAGGCGACGCCCGCGGAGTTGCTCACCGCACCGAATTCGTTTCCCACTCGCCTGAGCCAGACCGGACTCTTCCGGTCGGTGAAGGGCCACGTGCCGCAACCAGCCCTGATCCCTTACACGGTCAACGCGCCGCTGTGGTCGGATGGCGCCTACAAGGAGCGTTATATCGCCCTGCCCGGCGCGGTGTCGCCGATCGAGCTCACCCCAAGCGGCGGCTGGAACTTCCCGGACCGCGCTCTCCTGGTGAAGTCGTTCGCACTGGAGACGGAAGAGGGCAAGCCGGGCTCCCGTCGATGGATTGAGACCCGCCTCCTCATCAAACAGGATGGCGAGTGGGTCGGCTATTCTTACCTCTGGAACGACGCCCAGACGGAAGCTACGCTCGTCGACGCGCGTGGCGCGGACCGCGATTTTGAGGTTCGTGTGCCCCCAACCCCAAAGCATCCGGACGGTATCAGGAAGCAGACCTGGCGCTACCCCAGCCGGGCGGAATGCATGGCGTGCCACAGCCGTGCTGCCAATTTCGTCCTGGGCCTGACCACACTCCAGATGAACCGCGAGCACGATTACGGAAAGTTCCGGGACAACCAGCTCCGCGTCCTGGAGCACCTGGGCGTGCTGCGCGTGAACTGGGTGAAGAACATGAAGGACGCCCTGCGCGCGGAGGGGCGATCCCGCGGCATGACGGAGACGCAGGCCGACGCTTACGTCCGGGAGCAGACAGACAGCCTCGGCCGCCGTCCGGAACGCCTGTCTTCCCTCCTTGACTCTGCTCCGGAGAAATATTCACGGCTGGCCGATCCCTATGACCGGAAGCAAGATCTGGATCGCCGCGCCCGATCGTACCTCCACGCCAACTGCGCGCAGTGCCACGTTGGGGCGGGAGGCGGCAACTCCCAGATCGACCTCGAATTCACGACCAGTTCCGAGAAAATGCGCGTCTTCGATATCCAACCGCTTCACGACACGTTCGGCCTCTCCGACGCGCGGCTGATCGCGCCCGGCAGCCCGGACCGGTCTGTTCTGCTCGACCGTATCTCGCACCGCAGCCGCGGCCAGATGCCGCCTCTGGCGACTTCGGTCGTCGACGGCGACGCGGTGGAGCTGATACGGGATTGGATCCGCCGGATCGATGGCGGCCGGAGCCGCGAGAGCGGATCGAGGTAGGGTGTCGAGAAACGGCTCTTCTGCTCTGAGCTCACGAGCAGTCCCGTACAGCTCTTCGACCAATCGCTAATGATGGCGAGACGAAAGGCGGATCAGCGGGTCATCTCGAGAAGCAGTCGCGAATCTTCCTCGCAGGGGTAGGGGAACCCTAACATTTTCGCAAGCGTGGGGGCGATGTCCTCGGGCCCGCAGAGCTCCGGATACAATCCAGGCTTGACGCTTTCCCCCATGAAGATGATCGGGACGTGACGGTCATATTCGTGGGGAGTTCCGTGGCCGGTTCCGCCCGGACGATCATCGAGGTAGATGTGTTTCTTGACCGACGCCAGCACGTGAGGACTGCGCGGCTGGTAGAAGGAGTTGCGAAACAGCTTGAAAAAGGGGCGGTCCGGCGGCGGGTTCTTGAGCATGTCGGATTGGGTGTAAGCCACCTCGATCACACCGCTGTTCATGAGCGCCGTCACTATCGTCGCCTCGACCTCATCACGTTTGAGACGCTTGTTCAGGATCACTTCTTCGTTGAGGTAGAAGTTCGGCGCATCGTACATAGCAATGAGTCCTTCGACCCCGGGGAAACGCGCTGCGAGCGCCTGGTTCACCGATGAAAACAGTGACTTGCCCGGAACTCTCTGGGCCGTGATTCCTCGCGCCTGGAGAACTTCGACCAGCGGCATGGAGCCGTGGTCCGCCGTCAGAATGACCAGGGTCTGGTCCATTCCAACGCGGCTCGCGATCTCCTTGAACAGGTCGTTCAGGATGGCATCGAGGCGCAAGAGCTGATCCATGGTCTCCTGGCTGTCGGCTCCATAGGTGTGCCCGATGACATCTGTCGCCGACAGGCCGAGGGCCAGGATGTCGGGGGCATCGTCGCGGCCCAGCTCATACGCCTTCAGGGCTTCCAGCGCAACTTGCGCGGTCAGGTCGTCGGCCCAGGGCGTACGCCGGAATTCATCATAGAACTCGCTATCGGGCGGATTGCCCCGAATGAGGTGCGGGAAGACAATGTCTTTGCGGTCCCATTCCCCCTCGATAGCGTCTTTTCCGGAGTTCTTTTCATAAAATTGGTCATCATCGAAGAGCCGAGTCCACTTCTGACCGGCGTAGCGGTCCACTGCGCGCTGGCGGTTCCAATTCACCAGCCAGGCCGGAGCCGAGCTCATGTAGTAGGTACTGGTGATGAAGTTTCCACCCTCGGTCTCGAACCAGAAAGCCGCGTCACCACGAGGTCCAGCCATCAGGATGGCGGAGCGGTCCTTGAGCGATACCCCTACGACCTTCGATTTGGGAGAGTGCTGTTTCAGAACATCGCCTACCGTGAAACCGATGAAATTGGCCGGTGAGGCGCCGCGCCCGGGTCCCCCAACGGGGAGGTGCACGGGATCGTCCACGACGTTGATGGCTTTCCTGAGGAATGGGTCGAACCACGTGTTGGCCACGATGCCGGAGTGAGACGCATGGCGGCCGGACAGGATAACCGAGTGTCCGGGGCCGGTTTCCGAATTGGCATGTCGATAGAGTGCGTTGCTGAAAACCGCCCCCTGATCCAGAAGCTTGCGAAATCCGCCTTTGAAGATCTGTCGGAATCGGGTCAGGTACTCATAACGCATCTGGTCCACCGACAGCACCAGGATCAAGCGCGGCGGGACCCGCACCGACTGAGCTGCTTTTGTTGCCACCAGGAAGGAGAGAAAAATGAGGATTGCGACTGCGAGGGTCGTGCGGGGGCGATGCATGATGTGAATATCTCCTTGACGGGCGGTGATCCACCCGTGTCTATCGAATGATTTCGTTCAGAGGCAGGTGAAAGATTATCGCTCCAACGTGAGACCGGCAAGCACAAATGACGTGTCGGCCTGAGCCAAAACCTGGGGCTATAGTAGGCTGTACGTCGTCGCGACGCGGATGCAGCAAGCTCAATGAAGAAAGCTTCAGAACGGGGCGCTGCTCACCGCGAGCGCAGGTTGAGTTCAACGTAATCCAGCCGCGCGGGAGAACCGGTCACGTCCAGGCCGATCTCGTCGCCGGCGCTGACTTCGACGTCCTGGATCGTGTGGCTAGTCCAGCCTTGTCCAGTCCCCGCTGACTCGAATGCGCTCCCTTGCGTCGCCCCTTTGACAAGCAATACGAACCGCGAGCGCCTTCCCGACTCGTCAAAATATCGGACCTCCACGTCATAGCGCGCTCGCTCCGACGTGTATGGCTGTCTGAAAGGAGTGCGTATGCGGCTGACTTCCACGCCGTCCTTCGCCTTGATCCCCGTCCGATGGGACATCATCCCAGTCGAGAGTGGCTGAGGCGTGGGCGAACGATCCGTGATCTCCATCTCGTACCCCTCCAGTGTCACGAAATTCTCCCCCTCGATCCGGACCTTCGACCGCACGGTCACGGGCATGGGCGGGACCTTCTCGTCAAGCAGCCGCTTGTACTTGACCGGATCGGCCTCTTCGTCGCCCGTCAAAAGAAAGTAAGCCATCCCCGAGTCCGAGGGATCTGGCCTAGTCGAGACAACCATCCGTTCCCACAGGAACCGGACCTTGGAATCCTTGGAATCCCGCATCCAGAAATAAGGCTCGAACTCCTCCGGCGGGCTTTGCCTGCGAATCCTGCCGAACGCCAACAACCGGTTCTGATCCTGGATCTGAATCCAGTTGACCCCCAATGCAATAACGTCCCGCTTCGTGTTGGCGAAGGAATATCTTGCAACCAAGCCGTCATTCCAGTGGCTGTGAGAGACGACATAGATGTGCTTGCGAACTTCCGGCCTCGACTTTGAAATACCCATCACCGGAACCTGCATCGGACCGGCAACGATGAAATACAGCGGGTCCTCGGCGGTCGATGCATTGACTGCCTTCGTGATGCTCGCGACGGCCGCGTCGGTACTCCGGCGACAGTCATAGAATAATCTTTTGTCATAGCCGTAGCGTTCGGCCGTGCCGAGCACGCTCGCCTCGTGGGTTTTTTCCCACTCTGGATCCGTATTGTTGAGGATCGAGTTGTAGTGGAAATGAACCAGCCTTTCTTTAACCCCGAATTCGGCGAATATGGCCAGCACCATGGGGGAGGCAGCCCAATCATCCGGATCGTTGTGATTCCCATCGGCGCTGTACGCGATTCTTCCTTTGAACTTCTTGCCGTCGAAGGGGCCGACATCCGAAAAAACTTTCGAAGTCGACAGGGAACCAAGGATCAGCGTTGCACAGGCAATTCGGAGATGTCTCCTCATCGGTAACTCCGTCTTCTATCTGCTGAATGGTGACCTCTGATTCGCGGACAAGTACTGAGCCAAATTCTCAATAAGACTAACCACACGGCGGCGGGTTTTGCAACACTACCCTCACAAGAGATGAGGCGAAGCGGCCGCGCCCTGGCGGAGGCGTCCAGCGCGCTCCACGTCTGCACGACGGCCCTTCCAGGAAAAACCTGTGGCAGGCCGGGTAATCTAGGAGCGCAAACCGGGCTCGTAGCGAGCTGAATCTGTTCTGGTCAAGCAGTAACTCCTGATCCTGAATCGTTCCCGATACCGTTCACCCAATCTGCTCGTCTGCGATCGCGTCGGCGCCGGCTTGTGTGCTCTCCTCATGCGCCCTGCCCGACTGATCCGTTCCGCAATCGTATTGAAACCGTCAACTCTCTTGAGCCTTCATCGAGCGCTGAAGAACCGCAAGTACCGGCTAATGTTCTCGCTCAAAAATGCGGAAGAAGCCGGGCCCCAAAGGACCTAGCCCGGAAGTCATTGCAGCGGTTGTCCGAATGAAGCAACGGAATCCAACGTGGGGCTGTCCGCGTACGCCCAACAAATCGCTTTGGCTTTCGATATTCAAATCAATGCGAACACCAAACCGCCACCATAATCTTCTGACGATCATTCGCT
>CAWHCF010000011.1:0-43211 GCA_963827655.1 uncultured Acidobacteriota bacterium
AAGGAAAAGGATGGAAATCCGCGAGCAAAGCCACTATCCTTGGGACCTTTCGAAGGAACCCCGCAGGAGCAGATTCACGCTCGTCAGAACGTACCTTGGCCGGCCAGGAACAAACCCACACCTCAGGTCTCTCCCTCAAGCGCAGGAGAATCATAACGGTCGGAATCCTGATCGGCACTTTCCTGGGGGCTTTGGAAGCCACCGTGGTGAGTACGGCAATGCCGACCGTGATTGCCAGCCTGGGCGGCCTCCACATTTATAGCTGGGTTTTTTCCGTTTATCTGCTCACTTCAACCGTAACCGTGCCGATCTGGGGACGCCTGTCCGATCTCTATGGCAGGCGAGTCTTCTATATAGCCGGCATCGCCTTATTCCTTCTCGGTTCCGCCCTCTCGGGCCAGTCGCAGACCATGCTCGAGCTGATCGTCTTCCGGGCGATTCAGGGTTTAGGAGCTGGAGCGCTGGTACCCCTGGGGCTGACGATCATCGGGGACCTGTATGCCATGGTCGAACGAACTCGCGTGCAAACCCTTTTCAGTGCGGTCTGGGGTGTGGCCAGCATACTGGGCCCGGTCACTGGAGGTTTCCTGACTGACCAGCTTTCCTGGCGCTGGGTCTTTTACATAAATATCCCGTTCGGCCTGGCAGCCGCAGTCATCATTGGGGTGGCCCTGGTGGAAGAAGGCTTCCGGCGAAAAGCCGCCATCGATTATCCGGGGGCGATCCTGCTGACGGCGTCCATCACGCTTTTTCTGGTTGCTCTGATGGAAGGGGGCTCAGGCGTCCTGGGCTCTGGAGGATGGAGTTCGTGGCCCGTGATGTCAATGCTGGCCGGCTCGGCAGGGCTGCTGGTCAGCTTCGTTTATGTCGAGTCTCGCGTTCCTGAGCCGATAGTTCCGCTCTCCCTGTTTTCAAACAAGATATTCCGCGCCGCTACCGTCAACGGTCTCCTCGCCGGAATGGCGCTCTTCGGATCGATTTCATTCATACCTCTCTATGTGCAAGGCGTCATGGGAGGGAGCGCAACCCAAGCGGGAAGCGTTCTCACCCCGATCCTCCTGGGCTGGGTGACCTTCGCCGCCATTGGAGGCCGGCTGCTGCTGCGAATCGGCTATCGTTCCACGGTCATCGCCGGAATGATCCTGCTCGCGACCGGTTTCTTCTTCCTTACGAGAATACGACCCTCAGCCGGTCCGATTTACATCATCCTTGACATGCTCGCTACCGGAGCGGGTATGGGACTTAGCATGCTCACGCTGTTGATTGCCGTCCAGAGCGCGGTGCCGCGCGAGCTGCTCGGTATCGCCACGTCGTCCACGCAGTTCTTTCGCAGCATCGGCGGCATCGTAGGGGTGGCCCTCATGGGATCGGTCCTGAGCAGCCGCCTGTCGTCGGAGGTTGAGAAAATCGTAGGCAGCGATGGCAGCCACCAGGAGTTGGCCGAGCTGGCTCGCCACCCGGATATCATTATCAATGCCGAAGCGCGCGCCCGCATTCCCGCTCCAGTTCTGCAAGATTTCACCACCGCGCTCGACCATGCGCTGCATTCGGTTTTTCTGGTCGGGCTGGCGGTTGCGATTCTGGCCCTCTTCTCCGCCTTCCTGGTCCCGCGCGGCAAGTCTCAGGAGCACGCCAGGTATTGAGTGCTCTTCGAGTCTTCGTGTCTTGGAGGTTGGGGTTTTTGCTCCCACCACCAAGCACGAAGACTCGAAGACACCACGAAACGTCTAGAAGGCAGTGCGTTGCATGCTCGCCTTCAGGGCCTCATCAATACGGGCTACCGACTCCGCCAGGTGGGCCCTGGTCTCGAGCGAGCCGGCCGCCCGCGCCTGGGCCGCCTCCAACTGGCCTCGAAGAGTTACCAGCCCGTCGCGCGAGAGCGTGCGCGCATCCTCCGGCACCGAACTATCCCGCAGAACCATGCCGATCAGCCTGCGCAAGTGCTCCCGCTGGAGCGCGCGCCGGTAGCTGTTAATCGATACCGCGTCGGCGCCCCGGCTCTCGGCCCAGACCGCGTCCTGGATGGTGGTGAACAGAGTTCCCAGCGTAAACGCATCTTTGGCGAATCGACCTTCACTTCCGTGTCCAGGATTCGATTCATCACCACCGGGTGGAAAACACGGTCAAGCACGCCCCGTTGCAGTGACAGCACCATGGCATGGATGGGGACATCCGTGCGACCCAGCATGGACTCGAAGTTATACCAGTCCGGGAAACGCTCGCCGGCGAGCTTGTTCAGAAGGCGCGGCGAGAACTTGAAAGCCTCGGGTGAGAACAAGCGGTCGCGCAGCAGGTTCAGCGCCTCTTTCTGCCGGTCAGCCGGTACGGGGTTGAAAGGAAGGCGATTGCCGGGATCGCCCACGTGATCGCGGTAATAATGCACGCCGCCGATGTACTTGGAGGCCAGGTAAAGAGCCTGGCCCGCCTGCCCCACCGCGCCGCCGAAGCTGCGCCGAAGAACCTGGTAGCCTTCACCCGGCTTCAGCAGACGCTCTTCCATGTTGGCGAAGATTTCCTGGGCGAGCCCGGTCCGGTGCTTGTAGTACTTCAGAGGGTCGGACCCCAGGTCGAAGCGGTTCACCGTCGGGTCCATATCGAGGCCCGGGCCGAAGCCGGCATCCTCGTCCGTGCCATAAGCCAGCTTTGGATCCGCCACACGCGAGGCGATCTTGCGCAGCTCGGGTAGTTCACCCGCGGGGCTGGAAGCCTCGATCGGCTTGTAAGCGTATTCGATCGCCCAGTAGTCGTATGGTCCCAGCGTGGTCTGATGGAATTCCCCCTGCTTGGAGCCGCGGGCGGCGATATTGGTGGGGATGTAATCCATCACCGAGCCGGTGAGGCCCTCGCGCGCGGTCACATCCGGGTTCTGCGCCTGCTCGAGAGTATGGATGGTGCTGGCCTGGAAATTGTGGCGCAGGCCGAGCGTGTGCCCGACCTCGTGCGCCGCGATTTCGGTCAGCAGGTCACGGATGAACTTTTCCGCATCGGGTCCCAACGGGATCCATCCCGCGCGCCACCATCAGATCAAAACCGAACTCTGCGTCGCGCGCTTTGCTGTCCGCATAGTCGCAGAAGGCGCGGGCGCGCCCACTGCTCCAGGGCGCCATGAAGGGCCGGGGCGCGCCTGTTTCCCAGGGCATGGCTACCGGGTTGATCGCCTCGTTGACCTCGCGGCGAAAGTAGCGGGTCAAGGACTCGGAAAACCGGATGTCGGCATCGTAGATCTGGCCCGTGAACGGATTGGTGCGGGAAGGTCCTTGCGCGAAACCGGGATCGGGATGGCCCGCCAGCCAGCGGACCGTGTTGTAGCGCACGTCGCCCGGATCCCAATCGGCGTCGTCGGGCTGCTGTTTGACTTCGATGGCGTCCTTGAACCCGATACGCTCGAACGCCTTGTTGTACATCAAGACCCCATTGCGGATGGCGTCGCGATACTTCACCGGAATCGTGTTTTCCAGCCAGAAAACGATGGGCTGCTTCGGACGGGAAAGCGGCGCCAGGGGGTCCTGCTTCTCCAGGTGCCAGCGGTTGATGAAGCGCTGCCGGGTGCTGTGCTCGAGGTCTTCGCTATAGTCCTCTCTCTGCTGGAAGAAGTGACCGACGCGGTCGTCGGCCAGCCGTGGACGGTAGCCGGTTTCCGCCAGATCCGAGAGACTGTAGTGCAGCCGGAAGAACATGCTCCGCACATCCGGCAGATTACGCGGTGGCGGCGGCGTCGGTGGCGGCGGCGTGCCCGGGGCCAGTAGCGGCGGCAGCGGCGGACGCTCGACGGAGTAATGGGCCACGGTCTCGATCTCCGTGTTCTGGTCGTACCCGTTCAGCTTGCCGAAGTAGCTGTTCTTGGCATCGAAGCGGTAAGGTATGCGAAAGGTTGCTTCAAGATCATAGGCCATCATCGGAAGGTCGGTCAGCAGCATGGCGCCCAGGTCAATCAACAGGCTCTTCCGCTCCGGATGTGGCTGGCTCTCGATCTTGGTCATCCCGAGAACAGAATCGCTGAAAGAGCGCTCGACCGCCCGTCTTATAGGGAGATCGGGCCGTGCCGTGAAGCGGGTATTCCTGGCGATCATCTGAATGTTCTTCGCCTGTTTGCGAAAGACAAAGGCCGTCTCACCGCACATCGCCGCGGCATAGAAACCACGCTCACCGATGCCCGAATCGCAGGTGAGCGACAACATGTAGATCTTGTCCAGCTGGTCGGGAAGGATTTCCAGGAAAGTCTTTTCCTCACCCCGGTAAAGTGTGAACAGGCCCTGGATCACCCGGGCGTCTTTGACGATTTCGCCGAAAGGCTTCAGCGGTTCGGGCTTCTTTTCGTCGGCCGATTCGGGCTTCTTGGCGTCGGCAGGCGGTGCCGGCGCCTGCTGACCCGCCGGGGTGGTCTGAGCCCCGAGCATCCCGGCAGAGAACAACGCGAAGACGATTAACTCCTTGATACGCATCTTGGTTAGCTCCTACGGATAAAGTGCCCCAAGATGAGGCACCGCCTGGTCAGATGAAACTCCCTTATAGTCCTCTTAAGACGTAGAAAGGGCCCAAAGAGTTTTTAAGAATTTCGCTCAACCGCAAATACCACGAAGACACTAAGGTTCGTTCGGGGACTTCGCCCCGAACAAGGCCCCATCTGAACGACAACATGTTGGTTTGAACGATTCACTAAGTGCCTAAGACACGAAGAAACACCAAGACATCTTGATGGCGCTTCGAGTTGACATTACTATTCGCGACGTGAAGCAATCATTGAGGGAAGCGACATGAGACGAACGACCCGACGGGTGTCCAATGCCGATTTCGCGACGCAGCCGGCAGGCATTCTCGGAACCGAGACTCCATCGGACGACAGCCTGCTCGATGCCTATTCCAAGGCCGTGACCAGCGCTGCGGAGAAGGTCAGCCCCTCGGTGATCAACATCGACGTTCGCCAGCGGGTCCGGGGCAGGCGCGCAGATGCCCCAAGTTCACGAGAAGTGCGCGGCAACGGATCCGGTTTCATTTTCACGCCGGACGGTTTTGTTCTTACCAACAGCCATGTCGTGCACAAAGCGACGCGAATCGACGCCATGCTCTCGGACGGCCGTCGCTATCAGGCAGAGCTTATCGGCGATGATCCCGATACCGATCTGGCGGTGGTCCGTATCGATGCGCCTTCCCTCGTGCCGGTAACTCTGGGAGATTCGCAATTGATGCGAGTGGGCCAGCTCGTGGTCGCCATCGGCAACCCCTACGGCTTCCAGGCCACCGTCACGGCCGGCGTGGTGAGCGCTCTGGGACGCTCTCTCCGATCGACCTCGGGGCGCCTGATCGACGATGTTATCCAGACCGACGCCGCTCTCAATCCAGGAAATTCGGGCGGGCCTCTGGTCACATCGCGCGCGGAAGTCGTAGGCGTCAACAGCGCCGTCATTCTTCCGGCGCAGGGAATTTGCTTTGCCATTGCAATTAACACCGCCAAGTTCGTGGCCAGCAGGCTGATCCGAGACGGAAAGATTCGGCGCGGTTATATCGGCGTTGCAGGACAGAACGCCCCGATCCTGCGCCGCATTGCGCGCTTCCATCAACTACCGGCAGAGAGTGGTATCCTGGTGGTTTCGATTGAAAACTCGAGCCCCGCTCAAAAGGCGACGCTGCGCGAGGGCGACGTTATTGTTGCCTACGACGGGACTCCGACCGCCGGCATCGACGACCTGCACCGGTTATTGACCGAGAAGCAGGTCGGTGTGCGGTCGTCGCTTACGGTGATTCGGGGAACTGAAAAATTGTCGCTCGATATAGTGGCCCAGGAATCCAGACCGAGAACCGATGACTGAACTGACTGTTCTTTCCGGCATCCAACCCTCCGGCAATCTGCATCTGGGCAACTATTTCGGCGCGGTCCAGCTCTTCCTGGACCTGGTCGCCAGCGGCCACCGGTGCTACTACTTTCTGGCAAACTACCATGCCCTGACCTCCTTGCGCGATCGCGCCCGGCTTCTCGACCTCACCCGCAGCACCGCCGCCGATTACCTCGCCCTGGGCCTTGACCCGGATCGATGCGCGATCTACCGGCAGAGCGACTTGCCCGAAGTTTGCGAACTGCAATGGATTCTGAGCACCGTGACACCGATGGGACTGCTGGAGCGCTGCCATGCTTACAAAGACAAGGTCCAGCAAGGACTGCCGTCAGACCACGGTCTCTTTGCATACCCGGTATTGCAAGCAGCCGATATTCTGATAGTTCGCGCGAACCGGGTGCCCGTGGGCCAGGATCAGAAGCAGCATGTCGAGGTGACGCGCGACATCGCGCAGCTTTTCAACAGCTCCTACGGCGACGTGCTCACCCTTCCCGAGCCCCATATCAAGCAAGAAGTTGCCGTGGTCCCCGGGCGCGACGGGCGCAAGATGTCGAAATCGTATAACAACACGATCGAACTGTTTGCCGCCGAACCGGAAGTGCGGCGTCAGATCATGTCGATCGTGACCGATTCAGCGGCGGTTGCCGATCCGAAAGACCCCGAGCGCAGCCTGGTGTACTCCATTCTGAAGCTTTTCATCACGCCCGAGATGCAGGCCGATTGGGCGGACCGGTTTCGGCGCGGCGGCCTCGGGTATGGCGAGGTCAAGAAGGCGATCTTCGAGAGTTTTATGGAAAAATTCGGGGCGGCTCGCCGCAGGCGGAAGGAGCTTGATCAACAGCCCGACTACATTGAAGAGGTCTTGCGGAGAGGAGCGGAGCAGGCGCGCCAGGTCGGCCTGCCCCTGGTGCGCCAGGTTCGCGATGCCGTAGGTATCCCCGATCCCTGACGGCAAAAACTCACCACGAAGACACAAAGACACGAAGAAACACCATTCAATTATCTTTCCTGGCGGCTTCGCGTCCTTGCGGTGAGCCCGGCCGAAGATGTGTCGCCTGCAAATAGGCGATCAGATCCGCCATGTCCCCCTTGCTCATGCCCGCCTCCAAACCGTCGGGCATCAGGGAAACAGGAGAAGCCCGGATCTCTCCGATATTCGACCGAAGAATGGTTTCATCGTCGCTGTCCGAACGCCGCAGCGTGATGGTTCCCCTGGATTCGTTTGCGATCAGTCCATCGTGGATTCGTCCGTCTCGAGTCACGATCACATAATTTGTGTACGCCGGTTGAATCGATTGGCTGGGCGCCAGAATGTCGTTTAACAGCTGTGTCTTGGTCCGGCTGTTCACACCCGATAGATCCGGTCCGATGCGCCGCCCTCCCCGTGCCGTGTGGCATGTGGCGCAATTCTTTTCGAAAACGGACTTCCCACGGGTTGCGTCTCCCGATTCGTTAAGCGCCGTGTGATAGGTCTGAACCACAGCCGCGCGGTCGCCGGCCTCCGCTTCAAAAACCTTGGCGGCGCGGCTGCTCACCTTCTCATCCGGATTTCGCAGCAGCTTTTCTTTTCTCGGCAGATCAAGAGCCGCGCGTTCAATCCGTCCGCCTTCGATAGCCTCGAGCAGGGCGGGCGCGCGCTCCTTGTGGCCGAGCAGCGCATCCAGGACATCGTTGCGGATCTCCGGCCCGAAGCTTTTCCAGCGCCCGATCAAGAGCCGGCTGATTTCAGGATCATCGAACGACGCCAGCGCCGCCACGGCTGCCTTGAGTAGTTTCTGATCCAGCTCCGCCGAAAGGAGGCGTTCCAAAACTGGACGCACTTCCGAGAATTTCCCTCCGCCGAGCGATTGAATCGCAATTTCGCGCCTCTCGACGGGCAGGCTCGGATTCAGCGCCTCGCGGATCGATTTGCTGATGAAGGCGGGCATTTCAAAGTGTCTGGCGACGCTGCGCGCAGCCGCCTGCACCTTTTCTGACGGCGCGACAAGGGAGCTTGCCAGCAGCGCCTCTACCGAAGGCACTTTGAGGCGCGCCTCCGCAACCTTCAGCCCTCGAGCCAGACCGCTGAGCCCGGCTACCTGCCACGGCTCGGCGCCGAGCTGCTTCGTCTTCAGTAGAAGATTCATGAAATGGAGAATCTCTCCGGCATCGTGGCGGGTCCCGACAACCGAAGCCAGATCACGAAGGAACTCCTCTTTGCCTTTTGTGTGCTGCCCGAAGAAGTCTCCGCGAGCGACGATGGATTGAAGCAACCGGGCGGAGGATTGGGGCGTGGAGCTCAGGATCGCAGTGCGAAACCAGCGGTCCTCGGCATGGCTGGAGGCAAGAGCCGCCAGCGTCCCGATAACCAGGTCGCCCGTGGCGTCCGGACGCGCCCGGCTGGCGCCAGAAGTTTCCGTCGCGGCTTCCGGGCGAAGCGGCAAAAGGAACTGTCCCAGGCTGAGGGCCAGGTGAAATCGAACGTGAGGCGAGGAATCACCGGCCATGGATGTCAGCTTCGGCACGAGTTCCGGAAAGGCCTCCGCCAGGCGCACGGCATGCTCTCGCACCCCGGGATTGGAATCACGCAGGCCGGCATCAACCAGCGCGGAATCAAGAGCGGAGAGCCCTTCGAGCGCATAAAGCGCATGCAGTCTCGCCTGCGGCGATTCGCTCTCGAGCACCGTCTTGGTCAGCAGCGGGACGGCGCTTTTATCCTGGCGCTCCAGAAGAAGACGTTGCGCCGTCAGCCTCCACCAGCCGTTGGGATGAGACAACAGGCGAACCAGGTCTGAAGTTCCCGCCTTCCCCAGATCAGGCCTTACGGCCTTCGATTTTGGCGCGTCTCGCGGCACGATGCGATAGATGCGTCCCATCGTGTCGCCGCTGTAAAAATCCATATCCTTCTTGAGCTCTTCAGGGATCGATTCCGGCGTCTCGATGAACTCGCGATACATGTCCACAACGTAGAGGTTTCCATCCGGGCCGGTGGCAAAGTTACAGGGCCGGAACCAGGGATCCGTGGACGCCAGGAACTCCCGGTCCTGTTCCTCCGGAGGGCGCTTCGCGACAAAACTCACACCGTCCGGATCCAGGATGTCGCGATGAACCAGGTTGGCGCTGACCTCTCCCGTAAACAAGTTACCCCGGTATTTTTCGGGAAAGGCATCGCCGGAATAGATGGTTCCCCCGGCGGCCGCGGAGAAGTATCCTCCTACAATTTCAGTGGAAGCACTCAGCGGTCTCACGCCTTCCAGCTTATTCTCCCGATAGCGCTGCTGGCGCATCTGGGTCCGGACCTCGCGCCAGTATTGCGGCTTGGTAAGCGGGAAAATTGGCACCGCGGGTTGCCCGTGGTCCGAAATGTCCTGGGCTGCGGCTCCGGCGGCCAGGAGAGGATTGCGGTCATAGTAGCGCCGCGGCGTGACCACGTGGCGCACATGAAGTGTGTTTTCGGTTATAAACCGGTGACCCCAATCATCCATAGCCTGGCCGAACTGCGTCGGTCCGGATTCGGCTTCGAACAGACCCCGGTCGAGACGAAAGCGAAAATCGGCGCCCAGAACATTGACGGGAGGGAGATCCGGTCGCTCGGTGAAAGTAATGGTTCCGCGCTGGCCGTTGTTGGAAGCGTAGATCCAGTTGTCAATGCCGAACCGGAGATTTGTGATCCGGCTTTCAGGATTGACCAGCGCGAAACCCGTGAAAAGAACTTTGCGCTCGTCGGCCTTCCCGTCGCCGTTCAGGTCTTTCAAGTAGAGTATGTCAGGGGCGGCAGCGACGAGCAGTCCTCCCTTCCACGGGAGCATACTGGTAACCTGCAGGAGCTTGTCGGCGAAAACCGTGGCGCGCTCCACCCGTCCGTCGCCGTCGGCATCTTCGAGAAGATGAATGCAGCCGCGCGGCGGTTTTCCGGAGGGAGGATCGTCCGGCAGGTCCAGCATTTCGGCGGCGAACGCGCGCCCCTGCTCGTCGAAAACCACTTCTACCGGATCGAGTACGTGCGGCTCGGCCGCGAACAGCTCAATGCGAAAGTCCTCATTGAGCCGGAAACTCTTCAGCGCTTCTTCGGGTGAAAGAGGTCCCGGACCACGGCGGCGAGAACAGCCGCCGATCAGGAGCAGGATGATTGTGACCAGCAGGCAAACATAGCGGTTCATAGATACCAGGATGTTAGCATATGATTGCGCTGTATTTACCACGGAGACGCCAGGACGCAAAGATGAAACCGACTCGACGCGAATTCTTGTCCATGACCGGCGCCCTGGCGTTAGGGCCGCTCCAGAACCAGTCCGAGATGATCCTGGATCTCCACCAGCACGTTCTCTACAGCGGCCGCACGGAGGATCAACTGCTCGCGCATCAGACCCAATATCGAGTTGCGACGACAGTACTGCTCCCGGGCGAGGGCTGGATGCTCAAGGTAACGGGCGGGAACAGGGAGTGTGCCGGTTTTCAGGCGCAGCATGCCGCGGGCTTCGTACGCTTTGCCTGCTCCGATCCGGCGGAATCGCGCGCGGTCGACGTGCTGCGCGGGAATCTGAAGCGCGGCGCCATCGGCATCGGCGAGATGAAGTTCCACGTCGCCGTTGATTCGCCCGAGATGCACCGGGTTTACAAGCTGGCCGACGAAATGGGCGTCCCGGTGCTGATTCATTTCGAACATGAGAATTACAACACCGGTATCGAACGCTTTGAGGCCATCCTGAAGGCATACCCGAAGGTGAATTTCATCGGGCACGCACAGACGTGGTGGGGCAATATCAGCGCGGACCTGAATCCGTTGGAAATGTATCCCAAGGGTCCGGTGAAAAACGGTGGCTTGACCGACCGGTTGCTGGCCAATCATCCCAATATCTATGGAGATCTTTCGGCGGGTTCCGGACTCAATGCCCTGACCAGAGATCCGGATTTTGCCGGCCGCTTCGTCGAGCGCCACACGCGGAAGCTCATCTGGGGGAGCGACTGCGATTGCCGGGATGGCAAGGGGGGCGGCATCAAGAGCGGCCGCTGCCTGGCCGAGCAGTCGCTGGCGGCTCTGCGCAAGCTGGTCCCCGATCCGGCCGCCCTCCGCCGCATCCTCTACGAAAACGGAGCTGGATTGCTGCGCCTGAAGAAAGGATAGCTTCGGATTGCGGATTGCAGATTGTTCATTGATCCTACTGAGTATCAATTGTTCCAATCCGCAATCCGCAATCCGCAATCGGGTCAATCCCCCCACCACGGCTCGCCTTCCACCATGTTTTTTCTCAATACCTCGGGATTGAGATTCAATCCCAGCCCGGGCCCCAGCGGCACCTTCAGCCGGCTGTCCTTTACCTCCGGCGGATTCGCCGCCGCCATGCTCTCGACGTATCGGTTCGGCCGCCCCAGCGCGCTCTCCGAGCGGTAGAAGTTCTGGATTGCGGCGCCGAAGTGCGCGCTCGCGCAGCACAGAACCAGCGACCCTACGTTGTGCAGCGCTACGGGCGTCCGAGTGAGCTGCGCGTAGTCGGCGATCTTTCGAGTTCCCGTGATCCCTCCGGCGAACGCGAGATCGGGGTGGATGATGTCCGCCGACTGCGTATCCAGGAACGGCTTGAACCCGCGCACCATCTCCAGTTTCTCGCCGGCCAGAACCGGCACGCGCGTCGATCGCTTCAGCGCCACCCACCCCTCGTGATGCGCTACCGGCAGCGGGTCTTCCAGGAACAGCGGATTCATCGGCTCGATCGCCCTGGCGATGCCGATCGAGCTCACCGTGTCGAACTCGTTGTGGCAGTGGCACGCGATGTCGATCTCCTCCCCCGCTGCCTCGCGCGCGTTCGCGAATGCCTGCGCCACCTTGCGCAGTTGAGCGCTTTCCAGGGTGTTGGCAAACCGTCCCGAGCGAACTCCCACCACCGGATCAATGTTCATCTTGAATGCCGTGAATCCCTCCGGTGCCACTTTTATTCGTTGCGCCCAGTCCCGGCATGACGCCTTGTCCAGCAGGTTCACCCCCTGGCCGTGTGAGTACATGGGAATTGCATCGCGAAACGGCCCACCCAGCAGCTCGACGACAGGCCTGCCCAGGATCTTTCCCGCCAGGTCCCACAATGCGATGTCGATTCCGCTGACCGTGGGGATGTGCGCCGTGTACGTGTGCATCAGCGTCGTCATCTCGTGGAAATGAACCTCGATGGCCAGCGGATCTTTGCCTATCAGCACGCGCCGCATCGTTTCGATCCGCGCCCGCGCCATTGGACCCGAGGCGCCGGCCTCCCCGTACCCTTTGAGTCCGGCGTCCGTGTCAATCCGGATCAAGCAGTTCCCCGCGATGCTCCCGATCGCCATGGCCTTCACGTCGGTAATCTTCACGATGCCTGTCATCGGCGCCGCCATTGCCCGAAACCGCGCCATCCAGCCCCCAATCGGTAGAGCCAGTGCCAACTTCATGAACTCCCTCCGACTCCGTTCCCACATCATATCGCCTCCGAAACTATCGACGCTGATCGCTCCCCATCGTCTCTTCAATTTCGGCGATGGTCTTCGGTATCACCGGCCCGAGGACGCGAGCGCCGTCTGATGTGACCAGGACATCGTCCTCGATCCGAATACCGCCAAAGGTGACAAATTGAGCCAACCGATCGTAGTTAATAAAATCCGAGTGAGCACGCTCCTCGCGCCATCGGTCGATAAGCGCCGGAATGAAATAAATTCCAGGTTCGACCGTCAGGACGAAGCCGGGTTCGAGCGGGCGGCTCAGCCGGAGGAAATTCAGGCCGAACTGAGGACTTCGCTTTTCGCCCTTCGGATATCCGACGATGTCGCCCAGATCTTCCATATCGTGAACGTCGAGCCCGAGCATGTGACCGAGACCGTGCGGGAAAAACAGCGCGTGAGCCCCTGCAGCAACCGCTTCGTCGGGGTCGCCGCGCATCAGGCCGATACCGGCCAACCCTTCGGCAACGACTCTGCAGGCATGCAGGTGCACGTCGCGATAAGGGATTCCCGGTCTGATCCGGGTGATGGCGCTCATCTGCGCTCGTAAAACAACTCGTACACTTCCGCCTGGGCCGAAGTGAAACGGCCGTTGACCGGAAATGTGCGCGTAATGTCGGAGGCGTAGCGGAGGGGCGATTCCGCTCCCGAATCGTTCAGCACTAGTTGTCCGGCTTCGAGACGATTGCCGTACGAGTGGTTGTGCAGAACTTGGCCGCGCACGGTAACAATAGGGTTGTAAGCTTGCTGCCGGTTATCGGCCAGCGCTATGCCCTGGATCCTCCCCGCAATATCGGATTCATAGATTCCAGGACGCGCCGAGGCCATGGCGGCTCGATGCATCCGGTTTGTGATGCCCAGGGCATTCTCAATCTCGGCCACTTCGATTTCAGACTTGATCGATCGCTGTCTTGCGACGGCTTCCACCATCGCCTCCGAAACGCCCTTCGAGACTTCCGACGGATCGAGGACCAGCAACTCCGCGATGCGAAAGAGCGAAGAGGCCTGGTATTGCGGAAGATAATGGATCGGCAGTCCTTCGCTCCTGGCCCGGGTCAGATATACGCCCAGCCGCGCGATGTCCTCGACCGTGTCGATTCCGGCTTGTCGCGCCATGGCCACCCGCGCGTGGCCGGCTCCGCTCCAGACTACGTCATCGAGGCTGGTAGGCCGCGAGAAGAGCACGTCGTAGTCGGCTTCCGGGTACGAGAGGACGGCCAGGTCCGGCGCGTCCAGACCGACGTAATAGAGGAAGTGGGAATTCTGGCGAAAAGGATAGGTGTTGTCCCAGTAATTGCGCGGCTGCGGCAGGTGGCCCAGCCAGAGCAGCACGCCCTTTCCGACAGCTTCACGGATCGCGTTCCTTCTTTGCCGGTAAATAGCTGGCCAATCAGTCTCCGGGCCTAATCCTTGCATGATAGCTCCTTGAGGTCGCTCATTATATATCCCTGCTCGGCCCAGGACGCGATCCTTTGCTAAGAACTTCGCTTTGTGCCTTCGCGCCTTAGTGGTTAAATACCAGATCTACTTGACAAGGAGCCTCAATGAACAATGGAAAACTTCGTAGTCAGAACTGGTTTGGCCGGAAAGACCGGGACGGGTTCGTTCATCGCGCATGGTTAAAGGCGGAGGGCTTCTCCGACGCAGTATTCGACAATCGCCCCGTGATCGGTATCGCCAACAGCTGGAGCGAGCTGACCAACTGTAACAGCCACTTGCGTCAAGTCGCCGAAGCCGTGAAGCGAGGCGTCCTGATGGCCGGCGGGATGCCTCTGGAGTTCCCGGTGATTTCGCTCGGGGAAGTCCTCATGAAACCTACGGCCATGATGTTCCGCAATCTCATGTCGATGGATGTGGAGGAATGCATTCGAGCCAACCCGCTGGATGGAGTGGTGTTGCTGTGCGGTTGCGACAAGACCACGCCCGCGATGATCATGGGAGCTGCTTCGGCGGACGTTCCAGCCCTGGTCGTACCGGGCGGTCCCATGCTGCGCGGCATGTGGCGCAACGAGGAACTGGGGTCCGGCACCGATGTCTGGAAGTACTGGGACGAGCTGCGCGCCGGCCGGATCAGCGAGGAAGAGTGGTGCGAAATGGAGAGCTGCATTTCGCGCAGCGCCGGCCACTGCATGGTCATGGGAACAGCCAGCACCATGACCAGCCTCGCCGAGGCTTTGGGACTGACCCTGCCGGGTTGCGCCGCCATCCCCGCGGCGGATTCGCGCCGAATGGCCATCGCCGAGCAGAGCGGCAGCCGCATCGTGCAGATGGTCTACGAAGACCTGCGGCCTTCGAAGATTCTGACCCGGGAGGCATTTGAGAATGCCATTCGCGTCGACATGGCGATCGGCGGCAGCACAAACGCCATCATTCACCTGGTAGCCATGGCGGGCCGCGTCAATCTCGATCTGCCTCTCACTCTTTTCGACAAGATCAGCCGCGACACCCCGTTCATCGTCAACGTGCGGCCCTCCGGGGAGTATCTGATGGAAGACTTTTTCTACGCCGGCGGAATTCCCGCCGTCATGCGCCAGCTGCTACCGCTGCTGCATGACGGCACCCTGACAGCCACAGGCAAGAGCATCGGCGACAATGTCCGTTCCGCTCAGATCAACAAGAAGGAAGTGATCCTGTCGCTGGAGCAGCCGCTCAATCCACAAGGGGGAACCGTCATACTTTCGGGAAACCTGGCTCCCCACGGAGCGGTGTTCAAACAGACTGCGGCGTCTCCCCGCCTCCTGAAGCACACCGCGCCGGCCGTCGTATTCGAATCGGTATACGACATGCGGGAGCGCCTGGAGGACCCCAACCTGGATGTCAATGCCGACTCGATTCTGGTGTTGAAAAATGCCGGCCCTAAGGGTGGGCCCGGAATGCCCGAATGGGGGCAGCTGCCGATTCCCACCAAGCTGCTGAAGCAAGGGGTGAAAGATATGGTCCGGATTTCGGACGCCCGGATGAGCGGGACTTCGTACGGCGCCGTCGTATTGCACGTGGACCCGGAAGCCGCTGTCGGCGGCACTCTCGCTTTCGTGCAGAACGGGGATCTGATCGAACTGGACGTGCCCGCGAGGAAGTTGGAGCTGAGAGTATCGGAGGAAGAGCTGAACCGGCGCCGCGCCGGCTGGGCTCCTCCGAAGCCGCAATACGTCCGTGGTTACGGTCGATTGTTTCTGGATCATGTTACGCAGGCCCACGAAGGGTGCGATTTCGATTTCCTGCGCCACGCAGGCGGGGTGATTAACAAACTACCGCAAAGGCGCCAAGACACCAGATTCATCAAATTAAAGGCGACGTTGCAAGCTCACACGGAGGTGACATGGGCGGCGCAAAACTGACGCGAGCCGAGCGGGAATGGCTGAAGCGCTATCGTCTCGAACTCACAGAACGCCATTCGGGAGCCGTCGAACAGATGCTGCTCTATGGGTCGAAGGCGCGAGGGGACGCGCGACCGGAGAGTGACCTCGATGTACTCCTGGTCGTCCGAAATGAGGCCGCAGCGCGCAAGCGCGAACTGCGACGGATCGGCTACCTGTTGGCGGCGGCATCCGACGTGGTCCCCTCAATCTTGGCCTACACGTCGGACGAGTGGGAAAACCGTAAGAACAGCGGCTCACCCTTCCGCCGAAACGTCGAACGCGACGAGATCAGGGTCCTGTGAATCGCCCAGGGCCGAAGGCCCGTCAGTGAGTAGCCCCGCCCATCAAGAAGATGTGAAAAAATTCAGCGAACGACTCTCGATTGACCGGCAGCCCATTGGCTTTTGTGGCGCGGGTCCGATGAGACTGTTGCAACTCAGCGCTCCCCTGTAGATCGGCTCAGACAATTGTCCGAGGACCCTGTGGCGACGGGCCATCAGGCCCGTCGCAAATACCGCTATCGGAATTGATTTACCCTTAAAGAGATCGTTGGTGCCATCGGGGGCCGGACGGGCTTGATAGCCCGTCCGCACATGAACCGGGCGAGTTTTGCAACCGTCTCATGATGACCCGCGCCACAGACCCAATTTTTTCACGGCTTCTTACGGCGACGGGCCGTACTTTCTTTCGGCCCTTCAGGGCTCAACTGCTCCAAAATACGTTACGCGTTTTGCGAACAGTCAGCCCTAAGGTTTGAACAGTTGTACGGAGGAGTCTAATTCGTACGAAGAGTCTTCACGCATCCGAGGCTTCCACTTGCTCATGAAAATCGGACGTTCTCCCTGCACTCCAACCAGAAAGAACAGCGAGTCGTAGCGCAACTCCTTCCACGTTGCCTGTTGTGCGTCGTAGGCGAAAGGCGCCCGGACTGGTTTCGGGAAGGGGCCATTGGATGGAACCTCGAAGAACACATCGGCAAATGCAGTCCCTCCTTCGGTGACATACATCCGAAAGATTGTAGGGCCGGGGACAGGGACGGCGCCTGGCGGGCGCGGCGCCGCCAATGGGACGCGACGTATTCCGCTGCCGTTCTTCGCCATGATCACCGTTTCCTGCAGCTCCGGGACCCAGCAATAGACACTCTCCTTCATCGTCCCAAAAGCGAGCGTGCCGACACCCCGAACGTAGGGCTTGAGCCAGTTAATCTCGGGTAGGCTCGCTCGAGTGTAGAGCACGCTTGCCGTCGCGCCCAGGTTCGTGTACTTGTACAGAAACGGGGCGGTCGTCGGGTCCGCGCTCTTCGCACCGCTGCTTACGGCCCATACAGTGTCATCATCATCTACTTTGAGTTTACGTATCGATTGACCGCTTCCCAACAGCCGTTGTGCTGATACGAGATTTCCTTGTGTGTCGTAGAGTACCAGCAGGCCCACCATGATCAAGGCAGGCTCTGTTTCCAGTATGGCGTTAGCCGCTACCGCGACCAGGCCGGACTTGCCTACCGACACGTCATAGAGATTAACCTCATTCGCATCCGGAACTTGGGATAGCGGATCCAGAGTCGCCCGACGTCCATCAGATAATCGGTAGAGGTGGACACGTTGCCTATGTTCCGTTCCTTGCACCTCTTGTAAAAAAACCGCATAACCGTTTTCAACCGAGCTGAGCGTTCCAAGAGTCATCGTCTCGGGGTCCAGCCGAAGGTGGTTCCAGTCCGGCTCGGTCTCTCCAGAACGACCGCCAGGCCGCGCCCAGACGAAGGCCGCAGCAACGATCAGAAGCACCGGCGCTGCTAATATTCTCCTCATTGGATCACCTCACAAAACTACCAGCGGGGAGACTTCAATTGAGCCCAGAATATCGACCTTTAGAATGATGATGTCAAGAAGATGCGATCCTGCTTGACTTCACACTCGGGCAGTTGTCCAATCCAATTTGTCGAACGGGTTCACCGGGAGGCGAAGGTATGAATGGTCCGATCGGGCGCAGGCGGTTCGTCCAATCAACGGTCGGAGCCGCTCTGGCCACCGGAGCGCGCGACGCGCGAGCGTTGGAGGCCGACAACGAGCCCCGGACAGAGTCGATGAAGAGCTTTCGCGTCGCCGCGGTGGCGTCACGCAGCCTGCCGGCGTCGCCCGAAAGGAACCTCGAACATTGCGCCTCCTGGACTGCGCGCGCGGCGCAGGCGGGAGCCGCGCTGGTCTGCTTTCCGGAGCTCTCGATTACAGGGTATGTGACCACCCCCGAGATCTGGACCGCTGCGGAGCCGGTACCCGGGCCGTCAACAGAAAAACTCGCGGAGCTGGCGCGGAAGTCGGGACTGATCGTTGCGGCCGGGATTGCCGAGAAGGATCGCGACATCGTTTACGACACCTACGTGTTCGTCGGGCCGAACGGCTATCTCGGTAAATCGCGTAAGATTCATATACCCCCTGCGGAGGTAGGCTACTGGCGCGGTGGCGGGGTTCCTCCGGTAATTGACATCGGTCTGGCGAAAGTCGGCGTCAATGTCTGCTTCGATAACTGGCTCCCGGAGTCATCGCGTCTGGTTGCCCTGCAAGGCGCAGAGGTGCTCTTTGCGCCGTATGTCTGGGCGGTCGGGGAATGGGGCAGTAATCCGGATCATGCGGGGCGCAACCGCGCCTGGAAGGATTACGCACGGCGCACCTTTCCGGCCCGGTCCATCGACAACGGCCTTTTCCTCGTCGCCGTCAATGCCTGCGGCCCGGTAGCCAACGGCTCGCGGCAATACAACGGAAATCCGGTCGTTCTCATTTACAGTCCTCACGGCCAGCTCGTCGCTGAGTCGCCCGACGAGGCTTCCGAGGAAGTCATGGTACTGGCAGAACTGCGCCGCGAGCTCCTGGTCGAGCGCCGATCCCAGGCCGTATTTCACCCTCGCTTTCGACGGCCGGAGCTTTATGGCATGTTGTGCGAAGGAGACACCGGGAAGCAGAGCTCTCGTTGACTGACGACCAAGACGCAAAGAAACCGAAGGGGTATTTCCATGGATCGCAGGGAATTCCTGAAACAGGGCGCCGGCAAGGTCCCCGAGCCGGCGAAAGTCCCGCCGTTTCAAGCCCCCTGGTCCTACGGCAACGTGCCGCCGGAGTTGAGTTAGTCTCGTTATGATTTTCAAGCTGGAGGAGCTCAGACAATGAGACACCGTTTCCTGATGCTCGCGGTTCTGCTCGCGTCTCTTGCCACGCTCGGCGCGAGCGAAGACAAGGCAATAACCCCGACCGAAACCATCTCCCTGTTCAACGGGAAGGATCTGACTAACTTCTCTACCTGGCTGACCGACTTCAAGTACGAGGACCCGCACCGGGTTTTCACCGTCGTCGATCAGGTCGATGGCGCTCCGGCAATCCGGTCGAGCGGGCAGTACTGGGGCGGAATTGTCACGAAAGAACGCTATCAAAACTACCATCTGATCGTGGAATTCCGCTGGGGCACGGCTACCTGGGGCAAGCGCAAAAACAGCACCAAAGACAGCGGTATCCTGCTGCACTGCGAGGGGCCGGAGGGCAACGCCGCGGCCGATTTCAACAGCCCCTGGATGCGCTCGGTCGAGTTCCAGATCATCGAAGGGGGAACCGGCGACATCATACTCGTCGGCGGCTTTAACAAGGATGGTCAGCGCATTGTTCCACGGCTGACCGCGACCGTCTCCGGTGACAAGCGCGTCTGGGACCCGAACGGAACGCCAAAGGAATTCGAAGGAGGAAGGGTCAACTGGTATGGGCGCGATCCGGAGTGGAAAGACGTGCTCGGCTTCCGCGGCCGGCAGGACGTTGAAAAGCCGGACGGGCAGTGGAACAAGCTCGACGCCTTCGTCGATGGCGACAGCCTCGTTTACCTGGTCAATGGCGTCGTGGTGAACAAGGCGACCGGCTCGAGCCTGAAGGCAGGGAAACTCCTGTTTCAATCCGAAGGAGCCGAAATCTTCTTTCGACGCATCGAACTTCAACCGCTCGGAAAGAAGCCGTAACAATCCTAGAACTTCCGGAGCTTTGACCGATGCGACGTCGATGTTCTCTCTACACAATTCTGCTTCTGGTGGCTGTTCTGGCATTCGGCTGTCAGAAAAGGAGTGGACCGCCTTACTCACCGGGCCAGGCGCTGGAGACTTTCCGGCTGGCGGAAGGGTTTCGCATCGAGCTCGCGGCGTCCGAGCCCGAAGTGCAGGACCCGGTTGCGATCGCGTTCGACCCCGACGGGCGGCTGTTCGTGGTCGAAATGCCTGACTACCCCGCGGAACGTGAGTCGAGAGGGAGGATCCGGCTGCTGGAGGACACCGACGGCGATGGACGTTTCGAGCGGAGCACGGTATTCGCCGAGAACCTTCACTTCCCCGCCAGCGTGATGCCGTGGAAGAACGGGGTTCTGGTCGCTGCGGCGCCGGACGTGTTCCACCTCACCGACAGCGACGGCGACAATCGCGCCGATGGCCGGAAGGTCGTCGTTGACCGGCTTCAATCCTTACAACCCGCAGCTCCGGATGAACGGGATGCTTTACGCGATCGACAACTGGATCTATGCGGCCTATCCGAAGGTTGGACCTTCGGCCCGTAACCCGGAGCAGTTCGGCCGCCCGGGAGAGCCGATTCACTTTCCCGATCATCCCGAGGTCCCGGCCGTCGACATCTCGAAGCTCGGGACCGACGTGCGCTTCCGTCCCGATCTTCTGAAGCTCGAGGCCGCGTCGGGAAACTCGCAGTTCGGCAACGCCTTCGATGCGCGTGGAAATCGCTTTGCGCTCTGGAACAACAATCACATCCGTCACCCGGTGATCGCGCAACAATACCTGGCGCGGAATCCCTACCAGGGGGTTTCGTCTGCGATGCAGTTCCCGTCCGACCACGAGGACCAATCGGTCATCTATCCAATCACGGTCAATCCCGTGTTCATCCACGACTCGCAGGTCGGGATGTTCACTTCGGCCTGCGGGAACTCGGTCTACACCGGCGGAATTTTTCCCGAGCGCTACAATGGCGCCTATTTCTTATGCGAGCCGGTCCACAACCTGGTCCACAGCGATCTGCTTGCGCCCAAGGGGGCGACCTTCGTCGCGAGACGCGCTGTCGAAGAAGCCGAGTTTCTGGCCTCGACCGACGCCTGGTTCAAGCCGGTCTTCACCACGACCGGGCCGGACGGCGCGCTCTACGTGGTCGATTACGCCCGCAAATACGTCGAGCATCCCGATTACGTCCCCGAAGAAATGGAAGGCAAGCTCAACCTGCGCGACGGGGAAGGCCGGGGGCGAATTTACCGTGTCGTTCATCGCAGCAGCAAGCTCTTTCCCCAGCCGCGCCTGAGACAAGCGAGTTCGGCTGATCTCGTCCGCGAACTGGCTCACCCAAATCTCTGGTGGCGGACTACCGCGCAGCGGCTCCTGGTCGAGCGGCAAGACCAGGCGGCGATCCCCGCACTGGTCGACCTGGCTCGCAAGGCTGCGACTCCGGAGGGCCGGATCCATGCCCTCTGGACGATCGATGGACTGGGACGTCTCGATCCGGAACTTGTCCTCGAAGCTCTTGGAGACTCGAGCGGAATCGTGCGCGAACATGCGGTCCGGCTTGCGGATCACGTCGATTCCGAACCGATCCGCAGAAAGCTGGCCGGGATGGGCGAGGATCCCGACCTGCGCGTCGTGTTCCAGCTCGCCTGCACGCTGGGCCGTCTTCCGGCAGAGCAGTCGTTCGAGCCGCTGCGGCGCATCGCCGCCCGGACCCTCGAGGATTCCTGGTTTCAGATCGCCGTGCTCACCTCGGCCGCGGAGAACAGTACCCGCTGGTTTCAGGCGGTCACTCGGGAGAAAGGGTTCCTGGAGCAGCAGTCGAAGAAGAAGGAGGAGTTTCTCGGGCGAATCGCCGCCATCGCGGGCGCGCGGCAGAAAGACCCCGAGATCATCGAGATCGTCAGGTTCGTCGAGCGCGCGCCCGGGGAGAGCGGCCTATGGTGGCGCACCGCGAGTCTCAACGGGCTTGCGGAAGGTATGAAGCGCGGCGCAGAGAAGCAGCCCAGCCTTTCGGCGGCGACCGAGCAAAGCCTCTTCCGGCTGCTGGACGACCGCTCCCCCGGCGTGGGAGCGGCCGCCCTGGACCTGCTTTCGGCGACGAAGGTTTCGGATTCTCCCCAGGTACGCGCCGCCGTGCGGAAAGCCTCCGGCGTCGCCCGGAACTCCGAAACGGAGCTGGATAGCCGCCTGAACGCGGTACGCGTGCTGGGAATGGATCCGACCCGCGCTTCCATCCCGGTGCTCGAAAGCCTGCTCGCTCTGAAGGAGCCGGTAAAGCTCCAGGCCGCCGCAGTGGCGGCTTTGTGGCGCACCGGCGATGCCGGCGTTCCCGGGATGCTGCTCGCCAGGTGGAAGATCTATCCCGTGCCCGTCAGGGAAGCGGCGCTGGCCGGGTTCTTCGCGAATCGCCAGCTGTTGCCGCAGCTGCTCGACGCGGTCGAGGACCGGAGGGTGGAACCGTCGACCCTGGGCCGCGCCCGCATTAACCAGCTGACGCGCTCGCGCGACGATACGATCAAGCAGCGCGCGCGGACGCTGCTGGCGAAGGTCCTGCCGCCCGACCGCAAGAGCGTGCTGGACCGATACCGGCCCGCCCTTACCATGAAAGGAGATCTGCTCAAAGGCAAGGAGGTCTTCCGCACCAATTGCGCCAGCTGTCACAAGATCGGCGGCCTGGGGGTGGAAGTCGGACCCGACCTGATCAACCTGGCCACACGCCGCTCGAAGGGGTTTCTCATTGCCGACATATTCGATCCGAACGCCAACATTGCGGCCGGCTTCGAAGAGTACATGGTCGAAACCACCGACGGGCAAACTCTCACCGGCATCATCGCCTCCGACAGCGCAACCACCGTCACCCTGAAGCGGAAGGAAGGAGCCGAAGATACAGTGCTGCGCGCCAATATCGCGAACCTGCGCGCCTCGGCTGTCTCAGCAATGCCTGAGGGTCTGGAGGACAGTATCAGCATCGCGGACATGGCCGATCTCCTCGAGTTCCTCAAGGGTCTCGGAAAATCTCCCTCAGCAAATCACTGACAGCCCTCCCCCTCGTTTGGCGTCAGATCCCTTGTTCCACGGGCGGCAGCAAGCTGCCGCAACACAAGGCGCAAACAAGCTTGCGCACTCCGAAGCATCGATCTTGGAGTGCGGTCGCTTGCTCCGAACCTTACACGCATCTCACTGGTGGCGATTTCGCCGCGGAAGGGATTCATGAAAGTTCTAGATCTTTCCATCTCAATGGTTCTTTGCCTTTTAATAGGCTCAGTTAATCCCGCACAGAACCAGAAGTCGCAAGACCCTTGTGCAAATGCTCAAACAACATCAGAGATGCGTGATTGTGCTGGGAAAGAGCATAAGCAAGCAGATGCGGAATTGAACAAAGTTTACAAGCAACTCATGTCGAAGCTGGAGGACGAAGGTCATCAGGCGGCATTAAAGAGTGCTCAGCAGGCGTGGATCAGATACAGAGATACGAACTGCGAGTATGAAAGTTATCTTAGTCGAGGTGGCACGATTTACTCAGTTGTCCACACCGGGTGTCTCACGCGAATGACAAAGGAAAGGACGACGGAATTGCGCCGCCAGTAACTTGATTGTCGGATTCGACGTTGATGTGTGTCGAGAGGTACCTTAGTACTGCTGTTCGCAATTACGGTGACGTATCTGGGCAGTCGAGGCCTGAAGGGCCGACAGAAAGTAGGCCCGGCCGTAAGGCCGGGATTAGACGTGCATTAAGAAGGAGCGCCGAAGGTGCGGCACAGGTCTTTGTGCCGGTCCTTCGGACCTCGTGTCAGTGGCGTCTTGAAAACCCCGCCCTGACGGGCGGGGCTACTCACTGACGGGGCCTTCGGCCCTCGGCGACAACACAGCGGACTCCTACCGCTCTGCCAAAATGCGTCACCGTATTTATAAAACAGCCAACTTAGTCGACCGCGTTGTGGCAAATCAGCCAGCCAGGATCGCACGACGCATGATGAACCCGAAAGGCGAGACCAGCCTCCAACGAGCGGCTGGTCGATCGCCAATCGCTTGGCCAGCGCGAGTTTGATGATCTCCAGGATCGCCACGCCGAAGCTTCCAACTGTCGCGGCGAGGACGATCATTCACTGAAGCTCCCTAGCAGGTCATGCGTCTTCGTCCGTTCGTACCAGGTTCGCCCTGGCCGCGGGTCGACTTCACTCTCTAATATTCGATGCGCCACTTCTGGTTGTTACCGGAATGGCAGGTGAATTGCTGAATCCTCACTCCGTTGGCACTGCTCGCGTTAGGGACATCCAGGCATTTTCCGCTGTTTTCATTTGGGAGTCGCTCGTTGAAGTAGGCGTAATGGAAGCGCTGGTTGGCGAAACCGTGACAGGGGAATTGCTGCAGTTGCGCTCCATCGGACAGGCTGCCCCCCGGGATATCCAGACACTGGCCGCTCCAGTCGTTGATGATCAGCGCCCGCCCGGTTCCCGGCACAGTCCAAAAATACCAACGCTGGTTGGCGCCGCCATGACATTGGAACTGGTTAACGGGCGCGTTGCTGTTGCGACTCCAGTTGGCTACGTCCAGGCACTTTCCACTGTTGACGTTGACGAGCTTGAACGTTCCGGGCCCATCCTTGGAAAGGAAGCGAACCGCGCCTGCAATATCGCCCTGGCTGAGAGCGTTCGTTTGCGCATTGATCAGAGTGCCGTCCAGACGCGTAATGGTCGGCCCAACCGGATTCCCGAAAGCATCGGTCCGTGCAAAGGCGAACGATCCATAGTGCATGATCGAGCCGAAGTCATAGTCGAACATGTCCTGGCCGTCTTCACCGCTCTGGATATAGGTGTTGAAGTTGGATGCCTTACCCTGCTGGATGTTCCCCCAATTAATCACGACGAAATTATTGCGATCAGCGCGTGACTGCTCATGCCAGAGCCCGACAGCATGCCCGATCTCATGAATCGCGCCGCCTGTTCCGCATTGCTGTGCGGTCACGACCGTCTCGAGATCCAGATCGATTGCCTGGCCGCCGCCCTGCCGGCCGGCTGGGTGATTGGCAGATGGCATTCGTGTTGCGCACAAACCGGATGTAATCAGATTCTCCGTTGCGGGGACGGAACCAGTACGGGGTGACAGAATTCCATTGATTGAGCGCATTATTAATGAATGTCCGCTCCGCCGCGCTGTAGTTGCTGTCGATCTCGTACGGGACGACGCCGTCCGCCCAGCGAAAATCCGTGTCGCTGCGGCTGACGCTCTTGTGGATGTCGCCTTCGAACACCTTTCTTACCTTGTCGATCTTCCCCAGGACGATGTCTCCTTCAAAGATGGCCAGGTCTTCCTCCAGGCCGGACTCGGCAGCCGTGAGTATCTCGTAAGCCACTTCGCGCGGACCGTATGCTGTCTGGATGATACCGGTATGGAACCCGCCGGAAGACTTGGGCTGGCCGGCTTGCCCGCCTGTCCGATCCGCGCTCTGCGCCATGTCAACCGCCCCCAGCGCCAGCAGGAAAGCGCAAACGAGCGCCGCCGGCCGGACCGTTCTCATCGCTCGACCAGCGATAGCCGCATCGTCGAGGTTGTCTCGCGCGTCGGTGATATTCTGTTCTCGTATTTCAGATTTGATTGAGTTCATTTCGATCTCCTTATTTTTGAAATCGCTCAGTCACTTGTAAAATTGCTGCTCGATCGGCGAATCGCTCAATAAAGGCAACCACCTCTGCTTGCAGCGCTGCATTCCCGCTTCGCGCGGCTAGTTCAATCAAAGGTTCGACCGGAACTCGATTCCCGAGCCGGTAGAGAGCTTCCCGCGCAACCTGTCTGATTCTGGGTTCAGGATCGATTAGCGCCTCGATGACAGCATTGATCGCTAAATCGTTGCCCAGTTCGGCCAGATAAGTCAGAGCCTGTTCCCGGATCCTGGGATCGGGGTGCCGGAGCCCAAGGCTGCGCGCGCGTGTAAACAGTTCGGCTTTGCTATCACTTCTTGTCGTGATCTCTTGCACGAGTTCCGCAGACGTTTGCGACGTTCCCGATATCTCCAGCTCATTTACGGTGTCCTTGATTTCCTGGGCGGTGTGGCTGGCATGGTTCGCGGACGGGAAAGCATGAAGCGTCTTTGGTGGAATGGTTTCTTCGATCGTTGCTTGAGACCAGGAACGATCGGGCCGGCTGAACGTCTGATGCTCGAAGGACCCTGTCAGCCGCGGCAGATCCTTGCGGATAGGAGGAGTGCCGGGGTTAAAGAAGTATCTGCTCGAACTCGGTTTGTAACTGGCGGCCCGAGGCGCTCTGCTGTGCTTCAGCCAGTAACATGTCAGCCCTGCCAGGAAAATCCCGAATGTCGCAAGGGCCAGTGCTTTTTGCCATCGTTGCGAGCCTTTCATCTTTCCTCCGGTTCGTTGGCGAAGACGTAGCTGTCCCTTCATCCCTCCCGCCGACAATGAAATGGGTCTGAAGCGGAGAGGAATCAGCCAGATTGCCTGGTGTCAGTCACTGAGTTGGATCGCCATCACCATCCGGCCTGGTGGCCGGTGGCTGGGATGACGGATACCTAGTGACGCTGGAGGGAAAACCGTTTCACTCTGAAATCAGCTTCGGCGGGCCATTCTGAAGTTTCGAGTTGCGAGTAATTAATAGTGGACGCACCGAGCCAGTTTGTAATTCCACAACATCAACACCTGGCCGGGCGTTGACACGTCTTCACCATGAACATTCTAACCCTCGCTTACGTATTTCGGAGCGTGTCCTTTTTCAGGAAGATCCGGAATTACTTGAGCAAGCTCGGTGCTCAGCGAACAATACTCTCTTACTATCGCGTCGCTGGACAGCGCACTCTCTTCATAGACGATGTGGGTTCATCGCGATCGGGATGGAGTGACCGTGGACAGGGATAAACTTGACCGAAAACGTACAGAGTGCCGTGCGGCGCTCGGTTACAGACTGTGGGACGAGTTGCGCTCGGACCTTCGCTTTGCTGTTCGCAGCCTGCGGACCCACCTTGGTTACTCCGCCACCGCGATCGCGATTGTTGCCCTCGCCATCGGTGTGAACAGCGCATTCTTTACCCTCTTCTCTCATTATGTCCTCAAGCCCCTCCCCATCCGAGGCGCGGAGCGGCACTTTGATCTCAGAGGCCTGGACCGGCGCGCGCGACTCACGGGCGGCTGGACCGCGATGGAGATCGACGCTTTTCGGCAAGCCAGCCGGCAACAGGTCGAAGGTCTCTACACAGTCCGTACGATTCAGGTGCTCGTGCTCGAGCCGGCGCAGCGTCTCGGCGTGGTTTCGTTTGTCTCCGACAACTACTTTCGGCTGCTGGGCGGGAGTGCCGCCATCGGCCGGACTTTCTCCGAGCCGGAGCGGCGCGAGCCAGTCGTCGTGCTCAGCCACTCCGGCCAGCGCCGTCACTTCGCGGACGATCCGGCGCCGGTCGGCAAGAGGCTGCGCGTTCGAACCACTGTCCTTACGGTAATAGGAGTCATGCCGCCGGAGTTCCTCGGCACGGAGCCTGCCGTACCGGACTTTTGGGCCGGAGCGGAAATGACCTCCGCGCTACTTGGCGGGGAAGGCGTCCGCGAACCGCGTTACCACCTGTCCGGCCTGCTGGCCCCCGGGGTTTCGCTGCGCCAGGCCGAGTCCATTCTGACAGCGACCGCCAGCCGGTTCTCGCGTCCCGGAGAGGAGCCGGTGGCGCGAGTGCAGCTCAACGGCCGCTCTGGATTTATCGCCACCGACGGGGATTTCAATACTGCTGCCGGACTGGTGTTTGCGGTGTTCCTGACGGTCCTGGCAATTGCCTGCGCCAATCTGGCGAATCTCTGCCTCTCGCGCGCAGCCGCGCGAACACACGAAATCGGCATGCGTCTCTCGCTCGGTGCTTCGCGCGGCCGTATCGTGCGTCAGCTGCTCACAGAGAGTACATTCGTTGCGCTGCTCGGCGCTGGGGGCGGAGTCGCTTTGGGCGTCCTCGCAGTCCAACAGGCACAACGTTATCTCGCCACGCTCGCGGGCGGTATGGGGATCGCAATGCCTGCCGTGGAAGCGGATTGGCGTGTGCTTCTCTTCTCCGGCGGCCTGGGTATGGTCGCCGGACTCGCCTTCGGGCTCTTGCCGGCCATTGAGATCACCTCTCCCAGCCTCACACTTTCCACCAAGCGGGAGCACTCGTATTTCGCCGGCCGCGTCCGCCCACGCCGACTGCGCAACTTGCTGATCACCGGACAGGTTGCCTCCAGTCTGGTGCTGCTCATCATCGCCGGGATTCTCGTCCGGAATATTCAAAGCCTCAATGCGACTTCGCCGGGCTACGATCTGGACCGGATCTTCGATCTCAAGCTGGACGACCCACAACCTGCGCTGCTCGCCCTGCTCGAACAGCAGCCATTTATCGTCAGTGTCTCCGCGGTGCAGCATGTTCCCCTTTATGGCAACATGAACCAGTATCCGGCCACGGTGGACGGGCGCTCGGTCCGGCTGTCGTACAACTATGTGGATCATCGCTTCTTTGAAACCCTCGCCCTGCCGTTGGAAGGCCGGGGCTTCACCCGGCAAGAGACAGCAAGGAACGCCAAGGTCGTGGTGATCAGCCAGGCGACCTCGCGGAAGCTTTGGCCGGGCGGGATGCCTATCGGCCGGTCCCTTACCGTTGACCAGCCGGGAGCCAAGGATGCACAAGCAGCGGGGACCTATGACGTGATCGGGGTGGTACCCGACGTGATCAGCAGCTGGTTATTCCGCGGCAAGGACGCTACGGCCGTCTATTTGCCCGCGGCTGCGGGACAGGACAAGATCCAGTCTGCGATGGTGAGAATCAACGGCTCTCCGGCATCCGCAATCGCGACCATCCGCAAGCTCTGCGCCGGCATTGAGAATGCCACCGGTTGCGAGCCCACAAGTCTGCGTGAGCTATCGGGCATGCAGCGTTTCCCGTTTCAGGCGGCAGCTTCGGTCTGCGGCGTACTCGGGATACTGGCGCTGGGGCTCACAGCAGTGGGACTCTACAGTGTCACCAGTTACTCTGTGGTCCAGCGGCGCCGGGAGATCGGCATACACCTGGCGCTGGGTGCTTCGCCTGCTCGGGTAATGCGCCGCTTTTTTGGCGAAGCCTGCCGTTGCGTGGTCATTGGATTGGCATTAGGACTCCCGGTCTGTCTGATAATTTCGCGCCTGGTGAATTCTTCCGTGTTTGGCATCGAAGGTTTCGACGCAGGCGCTTACGCCTTTGTCCCCGCACTGTTAACTCTTGTCGCGACGCTCGCGTGTGCCGTTCCGGCCCGGCGCGCCGCGCGGATGGATCCGCTGGCGTCGCTCAGAGAAGAGTAGCCGGGTGACCGGGCCGGCAATCGCAAAGGTCACATGTCGCGTATGCCCTACCGCGGGTGCGTTGGTCTCACAGGAGCTCAGTTCACATGAGGCCGACCAAATTGATTGTGGTGAAATGCACGGGTCTAATGAGACTGTTGCAAAACCCACCCGGTTCATGTGCGGACGGGCTATCAAGCCCGTCCGGCCCCCGATGGCACAAACGATCTCTTTCAGGTAAATCATTCCGATCGCAGTATTTGCGACGGGTCTGATGACCCGTCGCAACAGGATGCTCGGAAATCGTCTAAGCCACTCGGCGGGGTCGCGGCTGAGTTTTGCAACAGTCTATAATGACCCGCGCCACAAAAGCCAAAGGGCTGCCGGTAAATCGAGAGCCGTTCGCTGAGTTTTTCACAGCTTCTCAGGGCGTGGTTTATGGTACAGATGAATTCGAGTGCCGAAGGCCCGGCACTCCGGCTGTGTCGCACCTTCGGCGCTCTTCTTAACGCCCCCCATCCCGGCCTTACGGCCGGGCCTACTCTCTGTCGGCCTTTCAGGGCTCAACTGCCAAAATACGTTTAGCGTAATTGCGAACAGCAATACACACCCTCGACCAGAAGCTCATTCCTGAGATCCGCTGCCGCACCGAGATTATCCGGCTTGGATTTAATCCAAAATTTTGCTTGACCCCGGCTTGGAACAGGCCTACAACGAACCCAACGTAAACCTACCGAGGGGGGAAACCTATGAACATGCGCCGAAGGACCAGCTTTCTTACGGCTTGGTGCGGCTGCCTTGTGCTCGGGAGCCTTTGGATTACGGTTTCGAGCGCCCAGGACTATCGCGCCAAAGTGCAAGGGGTCGTGACCGATTCGAGCCAGGCGGTGGTGCCCGGTGCCACAATCACGCTCGGAAACAACAACACCGGAGTGGAAACCGTAAAAACCTCCAATGAAAACGGCCACTATCTCTTCGACTTCGTGGACCCGGGCACCTACACGGTCACCGTCGAGATGCCCGGCTTTACCAAGTTCGTCCAGAAAAACGTGCATGTGCAGGTCCGAGGGGACGTAACGGTCAACGCGGTGCTGAACATCGGCGCCGTAGCCGAGACCGTCGAGGTGCAGGCAACAACCTCGACCCTTCAGATGAATACCAGCACGATGGAGATGACGATCGATCGCAAGATGCTGACCGATCTTCCCATTCTGGCTCGCAATCCATTCACTCTGGCGCTGCTGAACCCCGCCGTCGTCAATCGCTACTTTACCACGCGCAATCCCTTCTTCATGTGGTCGTCGAGCCAGATCGATGTGGGAGGAAATACCTCGCAGCGGAACGATCTCCTGCTGGACGGCGCTCCCATTCAGATCGGGCCCAAGGGTTCGTACTCTCCCCCGATGGACGCGGTGCAGGAGGTCTCGGTGCAGCAAAACAGCGTCGATGCCGAGTTCGGCCACAGCGCGGGCGGTATCCTCAGCCTGGGGATGAAGTCCGGCACGAACAACTTGACCGGCACCGTGTACTACTTCGGCCGCAACCCCGCGCTGAACGCTGTCACGAACCCGGTCACGCGGACGCCGAACCAGATCCGGAACCATATCTGGGGCGGCACGGTCGGGCACGCGATTCTAAAGAACAAGCTTTTCGGCTTCACCACGTTCGAGACCTGGCGGACCAAGGAGCCACGCTTCACGCAGCGGACGCTGCCGACCGACCTCGAGCGCAACGGCGATTTCTCGCAGTCCCTGAACGCCAACGGCGGGCTGCAGACCATCTACGATCCCTGGAGCACCGTGTTCGACGCAAGCACGGGAGCAGTCACTCGCACACCGTTCCCCGGTAACCGGATCCCGGCCAGCCGAATGGACCCGACGGCAGTGCGCATCATGAACGACGTATGGAAGCCCAACGGCCCGGGCGTGGGCCTGACCGGCGCCAACAACTTCCAGACGACCTACTCCTGGCCGATGGATTACTGGAACTTCTCGGAGCGGATCGACTGGAACGCGACCGAGAAGTTGAAGATCTTCGGCCGCTTCAGCCGCGTCCGGACCGATCTCGAGTCGGACAACTTCGCCAACTCGCCCGCGGTCGAGAACGACAACGGCGGCATCATGAATAACCGCAACATCGCCGGCGATGTCGTCTACGTCCTGACGCCCACCACCGTCATCAACGCGCGCGGAAGTTACGCTTCGCTCGAGGACGATTACGACGGCAAGGACCGCAAGGTGGGGGTGGAGGGCCTGTCCGAGTTCTGGCCCAACAATCCCTGGTACCTGCCGTACATCGGAGAGATGCCGGCTGTCTACTACCCGCGCATCAACATCGGAGGCGGCGGCTTCGGGAAGGGGAGCTACTGGTTCCAGCATCCGCGCCACTGGGCCTACTCGGCGCATATGCGGCAGACCCGAGGCATCCACAACTGGAAGGTCGGGTTCGAAAATCGTCTGCACCATTCGGACGGAATCTATCCGAATCTGATGAACTTCAATTTCGCGCCGGCCCTGACCGCCAATACCTTTATCTCGCCGAACACTCTGCTCAGCGGCGATGAATGGGCCACGTTCCTGCTTGGTGCGATCAATTCAGACTCCAACTCCGAGACCTGGCCGTTTCAGAGGTTCGTGGTCAATTACTGGGCCGGGTTCATCCACGACGATATCAAGCTCACTCCGAGGATCACGCTTAATCTCGGGCTGCGGTACGAGTTCGAGACCGGCGTCAGTGACCGCAGAGAGCCGCAGCTGTCGCGCTACCTCGACCTCACTCAACCGATTCCGGAGATGCAGAGCAACGCGCCGCAGCTCCCGCCCGAGGTGACCGCGATCCGCACGTCCCCACCGACGTACAACGGCGCCTGGTACTTCACCGACAGCTCGAATCGAGGCGCGTTCAACACAGACAAGACCATCTTTATGCCGCGGGTCGGTATCGCGATCCGGATTAACGACAAAACGGCCTTCCGCGCGGGTTACGCCCGGTACGTCATCCCGCCTCTGATCATCGGCAACACGCTCAGCCGCGTCTCGATGCCCTACTACAGCGCTCGCTCGACTGTGGCGCCGGTGCTCGAAGGGATTCCGCAGGCGCGTCTCAGCGAGCCCTTCCCCGCCTCGAACCCGCTGGTCTTGCCGAAAGGCAATTCGCTGCAGCAGTATACCAACCTGGGGGACGCTGCCACCTGGTACACTCCAAACCTGCGGACGGGCGTCAATGACCGGATAAACTTCTCGATCCAGCGCGAGCTGCCGAGCGGCTTGCACATCGACGTCACATATTTCATGAACCTGGGGCACGACCTGCCCTACACGAAACCCCTCAACATGAGGGACCCGCAGCTCGATTACACCCACAAGGCCGTACTCAGCAGTACGGTCCCGAATCCGTTTTACCAGTACCTCACGCCCGAGAAGTTCCCGGGCCCGCTCCGCAACCAGCGAACCGTGTCCATCGGCAGCCTGCTCGGTCCGTATCCGCAGTACGGCGGCCTGAGCGAGACGAACGTCGCGGGGGCATCGAACCGATACTATGCCCTTCAGATGAGGCTGGAGCGGAGGTTCAGCGCCGGATACACGTTCGTCGCAGCCTACAACTACAACCGGGAGCACAATTCCGAGTTCTTCAACGCCGACGACCAGTATGCCAACCGCTTCACGATGATCCCCGGCCAGTTCCCGCGGCACCGGTTGACGACCGGTGGAACCTACGAGTTCCCGCTCGGCGACGGCCGCAGGTTCCTCGCCAACCGGCACCCGGTCGTAAACGGCATCTTCGGCGGTTGGTCAACCAGCTGGCTGTTCATGTATAACTCGGGCCAGTTCATCCGGTTCAATCAGGCGGAGACAGACGGCTCGAGCCCGAAACTCGACAACCCGACCGTCGACCAATGGTTCGATACGTCGAAGTTCAAGCAGGCGCAGCCCTTCACGCCGCGGACGAACCCGTGGCAGTACCCGGACGTAACCGGGCCGCTTTTCTGGAACATCGACATGACGCTCTCGAAGTACTTTCCGATCTCGGAGCGGTACAGGCTCGAGTTCAAGTTCGAAGCCTACAACCTGACCAACAGCTTCATTCCGTCCGATCCGGTCTCGAACAACGTCCTGAGCCCGCTGTTTGGCAAACCGGCCTCCCCGGGCCAGGCGCTGGCCAACCGCGGGCGCGAGATGCAGTACACACTGCGGGTTCATTTCTAATTGAACTCAAACCGTCGTCAGAGCCCACCGGCCGCGCAAGGTTGCCGGTGGGCTCTTCTCTTTTTGGCAGGCGCGCTCGGCTTTGCCGGAGCAAGCCACGCTCCCGCCTCGCTTCAGGTGGCCGACGGCCACCAGCGGATGCTCCAGCTGCTCGAGCAGGTCAGGGCGCGCGCCGACGTGGAGAACCACTACACCGGCGACGGGGGGCGGCGTCAGGCGGAGTCGCAGCTAGCTGCGCTTCCAGCCGATGCGCCCGACCTGACGCGGTTTCGCCTCAATTGTCTCACCAGCATCCACGACATGCGCCTGGGGAAGACGGAGGAGGCGATTCAACACCTGCAAGAAGCCTACCGGCTGCTTCCCAGGATACGACCCGAGGTCCCTAAAGAGATCGCCGAAGAAGCGATCCTCCAGCTTGCGGTCGCGCATCTGAGGCTGGGCGAGACCCAGAACTGCCTCGAGCATCGCAGCGCCGAAAGCTGCATTCTGCCCATCCGGGGCACCGGAATCCACAGACAGCAGGCCGGCGCGCGCCGAGCCATCAGCTATCTCACGATCTTGCTCAAGGAAAACCCGGAGCACTTGACCGCCCGCTGGTTGTTCAATCTTGCCTACATGACCGTCGGAGACTATCCCGCGGAGGTGCCCAAGAAGTTCCTGATTCCGCCGGAAGCGTTCAAGTCCGACGAAGACTTTCCACGCTTTCCCGACGTTGCTTCCGAAGTCGGAGCGAACGTCGTGGGTCTGGCCGGCGGTGCTATCGCGGATGACTTCGACGGTGACGGTTTCCTGGATATCGTCGTCTCGAACTGGGATAGCGCGGGCCAGATTCGCTACCTCCGGAACAAGGGAGATGGAACCTTTTCTGACCAGACCGCGGAGGCTGGCCTGACCGGCCTCTACGGCGGCTTGAACATCATCCAGGCGGACTACGACAACGACGGCGACATCGACATCCTGGTCCCGCGAGGAGCCTGGCTCGAAGGCGCCGGACGCCACCCGAAATCGCTGCTGCGCAACGATGGACGGGGCCGCTTCCGGGATGTCACCTTCGAGGCCGGCCTGGGCGAAGTTCACTACCCCAGCCAGACCGGCGCCTGGGCCGACTACGACAACGACGGCGATCTGGACCTGTATGCCGGAAACGAGAATTCTCCCTCACAGCTCTTCAGGAACAACAGCGACGGGACCTTTACCGACGTCGCGCCCTTCGCCGGCGTCGAAAACAACAGGTTCGCCAAGGGCGTCGTCTGGGGAGACTACGACAACGACAGGTTCCCTGACCTGTACGTTTCCAACCTGGAAGGGGAAAACCGGTTGTACCGCAACAACCGGGACGGGACGTTTACGGACGTGGCGCCGCAACTCGGCGTGACCAAACCCCTGCGCAGTTTCCCCGCCTGGTTCTGGGATTTCAACAACGACGGCGTGCTGGACCTCTACGTCGCCAGCTACCACCCCGACGTGCGGCACGTGGCGGCGGACTATCTGGGGTTACCCCACCAGGGAGAGCCGGCCTGTCTCTATCAGGGAGATGGCAAAGGAGGGTTTCGCGAGGTGGCTGCCGGCAAGAACCTGACCCGCGTCGCCCAGACCATGGGGTGCAACTTCGGGGATCTCGACAACGATGGCTTCCCGGATTTCTATCTCGGAACCGGGTATCCCGCCTATGAGGCATTGATGCCCAAGCTGCTGTTTCACAATCGCGGCGGAAGCCGATTCTCGAATGTCACGACGGCAGCGAACGTCGGCCATTTGCAGAAGGGACACGGGGTGTCATTCGCCGATCTTGACAACGACGGCGACCAGGACCTCTTCATCAAGCTTGGCGGTTCGTTCGCGGGGGATTCCTACGGCAGCGCGCTGTTCCAAAACCCCGGCTTCGGCAATCACTGGCTTACCATGAAGCTAGTGGGAAAACAGTCCAATCGCTGGGGCGTAGGAGCAAGAATCCGGGCCGAGATCGACGAATCGGGAAAGAGGCGTTCGGTTTACAAATGGGTGACAAGCGGCAGCAGCTTTGGCGCCAACCCGCTCCGCCAGGAGATCGGGTTGGGCAAGGCGACGAGGATTGAAGTACTCGAGATCTTGTGGCCGACCACGGGCGCGACCCAGCGACTTCTGAATGTGCCGGCCGACCAGTTCATCGAAATCACTGAAGGGGAGAGCCAGTACCGGAAGCTGCCCTGGAAGCCGGCGAAATTCCGGACTAAATAACCACCAAGACGCGAAGTCGCTACGACTAGTCTTCATTTCTGAATTCCTTTGCCCTGCACTATCGTGAAATGCCGGTCCACGGCCGGGACCGCGACGGATTCCTGTGACCCGTTGGGCCATAGGATCTCCAGTTTTTCAACTGTCGTCGCACTGCCCAGACCAAAGTGGACTCTCGAGTCGCTCTGAGAGATGTATCCCCTCCCCGACGACACTTCGCCTCTCTGGCGAAACCCTCCCGCGTAACAGAAAACTACCGTTCCTGTCGCGTCGCGAGGCGTTTTAACCAGGGGATTCCCGATCAGCTTCAACGATATCCAGTGTCCGCTGCGATTGCCTCCTCGGTTTCTCAGCAGCGTCGGCGGGCCATCGAGGTTATTCAAGACGATATCCAGATCGCCATCATTGAAAAGGTCTCCCACGGCCGCTCCCCTCGAACTCTTTGGCTCTGTAAAGCCGGAGCCCAGACTACCGGTCACATCCGCAAAACGGCCGTCCCCGAGCTGGCGAAACAGCAGGGTCCGTTGCTGGTAAGACGTCGACCTTCGAAGCCTGTCAATTTGAGGGTACACGTGGCCGTTCGCGGCCAAGATGTCCAACGAGCCGTCGTTGTCATAATCAAGGAACTCCGCTCCCCAGCCGAGAAAAGGAACCGTCACCGTTCCCAGACCCGCTAGTTCCGTGACATCGCCGAAATCCAGATTCCCGCTGTTTCGCTGGAGCGTATAGCTGTCGTCCGAAAACGTGGTGAAGAAGAAGTCATCTCTGCCATCCCGGTCGTAGTCGCCGACGGCCATCCCCATGTAGGCTTGTTCTCGTCCTTCGCCGTTGGTGGCCAACCCGGTGAGCAGACCGATCTCCTCGAAGGTGCCGTCACGGCGGTTGTGATAGACGTAATTGGGCCTGGAGTCGTTCGCCACCACGATATCCGGCCATCGATCATCGTCAATGTCGACCCATGCCACGCTGAATCCGTAGTAGCCGTGGCTGTCCTCGACGCCGGCGCGCCTGGTGGCGTTCGTGAACGTTCCGTCGCCGTTGTTGCGGAAAAGAAAGTCAGGCGCGCCCTTCAGCCCCCGCGGCCCGCAGGCCACACGCAACCCCAAGAACGTGCAGAAAGGCGCGCCGGAATCGTAGGCGGCGCCCATTCTGGCTCCCTGGTCCACGGCTGTCACCAAGGGGCCGGCGGCGACCGGTGCATCGCTCGATTCTCCGGCAGGCGGGGGATCGTTCCAATCGAACTGAACATAGCCGGCGACGTACAGGTCCAGCTGGCCGTCGCGATCGTAATCGCCAAATGCGCAACCGGTCGACCATGTCTCGACTGCCACACCGGCCTTCTCCGCCACGTCGGTGAACGTGCCATCTTTGTTGTTGCGGTACAGACGGCTTCGGCCAAGGTTGGTTACGTAGAGATCAGCCCATCCGTCATTGTCGAAATCTCCCGCGCACACCCCGGTTCCCCAGCGGTTGTTCCCAACCCCTGCTTTGAGTGTGACCTCGGTAAACGTCCCATCCTTGTTGTTACGGAAGAGCGCAGAGGACTGGGCTGCCGCCTGCCCCTTCCGCGCCGGGCTCGAGAGCGCATTGACAAGATAAATATCGAGCCACCCGTCATTGTCATAATCGAATAGGGCAACTCCTGACCCTATGGTCTCAGGGAGATAAGGCTTCAACGGATCTCCCGCGACGTGGCTGAAGCGGCTCAACCCGGATGAGGCCGTGACGTTCTCGTACTGCACTCCTTTGGCGGCGTGCGGCGACAGCGGCGGAGTGGTCCGCGTGGGGGCATCAAATTCGGCCCCGGGCTTTTGCGTTGCGGGTGCCAGAGAGAACACCAACGTGAGCGTAGCGGCGGCAGTGAGTCGCGCGCAGTGCCTTCGCATTGCCGTCCTCAGCGCTTGGCTTCGCCCTCCGCCCGCAGCTTGTTCGCAATATCGATTTCCTTTTTCGCCAGCTCGGGCCGGTTGGTTTTGTGGTAGATGCGCGCGAGCAGGAAATGCGCCTCGTAGCTCTGGGGAGCCAATTCCAGGGCGCGTTTCAGAGCCTGCTCCGCCTCCGAGTACTTCCCCAGCTGGGTATATGCGGTCGAAATAAGAACGTACGATTCGGTGGCCCGCAGGTTCAGCCAGATCGCTCGCTGCAGGGCGGCAATTGCCTGGTCGAATTTACCCGTGCGAATGCGGATGTCACCAAGGTAGTGCCATGCCATGGGATGCATCGGGTTGATCGCCAGTTCTTTTTGCAAATGCTCGGTCGCTTCTGGCAGAGCGCCGTTGGTGAGAGCGATAAGCGCCAGGCGATAGTTCATGTCGGGCAGGTCAGGCCGGCTTTTTTGCGCGTCTCGAATCAGCGCCTCTCCTTCGGCGAGGAAGTTTTCTCGGACCAGGAAATGAGCGGTCAAAACGGACGCCTGTGGGCTATCGGGCTCGATATCGAACAGGCGCGCGAAGGTTCGCCTGGCCGCGTCGCGGTCACGCGCGTACACATACGTCATGGCCAGAGCGTAAAGGTAGTAGGTATCGCCGGGATTCCAGGTAACGGCCTTCTCCAGCAGCGGCAGCGCGTCCTGCGTCCTGTTGCTGAAGTAGTACGCCATGGCCAGGGTTTCGACGGTCTGCTTCCAGGGACTTGAGTTGTCGGGTTCCAATTTCAGCGTCGCTGACAGATGGCGGATGGCGAGCGCAAGATTGTTTTGCTGGTAGTACGCCAATCCCAGGGCATGCCGCAGTTCGGATCGATCGGGATACTTCTCAGCCCAGGGATCCAGCGCTCGAACGACGCCCTCCAGATCGCCCCGGTTCCGCATCTCTTCGGCATCCTTCAGGGCACTGAAGTACTCCGCGGGAGGCTCCTGCGCGAAACAGGCACCGCCGCACCAGAGAACCAGTCCGATTGCGCCCGTGAGCCGCCGCATAGCGCGGCTATGATAGCACGACCGCGAAAGGCGGGCGCCGCCGAAGAAAGGAGGCAGCCCGCGAGGCGAGCACGCTCGAGCTCTGGCGGATGTCCCGATCACCCGGGATGCCGTTTCTGGCTAGGAAAGAGGGCGACATATTGGTCGACACGCGAATGCGTGTGCACGTACAACGACGACGGTCAAATTCGTGTCGGGGACATGTGAGCTCTTGACTTGGGTAGAAGACCTTTACTTCTTGTGGGTTTTTCAAGCGGCAGTCGATTTAGGGTTTCGCCCAGTCGGCACCTTTTTGGCTACTGAGTGGATGTCGCACAAGCTCCGGATGCGTCAGCGCGGCGAAGAGGTAACCGTCTTCGAGAATGCACGGCGACGGCGGCGCCAATCCACCGTGAACGCGACGGAGAAAGGTCTTCGAGATGATCATCGACTCCATTATGATGGAGGAGGTGCCGACCGATCTTCTCTTCAAGCTCTCCTGCAGCTTTCCAGCACTACAAACATATGAACGACGCTTCTGGACACCCGAAAGGAAAAAGATGATAGCCTTCGCTCGAACCTGTTTCGCACTGATCCTGCTCGCTCATTGCGCCGCGGCTGCCGACAAGGGCTTGGCCGATCTCGACGCCCTCCTCCGTTCGGCCGTGGAAAGCAAAGCCGTGCCCGGTGTCGTCGCCATGATCGCCACCCCGAAGGGCGTCGTCTACCGGCACGCCGCCGGCTTCGATTCCGAGGCTATTTTCGCCATCGCCTCCATGACCAAGCCCATCACTTCAGTCGCGGTGATGCAGCTCGTCGAGGCCGGCAAGGTTAAACTCGACGCGCCCGCCTCCACCTACCTGCCACAACTCGCCAAAACCCAGGTGCTCGAAGCCGGCGCCCTCCGGCCCGCCAAAAGTCCCATCACGGTCCGGCAGCTTTTGACTCACACCAGCGGTTTCGCCTACGAGTTTATGAACCGAGACCTGTTCGAATACGTGCGCCAGGGCAAGTCCCCAAGCTTCATGGCCGGAGGCGATGCGTTCCTCGCAGCGCCCCTCGTCTCCGATCCCGGAGCCCGCTGGGAGTATGGTATCAGCACCGACTGGCTCGGGAGACTCGTCGAGACGGTGAGTGGCCTTTCCCTCGAACAGTACTTCCGCCAGAACATCTTCGAGCCGCTCGGCATGCGCGATTCAAGCTTCAAAGTGCCCGTCGAAAAACAATCGCGTCTGGCCGGCGCTTACCGACGCAAGGACGATGGGACTCTCGAGAAACAACCTTCGATCCCGCTTCCAGCCTCTGACTTCAACAGCGGCGGAGGGGGCGTCTATTCCACCGCGGCCGATTACCTCAGATTCACCCGTGCTCTCCTGTCCGGCGGCGAGCTCGAGGGCCGCCGGATCCTCAAAAAGTCATCCGTCGACATGATGGCTCGCAATCACATCGGCGACCTCACTGTCCGGCCCATGCCCATCCTCGTCCCTCAATTAGCCAAAGACGGCGCAACCCTCCCCGGCTCACTCGATAAGTTCGGACTCGGATTCGCCATTAACAGCAGCGCCATCCAAAATGGCCGCGGCGCAAGCACCATGTCCTGGGCCGGAATTTTCAACACGTTCTTCTGGGTCGATCGCGAAAAGAAAGTTTGCGTTGTCCTCATGACTCACATGTCCCCATTTCTCGATGACGGGCCGCGCAAGCTTCTCGAGGACTTCGATCGCGCGGTCTACGCTAACCTCGAATCGCTGCTCCGCTAGTGGATTGGCCCGGAGCCGATCCGTGCTCGCTCACTTCTGGATTGCGGCTATAATGTGCCCTTCGCGACGCTTGACGAAGTTGTCAACGGAAGTGGGGTGCCAGTGCACGCGAGCGAAGAAGCTGGAATTCTTGGCCAGACGGCAAGGCTGTCTCCGAGCAAGATCCTGAATCCGGGAAATACAGGCCGCATCGAGGCGGACGCACCAGTGCTGATTGTACTGGCCGCCGGTAAGGGGACGCGGTTCGGGCAGGCGCCGAAATGCGCGCAGCCGGTGGGCGGAACTCCCCTCGCCAGACATTCGATCGATTCCTTCAAGAGCTTCAGCTCATCGCCTGCCGTTTGTGTCGTCGGCTATCGCCATGAGGAGGTCATCGCCGCGCTGGGCGACGACAACATTTTCGTGCTGTCGGACGATCAGACCGGCGGCACGGCTTTTGCTGCTTTCGAAGCATTCAGTCTCCCGCAGCTGGAACGCGATAACCTCTTGCTGGTCGTGAGCATGGGGGATCGAATCGTGACTGCATCGGTTTTCGCGAAGCTTTATGAAGCGCATCGCGCTGGAATTCGAGAAGCTGATCTGACGTTTCTGACCGCCATTTACGAACCGCCGAAGAATCGGGGCAAGGGCAGGATCATGCGCGACGCGGATCGCAGGGTGCTCGGAATCGTCGAACAAAGAGATATCGACGCGATTGCCGATAGCAAGCTGCGCCACGTACTGGATTCCCTGACGGAAGGAAACTGCCCTCTGTATGCGATTCGTGCGCGGACGTTTCGCCGCTTCCTGGAAAAGCTGTCGAACGCCAACGCCCAACGACAGTATTACATCACCGACATCATAGAAAGCATCTCCCTTGGAGGTGGCGAAATCCGCACGGTCACGACGGCGGTCACGGATCGCGAATACGATCTGCTGTGCTCGGATGTGACGAGTCCCATGGATCTGGCGCTGCTGGAAGGCACTCTGAGGTCCTTGAAAACTCGCGTCCAGATTCCGGTTGCCGGAGTGGAAGCCGTAGCGGATGCCATACGATCAGACCGGCCTGCCGGACAGGTGGCCTCGATCGCAGTCCAGCTCGAGGAGCTCGTCGAGACTGCGCTGCGCGAGGGACTGGATTTCAAAGACGATCAGCCGGCGGCTCTTGGTATTTCAGGAGGCCGCCTTCGCATCGCTTTCATGCATCCGGACATGGGCAGATTCTTCGGGCCTGCCTGGCAGATGCCAATCGGAGCCAGGGACGCCTCGGGCAGAGAACAGATCGTCGTCCTGGTTCAGTGCGCCGACGACCGGCGGATCCACCTGCATCCGACCAACCCGGAATTCCGTGAGAAGCTCAGCGCCATTGCGTCCGACAATGACTACATGTATCCCGGAGAAGAGGTCGCAGACTGGTACAGCTACGAAAGCTTCGGCACGCGGATGACCGAGAACCTGCTACTCTCGCTCGGCTACTTCACCGATGAAGAATTGGAAAGACGAAGGGAAAGCTCGCAACCGCTTCCACCCGCTTCTCTCTGGGTCAGCACCAACATGAGGAGACCATTCTCTCTGGTCGGAAATGCCATCGCCTCCCTGCGCACCGTCCGCCAAGGACACCTCGGAGCCAAGGTCCAGGCAGCCCTGGGGCGAGAAGGGTTTCGCGGGCTTCGTATCCTCTCGACGGGAAACATACCGAGGGGCGGGTTCGCCAGTTCTTCGGCCGTCACGGTGGCCACCAAAAATGCGATCAACGCTTTCTTCGACCTCGGGATCTGGCCCGACCTCCTGGTACATCTTTCCTGTCAGGCAGAGTATGGCACCGGCGTCCGCGCCGGCTCGCTGGATCAGGCGACGGAACAGAAGGGTCAGGCCGGCCAGGGCACACTCATCTCCTCGAATCCGCGCGACAACTATCGAACTCTCGCGACCTATCCGGTCCCTTTCAAGCGGTTTCGCCTTCTCTTCCCTTACTCGGTGGACCGGGACCGGGCCGCCTGGCAGTGGTCGGCCGGGATGTATGCCGCGGAACCTGGCCCGGGAACGCAGACCACCGGGGAGATTCGCAAGATGACTGGCAAATCCGCCGAGCTGGCCGCAATTCTGCTAAGCCTGCCGCTCGACCACGATTTTTTCAAATACATCGAAAGTGATTTGATCTCGATTGGCAGCGTTACGTTGGCCGCTCGCCGATGGATCTACGAAATACTGAAGCAGCTGCCGCTGCTGATCTCACAAGAGGAACTCCGCCAGCGCATCCAGGGAAAAAGGGAGTGGCACATCGAGCAGCTCATGGGATTGGAGAGTATTGACCTTGCGACAGCTGCCGAAAAGACCGATGTCACTTTCGCTTCGTTACTCGCGGGATGGCGCGATCCCCAGCTGCGGCGCACCACCGCGAGGGGCATAGTCGAAGAAACGGGCATCCCGCTTCGCGCCATGGTGGCTTACCTTTTCGGCGAGGTCGCCAAGAATTTTTACCTGATACATCATCCCGAAGAGTGGATCGCCTGGGTCTCCCGCTCCCAGTTGGGTGACCGCTGTTTCGAAATCGATCCCGATTGTCTCCCCGATCGGGAGGAGATGATGAAACAGATGGATTGGGAGAAAAACTTTTCGGGTAGCGTGCTCATGGCGGAATGGCTCCGGCGCTTCGACGCAAAACCTTTCGACTATAACCGGGGATTGGATGATGTCTCACTTTCAGTGGCTAACCCTCCGGACCTGCACCTCCTCGAAGGTGGCAGCTTTTTTCGCGGCCTCGCGCTGATCGATTTAGCCGAGGCGATGCTCAAGCGCGCATTTGGTCGAGACTCGGTTGCGGTACGGGTCAACGCGGCGGGTCAGGGAGATTTCTTTCAGGTGCACATTGATACCCTGAAGATCCAGATTGAAGACGTAAAGCAGTTCATTCGAAGCGCCTTTTACCGTCGTTTCTGCCTGGAACCGGAGCAGGAATTCGTGGAGACCCACCCTGGAGGTGGAGCCATAGGCGTGCGGCTGGAGCGGTTCGATCAACTCCGGGAACTCATTCGCGCCCTGAGTCTCTAGTGTCTAACAAATACCGCAAAGACTCAAAGACGTGAAGAAACACCAGAGAATCTTGTACGAGCTGCGCTTCACTCAATTGGAACTCTGCCCCTGAGATCTCAGCAGCCTCCTGGCTTCTTCAAGAACAGCGTCTCGTCCCTGGCGCAGATCGGACAGAGTCAGTGGAACAATGATATCCGGC
>CAWHCF010000012.1:0-31983 GCA_963827655.1 uncultured Acidobacteriota bacterium
GTTTATCTTGCCGCCGACCGGGACGAGCGGGCGCCAGTGGCACCGACCACCAGCCAACCCGGCTCAAATCCGTTGCAGTGCGGCCTTCAGGTGTGTTATCTAGCCGTAATTCCAAGAGGGAGAGAATCGATGAGATTCGCACTCAGCCTGGTCACAGGGCTATTTGTGTTGGTTTCAGGACTCGCGCACGCACAGTCCACCACACAGTCGATTCAAGGACTCGTTACCGACGCCAGCGGCGCCGTAATTTCGGGAGCCAAAGTCACCATCACCAATGTCGCGACTGGCGTCGCTCGCTCCGCGCAAACTAACGAGACCGGTAATTATAGCTTCCAATTGGTGCCGGTGGGGAACTACGACGTCCGGGTCGAATTGCAGGGATTCAAGACAGAAACCGCCCGAGGTTTGCGCGTGGAAACGGCCGCCCAGGTCCGCCAGAATTTCCAGCTACAAGTGGGAGCGGTGACCGAGACCGTCGAAGTGGTCGCCACCGGGGTTACTCTGCAAACCGAGAACGCCACCGTCGGCGCCGTCATCGACAACCAGCGGATCATCAATCTGCCGCTGGCCAGCCGCAATGTCGTCCAGCTGGCGGTAATGGTCCCCGGAGTCCAGTTTGGGGAGCGCACCGGCCGGGGCGATGGCCTCGGTGGCTTCCCCATTCCGGGCCAGGGCTTCTCCGTCAGCGCCAACGGGCAGCGGGAGATTCATCAAGTGGTCAGTCTGGACGGGGTTGACGCCAAGGATCCCCGGATCCATATCACCAACTTCGTGCCCTCCATTGAGGCAATCGAGGAGTTCAAGATTCTGGCCAACGCCTACACGGCCGAGGTCGGCTTCGGCGGCGGAGCGCAAGTGGCGATCACGATGAAAAGCGGCACCAACAGACTGAACGGTACCCTGTTTGAGTTCCTGCGCAACGACGTGCTCGACGCCGAGCACTACTTCCTGAACTTCGAACCGCCCCCTGGGCGGCCGCGGGCCAAGAAGGATGCCCTCCGGCGCAATAATTTCGGGGCGGTGGTCAGCGGTCCCGTCGTGATTCCCAAGCTTTACGACGGGCGCAACAGGACGTTCTGGGCCTTCAACTTCGAGTCGAGAATCGAGCGCAGGGAGACGGTGCAGACTGCCACCTTCCCCCTCGATGCCTTCCGCGCCGGGGATTTCTCGGAACTGCTGCGGGGAACCGTCAATCCCGCCACCGGTCGGCTCTACCGGAACCCCATTGTGATCTACGATCCGCTCACCGGGGAACCGTTCCCGAACAATGTGATTCCAACCTCACGGCTGCACCCGGGGGCTCTCAACGTGATCGACATGTTTATGCCGCGCGCCGAGTTCCGGCAGACCGACCCGCTCGATTTCACCAACCGAAGCGGCGTTCCCGTCCCGGTGGATGCTCACCAGTTCTTCGCCCGAGTGGACCACAACTTCAGCGACAAGGACCGGGTCTTCGGACGTCTGGCCGCCGACCGCTCCAGCACGGAAAACAACATCATTAATCCCGACTTCCCGGTGCTAACGGACTCAAAGGTCACCAACGTGGCCACCCAGTGGATCCACACCTTCAACCAGAACATGATCAATGAAGTACGGTTTGGGTTCAATGTCTCCAATGACACGCTCAACACGCTCCACAACAACGAAGGCTTCGATATCGACTCTCTGGGGATCGGCCAATACCGGGTCGTGACCGACGGGAATCGTAAGTTGATACCGAGGGAGCAGGGCGTGCCGACCCTGGGGTTCACGATCGGAGAGCGGATCAACGGTAACGGCCAGGACCAGATGGATACGATACAGGCGGGAAACCACCTTTCCTGGATCCGGGGCAAACACAACTTGAAGATGGGCGGCGAGATCTATCACATCACGATGGAGCGGTCAGCCGCCAACCTTGCCCAGGGCAGGATCACCTTCAGCGGCAACGAGACCGGCTACAACTTCGCTTCGTTCCTGCTGGGCCTGCCGCAAACAACCGAGACGCCAGAAGGAGAGCCTTTCACGTTCCCGCGCGCCAACCGCTTCGCCGCTTACATGCACGACGACTGGAAGATGACACCCAGGCTAACCATCAACCTCGGGCTGCGCTTCGACTACAACGGCGTGCCGATTGACGCGCAGGGATTGTGGCGAACCTTCGATTTCGTCGGAGTAGGCACCGAGGTCGGGAGGGGCAAGGGGTTCAGTGCCCCGGACGGAACCATCATTCCGACCATGTATCCCGAGTTTGTCGATGAACGAGGCGGGGTGAAGCTATTCAAGCAAAACGTCAAGTTCTTCATGCCTCGGGTCGGCATCGCGTACCGTCCCTGGGATAAATGGGTCTTCCGCGCCGGCGCGGGGTGGTTCGACAACATCAACCACATCAATACCTGGACTATTCTGAACCTGAATCCCCCCAAGTCGGGCGTGCTGCAGTTCGACGCCGTCACCGATGTGGCGGGGACGGTCCCTGTCCTGGCCGCCGATGGAAATACTTACAACGTTCAGCTTCGGCGCTTCCGGCCTGGCCAGCCGATCCTCACACTCGACGACCCGTTTCTTACTCGCACCGGTGTCCAGGCGGCGGCACGGCCCGTAAACACGGTACACATGCCGTCCGACACCAAAGACGGCGACGTATGGAAGTGGAGCTTCGACATCCAGCGAGAGCTGCCTTACCAGACCGTCCTGAGCGTCGGCTATGCTGGCAGCAAAGGTACCCATGTGGGCAACAGCGTCGGCAACTTCAACGACGCTCGGCCCTCGCCAGACACGAATTTCCAGAATCGCCGGCCTTTTCAACGTTTCTACGACCCAGCCACGCCCGAGCGAGGGATTCAGAACGTAGCGAACATTCGCTACGTCGATAGCTATGGAGAGTCCTTCTATCATGGCCTGCAGGTGAGGCTGGATAAGAGATACTCTCGCGGTTTCTCGTTCAGCCTTGCTTACACTCTCAGCAAGGCTCACGGGGACGGCGAGAACGGCGGCCAGGAAGGCGCCGGTTTCCAGAACCCGCTGGACCGCAAGGGCTCCCGCGGCTTGTTCCGCTTCGACCAGACGCACAACCTGGTGTCGTCCTTCATCTGGGAGCTGCCCGGTCAAGGTCTGCCTGGAAGCTGGAAACATCTCATCGGCGGCTGGCAGCTCAGCGGCGGTGTGACCATCCGCTCCGGTTTCCCGTTCACCGTGGGCCAGGGCGCCGCGGATCTGAACGTCGGCGTCGGGCCGGTCCGTCCTGACAACCTCCGCTCGGCGGAGCTGGATAACCCCACTCGCAAACTGTGGTTTGACCCGGCAGCATTCCAGCGCGTGACCTGCCGCATCCCTTCACGGCAAGACCTCTGCCATTACGGCAGCACCGGCTATAACACAATGCGGGCACCCGGCCAGCGGAACGTGGACCTCGGCGTGTTTAAGAACATCCGCTTCACACGAGAGGTACACACTCCAGTTCCGGACCGAAATGGCGAACGCGTTTAACACCCCCTATTTCGGCGACCCCATCGGTGTCAGTTTCCTGACCACCGACTCAATCGTCCCCGATGGGGCGCGCGTAGGCGAGATCCAAAGCCTGCGCAACCCAATGCGGATTATCCAGCTCGGATTGAAGCTGTACTTCTAATTGAGATTCACCGCGAAGTCCCGAAGACGCAAACAGTGATGAACCTTCGTGTCTTCGCGTCTTCGCGGTTAGTGCGGCCGAACAAAAACCAACCACGAAGACTCAAAGACTCGAAGAAACACTAAGAGGCAGCGTTTAGAAGTAGAGCTTCATCCCGAACTGGATCACGCGCATCGAAGCCCGCAAGCTGCGGATTTCTCCCATGCGCGGAGCGTCCGGGACGAACGAATTGATGCTGGTGAACCCGATGCCGTTCGGAACACCAAACTGCGGTGTGTTAAAAGCATTGAAGAACTCGGCGCGGAACTGGAGTTTTCCCTCATCGCCAATAAACGGCAGCCGCCAGTTCTTGTAGACCGAAAGGTCCAGGTTGCGAGCCCCGGGCGACTCCAGGATGCCTTGACCGGCGTTGCCGTAATGGCACAGGTCGAGCCGGCCCGGAATGTTGCAATCGACGCGGCGGAAGACGCTCGGATCGAACCACTTCTCCCGTTTGGCATCGCCGAAGAGGCGGCCATCGTCTACACGGTCGGGCCACACTTCCCCGCCCGTATTCAGGTTCCCGCCGCCGCCGGGGTTGAACGGAAAGCCGGAGCGGAAGGTCAGGATGCCGTTCGTCTGCCAGCCTGCCAGGAATGCGCCGGCAACGCCTTTGAACCGGTTCAAGAACGGCATTTCGTATACGTAGTTGATCACCGCGTTGTGCCGGACGTCAAAGCCATAGCGGGTTCGGGCGGAGCGCCGGTCCCGCGGGTTCTGGTATCCGCTCGAGACGCTTCCGGCGCCCTCGTTCCGTCCGTACCCCTCCCCCTGTGACTTGCTGTAGGTATAGGCCAGCCCGAAGGTCAGGCCGCTGCTGTATCTCTTCTCGAGACTGGTCTGCAGTCCGTGGTAGTTGCCGTTGCCGTAGCTGTCGAGGTAGCGGATGTTCCCTAGCCCGCGCGCCTGGTCCCCTTCGCCTTGACTGATATAGGCCTGATACGGGCGTCGAACGTTGATATCAGTGTTGGGCGACGGATCGGGGTTGTTGTAGTTGCCGATACTGTTGTCGAGATTCGACGTCTTGCTTCCGACATACCCGACCGTCATCGACATGTCCCAGGGGAGCTCGCGCTGGATGTCGAGGCTCCACTGGACGTGATTGCTCGCCTTGTTGTCGGGCGGCATCAGGGTGAGATTCGTTCGAGCTGCGGCCGACCCCTGCCCCGGAAAGGCGTTATCGAGAGTCAGGACCTGGGTGCCTTCGCGGAACCGCCGGGTTGGAATCTGGTAGTCCTGCCCCGCATAGGTGTGTGCAATAAGCTGAGCCTGGTCGGTAACCTGGTTGAATCCGAAGGTTCCCGAACGAGGAGGGAGCAGGTTCAAGATCGTGAAGTTATTCAGCTGCTGCGCATTGGCAAACCAGCCGAAGCCGCTCCGTACCACCCACTTGTCAGTGACCCGGTAAGCCAGGCCCAGGCGGGGCATGAAATAGCGATTGTCACTTTCATAGAATTCGAAATTCTTGGTGTTAGGCACTGGAATCAAAGTAGGAAGCTGTCTTCCGTCGGTAGCCGTTGACAGAATATCCAGTCGCAAAGAACGCCAGCCTCCGTCGGAATCGGCCGGAACTCCGAAGTAATCCCATCGCAAGCCGAGGTTCAGCGTGAGTCTTCTCGAGGCCTTCCAGTCGTCCAGGATGTATGCGCTGTATCGGTCCTGGCGCGGCGCGGTAAAGGGAAATCCCTCGGCCGTCGTCGTGCTGGAAGGGAATCCGAGCAGCCAGCCCGCGAGTGAGTAACCGCCCTCGCAACAACCCATCGAGCCGCGTGGGAGATTGGCTGCGGCCCGGTCCAGCCGGACTAGCCGGTATTCGAAACCGGTCTTGAAGTTGTGTCTGCCGCGGCCGAACGAGAAGTTGTCGGTGAACTGATGGACCTCGTTGAAGTCATACCCGTTTCCCCCGTCGCGGTCTCCGGTGATGATCGTGCCCGGCAGGCCCATTTCGCGAGGCGTGAGCTTTCGGTTGTTGTCAACCGCTACCCGGAACTGGCCGATGCCGAGGGAGTCCAGATCGAAGTCGGTATTCGACCGGGGGTTGAAGGTATCGTCATCAGCCTTGTTCAAGCCATACCGAAACTCGTTCAGCACGGTGGGACTGAAGATCTTCAAGTACTGAACCGCCCAGTTATTGGCGATGGACTTGGTAAAGTAAGGAAAATTGGGGTTAATGAATTCCTGGTCCCACCGCGAGCGATCGCCGGCGTAACGGACGAACACCTTGTTGTTCGCATTGAACTGGTGATCGATCCGGAAAAAGTACTGGTTTGAAGTAATGACGTTGGGGACCGAACCCCGTACGTTGACGTCCAGGATGTCAGCCGGCGCAAACTGCGGCAGCGGCTGGTATTGATTGATGAATGACTGAGCGTCCCGGTCGATACGGCTCGCCGGAATGATGTTGTTGATGTTTCCCGCGCCATCGCGGAACGGCTCTCCGGTGAGAGGATCGTAAATGATGATCGGGGTGCGAATCGGCCGCCCGTTCTGGATCAAGGGGCTCAGCAGGGCGGAGAAATCTCCGTTGCGGAACGCCTGGGGGAAAAAGAAGTCCTCCGCGACCGTCTCCCTTGTCTCACGCCGGCCCTCGTAGTTGAAGCTCCAGAAGGTGCGGTCCTTGCCGCTGTATCCGGGAAGCCAGACCGGGCCGCTGACGAAGGCGCCAAACTGGTTTCGGCGCAGGACGTTTTTCGGCGCCTCCCGGCTGCCCGGAGGTTGCTGGAAGTTGAGAAAATAGTCCTTGGCGGCGAACTTGTCATTCCGGAGGAACTCGTAAACGGTGCCCCGGAATCGGTTGGTTCCTGATTTCAAGGCGATCTGAACGATGGCGCCGTTGTTCTGGCCGTACTCCGCCGAGTAGGAGCTGGTCTGGACCCTGAATTCTTCGATGGCATCAATCGACGGCGAGAAGACCATCGTGTTGACGCGAGGCTCGGTGGCGATGACCCCATCAAGCGTAATCTGCTGGTTGATCTCGCGCTGGCCGTTGGCGCTCACCGCAACGGTGTTCCCGGGGATGGGAAACCCGCCGGCGCCGTCGAAGCCGACCCGCGACCCGTATTGGACGCCGGGAGTCAGCACTGCGAGAGAGCCGATATTGCGCCCGTTGAGAGGCAGTTCGACCACGCGCCGGTTATCGATCACCTGGCCCACCGCGGCGTCATCGGTCTTGAGGGTAACCGCGGCGGCCGTGACTTCGACCGTCTCGCTGATCTGGCCGACCTCCATCACGAAATTGACCCGCACCTTCTGCTGCAGCTGTACGGCGACGTTCTTTCGCTCCTGCGTCTTGAATCCGGTGAGCTGCGCCGTCACGGCGTATTCTCCGATTTCGATCAGGGGAAACGAGTAGTCGCCGGAGGTGCTGGTCACGGCCTCGCGCTTTTCTCCGGTCGCGACCCGCAGGATCGTGACGGTGGCGCCGGGAACGGCGGCGCCGCTTACGTCAGTTACGGTACCGAGGATTTCGGTAGATGTGGTCTGGGCCAAAAGGGCAACAGGACAACCCAGAGAGAAAGACAACCAGCAGAGAATGACTGATATCTTTTTCATGAGAAGGGCTCCTCTCAAGTCCGCGGCCAGGGATTTTGCGATTATTATAGGTGGAAAATGGGTGACAGGCTACGCTTTTCCCAATTAAATTGAGGGCAGGAATATGGAGTGCGGCTTTAACCACGAAGACACGAAGACACAAAGAAACACATTAAACCTCAAGTTGTGTTGACCGCGAAGCCACGATCCCTGAAGCCGGCTGGAGGCTTGCCTGGCGGCGATGGATCAACCTGGGAGATAAAGAACTCGAAGAGCTGGGATTCGCCGCCGGATGATCTCGAAGTGCTGCTCGTCCTCCGTGACCAGCACGGCTCCAAGACGAACAGCCGTAAACGCAATCTGGACGTCGTTGACGAACCCTGCCGCTTTCCTTAGTTCTCCGTAACGACTCGGTAGTCCGGCCAAGAATTGCCCGATCGAGATGTATTGGCTCGGTGTGAGCGAAATGACGCGGTTCGCACCTGCATAAGGCTTCTGAAGTCGTTCGACGACTCGCTCAGCTACCTTCGTCCTGGCGCCAGCCCAGAGCTCCATCAGGACGATCGCGGAGAGATACTTCGTGGTGCCACGCCGCAGCATCTCGGCCGAATGTCGGAGCTCCCGAATGAACGAGATGTAGATGTTGGTATCGAAGAGGACTCTCACTCGAAGACCTCTTCGATCAGGCGCCCCTTTCCCCCCACCGCCTCGTGGGCCTCGACGATCTCGTCATCGATGACCACCATCTCCAGCGCTCGGTTGACGGCCTGCTTCTCCGTCTTCGCGCGGAAGATGGTGCGTGCCCGATCGATATGATCCTGGTTCAGCTCAATCGTCTTTTTGACCATTCGAGGCATAAGGCCTCCCATATTTTTCTGAGCATTGTATGGGAATACGTATCGGCGGTCAATGCCTGCCCCGGGGCTCGGAGCAGGTGAATCCGTCAGGGAGCTACCGGTCTCCCCGGAGCACAGGCGCGCAAATGAAATTGGGAAAGCGTAGCCGGTCACCGTGGTACAATCACGCCATCCAGGGAGGGCATCTTCATGAACATCCACCGCAGGAGTTTTCTCGGGTCAGCCGGGATTGCCTCAGTGCTGAATCTGTGGCCGCTTTCGAAACTGTCGCTGGCAGCCAACAACCGGACCAACAACTTTTATCGTCAACTGGGTATCCGGCCGGTCATCAACTGCCGCGGCACCCACACCGTCATCGGCGCCTCCAAGGAATGGCCCGAGCTGCATGAGGCCATGGCCGAAGCCTCGCGCCAGTTCGTCGTTCTGGACGAGCTGCAGGACAAGGTCGGCGAGCGACTGTCGCGCCTGATCGGCTGCGAGGACGCCATGGTCACGACGGGCGCCGCGGGGGCCATCACTCTGGGAACCTGCGCCTGCCTCACCGGGTCCGACAACCAGAAAGTCCGCCGCCTGCCCGATCTGACCGGAATGAAGAGCGAGGTCATCATTCAGAAGGTCCACCGGAACGGCTACGATCACGCCGTGCGCAATACCGGAGTCCGGATCGTCGAAGTGGAAAGCAAGGACCAGCTGGTTCAGGCAATGAACGAGCGCACGGCGATGATGTACTTCCTGGGAGGAAGCTCCGGCGACTTCGCCTACGAAACACCCGTTTCGCTCGAAGACTGCCTCGAGGTCGGGAAGAAGGCCGGCGTTCCCATCCTGATCGACGCCGCCAATATGCTTCCCCCGTGGGAGAACATCCGCCGGCTTGGCGAACTCGGCACCGACTTGATCTGTATCAGCGGCGGCAAGCACATGCGAGGTCCGCAATGCTCGGGCATTCTGGCGGGCCGAAAAGACCTGGTTCGAGCCGCGCGGCTCAATTCGAGCCCGCATTCCGACTCCCTCGGACGACCGTTCAAAGTGGGGCGCGAGGAAATAATCGGCGTCTGGCTCGCCGCTGAAAAATACGCGAAACTGGATTTTGCCGCCCTGGACCGCCAGTCATTCGAACAAGCCGAGTATCTTACCCGCGAGCTCAAACGAATCCAGGGCCTCGAGGTCAGCTATGCGCCCCATGATCGCACGCGGCGCGTCCACCGGGTCGTGGTCCAGTGGGATGAGCAGAAGATGGGTCTCACAACCGCGCAGTGCGAGCAGCAATTGCTCGAGGGCGAACCTCGCGTCGCCGTCCTGCGTGAGCGCCAGGGTCTCATGTTCGTCCTCTTCATGAATGACCCGGGCGACGAGAAACTGGCCGCGCGCCGCATGAAGGAAATCTTTTCGCGCAACCTCGCGTCTTCGGGTCTTCGTGGTTAGCGCCGCGACACGAATACCACCAAGGCGCAAAGACACAAAAAAGGATCTTTATGAAACACGTTCTGTTGTCGTCTCTGCTCGCGATCCTCATTCTTGCGCCGTCTGGCGTCTCGTCGAACGATCAGGCCATCTCCGAAGCGATTCGCATCGACGGCCGCGTTCCCGTTCCCATGCGCGACGGAGTAAAGCTCTATGCCGACGTCTACCGGCCCAGACGCGAAGGGAAATTTCCTGTCCTTGTCGTGAGGACTCCTTACGGCGTCCAGCGCGACGGAATGCACGAGCCGAAAATCCGGTTCGCGCAGCGCGGTTATGCCGTCGTGGTTCAAGACACTCGCGGACGCTACCAGTCGGAAGGAACCTGGGAACCGTTTCGCCACGAAGCCGAAGATGGCTATGACACCATCCAGTGGGCCGCCCAGCAGCCCTGGTCCACCGGCAAAGTAGCCACGGAAGGGGGCTCGTATCTGGGCCACGTGCAGTGGCGCGCCGCCAGTCTTGCTCCTCCGAACCTGGTTACCATCTTCCCCATGGTCGCCTCGACCAGCATCTATCATAACTGGGCTTATGTCGGCGGAGCCTTTCGCCTGTCGTTCAACTACGGCTGGGGCGCCGTGCGCATGCCCGCGCGCATCATGCTGCCGCAGTACTGGCACGATGCCGCCTACGCTCCCGAAGAGCTGAAATACGAAACCATCCTCTGGCACCTTCCCCTGAATCGCGGCGACCTGATGTCTTCGAATCAGGGGGTGCAGCACTACCGCGACTGGTTGAAGCACCAGAGCTACGACGACTACTGGCGGGCCATCAGCGACGAAGAACGGTTCCCCAACATCAAGGTTCCGGCTCATACTTCCGGCGGCTGGTTTGACATCTTTCTTGCCGGCACGATCAATGGGTTTGCCGGGTTGCGCGCCAGGGGAGGATCGGAGATCGCCCGGCGCGAATCGAAGATGATTATCGGACCGTGGGGGCACGGCCCGAGCCAGAAGACCGGAGATGTCGATTTCGGTCCCTCCGCCATGCGCGAGCTCTTCCCGCGCGAGTTGCGCTGGTACGATCACTACCTGAAAGGCGAAGACAACGGCATCAATCGCGAGCCGCCGGTCGAGATCTTCTACATGGGAGCCAACCGGTGGGTGAAAGCCGACGACTGGCCGATTCCCGGGACGGCATTCACGCCCTTCTACCTCTCGAGCGGCGGGCGAGCCAACAGCGGCCGCGGAGACGGCAGGCTGCAGGCCGAGAAGGCAGGCGGAGCCGCGTCGGACGAATTCCTGTACGACCCTAACCAGCCGGTGCCTACGGTGGGCGGTAACAACTGCTGCGGCACTCCCACACTCGCCGGACCGCGCGACCAGCGCGCGATCGAAGCCCGCCACGACGTGCTGGTTTATACCGGGGAAATACTCAAACAGCCGCTGTCGATCGCAGGACCGGTAAAGTTGAAGCTTTACGCCGCGACCGACGGCCCGGATACGGATTTTGTCGCCAAGCTGGTGGATGTTCATCCGAACGGTTTCGCGATGAATATCGCCGAAGGCATCCTTCGGGCGCGGTTCCGAAAGGGTCTCGACAAGATGGAATTATTGCGGCCCAACGAAGTCTATGAATTCGAAATCGATCTGATCGCGACGGCCAATGTTTTCCTTCCGGGTCACCGCATGCGCGTCGATATTACCAGCAGCAATTTCCCGCAGTTCGATCGAAATCCCAACACCGGCGAAGACCTGGGTGTTTCGGACAAGGTTCGCCTGGCCCGGCAGAAGATCTTCCACACCGCGGAGCGCCCGAGTCACATTCTGCTGCCCGTCGTGGACATTCCGCATTGAAGCGCCAAGACACGGAGAAACGCGTTTCACGTCCAAGGAGAACCATGCGCGCGTTAACGTTTCTACTGGCTGCGGCGGCGCTCGCGGCGCAGGTCCGGCAGCACCCGGCGGTCAAGGAAATCCCACATGACAAGTACATCCACATGGTTCCGGAATCGAAGTCGCCGGTCGAGCGGACCTATATCAAGGCTAAAGACGGCCTCTACATCGCCGCTGCGATCCGAAAGCCGGAAGGACCCGGACCCTTCCCTGCGCTGGTCGTTTTCCATGGCGCTCCCGGCGGGCGCGGTATGGAGCAACTGGTCGGCTGGTCGCGGGGCGATCACGGCGGTCCCGTCTGGGAGCGCTTTCTCCAGGAGGGTTACGTCGTGGCCGTGGCCGACTATCGCGGCGGCCCCGGTCCCATCGCGGCGCCCGTGCCGCCCAACACCGTTTCCTACATCGACGACGGGATCTCGGTGATTCAATATGTCAAGAAGCTTCCCTTCGTGGATCCTGCGAAGGTAGGCGCGTATGCCGTGAGCCTCGGGGGAAACATGCTCCTCCATGCGCTGCAGCAAGAAAAAATCAACGCGGCCATCCTCGGAGCGCCCGCTGTCTTCAGCTTTCTCGGAGTGGAACGGCCTTCTTCTGGCGGCGCGGCGGCGCTTGCCAACGCGAAAATCAATCCTGACGTCGCCGAAGCCAATGTCGCGCGCCTGACGAGTCCGTTGCTGATTCTCGTCGGCACGGCGGATCCGCTGTTCAACCTGACGAAAGGCCTTTACCAGGAACTCGCGCGCGCGGGCAAACCCCATCAGGTAGAGATTTACGAAGGAGCCTACCATGATTTCTGCATGGGTCCCCAGGGGCATGCGCGCAAGGAGCCGCTGCTCGACGCGACGCTGGACGCGCTGGAGATATCGGTCCGCTTCATGGCGCAGCACGTGAAGGGGGAGAAGTAAAAAACCACCACCAAGACGCAAAGACTCGAAGAAACGCTGAGAATCCACGCACTGGCACGATACTCCGTTATCCGAACGTCTTCGACAAAAGTTGACGCTCTGAGGCCGGTGCATCTATACTTGCATCATCGCAATGCAATATTTGATGCGGGAAGGATGACATGAAGGCAGTAACCTTGAGAAACATTCGACCCGAATTGGCAAGAGTTATCCGGCGAAGGGCAACTCAAAAAAGGATCAGCATTAACAAAGCAGTGATCAGTTTGCTCGAGGAGAGCCTGGGGCTGCAGCAGAAAAGACACCTCCAAACTCACCACGACTTGGATGAACTGGCGGGCGCCTGGACCAAAAAGGAAGCCGCCGCTTTTGATAAGAGTCTTGCAGACCAGCGGAAAATTGAAAGCGAGATCTGGACATAGTGGCTCTCATGCTGGACACGTCGGCGTATTCGGCTTTCATGAAAGGGCACGCGGAGGTAAAACTTGCATTGCAGAAGGCCGAAGAAATCGTCCTCAATTCAGTTGTTCTCGGGGAGCTCAAGGCAGGGTTCCGCGCGGGAGATCGATTCCGGAAAAACGAGCGCGAACTTCAGATTTTCTTTTCGTCGTCGCGCGTGAGGTTTGTCGACATGACCCAGGAAACGGCCGAAAGATATGCGCTGATCGTTCACTTCCTTCGCAAGGCGGGAACCCCTATCCCCACAAATGACATCTGGATCGCCGCTAGCGCTATGGAGCATGGTTTGCGCGTCGTGACAACGGATCTTCACTACCAAAAAGTCCCCCAGATAGTCGTGGAACATTATTCGCCCTGAAGAAGAGCCTTAAGTCTTCCTGAATTCGCTGCGAACCCATCCTCGAAACGGTTGAACGCGTTCCTCGCCCCGAACGGTCGTCGAGACGGCGGAGTTACGAATAGGTCGAGAAAATTCTGCTGAAAGATTACCAGGGTAATCTCAGTCGTGCCGCATGACGGTTGACACGGGCCACAGATACAGGCAAGTTAAACCGCCGCTCGCCGGAGAGGTTACCCACCGTCTTCATTCGACAAATGGTTCGTCTGTTCTGGGCGCGTTGGGCAACTGCTCATCGAGTGATTGGCGATACTTGATGCACCCACGCATGAACTGCGGCCAATCCGGCACCGATGGCAGCGGGTCCGACTTCTCCGGCAGGAGCGACCATAGGTTCGGATGGTGCCAGCACAGCTCATGGCCCGTGCTATCGCGATGCTCGCGAATCCCCTGGCGCAGCTTCTTGATCTCGGCTATTAGTTGCTCACGCGACATTTGCTTGAGATCGTCATCCATGTGATCTTCTCCACCTGTAACCTGTTTGGAGTGCGGTAGCTTGCTCTGGATCTTAGACGCATCTTGGATTGGCCCAGAACGAATGGTTACGCCCCAGCTCGCGCCCTGAAAGGGCGAAATCGCCCAGACCGATGATATGCGTGTAAGGTTAAGAGCTTGCTACCCCTTGGTTTGGCGAAGCTTGCTTCGCCTTGCCCTAGCCCGGAGTACTCCGGGCGCGGATCCTTGTTTAATGTTTCTTGACTTCGTCAGGGAAACGATCCGGTACGAGATTCAAGATGATGCCGTGCTCGAGAAACGCCTTCAGCCCGGCCAGCACCAGGGCAAAGCCTTCGGTTGAATCGAGGGCTTGCTTTACGATCTCGTCGCCGTCTCCGCTAAAGCCGGTATTCGTAATGCTGACAAAAGTCGTGTCATCAGATCGAGCAGTAAAGGTCCATTCCACCGGCGTGGGAGCGCCATAGGCCTCCCATTCAATGAGTATTCGCTTATTGTGTTCGACTGCTTTACGCTGACTTCTATGGAATGACCGTACATCTCCCAATCCCATCGGATTTGTTTTCCCGCTTCTAACCTTCCGCTGCCCCTGGTGAACCAGAACCGGGACGTGATGGCAGGATCCACGAAAGCCTCAAATACTTCTGCGACCGGTTTGCGAATCAGCATTGCGGTTTTTGCCGATGGCGCGCGTTCAATTTTCATGGGCATCTCCTCCGATATTCGCGGCTGTGCTCATTTCGCCTGCTCAGGCACATGGATTCGGCTAAACGATGACGGCTTTGGCCCAGATCGGCGTGGCGATACCGACCTCGGGTTGGCGGACAAGAAGCGGCGAGACCCAGGAAGCGCCCTGTGCTTGATGAACAGCGCGGTTTTACTCATCGTGCCTCCTTGATGCAAAGATCAAACGGCACTTCCCACCCGCCGGACTGCTCACGAACCGTTCCTCGAAATGCTTGAACCCGTTTCCCCCAGAATCCGTAATGTAAGATTATGCTATGTCGCTGCCGGCAGGACTAGCCATCATTCCAGACTTGCCTGGCCGGCATTGCAAGGCGGGAGAACTTTGTTGGGACTCCGGCCAGTTGGGGATAGGATCAAAGGCTTTAGCGTGCGGAAGGGCCAAGCCATAAAACATTAACTCTCTTTACCGGTGACAAAAAATGGCAGAACAAGCATTTTGGGAATCGATCAAGGCTGAAGGAAACGAAGTTCTCGAGCGCGTCAAAAAGGTGATACACGAAGGCAATGTTCGGCGCGTGGTGATCAAGCAGGGAGAACGCACTGTCGCGGAGTTTCCGCTCACGATAGGGGTCGTGGGAGCTGTGCTGGCACCCGTGCTGGCGGCCATCGGCGCGCTTGTGGCCCTGCTTACCGACTGCACCATCGAGTTCGAAAGAGTCGATACGAGCGTCGCAAGAACCGAACCCGAAAAGGAGAGTCCGGCGGCGACCAGCTCGCCTGCTAACCCCCCGGCATCATGAAAGAGACGATCATCCCGCCCTGTTTCGGTCTGTATTTCCTCGGCACAGCCTGCCTGGGTCTTGCTTTCGGGAGTCCGGCGCCGGCGATCGGGACCGAGGAGCGCGCCGAACTGCTCCGAAAAATGGACCAGCGGGCGTCTCACTTCGGCGATCTCTCCCGCCAGATATGGGAGTTTGCCGAGGTCGGCTACAAGGAAGCCCGCAGCTCGGAGCTATTGAAATCCGAGTTGCGCAGCGCGGGGTTTCGCATCCAGGAAAACGTCGGCGGAATTCCTACAGCCTTTACTGCGAGCTGGGGACAGGGGAAACCGGTGATCGCGATAATGGGCGAATACGATGCTTTACCCGGTCTATCCCAGGAGCCGGTTCCTGAAAAGAAGCCGCGTGCGCCAGGAATGCCAGGCCATGGCTGCGGACACAACCTTCTGGGCAGCGCCGCGGCTTTCGCCTCGGTCGTGGTCAAAGATTATCTGGCGGATAAAAAGCTCTCGGGCACCATCCGCTTCTATGGAACTCCGGCCGAAGAAGGGGGTGGAGGGAAAATATACATGGCGCGAGCCGGAGCCTTCCAGGACTGCGACGTCGTCCTTACCTGGCACCCCGGGAGTCAGAACCGCGCCAGTCTCAGCAGCTCTCTGGCGAACATCTCCGCCAAGTTCCGCTTCTTCGGCAAGGCGGCTCATGCCGCCGGCGCGCCTGACATGGGAAGGTCGGCCCTGGATGCCGTGACCCTGATGAACCATGCGGTCGACCTGATGCGAGAGCACGTCCCTCAGGTTGCTCGCATTCACTACATCATTACCAGCGGCGGCAGCGCTCCCAACGTGGTGCCGGATTTTGCCGAGTCTTACTACTATGCGCGCCATCCCGACATGCGCGCGCTCGACGAACTATGGGCGCGCATCATCAAGTGCGCGGAAGCAGGAGCCCTCGCCACCGAGACCCGAATGGAGATGGAAATCGTCAACAGCGTTTACAACCTTCTTCCCAACGACGCGCTGACCGCATTATTCGATCGCAATCTCCGAGTCGTTGGAGGCGTGCGCTACTCGCCTGAAGAACAGGCCTTTGCCGAAGCCTTACTCAAGACCTATGCGTCCACGGGCGGCTCGGGCCTGGGAAGTCAGGAACAGATTCAAACCCCGGAGGGGGGACACAGTTCCGGATCGACCGATGTGGGCGACGTCAGCTGGATTGTTCCCACGGCGCAGTTCAGCACCGCAACCTACGTCCCGGGAACGCCCGGTCACAGCTGGCAATCCACGGCATGCTCCGGGATGAGCATCGGAAGAAAAGGAATGGTTGTGGCGGCAAAGACCCTGGCGTTGACCGCCCTCGATCTCCTTACCGATCCCAAGGAGGTAGAAGCCGCGCGGGCCAGCTTCAACAAGAGGCGGGCCGGCCACGAATACCGCTCCCGCATCCCGTCGAACCAGAAACCACCGCTGAATTACCGGGACAAATAGTTAGCGTCTTCGTGTCTTCGTGGTTGTCTTTGTTGTCACGGGCGGTTGCGAAGCGACTTCGGCAAGGCCGCGCGCGAGGGATCGAAAGCCGAGGCAGGACGCTGGTCCAGCAGACGTTCCAGAACCGGCCGCTCGTCCGCTTCCACCTGCGAGAGAATCCGGGTCTCGCCGGCCTCGACGGCGGCCACCGGAACGCCGTCGCGATAGATCACCTGGTTTCCCAGGACCGCGGCGACGCGCGGGCCCGGCGTGAGAATCCCGACCAGGTTAAGCGGGTCGCAGCCCGACACTCGAAGGAGCTGCCCGCGCGATTCTTGCCGGCGGACCGCCCGCAAAGCGTCGAGCGCTTCGGGCAGACAGAACTGCTCTCCGGCCAGGCCCGAGACGAACCTGCCTCCCCGAATCTCTCCCCGCGCTTCGGACCGGCGCAGGGCTCGCACCAGGTCGCGCCACGGGGGCGCCGACGGCTCGCGCGCCAACAGCTCCCGGCAAAGCACTCCGTAGCGCCGCAGGAATTGCTGGGCCCGAAGCTCCACCAGGTTTTCGGGTGCGGGCCCAAGCGGCTCAAGCAACGACCAGCGCCCCTCCCGCGTCCGCCGGGGCTGCCTTCGCCTTCGAGGCCCCCTTTCCAACCTCTTGGCCTCGCCGCTGACCAGCGACCTCAGCGCGGCAAAGGAATCGGCCGTGACCAGGCCTGCCGCGACCAATTGCCACAGCGCCTCTTCGATTTCAGAGGGAAGGTGGCGCGTACCAGCCGTGATCTCCGGAAAGAACGAAGCCCCGCGCCGCCGCAAGAAGGCCAAGACATTGCGCGCCGGAACCGAGAGCGCCTCCTCATCGGGCGGAGTCGGGTCGAGCAGCCAGGAAATATCGTCGCGCACCCCCAGGCCCAGGACCGCGGTGCGCGTGAGACCAGGACGACGGGCCGGGACCTCCGCCTGCGTGGGCCGTCGCGACCATCGCCCCCAAATGACTTCTCCCGCCAGGCACAGAGTGTCGAGCAGAGCCGGATCATAGTCCCGGACGCGGGGCCGGAGAACTTCGTCTTCCCAGGCCGCGGCCGCAGCCTCGAATCCCTGAAGCTGCTCGACAACTTCGAGAATGCCGTGGTCCCCTTCAAGCTGGGCGCCTGAGGCGACGTGCTGCCATGAAAAAAGGAATCGAAGGAAGGTTGCCGGCGGGACCGGTTCAATCTCCCGGCGCAGGCGCGTGATCGTGGCGCGATGAATGCGCGCCAGGATGCGCCGGTCGCAGAACTCCTCTTCTCCGGAGGTTCCCGTAAAGGATCCGCGCAAGACGGCGCCCTCTCCTTCCAGCTGCGTTAACGCCAGGCGCACATCGTCGGCCGGGATCCCCAGAGTTGCCGCAAGTCCCGCCGCCGTCAACGGCCCGCTCACCTCGACCCAGCCGCGGACTGCGGCCGCAATGCCGCCAAGAATTTCCGGCTCGTCTCCGGAAGCAAACTGGCGCTCCAGGATCTTCCCGGCGATCTCGCGATTTTCCGCTGCGATCCAGCAGGCGCGATCACCCGGCGAGAGGCGGAAGGCTCGGCCGTCGTTCATGAGAGACTCAAACCATTCTCCCGCTTCCGCCGGAAAACGGGTCCGCTCAGTTTCCGGAAAGAAAACCAGACTGAGCAGGGCTTCGTGCAGCTCCTCGCGGTTACGGACGTCCGGCCAGGCATCTTCCGTCGCGCTTCGTATTGCCTCCGGATCGAGTTTCCCGAGTTCGGCGGCATGTTCCGGCAGCGCCCGGCGCAGAATTACGGCGCGGGCGCGCCGCTCTTCGAGAGGGGCGTCGTCGAGGAAGGCGTAGGGCATGGCGTTGAGAATCTGGTGCGAGAATGCCGAGGGCATCGGCGTGTCTCTCGCCAGAAGCTGAATTTCCCCGCGCTCCATCGCCTGCAGCACTCCGCGGAGTCCTTCGACATCGAGCGCCTCGGTCAGGCCGTCGCGCAGAGTCTCGAAGACCAGAGGATGATCCGGGATCGGAACGTTCTCGGTCACCCGATTGTCCTGGCACTGCGCCTGGGCGGGGAATACCGCAACCAGCATGTCGTCGGAACGCATGCGCTGGATCGGCGCCGGCACGCGCTTCCCTCCCGCGAAACGCAGCAACGCCAGCGAACGCGTCAGGTTCCATCGCCAGCGGGTGGTAAAGATCGGCGAAGCGAGTACCGCCTGGGTCAAGACCTCGTCGAGACCCTTGGACTTCAGGAATTGAAAGATGTCCTGCAGCGGAAAGGAATGCTGAGGGCCCAAAGACAAATTGATGCCGTCGTCGTTGGCGGAAGCCTGGAGTTCCGAGTCAAAACGCCGGCAAAAACGCTTCCGGAGCGCCAATCCCCAGGCTCTATTGATGCGCCCTCCAAAGGGCGCATGCAGCACCAGCTGCATGCCGCCGCTCTCGTCGAAAAACCGCTCGGCGATGACGCGCGTTTTGGTCGGAACCGATCCCAGGATGCGCTTCCCTTCGGCAACATACTCATAGGCCTGCTCGGCGCCCGCGGCCGGCAAGCCAACCTCTCCAGTAAGCCAAGAAAGACACTCGTCACGGTTTGGCAGACGCCGGTCGATCTCCTCACGCAGCTCAGAAACGTCCGCGGAAAGCTCAGGCGTGCGCGCCGGCGCCTCGCCGAGCCAGAAGGGTATGGTGGGAGCCTGGCCGTGGGCGTTTTCGACCCGGACTCTCCCTCTTTCGACGCGCCGGATTTTCCAGGGTGTGTTCCCAAGCAGGAAGATGTCGCCCGCCAGGCTCTCGACCGCGAAGTCCTCATTCACGCTGCCAACATAAGTGCCGTCAGGGTCGGCGATGACCTCGTAGTCGGCGTTGTCCGGTATCGCGCCGCCGCTGGTCAAGGCCGCCAGCCGCGCCCCCCGCCGGCCGCGCAGCATTCCGTGAATCCGATCGCGATGGAGATAAGCCGAGCGTGAACCCATGCCGGTTGCGATCCCTTCCGACAACATGTCGACAATCCGGTCATAAGAGGCCCGCGGCAGATCTCGATACGGGTAAGCCCGGCGCACCAGTTCGAACAGGTTTTCGATACTCCAGTCTTCGGCCCCGCACATGGCCACGATCTGCTGGGAAAGGATGTCCAGCGGCCAGGGCGGAATGCTCAGGCGATCGAGATCGCCGCGCCCGACCGCATAAAGCAGCGCCGCGCATTCGATCAGCTCGTCTCTTGTGAGGGGAAAGAGCCGCCCTTTGGGAATGCCACCCAGCCAGTGGCCGGATCTTCCCACGCGCTGCAAGAGCACGCCGATCGACCTCGGCGACCCGATCTGGCAAACCAGTTCCACGGCGCCCACGTCGATGCCCAGCTCCAGCGAGGCCGTGGCGACACAGACCTTGACCTCGGCATTTTTCAATCGCTCTTCCGCGTTGAGCCGGGTCTTGCGCGAGAGACTTCCATGATGGGCGACGACCCACTCCTCCCCGATCTTCTGCGAAAGCTGGTGCGCCACGCGCTCGACCAGCCGGCGCGTGTTGACGAACAGAAGCGTAGTCCGATGCTCCTGCGCCAATGCGCCGGCGCGCGAGATCGTCTCGTCCCAGAGTTCTTGACTGGCGATGGGTCCCAGCTCATCGTTGGGAATCTCGACCTGCAGATCCAGTTTCCGCCGATGTCCCGTGTCGACAATGGCGCAGCGCGGCGCGCCGCCGGCATCGATATTGGCCGTGCCGACCAGAAACCGGGCGACTTCTTCAATCGGGCGCTGGGTCGCGCTCAGCCCTATGCGGGTTATCGGTTCTCCGGCAAGGGCGCAGAGGCGTTCAACCGAAAGCGAAAGATGCGACCCGCGCTTGTCGTCGGCGACGGCGTGGATTTCGTCCAGGATCAGGGTCCGTACGCCTGCTAACCCGCGGCGTCCGCTGGCCGAGGTAAGGAGGATGTAGAGCGACTCGGGCGTGGTGATCCAGATATGGGGCGGCTTGCGGGCCGTGAGCTGGCGCTCGGTCGCCGGCGTGTCGCCGGTGCGCACCGACACGCGAATTTCAGGCACCATGATTCCCTTTTGCCACGCCAGTTCTGTGATTTCCCGCAAGGGAACCGAAAGGTTCTTGTGCACGTCGTTCGAGAGCGCCTTGAGCGGCGAGACGTAGACCACGTGCGCTACATCGGCAAGCTCACCCTGGATAGCGGCGCGCAGCAGCCGATCGATGCACACCAGAAAGGCCGCCAGCGTCTTGCCCGATCCGGTCGGAGCCGAGATCAGCGTGTGCCGCCCGCTGGCAATGGCCGGCCAGCCCAATGCCTGGGCTTCCGTGGGAGCCGCGAATTTTTGCTCAAACCATTCCGCGACGATCGGATGAAAATGGGTTTTCAGCATATTTTCTCTTTCCTGGATGCTCTTCCCGACACGCGGTAAAGGTTACCATATCCGGGAAAAAACCTACCGCCAAGACACGAAGACTCGAAGAAGCGCAAGGTGTATGGTATGGTTCAGCATTAGTGTTTCAGAATCGAGATCAGATGAACTTCGTTCAGCGATCAGCCGTTTCTTTCATTCTGGTTTTTACGCTGCTGGATGTAGTCTTCATGTTCCCCTGCTGTGATGAAGGGCTCAGCCCCGAGTCAAGCGGCGCGGCGTTTTCGGCATCAAACTCGGAACCGCACCCATCGGACCTTGCCTCAGACAACTGCCTCTGTTGCGCCCGGATAGTGCTGACAAGAGAGTTCACGCTAGCTTCCTCAGGTTGTGTGCGGATGATCGCCGACGCTCGAGGAATTATTCTAATGCCCGCCCCGCCTGAGCGACACTTTCATCCCCCTCGCCCTGCTTAACCTTACGTTTCCCAGGTCTGCCTGATCTTCACTAAATCCGTACGCAAGCATCGCCCGGAGTTTCTATCCGGAGAGATCCAATGACCGAGCATGTCATCCAACTTGCAGAGGTCAACCCTTCGAGCCTGATAAAACGCGGGCGCAGGCTTGAATATTTTACGATCGCTTATAACAGCCTGGAGGGATTGATTGCCGTCGTGGCGGGTCTGTTCGCAGGCAGCATTGCCTTGATCGGGTTCGGCTTCGACAGTGTAATTGAAGTTTGTTCAGGAGCGGCTCTGCTCTGGCGCCTCCAGGCTCAGGTGAACGTGAGAAAACGCGAGCGGCTCGAGGCCATAACGCTGCGCATTGTTGGCGGTTGCTTTCTGGCACTGGCGGCGTATATCAGCTCCGACTCGATGGTCTCACTCACAAGGGCCGAGACTCCCGAACCGAGCGGAGTCGGAATTGCTCTGGCCGCCGTTTCACTGATTACCATGCCCCTCATCGCCCGCGAAAAACGCCGGGTTGCACTGCGGTATCGGCAGCGCCGCTCTAAGAGCCGATGCCAGGCAGACCGAGTTTTGCGCCTACCTCTCGGCCATCCTGCTCGGAGGCCTGGCGCTGAACGCCCTGTTCGGCTGGTGGTGGGCAGATCCACTTGCGGCTCTGGCGATGATCCCTGTGATACTGAAAGAAGGATTCGATGCGTTAAGAGGCAAGACCTGTTGCCACTAACTTGCAGAAGAATCGGACCGAGCGGCAGCAAGCTGCCGCAGGACAAGGCGCAAGCAAGCTTGCGCACTCCAAAAGGGGAGAGATCATGACTCACAAAGTGAAATCCGTCCCGGTCTTGATGTTGCTTCTCTCGCTTCTCGCGACCGGCGCCGAAGCCGCCGGAGACGAAGCGTCGCTCGTCCTGAAGGACCTTAATGGGCGCGAGCAGCGCCTGGACAGCTACCGCGGGAAAACGGTCGTCCTGAACTTCTGGGCAACCTGGTGCGCCCCCTGCGTCAAGGAAATGCCGATACTGGTTTCTCTGCAGAATCGTTACGGAGCGTGGGGCCTTCAGGTGATCGGCGCGTCAGCCGATGAACAGCCGGACAAGATTCCGGCTTTCATAAAAAAATTGAAAATCAACTTTCCCGTGTGGGTGGGCGCCACGACCGCAGATATGGAGCGACTGGGGCTCGGAAATGCGCTGCCGGCAACCGCCATCATCGACCACAATGGACAGGTGGTGGAACGGATCCGGGGCGTCTTCAAGAAAGAGGATTTGGAAAAACGGATCGAGGCGATTCTGCACCTCAGATCCGATCGCGATGCGCCTGCCAAACCTGAGCCCGGCGAGACCCACCGTGAATCGCCAGGCGAGAAGGACGAACACGAGCATGAACACAAAGAGGGAGAGGACCACAAACACGGCGGCATCGGTCTCGAGGGCGCCTCGACGGTGCCCAGCTGACCGCTTTGACCAGGCGAAGGCCGCGCGGTCCGTGGGACTGCGGGAGAGCTCAAGGATCGATGGACGCTCAGCGCCCGTTTCATCGATGACCAGATTCCGCGGGCGAGTGTGCGGACCACTCTGACGTACCAGCTCCTTCCCGCACTTTCAGCCGGTATCGAGTATAATCCGCGAGCGGACAAGGTAAGCCCGCTTGCCAACTGGCTGGCAGTTTCAGAGACGGAGCGGCGTCCGGCGATCATTCTGGGCACAAGCTCGGACCGGATCGGAACCCCATCCGGCCAGTCGTTTTATGCCACGGCGAGCAAGAATCTGCGCCGCGAAACGAAATTACCCATCGCCCCTTATGCGGGATTCGCCTATGGCACTTACGAGGACCGATTTCGGGCCATCGGAGGTCTGAATGTCGGTTTTACCGAGTATCTTTCGGCGCTGGCAATTTTTGACGGCGTACACGTCCATCCGCTGCTGAATTTTTCTTACAAGAGACATGTGCTGTCATTTATCCTTGTCCGGGGACGCGATCCGGGAGTGAGCTACAGCATTTCATTCTAGGATTCTTAGTGTTTCTTCGTGTCTTCGCGTCTTCGTGGTATTTTTGTTCCGCGAACCTGGCACAACATATAATCTTCGAATGAACCCTGAATCCATTGCTCGCGACCCGCTGACCGCCAAAGTCGCACGCTACCTGTCGGAGTCCAGACGCGCGGTTGCTTTCACCGGCGCCGGAATCAGCACCGAGAGCGGAATCCCGGATTTCCGCAGCCCCGGCGGCATCTGGAGCCGGTACAAGCCGGTCCTGTTCCAGGATTTCCTGGCCAGCGAGGACGCGCGACGCCAATACTGGCTGATGAAGAAGGAGGGTTATCACGAGCTGAGAGGAGCCAAACCCAACACCGGCCATCTTGCGCTGGCGCGCCTGGAGACGGCTAAAAAGCTGGTCGCTGTCATCACGCAGAACATAGACGGGCTGCACCAGGACGCCGGCAGCCGGCGCGTCCTGGAACTGCACGGCACGAGCCGGCATTGCGTCTGTCTCGAGTGCGATTCACGCTACGATCCCGACCTGATCCAGGAACGTCTGGAAGCAGGCGTCGAAATCCCGCTCTGTGACCGCTGCGGCGGATTGATAAAATCGGCCACGATTTCTTTCGGCCAGGCCATGCCGGAGGATGTTCTGACCGAAGCCTTCAATCTTTGCGTCGAGACCGACTTGATCCTGGCCATCGGCTCATCTCTCGTGGTGGAACCCGCCGCATCACTCCCGTTGCATGCCAAACAGAACGGCGCCCGGCTGGTGATCATCAACCAAACCGAAACCCCGCTCGACTCGCTGGCGGATGTCGTCCTGCGTGAACCGATTGGAGTATCTCTCACCGAGATTGTGAAACAAGTGAAAGTCTGAGCGACTGCGGCGTGAGGCCTTCTTAACCGCGAAAACGAATACCACGAAGGCGCGAAGCAACACCAAGAATCTTCGCTGGGGCGACCGCGGGTGTCGAGTCCTGCTTCGGGCGGAGAGCGCGTTCGGGCTAGTGAAGTCACCCAGACTGCACGCGGGCCTCAGCGCGCGCCGACGACGGCGACAAGCAGGAGCCCAGCGTGATGAGGGCGGAGAGTCCGAGACCGCTGCGAAGAAGGTGTAGCCTGCCGCGCGCCGGCCGCGAAGGCGAGCGGCAGCGACCGCACGAGCCAACGCCATTCGGGCGCGGACCAGCACAGAGCGTGTAGACCTCCGCCCCTTCGAGAAGAAGGGAGAGCCCTCCACGGAAAGAAACCGCACTCGCGACAGGGAGCAGGAAGCGAGGATGCCCGCGAGCAGCGGAGGCATGGGGGAGGGAGGGCGATCGCGGTCAGCAGACTTCGAGAAAGCCTGATGCAGCCTAAAAAAACCGAGAGAAGGGTCAGCCACGCGAGAGCGCCGACAAAAGAGACACCAAGGATGTGATTCAAACGGGAAACGAGGTCGATCTACACAGGCACTGCAGGATCATCAGCCAGCAGCACCGCGATCGAGGCGATCGTCTCGAGGGGATCCCGCGAGGGATCCAACAGGGCATAGAGCACATCGTAGTCCTTGACAGGAAGACGGACGAGATGTTTACGATTCGCGGCCTCGTTCGTTCCGAGGATGGTCCTCGTTGCGAGAGCGCAGACGAGGACCTGGAAGAAGGCCCTCAGACCGTCGGCATTCGTCGAGAACCGCTCGGCTACCTCCACATCAGACTAGCACGACTCGTCGAGCAGGAGCACGCGGCCCCCAACGTCAGCGACGACCTGGGAGAGAGACAGATCGCGGGCATCGTGCCGTCCAGACGCGCGCGAGCGTCTCGCCTGCGAGCCGGCTCAGGACGCGACTCGCCTCCCGCCACGGGCGCAGGCGTTCGCGGGGCCCGAGGGCCGACAGACTCAACCCGAAGCTCGGCGCTTCCAGGGTGTCACAAGCGCGCCCCTCGGATTCGCAGGTAGCGATACAGCGCAGCCGTGTCGGACGGTAGACCACGCGCAGAGCTTCCGAGCAGCGGTGCTCACCGTGGGGGCATGGTGCCGAACCCAGAATTGACGCTCGAGCAAGGGATCCTCGGCGGCCCAGAAGAGTCACACCGCCATACGCCTGAAGACGACGGCGAGGCACGAAGGGTAAGAAGACGGAGGTCGGTTAGGGGAAGACTCGCGAGGCCCCCGCCTCGGCCGACGGGAGAGCCGGCGAGCGGCGGCTCCACTTAGAGAGACGCGAGAGGGCAACTCAGCCTCCCGACGCAGCCAGTACCATACCCGAGCGCGGAGCCTCGAAGGGAGATAGAAGACCCGAGTGCCCGTCAACGGTCGTGCAGCACGGTCGCCATCATCGAAGCGAGGAGGACGAGGGCGCCCAGGAAGACGAACATCGTGGGGTGGCTCGGTTTGCTTCGCAGCATACACAGCAACAGCACGATTGGCACGAGCTTCACGAGGGCTCGGGCGAACGCGCTCGCCGGCTTCGCGCAGCAGCCATCACTGGCCGCGATCCGAAGACCGAAGGCCACTTTCATAGGCGACGCGCGACAGATCCCCTCGGACAGCAGGAAGTAGGGCACGATCAGCGCCGAGGAAATCCACGCCCGGCAGCTCCAAGTCGGCAGGAAGGATCTCACCGAGACCTTCCTGCAGGAGGACGAAGAAGTCCGAGAGTCGCCGAAGGCGGCCGCGATGCGCCTCTCGACACCGGCAACCGGAGGGGAAGTTGCCCCGAACGGGGCGAGGGCCTCGGCGAGCTCTTACATAGGTTGCGAAGCGACGCTCCCGGTCCTTGGCGAGCGCCCGTCGGATCGCGGCGTCGAGCCCCGGCGGCACGTCCGGGACGCGGCGCGGCTAGGAGGCGGAGGCTCCTCGGACATGATCCGGGCCACGAGGGTCACGCCGTTCCGGCGGCGTCGATCAGGGGGCCGGCCCGCGATCATCTCGTAGAGGGTCGCCCCGAGCAGAGTAGATGTCGGAACGGCGGTCCACGACCTCGCCGCGGAGCTGCTCGGGAGAGCTGTAGTGCGGCGTCCCGAGAAAGCGACCCTCTCGGGTGAGGCGGCTCACGGTCTCGGAGGAACGCGAGAGCCCGAGGTCCCCGATGCGGGCGCGGCCGTCGCGATCGAGGAAGCAGTTCGAAGGCTTGATGTCCCGGTGCACGATGCCGTGAGCGTCGTAAGCTCGGAGCCCCGCGACGAGCTGGAGGGTGAGGTCGACGGCGCGCGGCGGGGAGAGCCGGTGCTCCCGCCGCAGCAGATCGGCAACGGTCCCGCCCCGGACGATCTCCATGGCCAGAAGGAGTCCGAAGTCGCAGCGCTCGGCGCGGTAGAGAAAGACGGTGTTCGGGTGCGAGACCTTGGCCATCAGCCGCGCCTCGCGGAGGGCGAGGTCGAGGTCGTAGCCGCGCCCTTCCACGTCGAGCACCTTGAGCGCGACGGGACGTCCCGTGCCGGTATCGAGGGCTTCGTAGACGACGCCCATCCCTCCGCGGCCGAGCTCTCGCACGATAGTGTAGCCCGGGACGGCGCCGACAAAAGGGTGCGCTTGCGCGGTGGGCCTCGCGAGGTGCGAGAGCGTGCGGTCGGGTTCGTCGGGAGAATTCGGCATGGTCGGGCTCATGTGGATCCCACGGGGGTGCGCTGCACGACCGGCGCGGACTCGGGCGAGGCGGATTGCGGACTAATCAACCACGAAGATCCAAAGACTCTTTCGCGTTCACTTCTCCGTCCAGCTCTTCCAGTAATCCTTCCATTCAACCGTCTCGGCCGGAGGCAGGACCCGGATTGGATTGAAGCCATCCAGCATGACCGCATACTCATCGGTATGGGTCTTGGCCGCTTGATTGGCCAGCGCCTTCGGGTGCGGGCCGTGATGGATGCCGCGCGGATGCAGGGTTGCCATCCCGGGATAGATGTTGTCCTTACTGAAAAAATCTCCATCGTGATAGAAGATGAACTCATCGTAATCCGTATTGCGATGAAAGAACGGGACACGCTGGGCCGAGGGATCCTGCTCGAGCGGGCGCGGAACGAAGCTGCAGACCACCGCCCCCTGGGTGATAAACGTGGTATGCGCGCTCGGCGGGAGATGCGCGCGGTGGCTCATCACGGGGCGAATGCTGCGCAGGTTCAGCTTCCAGACCGTCAGGTCACCTTTCCAGCCAACCACATCCATCGGGTTGAAAGGGTAGAATACCGACGAGAATTCATCCTCCGTCTTGATGCGAATTTCCCATTCCCGGTTATCATCCAGGATAGGCGCCGGCTCCGGAGTGATGATTGCGGCCGGATCGTACAGCGCATGCTGGCCGAGCAGGCCTTTCTCCGGTTGGTCGAATTCCGCCCGTGACTGAATGATGAGAAAGAAGTTGTCCTTTGTATCGGGCAGGACTCTGTAGGTGACGGCTCGCGGAACCACGATGTAATCTCCGGGTTCGAATTTCAAGGGTCCGAAGTCCGTTTCGATGGTCCCTTCGCCTCGATGAACGAAGATCAACTCGTCGCCATCCGCATTGCGGAAATAGAAAGGCATCGGTTCGGAGCGGCGCGACAGGTAGAACTTGACGTCCTCGTTGGCCAGAAACGCGATCGGACTGCCTTCCGGATCGTGCTGGTCGGGGGGCTGGAGCTTGTTGCAATCAAAGCAGTGCGGCTTCAGCTTGCCTTCAATCCGAGTCCACGCGGTCGGGGGGTGAGCGTGATAAAGGTGTGAGCTTTTACCGTAGAATCCTCTGCGCCCGTGTTCCTCTTCGAACGTACCGCCCGGCAGACCGACGTGCGCCTGACTGGCAACCGTTCCTTTCTTGAGCGGATACATTTCTCTCCCCCAATGCAGCAAGCAGCAAACAGTGCACGTCTGCTTACTGCCTACAGATTTCCTCGAAGTGCCTGCTCGCGCTCGATCGCCTCGAATAGCGCCTTGAAATTTCCCTTCCCGAAGCTGCGGCTTCCCTTCCGCTGAATGACTTCAAAAAACAGAGTCGGCCGGTCCTCTACCGGTTTGGTGAAAATCTGAAGCATGTAGCCTTCGTCATCCCGGTCCACGAGAATGCCGAGTTCGGCAAGCCGAGCGAAAGGCTCCTCAATTGTTCCGACTCTCTGAAGCAGCTCCCCGTAATACGTGTGGGGAACATAAAGAAATTCCACTCCCTGGCTGCCCAGCCGGCTGACGGTTTCGATGATATTTCCGGTACCCAGGGCAATATGCTGGACTCCGGGCCCGTGGTAGAAATCGAGATACTCCTCGATTTGTGATTTCATTTTCCCGCGCGCCGGCTCGTTAATCGGGAACTTTATCCGTTCGGTTCCGTTCGCCACGACCTTGGACATCAAGGCGGAATACTCGGTTGAGATATCCTGGTCATCGAAGTGCTGGTAGAGCTGGAAACCCATCACATCCTCGTAGAATTTGACCCATCTATCCATCTCTCCCCAGCTAACATTGCCCACGACGTGGTCGATGTATCTCAACCCTGCCGGACGCGCGATCCGATCCGGCGCCTTCATCGTCACATAACCGGGCATGAAGTCGCCGCGATAGTTCTTTCGTTCCACGAATGTGTGGATGGTATCGCCATAAGTAGCTATCGCTGACTTCCGGACCTGCCCGTGTTCATCTTCCAGGGTCACGGGTTCCATGATGCCGAGCGCGCCGCGTTTTGTGGTCTCGTGGTAAGCCGATTCGGCATCCTCCACGGTAAGCGCGATGTCGCGCACGCCATCGCCATGAAGCCGCGCATGCTCCGTCACAGGATGGTCAGGCTGAAGAGAGGACGTAAACACGAACCTTATTCTGTCCTGTTCGAGGACATAGGAGGCGCATTCGCGCGCGCCGGTCTCGGGGCCGCGATAGGCCACTCCCGTCATTCCGAATGCGGAGCGGTAATAATAGGCCGCCTGTTTGGCGTTACCCACATAGAACTCCAGGTAATCGACTCCGTACAGTGACAGGAAATCTTGCTGGACGTGCTTTGTCTTTTCCGCCAATTCCGGCATCAAACCTCCGGGACTTCTGCGCGTCTTGGCGGTTTTCACGGCTCATCGCCAGGACTCGAAGACGCCCAGCCACTCAGTTTCTCACGATCGAAGACGATGGGAAAATAGTCCCCCTCAATGAGCGCCCCTTCGGGAATGAGCGGCACTCCTTTGAGCAGCGGGAGACTGCCATCCGCGCAACGTGTCTCCGGACCCATGTAATTGATTACCACCGCGCGGCGCGGCCGGTCGGACTTATTACCGAACGAACCGTGGACCGTGTGCGAATGATGAAAGGACGCCTCTCCCGCCTTGCCGATCACCGGCACCGGCTTGAACAGCCGTTGCTGATCGGCCGGCAGCGCTGCGCGCAGCGCATCCATATCTCCGCCGAACGCCACCTTGGGCAGCACCGCCCAGCGATGACTCCCGGGAACGTAGTGCAGGACACCCGTTTCCAGCGTGGCATCATCCAGGAGAATATTTATCGTGATATGGTTCGGCGGCAACGCGCGCGTCCAGTAAGAATAGTCCTGGTGCCACGGGACCACGCCCGGATGGCGCGGCGGCTTGTAAAAAACCTGGTCGTGCCAGAAGCGCACACGGCTTGAGCCCAACAGCTGGCTGATCGGAACCGTAATCTGGGGCGAGAAGATCAGGTCGTGGAACCATTCATCGACCAGCCAGGCGCCGAGGAAGTGGAAGGTAACTTCATCGGGGCGCTCCAGATAGGCTGCCTCGACCTCATAGAGACGCTCCATATGCTGATCGAGGCCGTTGCGTATCCGCTCGAGACGTCGAGAAAGTTCATCCACCTGCTCGGGTTCCAGTATCTTGATCCCGGCGAGAAACCCCTGCTGGTGATACTGCGAAATTTGGGCCGGATTCAGCTCGTAACGCGCCAGGTCAGCGGCGGACTTCACCCTCGGGAATCGATCGGTAATGTACCCATGAATTTTTTGATACTCAGTCATCATGCTTTCGACATTCAGTCTAGTCCCCAGCTGAATTTCCTCTCGGGGTTCACTTCGATGATGGCCGAGTCTTTGTCTTCGAGCGGGGCCTCCGCCTCAAACTGCAGGTACTTGGCGTAAATTTTACTGCGCAAACTCCGAAACTCCCGGGCAGTCACGACGCGTGCCTTCCCCTGGATCATGATGCCGCGCAGGTGCGCCCAGTCCTCGGTATACTCATCGAAGACGAGGGTAACGCCGGGATTAGCCTTGATGTTTCTGACTTTTTTCGCGTCCGCTTCAGATCCGAAGTAGAGTTTGTCACCATCGAGCAGCGGACAAATCGGTACGCTGTAGAGCCGGCCGTTCCGATCGGAAGTAGCCAGGCGAGCGACGCGCGCGGGCTGCACAAACCTCTTCTCGGCTTTAGTCCACCTCATGATTCCCTTTTGACGCCGGGCAATCCCTTGAGCAGCAGTTTCTTGTGTGCCCCTGGCGATCTCATCGTCTTCATAATCCCAATGCCGCTGATTCGAGTCAATGGCACTGGCTTTCTTGGCAAGATTCTTGGTGTTTCTTCGTGTATTTGAGTCTTCGTGGTATTTGTTAGACAGCTCTAACCACGAAGACACGAAGACACCAAGAAACGCGAAGCATCTTAACGAAAGGATGCGGCGAGTTACCTCAGCCATCGCTCCAGAAAGCTGTATGCCTGCTGCCGGATTGCCGGCGGGAATTCATGACCGGCCTGCGGGTATATCGCCACCAGCCGGTCGCGGGCCTGAAACACCTTGTCGTAGATTTGACCGGCGGCCGCCTCGCAATCCTTGACTCCGGACACTTCAAAATTACTGTCCCCCACAGGAGCGTTGATAAAAACCGGCCGCGGCGCCAGAGCCGCCAGGACTTCGGTAAAATCAAAGGGCATACGGGCTGGGTCTTTCGAATAGACCTCGGCGATACGAGGCATGTAGCCCTTGTGACTCCACCCGGTCAAGTCGCCCCCTTTATATTTCGAAAAGGAGTTGAATCCGCAACTCGTCACCACGGCCTTCACACGCGGATCAAAAGCGGCAAGATACAGCGAGTTATGGCCGCCCAGCGAATGCCCTATGACTCCGATTTTATCGGGGTCGACTTCAGGAAGGGATCGAAGCAGATCGATGGCGCGCCGGTGATTGACGATCGCCTTCATGGTCGCGCTCACGTAGCCATGGGCGTACGGATCGAAAGTATAATCTCCAAAATTCGGATAGTCCGGCGCCAGAGTAACAAAGCCGCGCCCGGCGAGCTCGGCGGCATAGTGGAGGTCCGGTTTTCCTCCCACGCCTGCAGGCTCTCCCTTGCCGATGCGTGTGGTCTGGTGCAGGCAAAGAACGGCTGGAGATCTTGAACCATCCTTGATTTCTTTGGGCAAGAGCAGAAACGCGGGTACTCGATCCGGCTTCCCCCCTGACGGCACTTCACTGACAAAGGTAATCAGCCGGCGCCGGAACCCCGGGAGATCTTCGACCGGACCAAACTCCACGTCCAGGCCAGGCGTTGCAACGTCCGGCAAAGGCCCCATGACCTTTTCCATGTTCTGCAAAATATGCGAACGGCGAATATTCCAATCGGCGATTGATCGGACGGGATGCGAGACGAGCCCGCTGTCGAGGTAGGTGAGTAGATCCTGCTTATCGGTATAGAAAGGCGCCTGTTCCTGGACAAGTAACAGACTCAACGCCGCGACCAGCAAGGCTCCTCTCACCGAAGTATCTCCTGGAGTGGCCAATTCTCTCACACCTGGCGGTAAGGTTGGTCTCTAATACCACCAAGACCCAAAGACAC
>CAWHCF010000013.1:0-108200 GCA_963827655.1 uncultured Acidobacteriota bacterium
CTTCGAACTCGGCTAGCAGACGCTTGGGCGCGACCATCCGGTAGGCATACCGTGATGTATTCCCGTCAAATGTGGTGGATAAGATTTTTGCCCTTTGAGCTATACTTCTCCAAAAAAGGAGCTACCCGATGAGTGACTCAACTTCTTCGAGACGAGAATTCTTACATTCCGTATTAGGATCCGCGCTGGCCGTCTCGCTGGCCGAGGACGTCCTTGCGCAAACTTCAACCGGCTCGGCCGGGATTCCCACACGCGTGCTCGGCCGCACCAAAGAACGGGTGTCGATTCTCTGCCTCGGTGGCTGGCACATTGGAGCAGTCAAGGAAAAAACCGAAGCGATTCAGATCATGCATGCGGCCATCGACGAGGGCATTAACTTCTTCGATAACGCCTGGGACTACCATAACGGCCGTTCTGAAGAGTGGATGGGTGAGGCTCTTTCCTCCGGCAGCCGGCGCAACAAGGTTCTTCTCATGACGAAAAACTGCGAGCGCGACTACGAAGGTTCGAAAAAGAATCTCGAGGACAGCCTGCGGCGCCTTCGTACCGACCGCATCGATCTGTGGCAGTTTCATGAGATGGTCTACGACAGCGATCCCGACTGGGTTATCGAAAAAGGGGGGTTGAAAGCAGCTCTGGAAGCGCAAAAGGCAGGCAAGGTCCGCTACATCGGTTTCACCGGCCACAAAGATCCGCGTATTCATCTCAAGATGCTGGGAAAGAACCACCCCTGGGATGCGGCTCAGATGCCGATCAACGTGTTGGATGCCCATTACCGGAGTTTCCAGAACGAAGTCGTGCCTGTATGCTTGAAGAAAAATGTGGGTGTGATAGGAATGAAAAGCCTGGCCGGCGGATCTCCACGCGGTCGAATTCCGGTCGCGCTCGGGGTCTCGGCTCAGGATTGTATCCGGTTCGCGCTGAGCGTTCCGGTTTCGAGCCTGGTTGTGGGAATCATGTCGATGGACGACTTGAAGCAGGACGTCGCGATCGCCCGCGGTTTCAAGCCCATGCCGGATACGGAGAAGACACAACTCTTGACCCGCGTGCGGGACGAGGCGAGCGATGGGCGCCACGAACTGTTCAAATCCACGCAGACGTTCGACGGCCCGCATCATCGCAAGCAGCACAACTTCGCCGTGTAAGCTGGAAGTCCTTGGTGTTCGAGGGCCGTCTGCGTGCTTCGCGGGTGGGGAGCAGCAGGAGGTGAACGATCCATCCGTAGGATAACGAACTCGATTCGGCCGGTCTGTATCGGCGAGCCTGCTGGCGTAAGGCAAAACCTAGACCCGCAAAAGCGGGAGACTCGACGAGCTGAGGGGTAGCGTGCGAAAGCGACGTTGGGGGACTGACTGGTGGTTGGAGACGGAGGGATCGGAAGATCAAGTGCGTGAATCAGGGAGACCTGCTCGTAGCAGGAGCCGGAGTTCATGCTCGGAAGAGCCGAAGAGCCGGGCGGGCAGGAGTCAGAGCGCTCATAAGAGCGGGGAAGGGCCGTAATGGGCCTGGAGCAAAGGAGCGCAGGGAGGTGGATGCATGGATGCGTGACTGACAGAAGACAAACCGACGCTAGTGCCCAAGGGCTATGCGAGTCGGAGAGAGCGACGGGTTGAAACCCGTGGCCGGAACTGGCAGCGCACGTGAGATGCATGTTGACAGCCTTGGTCATCCGGGCAACTGGAAACCAATCTCTTATGTAGTGTCTTCGTGACTTAGCGGTAGCTCTTCTAGGGTCGGCTATTCGCCGATTATCTTGATCAGCACCCGTTTGGGCCTTTTCCCATCCCACTCACCATAGAAGATCTGTTCCCAGGTTCCGAAGTCGAGCTTCCCTTCGGTAATGGCTACGAGAACCTCGCGTCCCATCAGCTGCCGCTTGATGTGGGCGTCCGCGTTGTCCTCCCCCGTGTCGTTGTGCCTCCACTGTTCGGTAGGTTCATGGGGCACCAGCTTCTCGAAGAATCGCAGGTAATCATCGTGAAGTCCCGGCTCATCATCATTGATAAACACGGAAGCGGTAATATGCATGGGATTCACAAGGCAGATCCCTTCCCGTATGCCCGACTCAGCCAGAGCTTTCTTTATCTCACCCGTAATATTGACCAGCCCCATTCTTGACTGGACCTTCATGGTCAGAACTTTGCGAAATGACTTCATAGACAAGCACCTCCCCCTTCTTTGGCAAGATTCTTGGTGTTTCTTCGTGTCTTGGAGTCTTAGTGGTATTTGATCATTACCGGCCCAGCAGACGATTCAGTCGGTCGGGATAGTTCGTGATAATCCGATCGACGCCCAGCCGAATCATTCGCCTGAAATCTTCCTCCTCGTTGACTGTCCAGACTGTGATGGTAAGACCGCGGTCGCGAGCCCTTCCCGCAAGCTCTGGAGTCAAGAGCCGGTAGTCGATCGCTAGCTCGTTTGCGCCGGGCCGCACCGCGGCGTCGACGGGGTCAGGCTCCGGTGTCTCTACCAGCAAGGCGGTAGGAATAGAGCGATCCAGCGATTTGATTTTTTCCAGTGAATGAGGGCTGAACGATTGGATGACCGTGCGTTTGTGAACGTGATTGCGACGGAGCAGATCGAGGAGCCTGGCTTCAAACTCCGCAGGATACAATTCTGGATTCTTGGTCTCAATGTAAAAGCTGACCGGGTCTCCCTTGGCCAGATCTATGATCTCCTGAAGCGTCGGGATTCGCTGTCCGGCATACTCAGGCCGGGCTTTGGCGGAAAAGGCCTCGTTGAACCAGCTGCCGGCGTCCAGTTCTTTCAACTGGGCCAGTGTTTTTTCTGCCACGGGACCCTTGCCGTTGGTGGTACGGTCGAGAGAGGGATCATGTATCGCCACGAGTTCGCCATCGCGGGTCATCTGGACGTCCAGCTCCAGAAAATCGACTTTCATTTGCAATGCGAGGCGGAATGCGGCCATTGTCGTCTCCGGAGCGTGTCCTGAAGCTCCGCGATGCGCCAGAACCTGAGGTGACCTGTTGGAAAACAAAGGGCTTGCCATGGTCGCAAGGAAACAAGCTGAATGAGGCCAGGTAACGATAGCAGGATCTAGGATTTAGGATCTAGGATTCAGGCGCGACCCGCCAACAACCGAATCTTGAATCCGTGAATTCTGGATAAAATAACCGCAGATTTGTCGAATTTTTGTCGCTCCTTCGTCTAATAGTACAAGCCCTGGGCGTTGGTGCCGGCCCGAGACGACCTTCACCCGAGGGGAAGGAGCAAAATGCACACGCAAGCCTTTATGAGTCCGCCATCGAGTTTGAATCCGATGGTTTTCGACTCTGACACAGAACCGCCGGGGGAGGTTGCTGAAGCCCCAAGCTTCGAAGAGTTGTTCCACCACTACCATTCTCTGGTCTACGGGATCGGGTTCAGGTTCACAGGCAATCAGGAGGACGCGGAAGACGTCACGCAGGAGGTCTTCACAAAAGTGTGGAGAAGTCTCCATGATTTTAACTACAATTCCTCCCTTAAAACCTGGATTTATCGGATCACTCTGAATACTTGTATAGATCATTCCCGAAAGCCATGGAAAAAATACGGGCAGGGCAATGCTGGTCCCGAGCAGAATCTCGAGCGAAGCGAACAGGATCGACTGCCGAGCGACGAGGAGAGCGCGGAGAGCAAACTGCTCGTGAAGGAGACGGTCGCTCAGGTGCGAAAGGCCATTACGGGGCTGAGGCCGCACCTGAAGTCCGTTCTGGTCCTGAAGGATCTCGAGGGTTTGAGCTATAATGAAATCTCGTCGGTTCTGGGGCTTAGCCTCGGCACCATCAGTTCGAGACTCAACCGAGCCCGCAGATCGCTGCAGGCTGCCTTGTCCGTCTTGGCGATAGAGGAATCCTAGCGCATGTTGTGTCTGCGCACACGACGGCTGATTTCCGCTTTTATCGATCGTGAATTGGACCCGGCGACAGCATCGCGCCTTTCGGCTCATTTGGGCTGGTGTCGCTGGTGTCGCCGGGAAGCGCAGCGAGTCGGCCAAGGAGCCCATCTTGCCCGGGAGGTACGCATCGAAGCGATTTCGCCTCCCAGGAATTCAAAACTTGCGGCCATCATGGCGCTGGAGAGGAAACCGGCCGGGTCAGCCGGCTCCCCCTCACGTTTTTTCACTCTGGTCGTCGTGACGGCACTGCCGATTGCTGCCGTCGCCACGCTGATTTATTGGCAAGGAAACAGCTCCTGGCTCTTCCGGGGAACAACTGCCGCCTACGCGCTCGACTTTGGTCTTCATCCGCAGGATTCGCAGGATGATGTGCTGAGTGGGTTTCGTCGCAGGTACAGCGGAAAGTTTCGGGAGTTTCCGGCGAAAGGAAAACCGGATCCCGCCCTGGTGCCTTTCAAGTTCAAATTCCCGTCAGAGCTCCCCTCGGGCATGCGGTTGAAGAGCGTCATGATTTTCGATTCGCGTTTTTGTGGTAGCCTGGGCCTGGTGTTCACCGACGGAACGAGAAATCTTTGCCTGGTGCAGCAGCCGGCCGACCGCCCGATTCTGTTCTCGGGTCTGAAGACAACCACAGATGAGTTTTGCAAATACAACGTCACCCATTGCAGGGTCGGCGAATACAGCATGGTTGCGTGGACCGCAGACACCATCCGCTCTGTGGTCTTGTCTAATCTCGATCGCGGTCAAATCGAAGCTACGATGGCTTCCTTGCGCTAATTCCCAATGCCAAAGTTAATGCGACGTTCGTTACTGTTTCTCGTAGTCCTATTATCGTTCGAGGTGTTTGTTCCTGCGTCGGACCCGCCCGCCGCTGTCCCGCCGTTTCGGTTGAAGTTGCTGGACGGCACGGTCATGCACAACAAAGATCTCAAGGAACGCGTGGCAATTATCGACTTCTGGGGCACGTGGTGCGGGCCGTGCGTCGCCGAGATCGGTGACTACAATCGCTTTTTCAACGACTACAAGGACAAGGGAATCCGCTTCGTAGGAGTGGCCGTCGATTCCGGAACCGAAGGCGAGGTACGTCAGGAGGTAAAGCGGCTGAAGATCGGATATCCGGTTGCGGTTCCCAGCTTGAAGGAGCTGGATGCGTTCGGCGAAATTCTGGTTTTTCCCACCACATGGGTCGTCGACGGAAAAGGCAAGGTGCGTAAGGTGTTCTTGGGCGCACCCCCGGACAAACACAAGACGCTGCGCGCCGTGGTTGACGGGCTGCTGAAGGAACGCAAAGCTCCCCGATAAGCTGCGCGTTTCCAGGCGTCTTCACGCCTTCGCCGCGGTACCGCGTCACTTCACGATCAGCACCGGACACGGGACGCGCTCCGCTACCCTTGTGGGTTTGCTCCCGAACAGGAATTTTTTCAGCTCAGACATTCGGCTTTCGCCCATCACGACCAGGGTATCTTCACGAGCATGAGCTGCGATTTGTTCCACGACGTTCCCGACCCGCACAGAAATCGAATGTTGAATTCCCGCCTTGGTCAGAAACTTCGAGGCGCGCTCTGCGCCCTCCATCGCCACGTGCTCCCGACCCTTGAACTTGGCCACCGATAGCAGCAGCACCGGCCACTTCATGAACCGTGCCAGTTTCGCGCCGAAGAGTTCTGCCTTGCGTGAGGCCGGAGAGCTGTCGGTGCAAATCAGAAACTCGTATTTTGTATCTTGGGGGTTCTTGACGATCAGCATCGAGCAGTCAATGAACTGCACCAGTTTTTGCAAGATATGGCGCTGCTGACTTGCGCCGAATATGACCAGGTCGTGCTGATCGGATTCCACTTCCTTGTTTACCTCGGTGATGATATCCCCTTCCCGTAGGCGCAAGCGGATGTTCTCTCCGTGAATGCCGTAGACGTGCAGCTCGTAGGCTCCGCGAATGCCGGGCTTGAGCGCGTGTCGCTGCACGACCTGGCCGGAAGGATCCATCTTCAGCGCTCCTTCCTCCTGAAGAATAGAGCGGGCTGCGCGGAGAACCTTGACGCCCGGCAACTCGATTTCCCACTCTGAGAGTTTTTCCTGGGCCATTTTTACTTCCTGCCGCACCGCGTGGGGTGCTTTAGGCTGCACGTACACGACCGAAACGTCGGCTTCAAATGCTTTGGCTATTCTCGCGCCGAAGCGAATGGTCTCGACCGAGGCTTCCACGCCGCCAATACACATAAGGAATTTCATGAAATCATCCTCTTATATCGGCAGTACCAGACGCCAGTAGGTTTGCGAAAGCGCCAGCAACAGAATAAGCGAGGCCAGGGTCATCCAGATGCCGGCTCGCAGGTAAGCGCGAGGCTGGAGATACCCGCTGCTGAAAATGATCGTGTTGGGAGGTGATCCGATGACGGTCATATAGGTAAAGGCTGACGACATCGCGGTCACAAAGCCCATGGCCAGGACCGAGGTGCCGGTATCGAGCGCGACATTCAAGACAATGGGTGTGAGAATGCCGAGCGCCGGCGCGCGGCTGATAAAACTGGAGACGGCGACGGCGAGGATGGCTACGGCGCTGATAAGGGCTACTCCCGAGTGGATGCCCAAGCCGGAGATTCCTTCCATAAAGAGTCTGGCAACCCACGCTGCAGCTCCGGTGTCTTCAATGGCCCCGCCGAGCGAAATCGTCGAGGCGTAAATCAGAAACACCCCCCAGTTGACCCCGGCGTTCAAATCCTCCCAATCAACGAGGCCCGCGATCAGGTAAAGACTCACGCCGATCAGCGCGGGAGTTCCCAGTCCGATCTTCCCGCTGGCAAATACCAACATCAGCAGGGTCATGCCAAAGATTGCGACCGTAAGCCAGTCGCGGCTGTGCATTTTCCCCTCCCCCAAGACCTGGGCGCGCAGCTTGCGAATGGCTGTCGAAAGATCAGATTTTTCGGGTGAGAAGCTCCGCAGCAGAATCAATGCCAGAACCGGCGCCTGAATGACCACCATCGGATACGCATACTTGATCCAGTCAAAATAGCTGACCTTGATCTGGTACAGGCGTGACCAGTATTCGATCATGATAGCATTACGCGCCCCTCCGCTCGGAGTCCCGAGGCCTGCGATAGCGCAGGCATAGGCAATCGAGAAGAGGAGAAGCGCCGACAGCTCCGGGCACTTTTTGGGGTCCTCGCTCGCGTGCCGGATCAGGCTCATCGCAACCGGCATCATGATGGCTGCCACGGTGTGTTCGCCAATGACCGAGGCCAGTCCGGCCGATACGATGATCAGGCCCAGCGTGATCCGGTTTATCTTGGGGCCGGTTATCCGAAAGATCGCCACCGCGAGACGCCGGTCGAGCTCGCTGCTTCACGATCACCACGCCCAGCATCAGGGATCCCAGGATGAAGAAAACCGAGTCGTTCATGAAGGTCTGGGCGACTTCTGTGGGAGTGGCGATTCTGAAAAGGACCTGGAAAACGGCAATCAGCAGCGCGATCGCAGGTAGAGGAATAGGTTCAGTGATGAAGAGAATCATGGCGACCAGCGCAATGACCAGGGCCTCGCGCCCAGGTTCTGTCAGGCCTTGAGGTGGGGGGGGCAGAAGCAGGAGCCCGCCAGCAAGAAAGGCTACAAGCAGCCATTTGTGCTGGATAGCCCAGTAGAGAAAGCTTCTCATGCCGTTTTGCGTCTATTCCAGCGCGAGTCTCCGCGGATCAGCAGCTCGTCGAGCGCAGTCTGAAGCTGCTGCTGCGCGATCTCGAGCTCGCGTTCGCCGGCATCGGCTTTTACATAGATAGCCGGCGCCATCAGGACCAGAGTCCGGCTGAAAGGCTTTGGAATTTGAAAATGATCCCAGCTCCGGAGGACCCATTTCTTCTCCGGAGCGATGTGAAAGGGAAAGATTGCGCTTCCTGTTTTCGAAGCTATCCATGCGGCGCCTGGCTTGGCGACGTAACGCGGGCCACGGGGTCCATCTATCGTGAAACCGACATCATGCTGATGGCGTAATTGGTGGATCATCTCTACGAGGGCACGGCGTCCTCCGCGACTGCTCGAGCCGCGGGCGGCTCCGTAGCCAAAGCGCCGGATCACCGGCGCGATGTATTCCCCATCCCGGTTCTGGCTGGTCATCACGACGATGCCGCGGTTGCGCCAGAAGTAGATTGCCAGGAAGATTCGTCCATGCCAGCAGGTGTAGATGATTCTCTTGTTTGCCTGCTCGATTGCGCCGTGGTTCTCCCAACCATCCACTTCCCAGCGAAGGGTCAGGCACAGTATCCGGATACTCCAGTAGCCCAGCTGGGATATAAGCCAGGTCTTGAACCGTTCAGCCATCTCAATTTCGGATTGTCGGATTGCGGATTGCAGATTGCGAGGACGCGATTCGCAGTCTGAATCCGGAATCGATTCTGTGCGATTTAAGCAGGCAAGTCAAATTTGCCGATTGCCGATTACGGATTGCCTCGATTGCGGATTGCAGATTGCGGATTGCGATTGCGAGTGACTCAGGATCTGCAATACTGCAATTCGCAATCTGCAATCCGTAATCGAAGGATCGCATCAGTATAATGCGGATTTGTCGAATGACTGTCGCACGTTCTTTACGGTAAAATCCGCAATCTGAAATCCGCAATCCGCAATCGAGGAGATCTGCAATCGATATATAATGCGGATTGGTCGAATGAGTCACGTTCTTTAAAATCCGCAATCCGCAAATCTGAAATCGGGAGGGGGGTCATGACCGATATTTATCAGCCGAAGCCGGAAGATCGATTCACGTTTGGGCTCTGGACGGTCGGCAACCGGGGGCGAGACCCGTTTGGAGACTCAGTCCGAGCCACAATTCCGCCGGTGAGAATCGTGGAAAAACTCTCCAAGCTGGGCGCCTTTGGGGTCAATCTGCACGACAACGATCTGGTTCCGATCAACGCCAGCGCGGCGCAGCGTGACCAAATCGTGACCGAGTTCAAAAAGGCTCTGGCCGATAACAACATGAAGGTTCCGATGGCAACCACCAATCTGTTCTATCACCCCATATTCAAGGACGGCGCCTTCACGGCCAATGACCCGAAAGTAAGATCCTACGCTCTGCGAAAGACGATGGACTCGATCGACCTCGGGCACGAACTGGGCGCGCGCATTTACGTGTTCTGGGGCGGCAGGGAAGGGATCGAAGCCGATGCTGCGCGTGATCCCCGGGAGGCGATCAAATGGTTCCGCGAGTGCATGAACTTCCTGTGCGACTACGTAACGGACAACAACTACGGAATGAAGTTCGCGCTGGAGGCCAAGCCGAACGAGCCAAGAAGCGACCTTTATCTGCCCACTACCGGAGCAATGCTTGCGTTTATTCCGACTCTCGATCACCCGGAGATGGTTGGAGTCAACCCAGAGTATGCGCATGAGACGATGCCGGGCCTGAATTTTCATCATGCGGTGGCGCAGGCCTTGGAGTGCGGGAAATTGTTTCACATCGATCTCAACGGACAGAAACCAGGCAAGTACGACCAGGATCTTCGTTTTGGCTCGGAGGATCAGAAAGGCTGTTTCTTCCTGGTTAAGCTGCTTGAGGACTCCGGTTGGGACGGCCCGCGGCATTTCGACGCGCATGCCTATCGAACGGAGGATGAAGACGGAGTGTGGGATTTTGCCCTTGGCTGCATGCGGACCTACAACATCCTCAGGGAGAAGGCGCGGCGCTTCAATGCCGATCCAGAAATCCAGGGGTTGCTCGATGAGATCCGGGCCATGAACGGCAATGGCTGGCTGGGCGAGTACTCGAAGGAGAAAGTGAAGCAACTGCGCGCAAGCAAACTGGACATTGAGCAGCACGCTCAGCGCGGGCTCAAGTACGAGAAGCTGGATCAACTCACGACCGAATTGCTGCTGGGAATAAGGTAGAAACAAATACCACCAGGACACGAAGACACACCAAGAGGTTGGAGATTCAATCCACGTGGATGATGTTTTTTTCGGACGGAGTAAGTATTTCCGATCCGTCCTGGGTAATGAGGTAGGTGTCTTCGATTCCCACACCCCCGCGTTCGGGGAAGAAGATCTTCGGTTCGACTGCGATGGTCATGCCGGCCTCGAGCGGCAGATCGAAGCCGGGTGCCAGGACCGGCCAGTCGTTGAGCTCCAGCCCCACTCCGTGGCCGACAAAACGAACCTGACTGTCTCCGATTCCCATGAAATTCGGAGCATAGGGAGAGTCGCCGATGCGGTCGAGGGCGCAGCGGTAAATTGCAGAGCACGAGACGCCGGGGCGGAGCATGGATCTCAGCTCACCCATCATCTCGAGAATGAACTCATGGGCGTCACGCATGTCGCGGGGCAGTTCCCCAAGGACGTAGGTCCGCGTCTTGTCCGCGATATATCCTCCATAACCGCCCACGATGTCGGCCATCACCGGGTCTCCCTCGGCAAGCTTGCGCATTCCACCTCCATTGGGAATCCCCGGGTAGAGACCGACAAAGCCTACCGGGCCTGGAAAGCAAGTTGGATAACTGGCGCTGGGCCCGCTCGACACGGTTCCATACGCAATCTCGTAGTTCAGGCCACGCATGCGCGTGATTCCTTGATGTCCCTGTTGCCGTAAGAAACCCTCGAGGCGGCTTTGCAATTCGAGCTCAGTCGCGCCAGGCCCCATCCAGCCAGGTACTTCGTTAAAGGCGCGCTCGAGCATCAGCGCGGCCCGCCGGATCTCGCCGACCTCGTACTCCGATTTGACCATGCGAATCTTGCGAATCGCATCCGAGGCGTCGACGAATTCAGCTTTCGGGAAAAGCGATTGGAATCGCAAGTAGTAGCTTGCGGGAAGAACGTCCATTTCAAGCCCAATCCTTTTGAGGGCGCCCAATCCTTCACCCGACAGTATGTCGGGAGCCTTCTTGAGGCCGGGCAGAGACACGAGTCGCTCCAATGGCGACTCGAGGCGGCCGCGGGTCAAGCTTTTCTGGATAAGGAAAACAGGCTCTCCGGATATCGGCAGGCAAAGAAGCCCGACTTGTACGGTTCCGGAAAAATAAAACAAGTCGGCGTTCTGAAGCACGAAAACAGCATCCACAGGGCCTTGCTGCATCCAGGCCTGAATCCGACGCAGGCGATCGGCTGCTTCCGATTTCGGTAAAAGGTTCAAGAAAGCCACCGCTAAGAGACGAGGACGTAAGGTTCGTTCGGGGACTTCGCCCCGAACGAAGGCCCTGAACGACAACATGTTGGTTCGAACTTTCGCTAATCCCGACCAAGAAAAGCTAAGAAAATCAGCGTGTCCACAAGCCAAGAGGCCGGCCGGTGTGCCCGAAGAAGCGAAGCATCCCCGACGAAGACTGACCCGCTGCGCCGCTGAACAAGACGAACTGAGTCGCATAGCCCGCGCCGTCGGCGAGGTGTGGAAAGAGCATCTCCACGCTCGACGCCGGGCTGGATTCGCTGACGGGCGGGGTCGCGGAGATCAAAAACTCGCCGCGCTCGTTGGTGCGGCCGCGGAGGCCGGTTACTGAGATTCCTGCCTGTGACGAGGTCGAAATCCGAAGCACGCCCTCGAAAGGCGACGGGAGATTCGCGAATCCTGGAATCTGGTTCAGCAACATCGCGATCTGACCGAGCCCAGGGATCGTCGCAGACCCGGCTAGACCTGTCGCTGCGCCAGCGAGTGTCATCAGCTCGAAGTTCACGTTTGCAGATCCCGATGAAAGGTTCGCGACCGCAAGACCGGCGTGCAGGCTGCTAGATTCTTCGACGTACAGGCGGAACGCGGAGGCCGCCGGCACTGCGGGCACGCCCGCTTCCGAGACGGTAACGCCGCCAGGCTTGAACGAGAGGATGAGTAACCCCGAGGGGGTCGTGCTGTCGCCGAGACGGAATCACCCGGACCGATCCGACCCGGGCCGTGCCTCCCGACCCCGAGAAAGCCAGGCGCCTGGAGCTTCGCGGAGGAAGCACGTAGTCGAGGCTCTCCTCCGCTTCTCCCATCTGGGCGAAGGACTTAACCACGCCAGCCGCGGCTTCGTCCTTCAAGTTGACGAGCACGACCTCGGTTGCCCAGCCCGCCCCTACAGCAAAGTGCGGAAAGACCAGCATCTCGGCCCCGGGCGCCGAAAGGTCGGCCAACGGAAGTGTAGTCATGAGCAATTCGGAGCGTTCGGTTTGAAGCGCGCGTAATGCAATCGCCGAGAGAGGCGCGCTCGAACTGAACGTGAAGGTCCCGCTGACCGAATTCCCTCCGTTGAAGGGGACAGTGTCGAGAAAGCCCGCGATCTGTTCACCGGCCGGTATCTCAGTAGTACCCCCGCCGAAATCGCGGCCATTGATATCGGTGAAATGGAATGAGAGTTGCGCCGGCTCACGGTTCGGATTCGCGATGGCCAGCCCCGTTTTGACCGGCCCGTTCACCTCGGCATAGATGCGTCCACCGCGTAGAACCGAGGAAGCCGGGACTGATGCCTCGCTGACGAGAACATCGTTCTGGCGAAGACTGAAGACGGCGAACCCTGCCGGTGTGGTGCTCGCAGCCGCCGGTTGGATCCGGGCATAGCCGGTGAGGACCGACCCGTAGCCGCCTGGGCTCATCCAGGATGAGCCTCCGCGGTCTTCAATAGTGAATCTGCGCTGGTTCGACACGTAGGCGATCCCCACCTTGTTGACACCGCTACAGGCGATGTAGAGATTACGTTCCGGCGTGGCCACCATGTGGCGCACGACGCCGCCCCCGGAGGGAACGGGCCAGCTCTCGAAAGCCTTTGTCTTGGGGTCAAAGCGCACCAGCCGATTGGGCTGTACTCCTGTCTCGCAGTACCAGATGAAGCCGTCCGAAGTCGCCGCAATGGCGTAAGGCGCCGCTTGCCGTCCCGACGGGGAGAGCCACTCCTCTACAGCGCCGGTCTTTGGATCCAGCCGGCCCAGGTACCCGCTGTCGCTTGCGTAGTACACCAGGTCGTCGGGAGAGATGGCGATCCGGCGAGGCCGAGCGGCGGCAGGAAGCACGTACTCGGTAATCTCGAAAATGTCGGGGTTGATGCGCCCGATTCTGTTGGTGCCGTTTTCGCAGTAGAAAAGCATGCCCTCGGAGTTGATCGCGATGCCGTACGGCCTGGAGTTCGGCGTCGGAGATTGCTTCAGGGTGACCTCGCCAGTCGTGGGGTCGAGCCGGCCAAGGAAGTTTCCGTTCTGGACCGTAAACCAGAGGATCCCCTTCCGGTCGAAGATGGGGGTGTGCGGGTCTCGTGCCTGCTGATTGGGCATCCCATACTCGGCGATCTCTCCCGTTGCCGTGTTTAGCTTCCCAATGTGGGCCGCCGCATTCCCCGTGTACCAGATGTTACCGTCCCGGTCGGCGACCAGACCGTGCGGACCTGAGTTCGGAATCTTGAGCGTGTATTCTCGGATCTCCCCGGTACGGGGATCGAGGCGCCCCAGCCGGTTTGCCACCTGTCCGGTGTACCAGAGCGCGCCGTCAGGGGCGAATGCCGGGTCATGCGGGCGGGAGTTCGGCGTCGGGACATCCCATTCAAGGATGACGACGTCATCGGGCTCTACGGCAGCCGTGAGGCCGGCAGAGATTAGAAAAAGGATACAGACTCGAGACCAGTAACGCATCCATCCATTCTATCTCCAAGCCGTCGTGAGAGATTGTTCTTTTTGCTGGGTTGTGAAAAGATTCTTAGCGTTTCTTCGTGTCTTTGCGTCTTGGTGGTGGTTTTTGTTCGACCATACTAACCACGAAGACGCGAAGAACACGAAGCAACAGGAACTGATACCTCGCGCTTTCCGGGCGGTCTGACGAATCCAATGCGGATGGGAAGCCACCATGATCCTACTCTCCGTAGGGTTCCGGAGGCTTGATGCCCATCAATCGAAGATAGACGGTGAGCTGGCCGCGGTGGTGGATCTCGTGCTCCGCGACTCCCTGAACGATGGTTGAGATCTTCTGCTCAACTCCGAAGGGTTTGACGCGAAGCTCGAAAGCTTCGTCGGGGAACGATCTCAGTTTTTCCTTTGCGGTTTTGTACAGCGCGTCGAAATTGGAAACCAGGTCGTTCGTCGTAAGGTGCTCGCCGTTGGTTTTGAAGGCCTCGAGGCTCCAGTTGTTTTCTGCCATTCCTGCCAGAAGGAAGCTGTAGTTTCCCATCAAATGCAAGGCCAGCTCGCGCGCGCTCCTCATGTCAGGTGTCGGACGAAAATCGAGCTTCTCGGAGGGTACTGCGGCGATCATCTTGCGGGTTCCCTGAAACCGGTTCTCCATTACTTTCAAAAATGTAGTAGTCTTCATAGTTCACACGTTGTTACCGAATCGATCTTAAACACCGAATTAAAGCGGGGGTCCCACATTCGGTAAGATTTCGCCTACCTTATGACACGCCTGGTTACTGGTCAACAGGTAATAGTGTCTGACTTGAGATTCAGATAATACTCGTGGTCGAGAACGAAGATGCCAGACACAAAGGCCTGGTCTCGAGGGACTGGCATTAACCAAGCCCTGGGAAGATCGATCTTGAGCACTGCGCGTCAACGTGGAGCTGCTGCTGCACGTGCGAATCGGCTATTTCCGGTTGTTCGAAAATCCGGATCTCACGTGTGAAAGATTCTGAGATCGCATAAGGGGTATAATAGGCTTAATTTCGAGGGGCATAACTATGGGCGAAGACGCGACGTTTCCTATACTGGAGACTTATCATTTCACTCCTGCGGTCATCACGGGACGGTACACTCTGGAGGAGAAGGCGATTCTGTTGGCTGCGAACGATAATGTAGCCGTGGCCCGCCAGGATCTTGCAAGAGGCCTCGACCTCGTGCACCGCGGTAACGAGATTCGCCTCAAAGACAGCATTCCAACCGGCCACAAATTTGCGCTGCGCGAAATTTCGCAAGGGTCTTACATCTACAAGTATGCGCAGATTATCGGAAAGGCGCCCTATCCGATCCAGCCGGGAGAGTGGGTGCACACCCACAACCTCGAGCTCGCCCACGATCTGGATGATCATGAGTATGCCGTCGATCGTCCTCAAGCTCCCGAGCTACCCGCAGATCTCCCTAGAACATTTCACGGTTATCGACGGCAGGACGGTCGCGTCGGAACTCGGAACTATGTAGCCGTGGTCGCAACCAGCAACTGCTCCAGTCACGTCTGTGAAGGCATCGCCGAGGAGTTCAAGGGGTTCAGCACAGAAAACGTCGACGGCGTCGTCGCGCTCCCGCACCAGGAGGGATGTGGCCATCACGACGGCCCCGATCTCCAACAGCTGGAACGAACGCTGAAGGGCATGATTCTGAATCCCAATGTGGCTGGGGTTGTCGTGGTGGGGTTGGGCTGCGAAATGAACAGCATTACCCGCTATTCAGGCACGGGCCCGGATCTGCGCGCAATAAAGCCGTTGACCGGCCTCGAGATTCAAACGGTAGGCGGAACCCTCAAGACCATCGCGAGCGGCGCCAAAGCCGTACGCGAACTCATGGAGATCGTTCGAACGTTCGAACGCACTGAGCAATCCGTGGAGCATATTCTCGTCGGGCTGAACTGCGGCGGATCGGATGCTTTTTCTGGAATCTCCGCAAATCCCGCCCTCGGTTATGCCAGTGACCTCCTTATTGCGAGCGGGAGGTGCCGTGGTTCTTGCGGAAACGCCGGAGATCTTCGGGGCCGAGCAGGTTCTGACCCGGAGGGCCGTCGACGTCGAGACCGGAAGGAGATTGGTGCACATCATAAAGAGATTTCAGGAATATGCGGGACGGTTCGGCGCCACCATGGACAGCAATCCAGCTCCGGGAAACAAGCGGGGCGGGATTTCCAATATCGTAGAGAAATCGCTCGGCGCCGTCATGAAAGGCGGGACCACCATGCTATCGGATGTCGTGAACTATGCCGATCAGGTGACCCGCAAGGGACTCATTGTAATGGACACTCCTGGATACGATCCCGTTTCTATCACCGGAATCGCCGCCGGCGGTTGCAACGTCATCTGCTTTACCACCGGCCGCGGCTCTGCGATCGGTTTTCCTACCGTTCCAGTGGTGAAGATCGCGACCAATAGCCGGATCTTCCACGTGATGAACGACAACATGGATGTCAATGCCGGCGAGGTCGTGGACGGAAAGTCGACCATTCAGGAGAAGGGAACCGAAATCTACCGGCACATCGTCCGGGTTGCGTCGGGAGAGCGCACCAAGAGTGAGCGGCTGGGTCACAAAGAATTTGCGCCGTGGCGGATCGGACCGGTCATGTAGGTTTCCGAAAGCAGACCGCACCGCCACGACTCGAAGACGCAACGCGGGTTGACAACGGCCAGGTTTCCCGCAGAAAAGTCAGTCTGTGGCCCGGCGTTACAGACGAGCCTGCTGTCTGCTAAGACGCAAGGGCTCGAAGGTTCTTGCGCGCCGCGCGTATCTTCTCGATGAATTCCCTGGCCGTATCGGTGACGGCGTTCCTGCCGCCGCTCTTGAGGGCTCGTGTCAGCGCGCTTCCCGCGGCGACAGCGACCGCTCCGGCATTGATCCATTCCGAGACATTCTGGAGGGTGACGCCGCCGGTGGGAAGCAGGTTCGCCTGCGGCAGCGGACCGCGGATGGCCTGGATGGCGGACGGACCAAAGAGTTCGCCGGGAAAGAGCTTGACGATATCGGCGCCGCATTCCATCGCCCGGCAAACTTCCTCGACCGTCATGGCGCCAGGGATGCAGGGGATTTGATAGCGATTGCACAGCCGCACCGTAGCCTCGTTCAGCGAAGGCGAGACGATATATTGCGCTCCTGCGAGAATCGCAATGCGGGCGGTCTCGGGATCGAGCACCGTGCCTGCGCCAAGGACAAACTCCTGATCGGGAAACTGGCGGGCCAGTTGCCGGATCGCCCCTTCCGCGTCCGGCACGGTGAAGGTGATCTCGATGGCTCCGACTCCGGCCTCGTGGCAGGCCCGGGCGACTTCTATCGACTCCTCGACGGTTTCGGTGCGAATCGCGGCAACCAATCCCGAGTCGACTATGCTCTGCAGGGTTCTCAGCTTCTTCAGCATTTTTGACCCAAGCCACGAGGGATCAATGATGCGTGATCGTCACAATCGCGCGTCACTCATCACCGCCCAGTGTTACAGGTTGCCCGTTTTGCGCGGAACGGTAGATCGCCATTACCAACTCGAGTGACTGCCGGCCCTCGCGACCGTCGACAACGGGCGCGCGGTTCTCCCGTATGGCCCGGGCAAAATCTTCGAGGACTCGACGATGTCCCTCGCAATCGATCGCCATGGGATTGGCCGAGCCATCGGATACTTCAGCCGTTGCAGGAAGCGGATTCGGCGAGCCGTCACGCAGAGCCCAGGTGGTTATGTTGTCTCCGTCGAGAACGGCGGTCCCTTCGGTGCCGGTAATCTCGAGCCGCCGCTTGAATCCCGGATAGACAGAGGTGCCCGCTTCGATCACGCCGAGTGCGCCATTCTGGAATCGAAGCGCGGCAGTTACCGTATCCTCGCCTTCAATGTTGTGATGGAGGAGACGGCCTGTGTAGGCTGAAAGCTGGGCAACAGGACCGGCGATCCAGCGCAGCAGGTCCACCGTGTGAATGGCCTGGTTTATCAGCGCCCCTCCTCCATCCAGAGCCAGGGTTCCCCTCCAGGCGGCCGACCGGTAATAGTCGTCGCTCCTGTACCACTTGACGTAAGCGCTGGCCATCGTGAGCTTGCCTAGCCGGCCAGACTCGACCGCTTCTTTCAGCATCCGAGGCGCGTCCAGGTGCCTGGACTGCAGGGAGACGGCCAGGCGCACTCGCGCGCGGTCGCAGGCTGCGATAAGCGCGTCCGCTTTTTCCAGCGTGACATCGATCGGCTTTTCAACCGCCACGTGCTTGCCCATCGAGGCGGCGGCTGAGCCCAGCGCGGCGTGGGTACCGCTCGGCGTGCAGATAGTGACCGAGTCGAGCGCCGGGTCTTTGAGAAAGGCCTCGAGATCCGTGTGCGCGGTGACGCCATGCGCTGCCGCCAGACGCGCGGCGGAGGCGCGCGAGCTCGAGCAAACTGAAATCAGTTTCAGTCCCGGAATGAGGGCGATAGCCGCGGCATGGACCTTCGCCACACTTCCGCACCCCAGAATTCCGATTCCAATCGTCTTATTCATATTTGCGCAAGGATCTTCTTTATATCACCGCCTCATTTCTTCACCAAGCCTCACGTTTCCTGGTTCTGCATGAACCGTAGGTTCTCCGGGTCTTGACGGCGGCTTTTGTTTTTTGCGTACTCAAAAGAGACCAAGGTACAGATTATAATGGCGCAGGAGGGCGCACAACATGAGCGGGACATACAAGGTTGTCGAAATCGTGGGGACTTCTCCGACCAGCTTTGCCGAAGCCGTCCGGTCGGCGGTCGAGGAAGCCTCGAAGACTCTTCGTCACGTGGATTGGTTTGAGGTCGTCGAACAGCGCGGCCGGATTGTCGAAGGGAAGGTGCAGGAATTCCAGGTCAGTATGAAGGTCGGCTTCAAGATCGAACGTTAAAGAGGTCAGGGAGGATCAACAATGATAGACGTTGATAAGTACCTGCACGCTACGATTCTCGTACGCGACCTTGAACGGACACGCAAGTTTTACACGACCGTCCTCGGACTCAGAGAGATCGAGCGCCCTCGATTCAGTTTCAACGGAACGTGGTTTGCCGTTGGCGATCAGGAACTGCACATAGTGGTGAAGGGCGATCTTTTGGGAGATCCAGCGTTCTCCGACGATCGTCATATCGCCCTGGGCGTCAGGGATTTTGATGCCGTTCCCGCCAAGCTTTCGGCTCAGGGTATCCCCTTCCGTCTCGGTAATCATCCGGCGCGTCGTCAGATTTTTTTCCGCGATCCCGACGGAAATCTCATCGAACTGCAACCCTGTTAGGCGGTGACAGGCTACGCTCGTCCCAGTTTCAGCGCGGCACGCTTAGTAGTTGACTAAACCGGATGCGTACGCCCGTCGCCGGAGTCCTTCAGTGCGGCAATGAAACTGGGAAAAGGGTAGCCTGTCACTAATTTTAAAGGATAGGCATGGATGGCGATGCCAAGGCTGCTGTAACGGAGGTTGCGGGCACTCAGCTCGTTCGCGGCCTGAAGCTTTTCGATGCCACGGCTATTATCGTCGGCAGCATGATTGGTTCCGGCATATTCATTGTGTCGGCGGATATGGCTCGCCAGCTCGGATCGTCCGGTTTGCTGCTGGCGGCGTGGGGTATCACCGCGGTGATGACGGTTCTCGGCGCCCTGAGCTACGGTGAACTCGCCGCTGCAATGCCCAGGGCAGGCGGGCAGTACGTCTTTCTCCGGGAAGCCTACGGCCCCCTGTTCGGCTTTCTCTACGGATGGACTCTTTTTCTGGTGATCCAGACCGGAACTATCGCAGCGGTCGCCGTCGGGTTTGCCAAATTCTTTGGCCTTTTTGCGCCCTGGGTATCGGCCTCGAACGTGCTGGTTCCGCTTCCGCTCGGTTATCGTGTCTCGAGCCAGCATCTCATAGCCATCCTGGTGATCTCCCTTCTCACCTGGGTCAATTGCAAAGGACTGCGTGAAGGAGCCACGGTTCAGAATGTTTTTACCGTGGCGAAAGTGGGCGGGCTGCTCACACTGGTGGTCATGGGCTTGATTCTTCCCGCCAACCCGGCCGCGGTTCAGGCTAACTTTCAGCGGCTGATTCCTGACAGCTTCGGCTTGGGATTGCTGTCCATAATGGGAGCGGCTCTGGTAGGGTCTCTCTTCGCGGCCGACGCCTGGAACAATGTGACGTTCACCGGAAGCGAGGTCGTCAATCCAAAGCGGAATCTCCCGCTTTCACTCTTTCTCGGAACCGCCGCCGTCTCACTCATCTACTTTGCTGCCAATGTGGTTTACCTGAGGACACTCCCCCTGGAGGCGATCGCTTCGGCGCCTGAAGACCGCGTGGGAACTCTTGCGGCCCAGAGTTTGATGGGTTCTGGAGGCTTGACCTTCATCAATGTGGCAATCCTGATCTCGACCTTCGGTTGCACCAACGGCCTGATCCTGGCGGGAGCAAGGGTCTACTACGCGATGGCGCGGGATGGACTCTTTTTCAAAAGAGTGGGCGAGGTTTCTCCCCGCTCGCATACACCCGTCTTTTCGCTGATCGTCCAGGCGGTGTGGGCCTGTCTGCTGGTGTTAAGCGGGACTTACAACAATCTGCTCGATTATGTCATCTTCGCGGCGCTGCTGTTCTACGTTCTTACGGTAACGGGCCTGTTCATCCTTCGCAAGAAACGTCCCGAGATGGAACGGCCCTACAAGGCGTTCGGTTATCCGGTGCTTCCGGCCGTCTATGTTCTACTGGCTGCGCTCGTGATGGTGGACTTGCTGGTGGTAAAGCCACGGTTCACCTGGCCTGGCCTGATGATTGTCGTGACAGGTGTTCCCGTCTTCTTCTTGTGGAAGAAAACCAGGACTTAGCGTTTCTTTGAGCCTTCGCGCCCTGGTGATTAGTAGGGCAAACGAACCATGATAAAACCATGCAGCGGCTGAAAGCCAAGGCTTACACACTCTGGTGCTGGACGGGATGCACCCTGAGCACGGTTTTCTGGGGGAGCATATCGGTTGGGGCCAGCGTTTTTTCGAGCAACGGTAACTTGCAGCACTTTTGCATGCGCCGCTGGTCGAAGGACAATCTCTGGCTCAGCCGCGCTCGCATAGAAGTCGAAGGGTTGGAGCATGTCGATCCGTCGCGCCCCCAGCTCTACGCGGCGAATCACAGCGGTCTCCATGATATTCTTTCGCTTGCCGCCTGCCTGCCGATACAGTTCCGCTGGGTCGCCAAGAAGTCGCTGTTCAATGTGCCGTTCATGGGATGGCACATGAGCCGTTCGGGATATATTCCGATCGACCGCGAGCAGCCGCGCGAGGCCGCCAAGAGCATTCTCGCGGCCGCCCTGCTCATCCGGGGGGGCGTCAACGCAGTTTCGTTCCCCGAAGGGACGAGGAGCCGGACCGGAGAGTTAGGCCCCTTCCGGAGCGGAGCCTTTGCCCTGGCTCTGCGTTCGGGAGTTCCGCTGGTTCCGATTTCGATCGAGGGAAGCTATCGGGTGATCATGCCCAAGACGCTTCAGGTAAATCCCGGCACCATCATTCGCATCAAGATTGACCGGCCCATCGACACGTCGACGTATCGCCGCAACGAGAAGGATCGGCTCATGAAAGAAGTGTTTGACAGAATGAATCGCAACCTTGAAGAGCTTCGCCGGAGGCGACGCTCGGACGAGGAACGAGAGGATCCGGTCTTTCGCTGGATTTACGGCGGCACGAGTCGCTTTGAATCTTCGCTTCGCGTTTCTTGAAGCTTTCGGTTTCTATTGTTTGCTTCCCGTCAAGCCGGACCGTCGTTCCGGTGATCCGGACCGTCGTTCTGGTGATCCAGACCACTTTCTCTCCTGTTTCGGGAAAAGCGATCCCATCCATTTCTTCTTCCGGAAAACGACCAGCATACTCAAGGCGACCGCCGCCATGAGTCCCAGGGTGAAGGGGTAGCCGTAACGCCAGTTAAGCTCGGGCATATTCCAGGGCGAGCTCTCCGGGTTGAAGTTCATGCCGTAGATGCTGGCGATGAAATTCAACGGGATGAAGACCACCGTGAAAATCGTAAGCACCTTCATGATTTCGTTCAGGCGATTGCTGACACTGGACAGGTACACTTCCACCAGGCTCGAAGCGATTTCCCGGTAGTTCTCCAGCAGATCGATCAGCTGGACGGCATGGTCGTAGCAATCGCGCAAGTAGATCCGGGTCTCATCCGATATGAGCGGCGTCGGGTCCCGCACCAGGGAATTTACGGCTTCGCGAAGGGGCCAGATCGCGCGTCTGAGCACAAGCAGGTCACGCTTGACCTGGTGAATCTGCGCGATGATTTGCGTGTCGGCTCTTGCGATGACTTCATCCTCGAGCTCTTCCAGTCGTTCCCCGTACCTTTCCAGCACGGGGAAATAGTCATCGATGAACGCATCGATCAAGGCATAGGCCAGGTAATCGGGACCGCAATTTCTGATCCGCCCGCCTCCCTTGGAGATGCGATCGCGAACGGTATCGAAGCAGTCTCCCGGCGTGCTCCTGGAAGGTCAACACGTAGTTTCTTCCCAGAAAAATGCTGAGTTGCTCGGTGTCGAGGGCTTCGTCGCTGCCGTTGTTGACCATCCGCCCGACGATAAAATGATATTTGCCGTAGGGCTCAACTTTCGCCCGCTGGTGGACGTTAACGACATCCTCGAGAGACTAGGCGGTGCAGGTCGAAGACCTCGCCGATTCTTCCCAGCGTCACGGCGTCCCCCAGACCGTCGACATTCACCCAGGTCACGGGCCAGCGATCGAGAAACTCCCTGACCGCTTGCGGGTCGTCGATTTGTTTGTCGGTGATCGCACCGGAACCATAGGCTATGACGCGAACCCTGGAGCCGCGTCGCCTCGGGGTCGACCGCCAATGTTCCCGGAGCAGCGCCCGGGAGCGTGCGGCGGTAAATCTCGTCTTTCCTCCGCTTTTCCTTGCCTTTTCTCATAGCCATTTCGATTTACGATTTCTTGACGATTTACAAGACACCGCGTCAGGCCTGCTTCAATCGTCAATCGTCAATCGTGAATCGTAAATCGTATTGACGCCAGGAGACGCAAATCCGCAACAACAAACTCAGATATACGCGATCACGTCGATCTCGACCAGAGAATTCCCGGGGATGCCGGCGGCGGCCGCAATGGTCGTTCTGACCGGCGGGTTTTCTCCGAATCGGCCTCGGAAAACTTCATTCATCCCCTGGTAGTCTTTGAGATCATTGAGATAGACATTGCACTTGAGAACCTTATCCATGGAAGAGCCTGCGTTTTCCAGCTCCTTCTGAACCTCGTCGAGCACATGTTTGGTGTGGGCCTTGATGTCGCCTTGAAAGTGGGCTCCCTTACCGGCGATGAAAAGCAGGTTGCCATAGGAAACCGCGCCTGAGAAGAGGGGGGTCTTCTCGGGCTTTGAGCCCTTGTAATGAACTTTCTTGACCGGACCTGACTGCGCGCTCGCCACGGTGGGAGCAACGCCCAGGCCAAACGCCGCCTTCAGCAAATTTCTGCGATCTGCTATCATAACTCCTCCTTTTGGGGTGTGAAAGCTTATCACGAAACGGAGACTTCCCCCTTGTTCCTCGTTTCTCAAACGAGGGAGATGTCCCCGTTTCTCGATTTCTCCGGTCTCGAAACGAGGGAGACGTCCTCATTCATGAAGATCAGCGCGGTCCAATCATTCCTGCTCTCCTACCCTTTGCGCGAACCGCGCCGGCTGCCGTTCCATGGCGGCGAGCGCACGATCGTGAAACGTGACGCTATGCTGGTAAGGATCGAGGCCGATAACGGATTGGTCGGCTACGCTCCGGGACCCGGCAGTGAAAACGCGCATCGCATCATCGAGCGTACCGTAGGACCCTTCCTGGAAGGACGCGAGCTCAATGATATCGACGCGCTCCGGACTCAGTTCCAGGCCGCTCCAGGCGCGGACCTCGAGCTGGCCAAGGTTTACTGCGCCGTCGAGGTTGCCTTGTACGATCTGCTGGGCAAAGAGCGGGAAATGCCGGTCTCTGAGCTCCTGGGCGGCCGCGTGCGAGATCGGATTCAAGTTTACGGCAGCGCCGGGATGTACATGGCTCCCGAAGGGTATGCTGCCGAAGCCGGCCGAATCGCCGGCCTGGGGTTCAAGGCCTATAAAATGCGGCCGGCCCTCGGGCCGGAGCAAGACCTCGAGGCGGTCAGGCTTATGCGTCAAGCCGTGGGTCCGGACATGAAGCTCATGGTCGACGCGCACAGCTGGTGGCGGATGGGCGATCACAGCTACGACTACTCAACCGTCGAACGGCTGGCTCGCGAGATGGCCGGCTACGGCGTTTTCTGGCTCGAAGAGCCGATCACACCGGACGATCACGCCGGCTACCGGTCGCTCAGGGAAAAGGGGTATCTGCCGATTGCCAGCGGCGAACATGAGCCCAGTGAAGAGGGCTACCTGGACCTGCTCGCCTCGGGAAGCGTCGATTATGTACAGATGGACGTTTGTTGCCAGGGGGGTTACGCGATGGGTCAGCGAATCTTTACGGAGATTGCCCGTCGAGGCGTGAAGTTCGCATTCCACAGCTGGGGTACGGCGCTGGAGGTTATTGCCGCCGCCCATCTTGGTGTGTGCTGGCCCGCCACCGTGGTCGAGTGGTTGGAGTATCCGGTTTATTCTACGGACGTGGTTGAGAGCATGTACGAGTTTCCGCTCGCCTCAGAGATCCTGGCAACACCACTCCGGATCGAGGGGAGCGACCTGATCCTGCCAAAGCTTCCCGGTCTTGGAGTGGAGATTGACGAATCCGTGATCGCAAGGTACCCTTGGGTTCCCGGTCCGTGGTCTTTCTTTCGACTCTTTTCGCCCGCTGGAACGTGGGCGGTGACCTCGGACCACAGCATCAAATGGAATTCGGTGACAGGCGCCGCCCTTCCAATTTAGCAGAACTCGATAAACCCTTACTACCGTGTACAATACAAGATCAGTATGCCCATAAGCACTATGCTACCTAAACCCTCAGACGCGAAGACCAGGCGTTCAACCTTGGATTTTCTTGCCGACACAGGATCCTTTATTGGCCGACACATCGGCCCAAGCGATGAAGAGTGCCGGGAAATGCTCGACTTCCTGGAACTTTCGTCGCTCGACGAACTTGTGGATAAAACGGTTCCGCAATCCATCCGCCTATCCAGTCCTCTCCAAATCGGAGAAAGCCGCAGCGAGCATGCCGTCCTGGCCGACTTGCGTCAAATTGCTTCCAGGAATCAGGTTTTCCGTTCGTTCATCGGGATGGGGTATCACGACTGCATCACCCCACCCGTGATCCAGCGCAATATTCTTGAAAACCCCGGCTGGTACACTCAGTACACTCCCTATCAGGCGGAGATAGCTCAAGGGCGCCTGGAAGCCCTGCTGAATTTCCAGACCATGGTGATCGACCTGACCGGGATGGAGATCGCCAATGCCTCTCTGCTGGACGAGGGTACGGCTGCAGCCGAGGCGATGTCCATGAGTCTCAATCTCTCCAGTACTGAGGCCCGAGCGTTCTTTGTTTCCACGGCCTGTCACCCCCAGACCATCGATGTGGTCAGGACGCGAGCGGAACCGATTGGCATCAAGGTCCTCCTGGGCGACCACAGGGAGTTTGACTTTCAGGAACCGGTCTTTGGCGCTCTGTTGCAATATCCTGCCAGCGATGGCGCGGTTTATAACTACCGCTCCTTCATTGAGAAAGCGCATGAGGCGGGAGCGCTGGTCACCGTGGCCGCAGACCCGCTCAGTCTGACCTTGCTCAAGCCGCCGGCCGAATTCGGCGCCGATATTGTGGTCGGAAGCACGCAGCGTTTTGGCGTGCCGCTGGGTTATGGCGGACCCCACGCCGCTTATTTCGCGACGCGTGAAGCTTACAAAAGGCAGATGCCAGGGCGCATTGTCGGAGTTTCAAGGGACGCAGACGGAAAAACCGCCCTTCGCCTCGCGTTGCAGACCCGGGAGCAGCATATCCGGCGCGACAAGGCTACCAGCAACATCTGCACCGCTCAGGTTTTACTGGCCGTGATGGCCGGCATGTATGCGGTCTACCATGGCCCGTCGGGATTGAAGAACATCGCCCGGCGCATTCACCAGTTCACGGCTATCCTGGCGGAGGGTCTGCATCGCCTTGGTTACTCCACAGGCTCCGAGCCATTCTTCGATACGGTGCGGGTGAGTCTGGGGAACCGGCGTCTGGAGAGTATTCTGGAGGCTGCAAGGTCGCGACGGATCAATTTGCGGACCCTGGATAGCACTACCCTGGGGGTGACCCTGGACGAAACCACAAGAGTCGAGGATCTGACGGATCTGTTCGCAGTCTTCGGAGAGGGAGGGGCACCTGCTTTCAGTGTCGAAGATCTTGCCGAGGATATTGATCTGGAACTCAATGAACAATTGGAGCGTACTTCCAGCTATCTGACTCATCCCGTTTTCAACCGCTATCATTCGGAAACTGAGCTTCTGCGCTACATCCACCGGCTCGAAGCCAAGGATCTTTCGCTCACCACGTCGATGATCCCGCTGGGCTCCTGCACGATGAAGCTCAATGCCACCGCAGAGATGTTTCCGGTAAGCTGGCCCGAGTTCAGCGAGATTCATCCGTTCGCTCCGCCCGGACAGACGCAAGGGTACAAGATCCTTTTTGAGCAGCTCGAGCAATGGCTGGCAGAAATTACCGGGTTCGCTGCCGTCTCTTTACAGCCGAACGCCGGATCTCAGGGCGAATATGCGGGTCTGCTGGTTATCCGGCAATACCACGAGAGCCAGGGTGAAAAGAATCGAAACCTCTGTCTTATCCCTCAGTCGGCGCATGGGACAAATCCCGCCAGCGCAGTCATGGCCGGAATGAAGGTGGTGGCGGTAGCCTGTGACCGGAACGGAAACATAGACCTCGCGGATCTTGAAGCCAAGGCCGCGAAGCACTCGCGCGAGCTCGCGGCATTGATGGTGACCTATCCTTCGACCCATGGAGTGTTTGAAGAGTCCATCAAAGACATCTGCGCCATCGTCCACCGGCACGGAGGGCAAGTCTACATGGACGGCGCGAACATGAACGCGCAGGTCGGGCTGTGCCGGCCGGGGGACTTCGGCGCCGACGTCTGCCACCTGAACTTACACAAGACCTTTTGTATTCCGCACGGGGGGGGAGGTCCCGGCATGGGACCCATCGGGGTCATGCCGCATTTAGCGCAGTTCCTCCCCAGGCACCCGGTTGTGACCGTAGGCGGGGAACATGGAATCGGTGCCGTATCCGCGGCCCCATGGGGAAGCGCCAGCATTCTGACGATTCCCTGGGTTTACATCGCCATGATGGGGACGCGAGGTCTCACTGAAGCGAGCAGGGTCGCGATTCTCAATGCCAACTATATTGCCAAAAGGCTGGAACCCCACTACCGCGTCGTTTACAAGGGAAAGGAGAATCTCGTAGCGCATGAATGTATCCTGGACATGCGCCCCTTGAAGGCCAGCGCGGGAGTCGAAGTGGAAGACATTGCAAAGCGCCTCATGGACTATGGATTTCATGCCCCTACGGTCTCCTGGCCTGTCGCGGGCACCATCATGGTAGAGCCGACTGAGAGCGAATCAAAGGAGGAGCTCGACCGCTTCTGCGACGCGATGATCGCGATTCGACGCGAAATCGAGGAGATTGAAACCGGCCGGCAGGATTCCGAAAACAACCTGTTGAAGAACGCGCCCCACACGGCGCAGGCCCTGGTGTCGCCGGAATGGAATCGCCCCTATACCCGGGAGCGCGCCGTCTTTCCCGCTCCCTGGACGCGAGAACACAAATTCTGGCCTTCCGTTGCGCGCATCGACAGCGTTTACGGAGACCGCAACCTCGTGTGCTCCTGCCCGACGATTGACGATTTACGATTGACGATTGATTACGATTTACGATTGACGATTGACGATTGACCCGGATCTTTCAATCGTGAATCGCTAGATCTTGCCCGAGTTCGTACGACGTCCAATCGTACGCCTCCTCGGGTTCAATCGTCAATCGTAAATCGTCAATCGTCAATCGAGATCAGCTGCCTGATTGCTCCTGGATATACTCCTCGTACTCTTCGGCACTGAGCAATTCCTTCAGCTCATCGAGGTTCGTAATCCGTAGCTTGATCATCCAGGCCTTCTGATGAGGCGATTCGTTGATTAGCTCGGGTTTGTCCTCCAGTTTGGTGTTGACCTCGATTACCTCACCGCTTATAGGACAGAATATCTCGGAAACGGCCTTGACCGACTCCACCGAACCAAAAGGTTCGTTCGCTTCAAAAGTGTCGCCGACCTCCGGCAGGTCAACGTAAACGACATCCCCAAGTTCGTGCTGAGCGTAATCCGTAATACCTATGATCCCTATATCCCCCTGTACGAATATCCACTCGTGATCCTTCGTGTAAAGATTTTCTTCGGGATACATCGGTTAACCTCCACTAGAGGAATATCAGGATTGACGATTTACGATTTACGATTGACGATTGAAAATCCAGTCAGTCACTAATTGATCGTCAGATCGTCAATCGTAAATCGTCAATCGTCAATCGTTTTGGCCCGTCTGTAAAAGGGTGTCGGAACTACCTGAGCTCGGGAGGGCTTTTCCCGAATGACGACGTCGAACTGGGTTCCCACGGCGCACCGATCAGCAGGCAGGTAGGTCAGGCCGATGTTCTTCTTCAGAAAAGGAGCCGGACTTCCACTGGTCACGCTCCCGACACGCTGGCCGCTTATCTCGACCGAGTAGTGATCGCGCGCAATCCCGCGCTCAGCCATCTCGAACCCGACCAGTTTTCGCTTCAAGCCTTCCTGTTTCTGTTTTATCAGAACGTCGCGACCGATGAAGTCCCCCTTATCCAGTTTACAGATCCACGCGAGATCTGCTTCCAGGACTGTTGTCGTATCGTCGATATCATTGCCGTAGAGCGCCAGTTTCGCCTCGAGCCTGAGAGTGTTTCGAGCGGCCAGCCCCGCCGGTTGGATCGCAGTCGCCCTCCCCGATTCCATGATCCGGGTCCATAGGTTTTCAGCGTGCGCGGGGTGGCAATAGATCTCGAAGCCATCCTCGCCCGTGTAGCCGGTTCGGGAGATCAGGACTTCAGCGTCGCACATTTTTCCCTGCACGAACCAATAGGACTTCATGTCGCTGAGCCGGAGGTCGGTGAGAGGCTGAAGGATCGAACAGGCCTGGGGTCCCTGGACCGCCAGCTGGGAAAAATCTTCGCTCCGGTCGAGCGCATCAACCTGTCCGCGCGTGTTTTCCAGGATCCATTTATAGTCCTTCTCCTGGTTGGACGCGTTGACGCACATTAGAAAATGGCTGCGACTGAGGCAGTAGACCAGAACGTCATCGATGAAGGTTCCTTGGGGCGTTGTGAGGGCGGAATACTGGCATTGACCTACTGCAAGCCGGTTTACGTCATTACAGGTCAGCCTTTGGATGTTCTCTTCGGCGGCGGGTCCCTTCAATTCTAGTTCACCCATGTGGCTTACGTCGAAGATGCCGGCGCCGGTTCGCACGGCCATGTGTTCCTGGATCGGACCACTGTACTGGACCGGCATCTCCCACCCGGCGAACTCGATCATGCGGGCGCCTGACTGGCGATGGATAGCATTCAGAGCGGTTTTTCTTAATTCTGGTGAATTCATCAAAGCCGCCCCGAAGTGAAAAAGAATCTGGAATCTAACAGACCCTTCTCTACGAAGTCAAGAATTGGGGAATTGGAAACGTCCCACTCGTTTACCTGTTTCTTGCGAGGTCGAAATGCGGATAGCATCTGCTCTGAAAAAAACAGGTAAACGAGTGGGAAGCCCCCAATTTCTCTCCGTGGTACCATAAAACGATGCGTGGTCTGGTCTGTAAAACCGATAACCTTACTGAAAAGATCCGGTGGCAAAAGGAGGCGGTGGAGCGGCTGAAGGAAGAGATCTTTGGCACCGACAAGAGGCGGGACAGCCGGTACATTCGAGACTTCATGCTGGAGTTCGAAGACTTCGAGGAAGTTTCGACCTATCAAGAGCTTCTCGAGACCGCCCGGAATTCGCGAATCATCTACATCGGTGACTACCATGCCCTCGAGAAGTGCCAGCAATTCCAGGCCGGCTTTCTCCAGGATCTGGCCGATCAGCGTGTGATGCTGGCGGTTGAGTTGTTTTACGGCAGGGACCAGCGAGCGCTGGACGATTGGATGAACCGTCGAATCGATGACACGCAGTTACTCAAACGCGTACGCTACGGGTTGGAATGGGGATACAGTTGGGACAGCTACCGAGCCCTCCTCGAGGTGGCGCGCAAGAATGGCATACCGGTCTCTGGCATCGACTGCGCACCGCGGAATGATCTCCGTTACATCAGAAAACGAGATACGGCGGTTGCTGCCAAGATTGTGGATCTGCTTCAGCGGAACCCCGGCCATAAGCTGGTGGTTTCATTCGGCGAGTCGCACCTGGCTTCGAATCATCTCCCACTCAAGGTCACCCGTCACTTTCCGACGGGACAAGCGCCGTCTCGCGTCACCGTACTTCAGAACCTCGACGAGGTCTATTGGAAGATTGCCTGCGACGGATTCGAAGACGAGCGGGTCGTGAAGCTCAAGGATCGTACCTACTGCTTTTTCAACGCGACCCCGTTCGAGAAATATGAAGGATATAGACGCCAGCTCGAAATCTGGAAGGCTCACAGCGAAGAGGATCAGCGCCTGGATCTAACCTCCACGGTTTACAAGCTGATCGACGCCGTTCTCGAATTCACCCGCATTGACAAATACACGTACTGTCTGAGGCATGACGGAGTTTGCCTGGAGTTCTTCATCGACGGATACCCGGAGGTTTATTCGCGCGAGAAGTTCGAGGACTTCAAAAGGCTACTTCTTCAGAATCACGACAACAAGGCGCACATCAACCAGATCATCAACCACACAAAGCTGCAGGGAAGCTGTTACGTTCCGCGTATCAATGCGATCTTCATCGGCAAGTTTGACCTGGTCCACGGCGCCGAGGAAGCGGCGCACTTTGTGAATTTCGCCTTGAAGGGGCAACGGTATCAGCACTATCGGCCGAAGCCTCTGAACGCTGCAACGGAATTCTACCTGACCACGCTGGAAGAGGCGCTGGGTTACTTCGGTTCCAAGCTGATTGCCCCCGGTCGCAATCACTGTCACGAAAGCGACATCCTGCATCCAGAGCGGCTGAATAGACCGGGGCGAAAGCTGCTTGGCGTATCTGCCGACAAGGTCCGGTGGATCAGACAATTTCTCCACAACCACAAGATACTGGAGTGCCAGTACGCCCGGATGCGTGATCTGCCCGAAATCATCTCGCGCGGCTTCAGGTCCAGCGGACGGATCTTCGCTATCTTGACCCATGAGCTGGGATACCTCCTGGGAGAGCAGCTCTATCGCGGTTACCGCGACGGAGAATTCTCCCGGCGAGAGATTTCCCAACTCTTTCAGACTCGGTTCGAAGAGTCCGGATCTCCGATCGAAGCTTACTTCACTCTTGCCGAGCGTGCCGAGCCCCTTCCGATTGACCTTGAAGTCCCGGGTCGACCCCACCGTCTTCGCGCTTAGTCGGCTGGTTCTAAATACGGTGACGTCTTGGGCAGAGCTGTACGAGTCGGCTCTGTTTTTGCCTAGGCCCGTTGGGCCGACAGTGCGTAGCGCCTGCCGTAAGGCGGAGGGCACAGCCCGTGAGCACTCGAGGCCGACAGCGCACGTATCTGTGCCGGTGTTTCGTGACTCGATGAATCTGGTCTCACAACCAGATTGACGGGCGTGGCTACTACTGCCGGGCCTTCGGCCCTGGCTACCGGCACTCGAGCTTCTGTGCCTGTGAAATGTCCAAGACTCCACGGCCCTTCGGCCTAACTGCTCAGAAGTACGTTAGCGTAATTGCGAACAGCAATACTCAGTCGTCAAGACGAGATCCGCCGGCGCCGACTATTTCCTGGTAACGAAATCTGAACTGGTCTATATTGAGCCATCATGAACCTTCTCCTCATCCGGCCGAAATCGACCTACGCTGATGTCGTGGCGGGCATTCCCATCGGAATCACGATGTTGGGCGCCGTCGCCGAGAAGAAGGGGCACCGGGCCAGGATTCTCGATATCGGACTCGAAGCCAACCCGGCTGAATCTCTCCGGAGCGCACTAGAATCTGAGTCCTATGACGTGGCCGGCATAAGCTGCATGTCGGTTGAGTTTATGGGTGGCATCGAGACGGCCGAGGCCATTCGGAAGATATCTCCCCGCACTCACATCATCTTCGGCGGGCAGCACCCTACCATCATGCCCGAGCAGGTTATGAAGAAAGAGTGCGTCGACTCGATTTGCATCGGGGAGGGGGAGGATATTTTTGCCGATTTCCTGGATCGCCTATCCACCGGGAAAGATCTGGATGGAGTTCAGGGACTGTGGTTCCGCCGGAATGGCAATGTAGTTCGGAATCTTCCGCGCAACGACTATGTCGATGTGGACACCATCCCTATGCCGGCCTATCACCTGCTGGATGTCGAACGTTACTTCGACATCGACTTTGTGCGCTTCCCGACGGTCGACCGGCGAGCGATCCAGATCTTCACGAGTCGCGGCTGTCCTTACCGTTGTATCTACTGCCATGACCTCTTCGGGAAGAAGTTCCGCGGACGAAAACCCGAACTGGTCTGGGAGGAAATCAAGTTCTTGCATGATACCTACGGGATTCGCGAGTTCATGGTCGAGGACGACATATTCAACATGGACCTTGACCGCGCGAAGCGCATTTGCGATCTCGTGATCGATAGCGGGCTGAAACTCGGCTTTCAGTTCGGCAATGGCGTCCGCCTGGAGCGTTTCGATGAAGAACTGATGCAGAAGCTGGGTCGGGCCGGCACCCATCACATGGCGATCGCGATCGAGTCGGCGAACGACCGAATCCAGAAACTGATCAAAAAGCACTTAAAGCTCGAGCGTTTCAATGAGGTTCTCGGATGGGCCCGGAAAAACGATATCGAGACTTTGGGCTTTTTCATGCTCGGCTTTCCTGGCGAGACCGTGGCTGAAATCAATCAGACAATAAAGTTTGCTTGTGGATCATACTTTGACGAGGCTCTCTTCTCGATAGCGACACCATACGCCGGTACCGAACTCAACGACCTGGTGCGTGCCACCGGTTCCTACGAAGGGAACGACATTCATGAAGAATGGGAAGGGGTCGTCAAAGTCAAATCGGAAGAGTGGGATTTCAAGAAACTGCGATGGCTTCAACGCAAGGCCTACTTCCTGTTCTTCCTCACCCGGTTCCGCTTCGTGAAGATCCTCCTCAAAATGAAGAGTCCTAAGATGTTCCGCAGGTACTGGGCCGCTTTCACCCGCAACTTCATGCCTTTTTGGGAAGCTCAAAGATCCCGAATCAATTAGTCATTCCCCCGGACAGTAAGTTCGCGTTTCAGTCCGAAATGCCCCCGTCTCTGAGTCTCGTCTTAATGTTTTTAGAAATAAAGGTTTACGACTAAGTCTGCAAACGCAAAGAACCTAAAGTTATCGTTTGACACAGGCTTTGGTGCGAAAGTAATATACGGCCCTAACCTGTTTGTTATGTGGTCTGTAAGGCCGGAGCTCGAAGGACGACCGCCGCAGAACCCCGGGTTCGCGGCATCCCCTGGTTGGCAAGGCCGCCGAGAAGCACAAACTGAATCGAATTCGAAAACCGAAGGAGCAAGGTTCCCATGGAAAAAGAAATTGGGAAAGTTAAGTGGTTCAACAACGCGAAGGGTTATGGCTTTATCGAGCGTTCGACTGGCGGGGATGTTTTCGTGCATCATTCTGCCATCGAGATGAGTGGATTTCGGACTTTAACGGAAGGGGATACGGTCGCCTTCAACGTTACCCGCGGTCCAAAAGGGCTCCAGGCCGAGAATGTTACCAAGCCTGATTAATCGGGCGTAATGAAGCCCCTCCGGGCACGAAGGCCCGGAGGGGCTTTTTCTTTTGAGGATGCTTCTATGGAAAAGAGGTTCTGGACAACGGCAATGATTGCCGCCATGACGATGGCGGTGTTTGCTGAAGGTTTGGCGGGCTTCTTGAGTGCTTCGCTCAGAACAGGCCCACAGGCGCCGGCTGGGGAGGAGGGCTTCAAGCCTCTCTTTAACGGCAAGAACCTTGACGGATGGGTTTACGGGCGCCGGAAGGGGGAGGAAAACAAGCAAGGGCGCGGCTACCAGGTCGAGAACGGCATCCTGTTCTGTACCAAGGACGATGGCGGCAACCTGTACACCGCAGAGGAATACAGCGATTTTGTGTTCCGTTTTGACTTCAAGCTCGAGCCGAACTCCAACAATGGCGTGGGTATTCGAGCCCCCCTGGATGGAGACGCGGCCTACGCCGGAATCGAGATCCAGATTCTAGATGACAGCGGTTCGCAATACACGAGTCTGCGCCCGGCCCAGTATCACGGCTCAATCTACGACGTCATTCCAGCTACGCGGGGCTCGTTGAAACCAGTCGGAGAGTGGAATTCCGAAGAGATTACGGCTCGCGGCCGGCAGGTCACGGTGAAGCTCAATGGGAATACGATCGTCGACGCAAACCTGGACCAGGTCAAGGACGACGCAGCCCTGAAGAAGCATCCTGGCTTGGCCCGGAAAAGCGGACACCTCGGATTCCTCGGACACGGAGCTCGCGTGGAATTCCGGAACATTCGGGTCAAGAGACTCTGAGACTTCTTGGTCGTTTCTTCGTGTGTACTTTGGTGTCTCCGTGGTATTTGTTAAAGGGTTTTCCGGAGGTAGTTGCACATGGCATAACCGAGGACGATGTTGAAAGGAAACTCTCCCGAGGTGTAATGACCGCAGCGTAATTCCAGCGTCGAATGGGGGAGTTGAAGCTCTTTGTACTCTTGAAGCACCTGCTGCGAAAGCTGGGGCAAGAAAGAATAGTCGTAACGCGCGTGGATCAAGAGCGAGTTTTTTCCGGTTCCCACGAGCTTCCTCAAGTAGGCTCTGGGACTGTTCGGCATCCAGATCTCCCGCAGGTCGTTCAGTGTGATGTTTCCTTCCAGGCCCGCGCGCACGTGACGGGTCGAGATCCCGCTCCACACAACGTCCGCAAAATAGGGCGAGATATGGTTTTGGACGCTGATTCTCAAGCGGTCTTCGTGCGCCATCGTGATCAAGGCGATACAGGAGCCCAGGCTGGTTCCGAGGATGGCGAACTTCTCGTACCCCTTCTGTTCCAGCCAATCCAGAGCGGCGCGGCAGTCTATGACCGCCTGCCGAACCGCATGGAGTGTGCGGCCCAGGTTAGGCGAGAGCATGTACTCGGCCCGCACCAGCTCCTCGGGCATCCTCAGGTCGTGGTAGGGCATGCTCAGGCGCAGAGCGGAAAGACCGAAGCGATTCAACATCCGGCACAGAGCCATGTGACCCCGGCCGTCCGAATTCCACTGCGGCAGGACGAGCACGACCCGTCCCCGGGAACTGACCGGGAAGTACCATCCATGGACTTTGTTGTTCCTGGGGTAGATGGTTGGCAGGGGACTGGTGAAGCTGAGGTGCTGTCCCTCGAGGCGATAATCGTCCACCGGTTTGTAAGAGTGATAGGCGTCACTGTTGAGAATTGCCTCGCGGGCGTAATCGAGCAGGTAATCCTTCGCGTCGTGAACAGGAATACCATTCTGGACAAACTCCAGTCCCCATTCGAAGGGCCGCACGGTTCGTCTTCGTATCCCTGCGTGACAGGCGTGACTCCCAGCGGTGAAAGAGACGTGCCATCATAGCGTCAGCGTCTCTGCATCTTCGTGTTTGGTGTTTGCCTGACAAAAGCGCGCGGGAGAAAACTGATCGAGAGGTATCGTGCTTCGCTGCTCGATGGCTAACTCGGCTATGATCTTCCCGGTCAGGGCGCTCAAGAGGATCCCGTTACGGAAATGCCCGGTAGCGTGGATGAGTCCTTTCCAGGCCGGATCGATCCCCAGGATCGGCAGCGAATCTGGCGTTCCTGGGCGCAGTCCCGCCCACATGCGTGAGAAGGTAGCCGATTTGAGATCCGGGCAGAGATCGAGCGCTCCCCGAGTCAGCTTTTGAATGGCGTCGGCTGTATTGCGTTTGTCATAGCCGACTCTCTCGATTGTGGCTCCGACCAGCAACTGGCCGTTGTTTCTTGGGACCAGGTAGCAGTCCTTCGAACATATAAGGCGTCTGACGAGCGGAGTCTCCGTGGTAAGAGAGAGCATTTGGCCGCGTACGGGAATGACGGGCAAACGACTTTCCGGCGAAGGACTCAGGCGAGAAGCCCAGGCGCCGGAACAGTTGATGACTCGTGCGGCATGAATCTCACTGCGTGAAGTCCGCGCTCCATAAACGGTGTCGCCTCGGACCAGAAGACGGTCTATTTCCTCGTGCGTGCGTAGCTCGACGCCGCCGAGGTTGGCGGCCTGAGCGAGCGCGCGCGTATAGCCGGCGTTGTCCAGATGAGCCGGATCGGGAGAATACAGCGCAGGCTCCGGAAACCATGTGACATGCGGCTCTAGTTCCAGTACTTCCTGCCGGCTGAGCATGCGAGTGCTCGGGCCGGCATTCTGGTTTTGCTGTTGGATGTGGAAAGCTTCTTCCTCGGACATCGGAATGTAGAGGCAGCCATCGTGGTGCCACTCGATTGGGACGCCGGTGCGCTCGCGCAGTTCTTCCAGGTAATCGGGAAACAGCGAGCGGGCCTGAAGGCAAAGGCGGGCGAAACCATCGTCTCCGTCGGAGTCTAGCAGCGGCGACAGCATTCCGGCCGCAGCGGAGGAAGCTTCCTGGCCGATCTCTCCACGTTCCACGAGGATGGCGGTCGCACGCGCTTTTGACAATTCGTAAGCGACCGCGCAGCCGATCACTCCTCCGCCAATCACCAGGAAGTCAGTGGTTTCAGTCATATGCTTCAACCGTGAAGACGCAAAGAAACCCTGCTGCTAGAACTCGGAGCAGCTCATGAAGTAGCCACATTCGCAGACAAGCTTGCATTTGTGCGGTTGAAGGATTCGACCGCATTGAGGGCAGTACTCTTTGTCGTCATCGACCGCGGCGTCAGATCCCTTCCGCTCACGTTCCACTTTATCCACGGATTCCTTGGTTTCCATCAGGAGTCTTTGCGTCTTGGAGCCTTCGCGGTGAAGCAGATCGACCTACCCCTCCGCCTTACCGATCAGGACCACGGCGAATGGGAAATCGACTTCGGTGCCGCCGCCGGAAGGCTGCGCCTTGGTCTTGCCCTCCAGGGCCCAGTGCCCCCCCTCGCCCACCTGCTTGAAGCTGGGGCTTCCCGCTCCGGTCGGTTGTGCAAGATACAAGGGATGAGGATGGTTCGTTCCCGAAGCTTGTTTGCTCAGTTTAATCAGCTCCTCGTAGCCAACTTGAGCCGCAGGATCTTTGTCGGCGCTGGCCGGCGCCAGCAAGAAGAATTCCGGAGAGGGAGCCATCCCCTGGTGATTGCCGTCCGATGGAATGGTCTGGAACCGGAGCGTGTAGGCACCGGGCTTGATCGCCTGCCCGCGAAAATCTCCGCCCTTTCCGGTAAAGATGATCACACCCACGAATGTGCCGTTGGCGATAGAACCATAGCCCGCGCCACTCTTTTGAGGAATGGCTTTGCGCATCCACAGTTCGCACAAGGGCCCGGAATCGCCAACGACGCGGAGCCCCTGCGGTTGCAGTGTTGCCCGCATGGGTTCGGCGATTTCAGTGTTGGTGCAAGCGCCCGTGGTTTCTACTTTGTTAGCCGCCGTTGCCGCGAAACTGGCCAGTGAAAATAAGACCGACACGAAGAATCGTCTGCGATTCATGCGTACCTCCCTGGAATCAAAACTGTACGGAAGGATACAGCGAGAGAGGAGAGAGTTTCAAACAAACTACGCAAGCTTGGCGCCTTCGGGCCCTCGCGGTAATGCATTGGCGCAAACCACGAAGGCCAGAAGGCGCGAAGAATCAATGCGGAAGCGCTTAACGGGAGAACGTTCCAACAAACGCGCTGCGTTTGTCGTTGATCCGCCACTCGAGCCCGAGACCCGAACCGCGATACTCCTCGGACAGGGTGTACGCCGGCATGGCGTGTGAGAGCTCCGTGAGTGGAGGATAATAGGTAGATTCGTTACCGCACAGGTGATCCTTATCCCCAATGGCTCGCGTCTGGATTCGGGCCAGATTCCCCGCTTGGAGGACCACAGAGCCATGTTTGCTCGCCTCGCCGACCTCGAGCGAGATGGGCGCCGACTGAACCAAAACTACGTTCTCCAGAAGACGGCCACCCATTGCCTTGGCAAATTCGACCAGGGCACATTTCTGATCCTCGTTAGCTTTCTCGTCGACGATGAGAACCGATTTCGCAGGATACGGATTGTTGAAAGGATCGCCCAGCGTCGCGGAGGCTTTCGCCACGGCAACAATCGCCAGGCCATCCAGCGGCACTCCCTTCCAGTCTCCAGTGCGAATCCGCCACCCAAGGGTTGCCTGGGTTCCCGTCAACCCCACCTCGGCATTAGCGAAGCAATGCCCGGTATAGACATCGGCGTTCCGCGTCTCGACATAATCCCCGGAGATTTGCCCTGCGAAGGCAGGGGCGGCAAGCAACAGAGCGGCCGCACAAAGTGACACAAGCTTTAATCGATGCATTTGGTTTCCTCCTCAGTCCGGTTTACCAGGTTCCCGGTCCCCTTCTTTTATAGCCCCCCAATAATACCTCTGTCATTGCCGCTTGTCGATGGTCGATTACAGGAAAATCTCTTCTTGATTGGCGCGCGCGGACTTCTTTGCAACAACGGCCCAAGCCACGCCTTCTTACGTCCCCACGCCAGACGCTTGAAGCGAAGGAAAGGAGCTGGCTCAGGCTGAGCTTGCCTCAAGTGAATTTGATCCGTGTCAGCTCGTCGTAACAAGAGCGACTCGGGCTGCAAGTGTCGGGCGACGCCAGCTGCCCGTCAGGGCCGAGGCATACCTGGGTCTCGGAGCACCAGAAACTCCCATCGTTGGACGGTGGCACCGTGGGATCGCTATCGGCCTCGATGAACATCGCTTTCCAGCGCAAGAGACGGCAGACTTCATGCTCCAAGTTGCTGTAAGGTTTATCCATGGTTAGGCTCCTTGGGCTGCGCGAAGAATCGCTCGTTTCACCGCGACTCGTGCCAGTTGAATCTTGTATGCGTTTTGACTGAGGCTCTTTGCGCCCGAGACCGCGGCTGAGCCGGCGTCCTGGGCCACCTGATCCGAAATGGTCTTTCCGGTCAGAAACTTCTCAGCATCGCTGGAGGGCCAGGGAACAGGCGCCACGTGTCCCATGACGACCCGGGCTGCTGTCACCTTTTTTCCACTCAGCTTCAGGGCAACGCTCGCAGCCGCCAAGGGCCAGTCGAGTGCATCATGCTGGCGCACTTCGTAGGTCGCGCTTCGGCTGCCGGCTGCCGGTGGAACCAGGATTTCGGTTACGATCTCGTTGGATTGCAAGCGGAACTCGCGCTGATCGTTGCTCTTCGGCGTCACAAAGAACTGTTCCGCCGGAACGTCCCGCGGACCTTTGGCGCCGAACACTCGAATTTTGGCGCCGAGCGCGATAAGAGCCGGAGCCAGGCTCGAAGGATTTACAAAATATGCGGGGCCGAAGTTCCCGAGGATGGCGTGATACTTGTTTTCCCCCTCCGTAACCAACGACTTGCCGCTGGAATCCTGTGCGAGCAGGCCCAGGCCGCTGCGGTAGTACCAGCAACGCGGCCGCTGGCAAAGGTCTCCCCCCACGGTCCCCAGGTTGCGGATTTGAGGACTGGTAACGCCCTCGGCAGCCTGGACTAGTGCAGGGTAGTCCTTCTTGACGGCTTCATGGTTCATCAACTCGTCCAGTGTAACCAGGGCGCCGATCCGAAGACCGGTGCCGGACGCGAATTTCACTCCTTCGAGTTCCTTGATCTCCTTGATATTGACGATCCGCTTGGGCTCGGTGATGTGGTCCTTCATCAAGCTCAGCAGATCCATGCCCCCGGCGAGGACTTCGGTTTCCCCCCACTTGGCGCCGAGCAGGGCCACGGCTTGTTCTTTTGTGGTTGGACTTGCGTAATCAAAGGCGCGCATTAGGTCAGCCCTCCTTTCTTTTCCATTGCTGCAAGAACCCGGTCGGGAGTTAAGGGTAAAGACGGCACGCGAACGCCGAGGGCGTTGGCCACGGCATTCGAGATTGCAGCCCCGGGCGATATGACAGGGGGCTCGCCCAGCCCGATCACCCCGCGCGCGTCCTGCGCCGGACCCGTCATCATGTGGACGACCAGGTTGCCGATGTCGCCGATTCCTGCGAGCTTGTAGAACTCCATGTTGGGGTTCAAGGTCTTTCCGGTGAACTGGTCGTTGATTCTTTCTTCGTAAAGAGCATAGCTGACGCCCTGGATCAGGGCTCCGAAGGTCTGGCTCTCGGCAGTCTTGAGGGCAATGATGTAGCCGACGTCCTGGACTGCGACCATCTTCTCGATTTTCACAATCCCGGTTTCGGTATCCACCGATACTTCTGCCATCTGCACGCCTGCTACGCCGCTGTCTGCGAGTTTCCCCTTCTCCGCGTCGGGCTGCTTGCCGATTACCGAGATCGGGTTCACTCCCAGCTTTGCGCAGGCTTGCTTCCAGGCTACGCTCTTGGAGGGATCTCCTTTAACCTGAATCTTGCCGCCGACCGCTTCCAGATTGGCCGGATCGGCATTGAGGGCGGGACCCACCTGCTTGAACAGAGCGTCCAGCGCATCCACTGCGGCGCGGCGGGTCGAGGAACTGACCCCGCCCACGGTCGTGCTTCCGCCGGAGCTTCCCGAACGCGGGTACTTGTTGTCGCCGATATTGACTTTAATGGCATCGAGCGGGAGACCCAGGGTATCCGCCGCCACAATCGCGATCACCGTTCGAGTGCCGGTTCCCAGGTCCTGCGAGCCCATTTCTACGGACACGGAACCGTCAGGGTTTATGGTCAGCTTGCAGTCGCTGTCGTGAGGCCGCCCTCCCCAGGTGTGAAGGGAGAGTCCGAGCCCACGTTTGATGTTGCCTTGCGTGGTATCGCCGCGCGGGTGCCACTTTTTCTTCCATTCGATGAGTTCCGCCGCCTTGAGCAACTCCTCTTTGTAGAGATCCTTGCGAGGTCCCAGCAGCGGCACATTCTTGAGGAACAGGTCCAGCGGATCCATCTTCAGCGCCGCTGCCAGGTCCTCCAGAGCCGCCATCGTCACAAAGGCAGCCTGAGGATGATTCGGAGCTCGCCAGGCCCTTTGCGCGCCCGTGTTGGTCGAAACGACGGTATGGTTCATGCGCTTGTTGGGTATTTCCCAGACATACGGGAAGGGGGGCATTCCGGCGCCACCCAGCCCTCCGGTACCCCAGGAGGTCGATTCCCACGCCGTAACGGTCCCATCCTTTTTCGCCCCTATCTTGACCTTGGCGAAAGTGGATGGGCGCGTTCCCGCCACCATGAGCTCGGCGTCCCGCTCCAGCATGATCTTCACGGGTTTGCCGCCGGCGAGTTTCGACAGACGAGCGCCCTCGATGCCCCAGCGATCCGCCTGGAACTTGCTGCCGAAACCACCTCCCATATGGTCCATTTTCACGGAGACATTGGTGACTGGAATCTTCAGAGGTTCCGCGAACTGCTGGGCGAGCGCGGAGACCGCCTGCGTGGATGGGAACACATGAAGCTTATCTTCGCCCTCCCACTCCGTGATCTGACCGTGGCTTTCCAGACAGCAATGGGCGATAACTGGACATGAGTACATTCCCTCGACCACGACCTCCGCTGCGGCCATGGCTTTGTCAAACTCCGGAGTTACCTGTTCAGCCGCAGGTTTGAGACGGTCGCCGGCCTTGGAAAGGTCTTCTTCGCGCACCAGGTGGGGCAACTTCTCATATACCACCTTGACGGCGCGGGCCGCGTCTTCGGCCAGACATTCTTCGCTGGCTGCCACCGCAACGATTTCGTCCCCCACCCACTGAATCTCGGTTCCGGGACCCTGGATGACCTTGACGGCTGCGACACCCGGCATTTTTTCCGCCGCGGCGGTATCGATGCTCACGATCTTTGCGTGCGCGTGCGGGGAGCGAACGATCTTGCCGTAAAGCATTCCCGGCCGCTTGATATCGTACGTGTACTTGGCCTTGCCGCTAACTTTGTCGGGCCCGTCCAGACGTGAGATCCGCTTGCCCATCAGGGTTCTTTTCGAAGGTTCAGGCCAGTTGTAATCAGGCATTGCTCTACCCTCCTTTCGTCTTTGCTGCAGCCAGGACGGCCTGCCGCACACCAACGTACGTGCCGCAGCGGCACAGGTTTCCGCCCAGCCCTTTCTCGACCTGCGCCATGGTCGGACTGGGATTCTTGTCCAGGAACGCCTTGCACGCCACTACGAACCCCGGTGTGCAAAAGCCGCATTGCTGGGCATCATGTTCGACAAAGGCCGCCTGAATCGCGGCGAGTTTGCCGTTCGGGGCGAGCCCCTCCACGGTAGTGATGTCTTTGCCCTGGGCCTCCAGAGCCAGCACCGAACAGGAATAGACTGGTTTGCCCCCCATTATGACGGTGCAGGCGCCGCAGGTTGCGCGATCGCAGACTTTCTTGGCTCCTGTGAAATCCAGATAGTTTCGTAAAGCGTCCAGCAGCGTCACGCGTGGTTCTACGCTCACGTTCTGCGCCGTGCCGTTGATGCGCAAGGCAACCGGAACCTTGGCAGGTCCCAGGATTTTTACGTTTGCCGCGGGGCTCTGGGGCTTCGCGACCCCGACTCCAGCTACGATGGGAGTCGTGAGGGCCACGCCAGCGCCCCTGGACAAAAAATCGCGACGTGATAAGCCCTTCTCGGGCTTGCTCTCGGGATCGCGGGATTTAGCCATGAATTACCTCCACCTCGGGTTAGTTAAAGGTCACGGTGGCAGCCTAACGGATAGGATGGTCAATAGCAGCCGCATTCTTCCACAGAACAGAAAAATCACGCAAGAGGATTCAGGATCCAGGATTCAGGATTTACGGTTCGGGATATCTCAGTGTTTCTTCGTGTCCTGGTTGCATTGGTTTCGCAGCGCTAACCATGAAGACGCGAAGACTCCATGCGTTCCTTCATTGCGGAGCGCAACATTGCGATAGCCGCGTAAACCACTACCACGACGACAAGCCAGCGGACTGCGGTCAAAGGAAGCGATTTGACGATAGAGGCCGCCATCAACACGGCGGGAATGCCGCCCAGCGCCAGACCCAATGAGGTGCGCAGGCTGTAGCTTTGCCGCCGCATGAATCGCAGGCTGGCCACCGGCATCAGAAATGCGCAAGAACCCATCATGATCGGGAAAGCCGCCGCAGGATTCATACCCAGAAGGCTGACCAGGATCATGCAGGGACCATAGAGCCCGATCCCGAGCGTCATTAGAGCTCCCAGGACAAGATTGACGGCCACCCCGGTCCCGAGGCGCGGCCCCTGAAGACCGAGCGTGTTGCCTCCGGGCGGAAGCAACCCGAGATTGGTCATCAGAAACAGCGCTGCGGCGGCGATGAGCGCCAGCCCCATTCCGATCTGGATCCTACGGCGCGGCCATCCCGCGACGATCCCGGCGCCCAGCCAGGCGCCGCCCACGGCTGCCGCTATCAGGAGGATCAATGTCGTCATGTCGACCTGCACAATCGCGATGAAGACAAAAGCTTGAACAATGGTGGGAGGTGTGTGGCCAACATTCAGTGTGCCCGGAATGTGTTCGTCCGGCACCAGCCTGCGAAGCTTGAAAATCGAAGTCGTGGGCGCGAACGAACCGATTCCGAGCGTATCGAAGAAATTTGTAACGAAGCCTATTGCAAGCTCCAGCAGCGTCGGCGCTCTCCCGCCTCGCTCTCTTGATTCGCCCCGGGATCTGAAAGCGCCAATCAACGAAACCAGAAAGATCAACCCAAGAATTGACAGAGCTATGAAAAGAGCCAGCTTCGCGCTCAACATTGAGGTAAACTTTCTCTTCTTTGGGTTCGTGGTATTTCTTCGCTGAGTCTCGTGCGCCTCACCCGCGGTGTCCTTGCGTCTTAGCGGTTAAGAAGGAACCCGCTCGCGACCGGCGGAGTATAAAGCCTCCAGGGACTTGCATGAACCTTTTGTTTCTACCCGCCCATCTATCTGTTCGAATGTGGAGTTCTGCGATCAGCCGGCTTGCCGGTAGCGCCGTTCTGATTTTCTCCTGCGCCACTGCGGGGTTCGCCGAGCCTTGCATCAGGAGCGTCCGGGTCGAAGGGAACGTTCGCGTTCCCACGGCCAGCATCCTTCATCATGTTTCGACGGTCTCCGGAACACCGTTTGACGAGGCGGCCGCGCGGTCGGATATGCGCAAGCTGCACGCGCTCGGACTCTTCAGTTTTCTGGAAGTCGTCACTGAGGACGCCGGTAACGGGCTGATGGATGTGATCTTCCGGGTCGAAGAACGCCCCTTTGTTTCGGATTTTCGGATTGAAGGGGTGAAGGAATCGCTCAAGGCGCGAATTGTCGAGCTTCTTCAAAAACAGCATCTTGAAATCCGCCCTTCCATGCCGTTTCAACCGGCCACGGGAAAGCGGGTCGAGGCTGCGGTGCGCGGTTTTCTTCGGGCACAAAAGTATCCCAACGTGGAGGCCCAGCTGGTCGAGGAACTTCGAGGAACCACGGTGAGACTCGTCCTTCAAATCTGGCCGGGGCCTCGCTTGCCCATAAGGCAGGTTATCTTCACCGGCAACCAGCGTCTCTCTTCCCCGGACCTGAACAAGCAGATGCGCGACACGCGTCCCGAGTCGTTCTGGAACCGGCGCGGGAGCTACATACCCGAAGGATTGTCGGCTGACCTGGAGCGGCTCGACCGCTACTATCAATCCGCAGGCTATGCCGCGGTTTCAATCGGGAAGCCGGAAATCTCCGTGCGAACTTTTCAATCGCGAAAATGGTTTCCATTACCGAGGAAGACGCGCGAACGCGAAGGGCTGATGATACGAATTCCCATCAATGAGGGTTCGCTCTTTCAGCTTGCCTCGGTTCGGATCGAGGGCGAGGCGAAGGCGGCGGCTTCGGAGATAGCCGCCCTGACGGAGTCTCTTCAGGTTCCGCGCCCGTACGATTCCTCGCTTCTCGAATCAATCCGCCAGAAAATGGTGGCTGCACTCGGCCGCTCCGGTTATGCCTTCGCACAGGTTCGCCTCGATCGGGGCGTCCACGAGCCCGACAAGATCGCTGCAGTGTACAGAATCGATGCCGGCGGTCCCTTTGTCGTAGGCCAGATCCGATTCGAGGGGAATCGCCGCCTGCCGGACAAGTTTCTTCGCCGCGAGCTGGCTACACTAGAGGGTGACTTGTTCGATTCCGCCAAGCTGGACGAAAGCCTCGATCGGCTCAATCGAAGCAGCCTGGTCAAGGAGCTTCAGCGCGCCGATATTGAGTTGAGCTTGAACGACCGTGACACGCTGGACGTCACGTTCAAAGTCAAGGAGAAGGATCGACAGGGCATCTATGGAACCGGCGGCACGGGAGGGATCGGCGGCGGCTATCTCGGGCTTCTCTACACGGCATTCAACCTGTTGGGCATCGGTGAAGCCCTGACCGTCCAGTTGGACGGAGGAGCAGCCCAATCAAACCTGCTGGTCGATCTGCTGACTCGTCATTTCCTCGGCTCCCCGTTTACCCTGGCTCTATCCGGTTTCCATCGTGTCACTAACATCAACGTCGCGCGGATCGTTCCGGGGCCCGAGGACCTCATTGGAGTGTTGTGGCGCCGTTCGACGGGTTTCGGCGTCTCGGGAAGTTATCCACTGACTCCGGCTGCCCAGTTCGGAATCGGGGTTCAATTGAAGCGCGACTCCACGCGCGAAGCAGGCGGGAGCGGCGCCGGCCAGACAGCAACGCCGGTGGTCTACAAATCGGAGCTGAGTCCGTCATTCAGCTTTGATTCAACCCGCGGGATCGGGGCCGAAACGCGCGGCAGCAAGCTATTGCTGGCGCAGTCGTGGCGCGGGACCCCGTTTCTGGGCTCGGTCAAGTCGACCCGGCCCTCCCTGCAGTACGGTCGTTATCTGAAAGCCCCCAGGAAGAGCGGCCTGGCTTTCCAGGCTTACGCTACATTCGTTCAGCCGCACGCAGGCCGCGCTCTCGCGCTGGAGGAGCGATTCTTCCCCGGGAATGAAATTGCGCGCGGCTTCCGGCGCGGCGCTCTCTCGCCCTGGAGCTATGCCCCGGACCTTGGTTCCGAAGCGCTTCGGCCTGCAGGGGCGGACGCGCTCGGACGGTTTTCGGCAGAGTACCGGGTGCCGCTGCGAGGGCCGCTCAGCTCGGCGCTTTTTCTCGACCTGGGATGGACGCGGGTAAGGCGCGGGGACGTTGAGTCCGCCGAAAGGGTAAGCCTGATCGAGGCGACCAACGGCTTGCTACGGGCCTCGACCGGTGGGGAATTGAGAATGCAGTTGCCTCTGATACGCCAGCCGGCGCGCGTGATCTTCGCCTGGAATCCTCTCCGGCTTCACACCCTGTTTCAGAGTCCGGATTCTGCGCCGCTCCGCATAGCGGATCCGCGCGGAGCGATCCGCTTCGCATTAGGACTGCAACGATTGACGATTTACGATTGACGATTTACGATTGACAATTCGCGATTAAACGCCGATTGCGATCGTAAATCGTCAATCGTCAATCGTCAATCGTAAACGTCCTGGTCCGGATGTTCTACTTAGTCTGAAAGTCTGCGCTGAGCCTCAGTGTGCCCCAGGTCGTTAGGAAGACGCCACCCTTCGCGGCTTCCTTCAATTCAATCGTAAAAGTCTCGACCGGACTGGAGGCGCTTTCCTTTTTCAGGGGCACTTTCAAGTCCTGGCTCGCTCCCGCTTGACCGGACTGCGATTGGAAAATCAATTCGAACTTGTCTTCGGCGACCTTACCCAACTGCAGGCGATAGCTTCCCTTCGGAATCTTGGTACTTCCGAAGGTCAGGTCCACGGGCGTGGTTAAGACCGACGGATCGTCCTGTCCCATACGCCACACGTCGCCGGTTTTCAATTGCCCGATCATGTCGCGCCCTTTCAACGAGGGGCGGCCATATTCAATCGTGATCGGTCCAGTCCCTGCCTTTAGCTCCGCCTTACCACGGAGTCCTTGAGCCATCAACGGCGTTGCCAAAACACACGTCAGCAACAAACATTCAATCCAGCCGAGAGCTTTCTTATAATGCATCGCTTTCTCCTCAGGGTTAGAAAGGGACAAAGAATAGCACCTGTCCCCGTTTCTTTCCAAGTTTCAAGGCGGAGATAGTATTAGTTCGTTGCGGATATCCGGTAGCTGTGCAACACGGTCAATTCGATCGTCAGGTAACGAGGTCAAGAAGATGTCCGCGTTATTAAGCCCGAAAGCTGACGGCTGACCGCTGATAGCTGATCGCTCTCGATCATTTTGATTGCGGCCTTACGGCTGCGTTGTGGTTTCAGGCCAAAATGACAACTGCCACCACCTCCCAACGACAGATCCTGTTGTTCTGGCTTCCGCTGGCTGCAAGCTGGACTCTCATGGGGATGGAGGGTCCGATCCTGCAGGCGATCATCGCGCGCCTTCCCAACCTCGAGACCCAGCTGGCGGCTTTCGGCATTGTGATGAGCGTCGAGATTGCCATCGAAAGTCCGGTGATCATGCTTCTCGCAACCAGTACCGCCCTGGTCACCAACGCGCAAAGCTATTACACCCTGCGCCGTTTCATGATCTGGGTCAACCTCCTGGTCACCCTGGTTGCTTTTCTGGTGGCGTTTACACCGCTCTATCGATTGCTGGTGTCGACTCTCATGGGTATCCCGACGCACATTGCGGAAGCGGCTCGGCCCGGGATGAAAATAATGACATTCTGGTCCGCTGCTATCGGAGTTCGCCGTTTCCAGCAAGGCGTCTTGATCCGTCAGGGTCAGACGCGCTGGATAGGATACGGCACATTGGTGCGTCTGATTTCGTCTGCCGGAACGGGCATTCTGCTGGCTGTCCTTGTGCCGCTGCCGGGAGTTTACATTGCCAGCATCAGCCTGATGGCGGGGGTCGCCCTGGAGGCGCTGTTTATTGGATGGGCGGCCCGGCCCACGGTTGCCCGAATCCTGTCTTGGCCTGGTCAGGGCATTGGCGAGATCCTTTCATTCAATGATGTCGCTCGATATCACGCGCCACTTGCGGCCACATCGCTTCTGACCCTCTTGATCCAGCCTTTGATCGGCGCCGGATTGGCAAGGATGCAGTTTCCCGAGGAAAACCTGGCGGCATGGCCTGTGGTCTGGGGAGTGCTGTTCATCTTCCGCAGTCCCGCGTTTGCACTTCCGGAAGCGATCATCACACTGATATCCGAAAGGCGCTTGTTGGATCCTGTCCGCCAATTCTGCCGGAGGGTGGGAATTGCATCCTCATTGGCTCTTCTGATCCTCACCGCGTCGCCGCTTTTGACTCTGTACCTGCGTTACCTCGCGGGACTGCCGGACAGCCTGTCACGTTTTGTCGTGCCGGGCCTGGTCCTCGGTGTTTTTATTCCGCTGGTCAATTCGATCCACAGCTGGTATCGCGGGCTCCTCATGGTAGGACGCCTGACCGGCGTGATTTACTGGAGCATGGCGCTTGGCCTGCTGGTGGCCGCGCTGGTTATCTTCGTCGGAGTAAAACTGCGCGCTCCAGGAGTCGCGACCGGCGTGACGGCAATGATAGCGTCGATGCTGGCGGAGATTTACTATCTGCGAAAGAGATCGAATTCGGTGGTCTTTTAGTGTCTTCGCGTCTTCGTGGTTAGTTATAATCGCGGGCTTTCAGCCGTCAGTGGAGGAAGGTGTGATCAATTTCCGTCGCCGGGGCAGCTTCTGTCTCATCTCCTTGCTGCTGGCGCCCCTGAGCTGGAGCCAGACCCGGCCGGACAGGCGGCCCAACTTTATCCTTATTATTGCAGACGACATGGCCTGGGATGACTACGGCGCGTACGGTCACCGTACCATCAAGACGCCGAACCTCGATCGTCTGGCGCGCCAGGGCATGCGTTTCGACCGCGCGTTTCTGACCGCTTCTTCCTGTAGTCCCAGCCGGGCAAGCTTGATCACCGGGCGGTATCCGCACAGCGCCGATGCCGAGCAGCTCCATTGGCCGCTCCCTAAAGAGCAGATCACGTTCGTCGAGCTGCTCAAAAAGGCGGGCTACTGGACTGCGGCGGCCGGCAAGTGGCACCTCGGTGACGACGTGAAAGACCGGTTCGACCAGGTGCGTGAGGCGGACCCGGCCGGATTTCAGCTCGGGAGCAGTGGAGGGCTGGCCGTCAAGTCCGGGGCGGGCGCGGTTCAGAGCGGGTGCGATCAGTGGCTGCCGACCTTGCGCGCCCGTCCGCGGGGCAAGCCGTTTTTTCTCTGGCTGGCTTCCCTGGATCCGCATCGGGACTATGAGGAGAACACAATTCCGCAACCGCATCGGCCCGCCGACGTCGTGGTGCCACCCTACCTGCCGGACATTGCTGAGGTACGAAAAGAGCTTGCGCTTTACTACGACGAGATCAGCCGGCTCGACCGGTTTGTCGCCGAGGTGCTGGCGGAACTCGATCGCCAGGGAGAGGCGGAGCATACGCTTGTGCTGTTCATGAGTGACAACGGTCGGCCTTTCCCCAGGGCCAAGACCACGACGTATGACAGCGGCATCAAGACCCCCTGGGTCGTGCGCTGGCCGGCTCGCGTCAAAGCGGGGAGCGTTTGCAAGAATCTGGTGAGCGCAATCGACATCGCCCCGACGTTTATCGAACTGGCGGGTATCGTTCCTCGTGCCGGCTTTCAGGGGAAGAGCTTCGCCCGGCTACTGGAGGACCCGCAGCGTGCAATCCACGACTACGTGTACGCGGAAGACAACTGGCACGATTACGCGGACCATGCTCGGGCGGTGCGATCGCTTCAATACAAGTACATCCGCAATTACTACGACGACCTTCCCGGCACGCCGGGCGCCGATGCCGTTCGCAGCAGCACGTTTCAGGCGATGCTGCGGCTGCGAGTTGCGGGCGCGCTCAGTAATGAGCAGAGCAATGTGTTTGCCAGGCCCCGGCCGCGCGAGGAGTTCTACGACACGACGGCCGATCCGCACGAACTGCGGAATCTCGTCGACGACCCGCGCTATGCCGCGACTCTTGCGGAGATGCGGAAAGCTCTTCTCGACTGGGAGCGGGAAACCGGCGACCGCGTGCCGCGTATCAGGACCCCCGACGAATTCGATCGGGAAACTGGAACTCCACTGCCGAATCGCAAGCGACCGCGCCCGTCGAAGAAGGAGTTGGGCTTGTGACCGCGTCTTCGCGACTTTGCGTCCTGGTGGTGGGTCTTTACCCGGAGGGAAAGGAGAGCTGTTCAAATGCGATTCAGAACTGACTGGCTTGTTTTATTCTGCCTGGCCGCTTATCCGGCGCAGGCGCAGTATGAGCTGCTTCTGTCGGGCGGCCACGTCATCGACCCGAAAAACCGGATCAACCAGCGCATGGATATCGGCATTGCCGATGGAAAGATCGCCGCGGTCGCATCGAAGATCGAACCAGCGCGAGCCAAGCGGACCATCGATCTTTCAGGGCTATACATGACGCCTGGACTGATCGATCTCCATACCCACCTTTTTGCGACTACCGGTATTCCCGGGGCGTGGGCCGGCGACAGCAGCGTCTTTCCGGACGGCTTCAGCTTTCGCGCCGGCGTCACCACGATGGCCGATGCCGGATCTTCGGGTTGGCGCAATTTTGAGACTTTCCGTCATACCGTGATCGACCGCGCGCGAACTCGAGTCCTGGCGTTCATCAATGTGGTCGGCCTGGGCATGATCAACGATTTCGTAGAGCAGGATCGAAATGACATGAAACCCGATGAATTGGCCCGCCTGGCGCGCAAACACAAGGATGTCGTCGTAGGTATAAAATCCGCGCACTATCAGGGTATCGATTGGACTTCGGTGGATCGCGCGATCGAGGCGGGTAAATTGGCCGACATTCCGATCATGGTAGATTTCGGCTACTTTCTCCCGGACCGCCCCTACTGGAAGCTCGTAACCGAGCGCCTGCGGCCGGGCGACATCAGTACCCACATGTTTCGTGGACCTGTCCCTTATGTTGATGATAAAGGCAAGCTGTTTGATTATCTTGCGCGCGCGCGGGCCCGGGGCGTGAAATTTGACGTCGGCCATGGCGGGGGAAGCTTCGTCATGAGAAACGCCGTTCCGGCCATCGCGCAGGGGTTTTATCCGGACTCCATCTCGACCGATCTTCATACTGGTAGCATGAACGGAGCCATGATCGACATGCCCACGACGATGTCGAAATTGCTGGTAATGGGAATGCCTTTAAACGAAGTGGTCCTGCGCTCGACCTGGAACCCGGCGGAAATGATCCGGAGACCGGAGCTGGGACATTTGAGTGTAGGCGCTCTCGCCGACATCGCCGTCTGGAAACTGCTCGAGGGTGATTTCGGCTTCGCCGATGCGGCCGGCGGAAAAATAACAGGGAAGCAGCGCCTGTTTTGCGAGCTGACCTTCAAAGACGGGCGTATCGTGTGGGACTGGAACGCGCGAGGCGGCGCCGATTATAAGACTCTCACCCCTACCTACGGAATCAGGGAAGGCATCGATCATATCGTGAAGCCTAAACAGTAAGGTTTGTCACTTAGCTTTTCTTCGTGTCTTTGAGGCTTAGTGGTTGGTTTTTGACACGAAGAAACGCGAAGCATCTTAATAAGGATGAAGTAATGACGCACGACACTGCTTTTGAGATGGCCACCTCCAGCATCCGTTTCGGACCAGGGGTCACGCGCGAGATTGGCATGGATCTCGCCGACATGAATATCAAACGGGTCATGGTCCTTACCGATCCCAATCTGAGCCGGCTGGCTCCGGTGGCGACTGTTCTTGAATCCCTCTCTGACAGCAAGATCGAGTTTGTGCTTTTTGACCGCGTGCGCGTGGAGCCGACCGATGCCTCGTTCCGCGAGGCCATCGCCGTAGCGGCCCAGGGGAGGTTCGATGGCTTTGTCGCGGTGGGGGGCGGCTCGACGATTGACACGGCCAAAGCCGCCAACCTGTACTCGACCTATCCGCCTTCGGATTTTCTGGACTATGTCAATCTGCCGGTCGGAAAAGGGCTGCCGGTCCCCGGCCCGTTGAAACCGCTCGTGGCCGTGCCCACGACCGCAGGCACCGGAAGCGAGACCACCGGGATCGCGATTTTCGACTACACGGCGCTCCACGCAAAGACCGGCATCGCGCATCGGCGCCTGAAACCGACGCTTGGCATTCTCGATCCGGACAACACGCGAACCCTCCCGCCGCAGGTTGCTGTGGCCAGCGGCTTCGACGTCCTGAGCCACGCGATTGAATCATTCACCGCAATGCCTTTCGATCGCCGTCCGCGACCCGAGCGTCCGACCCTGCGGCCGGCGTACCAGGGATCCAATCCGGTCAGTGACATCTGGTCGCTCGAGGCGCTGCGGATGGTCGCAAAGTATCTGGTCCGCGCCGTGGAGGATTCTTCCGACGAAGAGGCGCGCGCGCGCATGCTTCTGGCAGCTGCCTGCGCCGGGATCGGCTTCGGGAATGCGGGAGTTCACTTGCCGCATGGAATGTCCTATCCAGTTTCCGGCATGGTCCGAAAGTTTCGCCCGGAGGGCTATCCGGTTGAACATCCCTTGGTACCTCATGGGATGTCGGTCATCTTGAATGCGCCGGCTGTGTTTCGGTTTACGGCGGAGGCATGCCCCGATCGGCATCTGATCGCGGCGGAAATCCTGGGCGCCGACGTGTCGCGCGCCCATCCGGCGGATGCGGGCAAGATCCTCGCCGATCGAATTACGGGCTTGATGCGGCGGCTTCAGGTGCCGAACGGGCTGCGCGAGCTCGGTTACGACCGCGCCGACATCCCTGCCCTGGTCGCGGGCACGGTTCCTCAGCACCGCGTGACAAAGCTGTCACCGCGCCCCGCCGGCGAACCGGAGCTGGCGCGTTTGTTCGAGGAGGCGCTGGTGGCGTGGTAACTCTCCCGTCATGCAGAGAAGAAGTTGTAGTGGATTACGGCAGCCCCAGAAGCTTTGCCGGATTGACCTTGGCCATGCGGTCGACTTCGGCCTCGGTGAATCCCTGCGCGCGCAGCGCCCGGAAGAACGCCTCCAGGCCGTCCGGATGCAGCGGGTTTCCGGCCTGGCCCAGGTCGCTCGAGATAATGCAGTGCTCGGGCCCGACGGCCCGGATAGCCGCGGCGTACGCTCCGATGTCGTACACCTTGTTCGGCCCGATCAGCGCGTTGTAGACGAATTCGAGAAATGCGCCGAGTGCCGCGGCCCGCTTCATGTCATCCACTGTCATCTTTACCGGAGGAAGCATCGCGTGTGTGACGACGATCCGGTCTACGCCGGCCGCCCGGGCTTCTCGAATCAGCATCAGGGCTTCGTCGGGGGCCGAGTGCCCCGTCGCAAGCGTCAGTTTGTGCTTGCCGATGATCGAGAGCACTTCCTTGACTTCCGCAAGTAGCGCGCCGCCTCGCGACACCGGGACATAGGGACGGTCCTCCTTGGCGTCGCGCACCTGGTTCTCGGCATCAAAGGTCGGCATCCAGACCACGCGCCCCCAGCCACCTTTGACGCGCGTCATCCGTTCGACGGCGGCCGCGTTGATCCCGCCGACGGTGCGGTTCAGCGCAATGCCGCCGAAAAGCTCGATCCCGGGAACCTCCTTGCGCGCCAGGTAGGCCAGCGACGCCGTCGGCTCGTAGTGATTCTTGAGCACCAGCGCTCGCATGCGGCGGCTCTTCGCAAGCTTGGCCGCGTCGATGGCGTCAATCGAGCGCGGAACGCTGTCGGGATCGGAGTGGACGTGGATGTCGACGACTCCCTGCAAGCCCTGCGCCCAGAGCGCCGCCGGCAAGAAAAGGAAAGCGAGAAACCTCATCGGTCAGTGTTCTCCTTTGGGCTTTCTGGCGTCCGACCCTGGGAATCTCAGGTCGTGCCGGGTGCTATTAGGAATATTAAAGGAAGCGCATTCGCGCCGTGGGTCCTGCCGGTGACATAGAAGCTGGCTTCCGGCTCATCTTTGCAAGCTCTTCATGGCAGATGTCTTTTTTACTTGGTTCCGTCTTCGGACTTCCTCGTCCGTAGCTGCCGCGCCAGAGTTTCACCGTACTGTCGACACTTCCTGCGGCCAATCCTTTGCCATCCGGCGAAAATGCCACTGACGAGACCATACCAACTCTAAGTCCGTTGAGAGTGACCATTTCCTGCCCTGTGATCAAATCCCAAAGCTTCACGGTCCGATCATAACTTCCGGAAACCAACCTCTTGCCGTCCGGCGAAAATGCCACTGAAGAGACCGGCTGCGTATGCCCCTTGAGAGTAAGCATTTCCTGTTCCGCGACCACGTCCCAAAGCTTAACGGTCCGGTCATAACTTCCCGAAGCCAACCTCTTCCCGTCCGGCGAAAATGCCACTGAACGAGACCGGCTCCGTATGCCCCTTGAGAGTAAGTGCTTCCTGCCCCGTGACCACGTCCCACAGCTTCACAGTTCGGTCACAACTTCCCGAAGCCAATCTCTTCCCGTCCGGCGAAAATGCTACTGAAGAGACCGCACGCCGCATGCCCCTTGGAGAGTGAGCACTTCCTGCCCCGTGGCCACATCCCACAGCTTCACGATTGCGTCACGACTTCCCGAAGCCAACCTCTTGCCGTCTGGCGAAAATGCCAGTGACCGAACCTGACATGCCCCTTGAGAGTGAGCACTTCCTGCCCCGTGGCCACATCCCACAGCTTCACGGTTCCGTCATAACTTCCCGAAGCCAACCTCTTGCCGTCTGGCGAAAATGCCACTGACGAGACCTCCTGCCGCATGTCCCTTGAGAGTTGAGCAGTTCCTGCCCGGTGGCCACATCCCACAGCTTCACGGTTCGGTCATGACTTCCCGAAGCTAACCTCTTGCCGTCTGGCGAGAATGCCACAGAAGAGACCAGATCCGCATGCCCCTTGAAAGTAAGCAGTTCCTGCCCCGTGGCCACATCCCACAGCTTCACGGTTCGGTCATAACTTCCCGAAGCCAACCTCTTGCCGTCTGGCGAGAATGCCACTGAAGAGACCAGATCCGCATGCCCCTTGAGAGTGAGCACTTCCTGCCCCGTGGCCACGTCCCACAGCTTCACGGTTCGGTCATAACTTCCCGAAGCTAACCTCTTGCCATCGGGCGAAAATGCCACTGAAGAGACCAGACTCCGCGTGCCCCTTGAGAGTGAGCAGTTCCTGTCCCGTGGCCACGTCCCACAGCTTCACCGTTCGGTCATAACTTCCCGAAGCCAATCTCTTGCCATCTGGCGAAAATGCTAATGACAGGACCAGTTCCCACGTCTAGAGAGTGCCTTCCGTGCCCACTCCCACAACTTCTCGGCTAGGCTTCCCGAAGCCAACCTCGCGCCATCCAGCGAAAATGACGGGACTAACTCCGGATTTCCCCTGAGAGTGAGCAGTTCCTGTCCCGTTGCCACATCCCACAGCTTCAAGGTTAGGTCAGGACTTCCCGAAGCTAACCTCTTGCCGTCGGGCGAAAATGCTACTGACGCGAAGCCTCGCCGCGATGCCCCTTGAGAGTAAGCACTTCCTGCTCCCGTGGCCACATCCCACAGCTTCACGGTTCGATCATCACTTCCCGAAGCCAACCTCTTGCCGTCCGGCGAAAATGCTACTGACAGAGACCTCCCCTGCATGCCCCTTGAGAGTCAGTACGTTCCTGCCCCGTGACCACATCCCACAGCTTCACGGTTCGGTCACGACTTCCCGAAGCTAACCTCTTGCCGTCTGGCGAAAATGCTACTGAAGAGATCAGATCCGCATGTCCCCTCGAAAGTGAGCACGTTCCTGCCCAGTGGCCACATCCCACAGCTTCACGGTTCGGTCATAACTTCCCGAAGCCAACCTCTTGCCGTCTGGCGAAAATGCCACTGAAGAGATCTGCCCTCGCATGCGGCAATGTGAATAGGTCGCCATGACAGAGTCGCCAGAAGTAATACCATTCAAAGCCGCGCAAATCCTCCTGGCCAGGCTTGGGCAAATGAGCCGTCAAGCAGCTCCCGCATACGCGCCAATGCTCGCTGTTTCCCAGGCTTGCTGAGCCAGGTTCATGTGTGCTGCATAAAGGAGCCGACGATTGGCCTGCTCCTGCTGAACCGCGCGATTGCGTTGCACGATCGAAACCACCGCGAAGACTGGCGATCACGAGAACAATGAGGGCCGCAACTCCCGCCGCGCGTAATAAACCGCGCCGATAGGCCGCGCGCTGGCGTCGCAGTTCGGCGTCGGGCATGTTCTCGGTGATCCACGCGCGGTCGAATACACGCTGCGTAAATCCGATTCCGCACCCTCAGGCTGACCATCCTCAACCCGCGTGATGCCCGACAGCCGAAGGATGCTGACCAGCGGGTTGGTCTCGTCGTCGCGGCACGCGCTTCTTTCGATGCACCTGCGCGTAGAGACTCAGCAACCCGGCCAGATCGACTTCGCTCCGCAGCATCCGCTCGCGCACGAACAGCAGGTTGTCGTCCCGCTCCCGCGCCCGGCGCGAAAAGAACAGCTCCTCGCATATCCGATCCACACCCTCGGGTCGCGTTCACGCTCGCGTCTTCGGCCACCGCCTGGCAAAGCCGCTGCGTCAGGTACGGATGCCCGCCGGTCCAATAAAGAATCCGCTTCGAGCAGCGCTCGCCGCGAGCTTCTCCTCGCGCCTTAGCCCCTGCGCCAGGGGTGCGGCTTCTGCCTCGGTGAAGTCGTGCAGCTCAATGCGCTGCCCAATGTTGAACGGCGTCGTACGCGTGTCCCGGATCAGATCCGAAGGCGTCGCCACGCCCGAGCAGGCAAAAGGTCAGTCGCTCCAGCTCCGGTTCTTCGCGTGCGGCGGTTGTAGAACTCCCGAATCCCGGCAAAGAACTCATCGGTCGAAAAGGGAAGGCTGCGGACCGAATCGATCTCGTCGATGAAGATCACCACGCGACCGACACAGCGGCGCAATATCACCTTCCGGATTGCCTGCAGTCCACCGCTGCAGCGGGCCGAGTCGGGTCTCGTCTTGCCAGAAATCCTCGAGCTCGTCTTCCAGATCGAGCTGCTGCCCGATCTGGCGTGAGCAGGCCGCCATACCACTGCTCGGCGCTGAGGTTCTGTCCGATCGCGGTCAGATCGAGCACGGCCACGCCGATTCCTTCTTCGCGCAGCCGCGCCGCCGTGCGCACCATGAGGGAGGATTTACCCATCTGCCGGGCGGTCAGGACGTAACAGAACTTGCCCTTGTTTGAGTCCTTCGTATAGCTCGGTGTCGGCCTGCCGCTCGACGTAGCAAGGCGGCATCGCGCCGCAGAGTCCCGCCGGTGACGTAGAAACCGCTGTTGAAGCTCGAGCCTGCTCGCGCTCATAGCAAATGTTTCTCCAGATACGTTGGCGTAAAGCTGACAGCGAGGCTTCACAGATTGCGCCGACTCACCTGACATCAAGCCCTGCACTGCGCAGACGGTAAAAGCTCTCCGGACTAGGGCACGGCTGACCTCGCAGCACCCCCCGCACCACCTCACACAGAGCAGCGTCCTGCGCTGAGAGAGACGAGCATTCGGCGCAAATGATCGCCGAAAGGTCCTTCATCGTGATCGGCCTGAGCTTCGAAGGCGGGAAGGTCCGAAGCCATGAGTCGCCATCTCGTGCAGACCACGGCGGACAAGGTAGGGATGACCGCCCACCAGCCGGTAATAACGCGCCAGCTCCGCCTTGTTTCTGAGCGGGGAACCATAGCGCTGGTTAAGTTCTTCTACTTGTTGGAAGGTGAAATCTTCGAGCCATAGTCGGGTTCCAACGTTGAACGGCGATTGGTTCAGGTCGGTGATAAACAGGTGCGCCTCGGTCGCATAGGCTATGGCGAGCGTGAGACGCTGCCACGGACCGGCAGGATCGAGCGCCCGCCTGTTGTGCCAGGAACGAAAGAGTCCGAAGACCTCGCTGCCAAAACTCGCAGGTGAAAAGCCGAGTCGACTTCATCCAGCCCCCAGACGATGGGCGACCCGACGTTGGCAAATACCTGGCGCCGCAAGTATCGCTCGAAGTTGATGCTGGAGCTGAGATGGGGATTCCATGCCTCATGGGGAAACACATCGAGTCGAGCTGGTCCGCAAGCAATTCTGCCAGCGTCAGAAGTAATTTGTCGATCGATTGCAGATAAGCCGCGCTGAGGTTCTGAAAATCGGTGAGCACTACCCGCGCCCCTGCCTGTCGCGCCTTCTGCAAACCTCGAGCCAGCAGCGATGTCTTGCCCACCTGGCGCGCCCCTTTGACCAAAACAATGCTGTCCTGGCGCGCAATGGCAGAGTGGAATTCGATATCTGTGCGTCGAACAATGTAAAAATCAGAATCCAGCGCGACGGCTCCACCCACAGGCTCAAGCTTCCCGCCGGAAGGTGTCGGATGAGTGGGCCCAGTCGGGCTCCGATGGGCTGAGCGGCTGGGGCGGTGGTTGGTCCTCTTTGGCGTGCTCTACAGTCTGTGGCGCGTCCCGCTTCAGCCTGGCCTCAAGCTCCAGCTCGAGCCTCAGGCTTTTCAGATCGATCAGCAAGTCCATCGAGACCTGGTAGCGCTCTTCACGGTCTTTCGCCAGGGCCTTGCTCACAATTCTTTCGAGCTCCTGGAGGAATCTCCCGAGTGTAGCGCGCCAGCGGCGGGGGCTGCTGATTCAAGATCGCGGCCATCACCTCGGCGGACGTAACCCCTTCAAACGGCTCACGTCTCGCCGCCATTTCATAGAGCACCACCCCGAGGCTAAAAATGTCAGTCCTGCCGTCAACCGGCCGTCCCATTATCTGCTCCGGGGACATATACCGAGCCGTTCCCATCACCTTGCCCGGGTCGGTGTCCAGCTGTCCGATTGTTGAGACTTTGCGATCCTTGACGGAGGGTCGCTCGATCAACTTGGCCAGTCCAAAGTCCAAAACTTTGACGTACCCATCGCGCCTCACCATGATGTTCTCGGGCTTGATGTCGCGATGCACGATTCCAACCTCGTGGGCTCCCGACAGAGCGCTCGCGACTTGAACCGCCACGTCGAGAAGTTCCCGCACCTTGATCGGTGAGCCCGCGAGACGCTCCCGCAGCGTCTGCCCGTCGATGAATTCGGTGGCAATGAAATACGCTCCCTCGACCTCTCCGATCTCGAATATGGTAAGGATGTTGGGATGATTCAGCGCCGATGCGGCTCGAGCTTCCCGCTCGAAGCGTCGCACCCGTTCGCGATCCTGAGTGAACTCCCTGGGCAGAAACTTGAGCGCAATTTTACGTCCTAGACGGGTGTCCTCCGCGAGATAGACCTCCCCCATCCCTCCGGCGCCAAGCAAGGAAAGTACCTGGTAGTGGCCAATCTGTCGCCCAAGCAAAGACGCGGTTTTGTCCGCGGCGATTGCTTCGGCTTCAACGTGCAAAGCGGGCGCGGTCAGGAAGCTGCCCGCTTGGTTGTGGGCCGCAAGTAGAGCCTCCACTTCCCTTCGTAATTCCTCATCGCTGCCGCAGGCTCTCTCGACGAACGAGGGGCGCTGGCTCTCTTCGCATTCGAGCGCGGAATAGTAGAGTTCGTTGATACGCTGCCACCGTTCAGGCTTCATCTTATGCCCGAGGCTGACTTCGAAAAGGCTGAGAGGGCGCCGACCTGCACTGCCGCGCCCTCCTGGTCACACTTCTGATAGTGCTTGCAGGTCTCAATTAGTAAGGCGTGGACCCTATCTCAAAGCTGCCAAGGAATCGAAAGATTGTTCGGTTACCCGTCTCCGCTGATCAGTCAAATGATATCGGCTCAGGTAAAGAGCAAACGCAATAGCAAGAGTTACCGCAAAGACGCCAAAACGCGAAGAGAACTATGGAGTCGATGATGTTAGCTGTTCTTCGTAACTTGTCCCAGCTCGCGATACAGCCAGGCTCGCGCAAGGTTCCACTCTCGCATGACCGTTCGGGGGGATACCTTCAGTACTTCAGCGGCTTCCTCCACACTCAGTCCACCAAAGAACTTCAACTCAACAATCTGGGCTTTGCGTGAGTCCAGCTTGGCCAGACTCTTCAATGCATCATCCAGTGCAATCAAGTCCCGTCCCCGGTCATGTGATAGAGTCGCAGCTTCCTCGAGCGAAACCTGCACCGCTTTCCCCCCTCGCTTGGTGTAGCGACGCGACCGGGCAAAATCGACCAGGATTCGCCGCATTAGCTGGGCTGCTACTCCGAAGAAATGCGCGCGGCTTTGCCAGTGCACATTTTTCCAGTCAACCAGGCGTAGGTAGGCTTCATTGACCAGAGCAGTGGTCTGCAGAGCATGGCCGACCCGCTCTCGCTGCATGTACCTTCTGGCCAGCCGATGCAACTCCCCGTGGACCAGCGGGAGTATTTGGTCAAGAGCCGTCTGATCACCGTCGCTCCAAGCCAGGAGCAGCTGTGTGACTTCTTTGTTAGAGGATGTCGCCATTCCGCTTCCGAGGTTTAAACATCGCCGCTGAGGACCAGCTGCTCGAGTCTAGCATCGATCCTAACAGTCAGGCCAATATGCTCTAAAATCACCCCGCGATGAGGCTTGGAGTCTAATACGGTTTGGGCTCCCTGGATTGGACCAAGCTTGTTTAGGGCTCTGCTTACGAGGTGGCGGCTTCCTTAATATTTACGGCGCGCACCTGCAACGCGCCCTCCCGGTTGAGATTCGATGCTGTTTGCTTTAGTCTAAAAATATCGATGTTATCAGGCAATCGAAAAGGGAAGCGGCGGGTTCTTGGAGTGCGGTAGCTTGTTAAGCTTGTTACCGCCCTGGTTGGCGAAGCTTGCTTCGCCTTGTGCAAGCAACGAACTTGCGAATTGCATGCCTCTGGTTTTCGGGCGCCGTGTCACCTGGAGAGGAGGCGAGGAGCCGAAATGACAGCAGCGACGAAAGCAGCGCCGGCGCGTCGGGACACTATCGATCAAGTGATCGAAGCGCTGAACGATGTCGTGGACAGCGCACGGCGCGAAGGGAGTCGCCTGGGGTATTTTGCCGCGCTGTACCGCAACGTAACCATCGAGGTAAAGCGAGGCATCGCTCAGGGACGATTCGACGACGGCGGACGCATGGAGCGCTTCGACGTGATATTTGCGGGTCGCTACCTGGCGGCGCTTGAGTCTTACCGCCGGGGCGAGCGAACCAGTCAATGCTGGGTGACCTGCTTTCAAAGCTGCCCTCAGTGGCGGCCGATCGTCCTTCAGCACCTGCTGCTCGGAATGAACGCCCACATCAATTTTGACCTCGCGGTCGCCGCTGCAACGACGGCGCCCGGTCAGGAACTCGCGGCTCTCAGGCGCGATTTCGATGAGATCAACAATATCCTTTCGGCCATGATCGGAGGCGTCCAATACCGTCTCTCCCTGATCTGGCCCTGGATGTGGCTGTTGGACCGCATCGGCGGCAGAACACAAAACGCCATCCTCAACTTCTCCATCGAGCACGCGCGGCGGGCGGCCTGGGCGGCCGCCGAACGCCTGGCTTTCATCGATCCGGGGCGGCGCGATGCCGAGCTCGAAGAGCTGGACCGAAGCGCAGCGCGGATTGCTCATCTGGTCCGGAATCCTCCTCTGACCATTCGCCTCGCCAACCTCTGGGTCCGAATGGGCGAACTGCGCGACATCCGAAAGATCATTGACTGTCTCTGTCTAGGGCTTCACCGTCTCCGTGTCCTGGCGGCTGGCTTTTTTCTGCACGCGCCAAGGAGCTCCAGGGGGGGGCTGCGCTTGACTTTGCCAAACCGCGTGTGCTAGACGGGTAGTCATCACGGGAAATCAAATCACCTCGCTGAACTCCTTGGTCCTTTGTCGGCGCCCGCCTGATCGCCGGCGCCGAACGTGAAAGGAACGTGATATGAACAAGAGAACATCCAGTTATTGTGGTGGCGCGCTTTGCCTGTTACTTCTCGTCGCGACGGCCGGCGCGCAACAGTTTACCGGAACACTTCAGGGCGTTGTCCGGGACGCGAGCGGCGCGGTCATTCCCGGCGCTGAAGTATCCGTGACCAACGCGGGCACCAACCAAAGCCGAATCCTGATCACCGATGCCAGCGGAGCCTACGTGGCTCCCCTCTTGAAGCCGGGAACCTATCGCGTCTCGGTAAGGCTGACGGGCTTCAAGACCTCGACGATCGACGAGGTCAAGATTGACGTTCAGCAGACGCGCGTTGTCGACCTGCGTCTCGATGTCGGCGAGATGAACGATACCGTGAACGTCTCGGCGAACGCTGCAGCGCTCGAAGTCTCGACCTCAACCGTCAACCAGACCATCGAGAACAAACGGATTGTCGATCTGCCGCTGAACGGCCGCAATCCTTTCACTCTGGCGACGCTGAGCCCCGGCGTGATTCCGGCTCCCGGCTCCTCCCCCTGGATCAGCGGGGGACGCAATGCCACGAGCGAAGTTACCATCGATGGCGTCTCGAACGTGGGGCCGGAAAACAACGTCTCAATCCTCGATCTGCTCTACACTCCCTCGGTGGACGCCGTCCAGGAATTCAACGTTCAGACCAATGTGGTCAGCGCCGAGTTCGGGCGGCTCGGCGGCGGGGTGATCAACGTCATTACCCGCAGCGGTACCAACGCATTCCACGCCAGCTTGTATGAGTTTCACCGCAATTCGGCCCTGGATGCGAACAACTTCTTCAGCAATCGGGCCGGCATTCCACTGCGCAGCTTCAAGCGCAACCAGTTCGGCGCGACCGCGGGCGGCCCGGTCGTGATTCCGGGACTCTACCGCGGACGCGATCGCACGTTCTTTTTCGTCGACTACGAAGGACAGCGACAGAGCGCCGCGAGTGTCTCGACTTTCACCGTGCCGCTCAACGAATGGCGTCGCGGCGACTTCTCGGGCTTGCGCAATGCGTCCGGGAATCCGATTCTCATCTACGATCCGCTGACCACGCGCGAAGTCAGTCCGGGAAGATTTGCCCGCGATCCCTTTGCGGGGAACATCATTCCCGAGACGCGCATCAATCCGGTCGCGCGCAGCGTGATGCCGTTCTGGCCGCAGCCCAACGTCGCTCCCACAAGCGTGTTTACCCAGACCAATAACTATGCGGCCGCCGGATCGGCCGTGAGCGACTTCGACAAGTTCGACGCGCGCGTCGACCACAACATTCTTCCGAACTGGCGGGTCTTCGTTCGTGGCTCGGCGCAGTGGGGCAAAGGCATACCCGTCAACTTCTTCGGCAATGTCGCCACCCCCAGCGGCTCCGGGCCAAGCGACAGCGGGAACCGGAGTGTCACAATCGATCAGGCCATCACGCTCAACCCCAGGCTGCTGTTGAACGTCCGCTACGGTTTCGGGCGCCGCTTCACCAACGCGCGGCCGTTTTCGACCGGCTACGATTTCACTCAGCTCGGTTTTCCGCAATCCGTAAAGCGCGCCGCGGAGCTTCAGGCGCTCGAGTTCCCGCGCTTTAACGCCAGCGGGCTGACGTCTCTTGGGCAGCCGACTTTCACCGATCTGGACATCCTGCCGATGACTCACTCGTTCAACGTAAATCTGACACAGACGACCGGACGGCACACCCTCAAGTGGGGCATGGACTACCGCAAGCTGATGATTAATTTCCTCCAGCTCGGTCAGCCTTCGGGAGAGTACAGCTTTGATTCCCGCTGGACGCAGCTGGATCCCAACGTAGCCAGCTCGACGGCCGGGTTCGGCCTCGCCTCGCTGCTGATCGGCGTTCCGACCGGCGGGCAGATCAGCCACGACCCCACGCCCGCATCGGCCAGCTCTTACTGGGCCTGGTACCTCCAGGACGATTGGAAGCTGACCTCGCGTCTGACCCTTAACCTCGGCTTGCGCTACGAGCTCGACGTACCACGAACCGAGCGGTTCGATCGGCTGGCCATTTTCCGTTTCGACGCCCCCTCACCGATCGCGGGCCGGGTCGCGGGGTTCCCGAACCTGAGAGGCGCGATGGACTTCGTCGATGAGGACAACCGGCGCCAGGCGCCGACCGACAGGAACAACTGGGGTCCGCGCTTCGGATTCGCTTATAACCTGACCGACAAGACCGTCGTGCGCGGCGCCTACGGCGTTTTCTTCTCGGCCTCGGCGCTGCAGGCTGCAGGGCACACCGGAACGGCGGGGATGGAGGGTTTTCGCAGTTCGACTCCCTTCGTCACCAGCCTGGACGGCCGCACACCCCTCAACTTCCTCGAGAATCCCTTTCCCGACGGCTTCAACTTTCCCACCGGAAAGTCGCTGGGCGCCGAGACGTTCCTGGGTCTCGGGGTTAGCGAGAGCGTCTTCGTCGACGACGCCAATCCGTACATTCAGCAGTGGAATTTCAATCTGCAGCGGGAGATGCCCGGGAGTGTCGTCTTTGAGGCGGCCTACATTGGATCGAAGGGGACGCGCCTGATCGATGGCGAAAGCGGTGTCGTGCTGAACCAGCTGCCGGTGGAATTTCAAAGGTTGGGAACGCAGCTGCAGAATCTGGTTCCCAATCCCTTTTTTGGCGTAATCACGAATCCGGTTTCGACGCTCAGCCGGTCCGAGGTACAGCTGGGCCAGCTGTTGCGTCCTTATCCGCAGTACACGGCCGTCAACGGTTTCCGCAAGCCGAATGGGTTTTCCATCTATCACGCGCTCACCCTTAGAGCCGACAAACGCTTCTCGCGCGGCCTCAGCTTCCTGGCGTCGTACACCTGGGGCAAACTGATCGACGACGTATCGCAGACCGTGACCTTCCTGGGACCGGCCGGAAACAAGCAGGACGCTTACAACCGCAAGGCCGAGCGTTCGATCTCGACTCAGGACGTGGCGCAGCGCCTGGTTCTCAGCTACGTGTATGAGCTCCCCTTCGGGACGAACAAGCGGTTATTCAACGGTGACGGCTGGGCCACGCGCTGGTTACTGAGCGGGTGGCAATTCAACGGTATCACGACTTTTCAGGGCGGGACGCCGCTGATTATCACGAGCGGACAGAACAACACCGGCCTCTTCAGCCCCGGACAGCGCCCGAACACAAATGGCGAGAGCGCGCGCCTGACAGGCGGAACGCGTTCCGAGCGCATAGCGAAGTGGTTTGACACTTCGGTTTTTTCCTTTGCGCCGCCGTTTACTTTTGGCAGTGTGCCGCGGACATTGCCGGACGCTCGCACGCCAGGGACGAGCCTTTGGGACCTCTCGGTTTTCAAAAACACAACTTTTGGAGAGGGGAGGTACACGGTCCAGTTCCGGGCGGAGTTCTTCAATGCATTCAACAACGTCAACCTCAACGCCCCGGAACAAAGCCTGGCGTCGGGTAGCTTTGGCGCAATCTCGGCGGCCGGAGGCCCGCGTCAGATCCAGGTTGCGTTGAAGCTGCTGTTCTGATCAGACCAGCCTGGAGGTTGCGGTTGTGTAGCTTTTGGCAATTGACTGGCCGATACCGTGGCCGAGCGCTACGTCAATCTGGGTTGTGCTCGGCCACGGATTGAACCGGTCAATCGATTCTTTCACGGAATGTCGCGGAAGAAGCAGCCTGGCTTGCCTGGAAAACATCGGGTACGCGGTCAGGCGGACTGTTTCGGGGGAGCGGATCAACAACCGGTCGGCGATGACCCCCAAAAGCGGAAAACCCAACAAACTGGAATACACCAAAACCGATTGATCTACCGCAGGGTGCGGATGAAGCTGCGGATGACCTCGCTCTTTTCGTCCGGTCGTTCCGTGTATTGATGGACTTCCAGCCCACCGATGTCGCTGGGCAGCTCGAGATCACTTTCTCTAACCAGCAGGAGCAGGCGGTCGAGTCCCAGTCGGCCCCAGAACCATCCCAACTCGAGCCAGACGTTCTGGCGCGCCCGCTTTCGGAGGTTGGTTCCACCGGCGATCCCTCCGAGATCGTCGGGCGTCGCCACGACGATCGCGCCCTGCCCCTCGCCGGCGAGCCGTTCAAGCTTCGCCGGTAAGGTAGCGCCGGACACGAACTCCTCCTTCATTACCGTGAGTTGCACATTCAGCTCGTCCTCGTGTCGATTGAGAAAATTCTCCAGCAATTCGTGATCGAGGCCGTGTCCGTGGACGATGAAGATCTTCAACCGACGAGGGCCTTCGGCCCCGAGAGCTTTGAGTGCCAAGGACCGAACAGTGTCGTTCCAGGGATTCTCGAACTGGCTCAACAGATCCGGCTCGAGCATATGAGCGCGCCAGTCGTCCGATGCGCGGTTGAATGTATTCCGAAACTCATAGATCAGTTCGGCTCCCGCCCCGCCGAACGCGCCTACAGGAACGACGCGGCGGCGGCTGACCGCGCCGGCGATTCCCGCGTAATAGGCCTTTTCCGCTCCCCCGAGAATTACCGCCGCATCGGAATGCCGAATGACGCTCAGCTTGAGGAAAGCCGGCTCATCCGGACCCCAGCGCTCCGTCAGGAACGTCAGAGTGGACCGCCAATTTGCGAACAGGTCCGCTTCTTGAATTTTCGGCCGCACGAGCAGGATTTTGCCGCGGTTGTTCGCTGGGTCGAGCTTGACCGCCTGAGCAGCACCCTCGACGGCATGGTAGTCGGCGGTGCCGGGCTCACCCGAGGCGACAACCAGGGTGTGGCCGAGAGTGAAGATCCGGGAGCCAAGCGAACGACACGCCTCAGGGAAGATCTCGTGGTTCTTCGTGTGCCACTTGCTCTCGCCGGCCGTCTCGTGAGTTCCGGCCGCCGCCACCAGACCGCCGAGGAACGCGATATTCATGAGTCCAGACTCTACTTTCGGCGTGGGAGTCCGTCAATCGCTCGCTTGATTCTGGCACCGTCAGGAACTGCTCGCCGCTGGTTACGTATCTATGGGAGTTACCGCTCAGAAGCAAAAGCCACCACTAAGGGTTCGCGCAGAAATAGGTTCGCATTCTGCTGCAGGCCCCCAGGCCCGCTGGCGAGGCGCGAGCGACGATGCGTACCCGGTGCGGTACGTGAGGAGCGAGCAACAAAGCCAGCGGGCCTGCGGGCCGCAGCCGACGGGCGCGATCCTCAGCGTGTTAGCCTCGCCACGGAATTGTGATTTATAATGGGCGCGGTCGGCGCCGCCGGGCGCAGCAAGATTCACTGTCGGTGGCGCGGACCAAACCAGCTTGCATCAGGGGGGAAGAGATGCATAGGTTCACCAGAGTTTGCCGGCACGCCGGATGGATTGGCATTCTGTCTCTGTTTGCGGTCTCCACTGTTTATGCTCAGGTCTCCACCGGGAGCATTGCAGGCCAAGTCACGGATCAGTCGCGCGCCGTGGTGCCGTCGGCCGCTGTGACCCTGACCAATGAGGGAACGGGCGCCGAGAGAAACACGAAAACCGATTCGGCGGGCAACTACGTGTTTCCGCTGGTTGCGCCGGGCACCTACCTGCTGCGGGCGGTGGCGCCAGGGTTCAGCTCGTATGAAGTTTCCGGCCTCGAGGTGCAGGTGGCGCAACAGGTAACCCACAATCTTCAGCTCCGGGTGGGAGACACTGCCACCAAACTCGAAGTGGTGGCAACCACTCCCGTGCTGGAACAACGAAATGCGGAAATAGGGCAAGTCATCGGACAGAGGGAAGTGGTCGAGCTGCCGCTGAACGGACGCAACTTTCTTGATCTCGCCAAGCTGGTTCCAGGGGTCACCGAGCTGGCCGGGACCTCGCAAAGCAACGGGCTGGCGATCAACGGGCAGCGCGCCAACCAGATCGGCTTCTACTTCGACGGCGTGGACACGCGGACCGAGACAAGCGGCAGACCGGCCTTCGCGCCCTCGATCGAGGCGATCCAGGAATTCAAGATTCAGCAGAATGACTTCGCCGCGGAATATGGGCGAAACCCGGCCGGCATCAATCTTACGCTGAAGCCGGGAACGAACGAGTTTCATGGCAGCCTGTTCGAGTTTCTGAGGAACGATGCTCTCGACGCGCGCAGCTTTTTTTCACCCAGCGTGGACCCGCTGCGCCGAAATCAGTTTGGCGCGGTGGTGAGCGGGCCGGTGGTGCGCAACAGGACATTCGTGATGGGCGATTATGAGGGATTGCGCACCCGGCGGGCGAATACGTTGTTCCGGAGTGTTCCGACCAACGAACAGCGAGAAGGGAACTTCGCGGGCGGCCCGCAAATCTTCGATCCGCTCACGCTGAATCCGTCAACCAACACGCGGCAGCCCTTTCCCGGCAATGTCATTCCCAAGACGCGCTTCGGCCAGATGGGAAACTCGAGCCTGAAATACTATCCCGCGCCGAATACACCGCCGTCGGGCGGCTTCAACTACGTGGTCAGCGATTCAGGGCGCAATGACGGGGATCAGTTTCACACCCGGATCGATCACCAGATCGGTGAGAAAGACTCGCTGTTTGGAAGGTATTCCTACAGCCAGGGAGAAGTAATATCTCCTGCCGGTTTACCCTTGACCGGCGGACTGCAGGAAACGAAGGCGAACAGCATCACGGTCCAGGAATCGCACACGTTCAGCGCGACCAAAGTCAACCAGTTTCGGGTCTACTGGACCTATTTCAAGGACCGTGCGGGGTTTCCTCTTGCCGATCGTAATCTCGCCGCGGAGGAGTTCGGCCTGCTGAATCTCACTCCGGCGAGCACGGCTTACGGCCTGCCTCAGCTGATTGTGACCGGGCTCACGACCATGGGCGCTAATCCGTTTCAGCCGTTCGGGCCGCGGGAAAACATGTATGGTCTGGCCGACGATTTCAGCTGGATCGCGGGCCGCCACGCGATGAAGTTCGGGTTTCGACGGGCGTTACTATCGTCCGGCCGCGCTGGTCCAGCAGACACCGAACAGCATTCTGACTTTCGAAAACCGGTTCACGAACCAGCCCGGCGTTTCCGGAACGGGAAGCGCGGTAGCCGACCTCTTGCTCGGGTTTCCCTATTCCGGCCGGGCTACCCAGTTCGCGGAGAGCAACGGGTGGGTGACGCTGAAGTATTACTACTTCGGATTCTACGTTCAGGACGAGATCCGGCTGACTCCAACCTTCACGATTAACGTAGGGCTGCGCTACGAGTACCAGACTCCTTACTACGAGCGGTTTGGCGACCTCGCGATATTCGACCTGGCGAACTCCAGGTTTCTGAAGCTGGACGAAGATATCGACCGGCTGCACGATCCGGATCTCAACAACTTTGCTCCGCGTGTCGGATTCGCTTACTCTGTGACACCCAGGACGGTGTTGCGAGCCGGCGCCGGAGTCTTTTACGGCCAGCCGCGCGGATCCGAATTCTCGTCGTTCCAGTTGTCGCCGCCGTTTGTCATCGATGGCACTCTTGTCTCCAATCCGCTGACGCCCGATCTGATCGGCAGGCTATTCCCCAGGCCACAGGTGCGCGACCCCGCGACTGGCCAGATACTCCTGTCGCCCAACACCAACGTTTTCTCGCTCGATCCCGGTTTCCGCACCAACTACACCTATCAATGGAATTTCGGCATCCAGCAGGAGCTGGCCAATGGCTTGCTCTTCGAAGCGGCGTACGTCGGCAACAGCGCCCACAAGCTCACGGGGCGCGATCTCCCCAACCAGGCCGTCCCCGACCCGGACCCGTCGAGGCCTACGCCGGTAATCAGCCGCCGTCCCAACCCGAACATCGGCGATGTCAGCTATGTCAGTTCGCTCGACAATTCCAACTACCACGGTTTGAATGTGAAGCTGAACAACCGGTTCGCCAACGGTATTTCGGTCCTGGGCGCGTACACTTACTCCAAGGTGATGGGAATCGGCGGCGCGCTATTCGGCGACCAGTCCCGCCAGGCGGACGCGCGCAATCGCCGGGCCGAGTACGCGCGGCTGGAATTCGACCAGAGCCAGCGGCTGACCGTCGCCTGGATCTATGAGCTTCCGTTTGGAAGGGGCAAGGCGCTAGGCTCGAACCTCTCCGGAGCGGCGGGGGCGTTCGCGGGCGGCTGGTCCATCCAGGGCGCGTACACGGCGCACTCGGGATTCCCGTTGACGCCGGCGTCCAGCGTTTCTTCGAACGTGGGCAGGCAGGACGTGAATCGGCCCGATCGCCTCTGCGACGGCAACCTGGGCGGAGACGAGCGCACGCTGAACCGCTGGTTTGACACCAGCTGTTTCGCGAATCAGCCCTTCGGGCGCTTCGGCACTTCCGGAAACGGGGTGATCATCGGCCCGGGCGTGAACAACTTCGACTTCACGATCATGAAGAACACCGCAATTCCGCTGGGATCCCGCGAACCGGCGACGCTGCAGTTTCGCGCGGAATTCTTCAACGGATTCAACCACCCCTCGTTCGGAGACCCCAATCTAGGCACCGGCACCGCACAATTCGGCGTGATTCGCAGCACGCGGATCAATGGCCGGGAGATCCAGCTGGCGCTGAAGTTCTTGTTCTGACCATGACCCATACCTCGAGAGATGCCCCAACGACAGAGCCGGATATTGCCCTGCCGACTCCCCGGATACCACGGCGAAAGCCGCTGACTGCGCACGTTGGCGTCTTCGGCGTCGGCCACCACAGCTACTGGCCGCAATTCGAGGGACTGCTGGAGGAGATGCATCGGAAGCTCGCGGTCTTCACTGCCAAAGTTCGCGCTTGCGGGGTGCGGGTGACCGATTTCGGCTTGGTAGACGACGCTCGGTCGGCCTACGCACTGCGCGACCGGCTCAAAGCCGCCGGGCTCGATCTCATCTTTTGCGACCTGGTGACCTACGCCACTTCGGCGACGTTCGGCGCCATCATCCGCGATCTCGACGTGCCGATCGTGCTCGTGGCGTTACAGCCGCTCGAGGCCATGGATTACTCGCGGGCGTCGACCTTCATGCAGCTCTGCAACGACGACTTCTGCTCGGTGCCCGAGTTCACCGGCGTGGCCATCCGGATGGGGAAGAGACCGCCGCCGCTGGTTCTGGGAACTCTGGAAGGCGATGCCGAAGCCGATGCCGAAATTGCCGGCTGGTGCCGGATCGCGCGCGTGCTGCACGATCTGAAGCATGCCCGGATCGGTCATTTCGGGCACGTGCTCGAGAACATGCTCGACATGCACACCGACCACACGGCGTTGACCGCGTCTTTCGGCTGTCACATCGTGCAAACCGAAGCTGACGAGCTCATGCGGCACTTCCGTAAAGTCTCGGACGCCGATGTTGAGCCGAGGAAGAATCAGATCCTCGAGATCTTTGAGACTCCCGACCCGAAGTCCGATCCGATTACGAGAAAATTGACCCCCGAGGACCTGGACCTGGCAGCCCGGGTTGCGGTGGCGCTCGAGCGGTTCGTCGACGAACTTGAACTGGACGGCCTCACCTATTACTACGAAGGGGAGCCGGACAGTCCGATGCGGCGGCTGGTGAGCAACCTGACCGTCGGCAACTCGCTGCTGACCGCGGCCGGATTCCCGATGTGCGGCGAGGCGGATCTCAAGACCTGCATCGCCATGCTGATTGAAGACCGGCTGGACATTGGCGGCAGCTTCGCTGAGTTTCACCCCATCGACTTCAGGGAGGGATTCGTCCTCGTGGGACACGACGGCCCGCATCACCTCAACATTGCCGATGGAAGGCCCATTCTGCGCAGTCTGGTGAAGTATCACGGCAAGCCCGGCTCCGGCGCCAGTGTGGAGTTCAAGATCAAAGAGGGGCCCATCACCATGCTCGGCATCGGGATCACCTATGGCGGGCGGTTCAAATTCGTCATCGCCGAAGGGCAGAGTGTTCACGGTCCCATACCGCCCACCGGCAATACCAATACCCGCGGCTTCTTCCGGCCCGATGTCCGGACGTTCCTGAAGCGCTGGGTGGCAGAGGGGCCGACTCACCACTTTGCCTTGGGTATCGGGCACCACGCTGAACTCGTTCAGCGGGTGGGACAGATTCTGGGCCTGGAGACCGCCGTCGTTGCCCGGGGGTCGGACTGATTGCTGCTCGCCGGGCGCTTCCGCTGGTTCATCGCAATCCTCCTCTTTCTTGCCTCGGCGCTGAGCTTTTTCGACCGGCAGGTATTGTCGGTGCTGGCTCCCGAGATCCTGGCCGACCTGCGCATGACCAACGTCGAGTATTCCCATGCAGTGTCGGCCTTCACTCTGGCCTACAGCATCATGTTCACGGTCGGCGGACGGCTGGTGGACTATGTCGGGACCCGTCTGGGACTCGGCCTGTCGGTTGCGTTCTGGACGGTGGCCAGCCTTCTCCATAGCCTGGTTCAGAGCAGCCCGGAGCTGAGTTTCTTCCGATTCCTGCTCGGAGCGGGAGAAGGGGGCTGTTTTCCCGGCGCAGCCAGGGGGATCCTGGAATGGTTTCCGGCGCGGGAACGCGCGCTGGCCATGGGCATCGCCACCACGGGCGGTTCGGCGATCGGCGCTGTGCTGGCGCCGCCGCTGATCGTGTGGGCTGCGGCGCAGACCGGGTGGCGGGGCGCCTTCGTCGTGACGGGGTTGATCGGCGCGGTGTGGGTTTTCCTGTGGTTTGCGTTCTACCGGCAACCCGAACAGTCACGCTTTGCTACGGACGTCGAACGAAACCACATACTGGCCGATCGTACCCGGCAGACTGATGAGCGTGCGCGGCGTCCCTGGCCGCTCGCAAAGCTTCTTTCCCGCAAAGAAGTCTGGGGCGTCACCCTGACACGCTTCCTGCTCGACCCGGTCTTCTATTTCTACATGTTCTGGATCCCGCAGTATCTGCATCAGGAGCGGGGCGCCTCGCTGCAGGACATTGGACGCCTGACGTGGATTCCCTTTTTCACGCTCGGCGTTTCTTCGCTGGCAGGCGGCGCCGTGTCGGACATTCTGGTGCGGCGCGGCTGGACCACCGGCCGCGCGCGCAAGACCATCATGGCGGCGGCGGCCTTTCTGACGCCGGTCTCGATTCTGGCGTTATATGCTCCGGATTCGTTCTGGGCTGTGGTTCTTCTCGGCGTCCTGATGTTCGCGCACGGATTCTGGATGACCAACTACATGACACTCATCGCCGACCTGTTCCCGCCTTCCACTGTCGCGACGGTGGTGGGTCTCACCGGAACGGCGGGGGGCATCGGAGGTTTTCTGTCGAGCCTCATGGTTGGCCGATTCGTCGAAGCCTGGTCATTCACGCCGGCGTTCGTGATTTGCGGGATACTCTACCCGGTCGGGCTGGTGATCATTCTCGTGACGATTCGGCGCGCGGAAGCCCAAGTGGAGTTGCAACAGTAGCATCACCCCACTAACCACGAAGACTCGAAGACACCAAGAAACGCGAAGTCCCACGACGGTTCGACCCGTGGCAGCTCAGTTTCTTAACGGAGCATCGGCATCGTGGTATGGTGCTGTGACTTCCTTGAGTGCCAACCCCAAAACACTGGAGGCTAGAATGGCGATTCGCACGTTCCAAATCTCGAGTTACACGGTCACACTGGGTGACAAGTTGACCGGCTTCTTTTGGTGGGACGACCATCAAGGCTCGAGGGGTTATTTCATGCATAGGGCCCGATGACCAGCGCGTCGTAGCATACTTCCTGTCCGCTGATAGTCCGGTGCCGGCGCCTACAACGACCGTCGGGGGCAAATGGGGGCCTGTTTTCCTGGAGAAAGAACTGATTGGGCAGTGGATCGATTTGCTGCGAAACGAAACACCGCTGTACGGGTACATCAACACCGATCATCCGGAATGGACTAACATCTCGACGAGTTCAGAACCCGTGGGAGAGCACGAAGTGTGACACGGACCGCTCGACGGCGGTGCCAAAAGCATCGTGAGATTTCTTTTTTCCTGGGGGAACCCCTGTGCCTTGCAATCTAGTAGAATAGTCTCCACCAGGAAGCGGAGTGCATCCCAAAACCGTGAGCGACATCTTCATCAGCTACGCCAGGCCGGATCGCGCAAAGGCACAAATGCTGGCCAAGGCTCTTGAGGAACTAGGCTGGTCTGTTTGGTGGGACCCCAAGATCCGTCCCGGCAAAACCTTTCATGAGGTGATTAATCAGGCACTGGAAGCGGCAAAGTGCGTCATCGTTTTGTGGTCACGAAAGTCAGTTCAGTCCAACTGGGTGATCGAGGAAGCCACAGAAGGAAAGGAGCGAAGAGTTCTCGTCCCGGCTTTAATTGAAGACGACGTCAAGATTCCACTTGGATTTCGGCAACTTCATGCGTCACGCCTAACGGATTGGCAGGGAGAGCCGATGGGTCATTTCGAGTTTGACGAACTCAAGGAAGCGGTCAAGGACCTGCTAGGCGGCTCACTCAAGGTCAGCCCAGGTAAAGGAGCGGCCTCTGTAAAAGGGGCCCGTGAGGTACCTTGGCTTGCAGACTTGAAGTCGGAGGCGCTTGCCTCCGATCTTAAAGGTCCCGGAAGGCGTCTACCTCGACCCGGAAACGAAATTGATGTGGACCATCAAGGACAACGGTCAAGACCTCACTTGGGAGGCGGCGAACGAATACGCCCGCCAATTGAGGCTGGGTGGCTATTCCGATTGGCGGTTACCGACGATCGAAGAGCTGGAGCCACTCTATGATCCAAAGGGCGGAAAGGAATACAACATTAGAAAGCCGTTCCAGCTGACTTCTCACTGGGTCTGGAGCTCGACAAGGGAAGGCTCGGATTCCGCGTGGCGCTTCAACTTCGCCAGCGGCAAGCGCTACTCCTTCCACATGGACCACTCCGACTGCTTCCGCGCCTTGTGTGTGCGTCGTTCCGGAGAATGATGTGGGTCATTAGGTCATTTGATTATTTTTTAGGTTTTTTCGGAAGAGGCGAGAAGGCAATCTATTCAAGTAGGGCACTGAGGTCAACATAGACGTCGATATCGATGATGTGCTTTGCCACCTAAAGACATTTTATCCACCCCGCCTTTCCTGGCGACTTTTTCCAAAGACTTGAGGATCTTTTCTCGGAAAACAACGAGATCTAATGCGGAGTCTATGGCCTCGGTTTCGGTCTTTGCGCCCAGGATCCTCTTGGCGCGGAGGATTTTCTTTTGATCCAGATAGAAGTTCTTTCGTTTTAGGTTAGCTTTCATATCCCGCTCACATATGCACAATAAAACATTCCATACGTATCAACAACAAGTACACGCCACCGCTCAACCTCACTCAGTAGGCCGCGTGAAGCTAAACTCCAGAGGCGAAACAAGCTTCGCCAAACCAGCGGTAAGGCGGCCGCACTCCAGGAGTGCGTCACGCCGTGATCTGGGGGATCAATTCGCCGTGGACGTCGGTCAGCCGCATGTTGCGGCCATTGAAGAAGTAGGTCAGGCGCTTGTGGTCGAGTCCGAGCAGGTGCAGCATCGTGGCGTGGAGGTCGTGAACCGTGATGGGCTGCTCGATGGCCTTGTAGCCGAACTCGTCGGATACCCCGATCACCTGGCCGCCTCGGATTCCCGCCCCGGCCATCCATAAACTCATGGCGCCGGGATTGTGGTCGCGCCCGATGCCGCGCTGGGAGATGGGCATGCGGCCAAACTCGGTATGCCAGATCACCAGGGTCGAGTCGAGCAAGCCGCGTTGCTTCAAATCCGCCATCAGGCCGGCGATCGGTTTGTCGACCTCGAGCGCGTGCTGCCCGTGATTGTCGACGATGCTGTCGTGGGCGTCCCAGGTGTCGACGTTGGAGTTGATGTAGGCGCCGCTCCAAAGCTGAACGAAGCGAACTCCACGCTCGATCAGCCGCCGGGCGACCAGACACTGCTTGCCGAATGGCTCGGTGACCGCGTGGTCGAGCCCGTAGAGCCGCCTGGTCGCTTCGGTTTCCTTGCCCAGATCGACCGCCTCGGGAGCGTAGCGTTGCATCCGGTATGCCAGCTCATACGATGAGATGCGCGCGGCGAATTCAGAGCTGCCGGGGTGCTGCGCCTCGTGCTGCTGATTGAGCTGGGCCAGAAGGTCCAGCCGGGCCCGCTGTTGCTCGGGAGCCAGGTAGCTGGAGGGAGGCCGCAAATCCAGGATCGGGTCGCCCGACGAACGGAAAACCGTCGCCTGGTACGCTGCCGGCAGATAACCTGCGCTCCAATTGTTCGGCCCGTTGTAAGGCCCGCCTTTCTGATCGTAGATCACGACGAATGCCGGCAGGTTCTGGTTTTCGCTCCCGAGACCATAAGTGACCCAGGAGCCAAGGCTGGGAAAGCCCGGCAGCAGCGCGCCGGTGTTCCATTCGAAGTGCGAGATGGAATGGTCGTTGGACCGGCCCATCGCGGAGCGGATCAAGGCGAAGTCATCCACGCACGTTGCCATGTGGGGGAAAAGCTCGGAGACCTCGATTCCGGATTTCCCGCAGCGCTTGAACTTGTACGGGCTTCTCATGATGGGCCCGGGGTATCCCTGCTGGACCTGGATTTCGCCCTCCACCGGAAGGGGCTGACCGTGGTAGCGATCGAGCGCCGGCTTGGGATCGAACGTGTCGATGTGGCTCACGCCGCCGCTCATGAAGAGCGAGATCACCGCTTTCGCGCGCGGCTTGAAGTGAGGCGATTTCTGCGCGAACGGCGACTTCGTGTCAGCCGCAAGCAGGCCGTCCCGTCCGAGCAGCCAGGCAAGGGCCAGGCCGCTGATTCCTTCGCCGGCCTGGAACAAGAAATCTCGGCGGGGAATAAACTTGCTCATGTCAAATAATCACCGCGAAGACACAAAGAAAGTCTAGTTAATGTAAACAAACTCATTGAGGTTCAGGATCACATTGCACAGATCGGTTAACGCCTCGTGATCCGGCTCGGCGCCCGAGCGGCCGGCATGGTATGCACGCTGCCTGGCCAGAAAAGACAGGGTGGTGTTTACCTCGTCCGGCCTGGGACTGCGGTTAAGAGACATACGATAGGCGGCTTGGACCTGCGCCTCGGGATCCGCCCCCGCCTTCTGGCGCACCCGGGTGGCCAGGTGCCGGGACTGAAGCAGGACAAACTCGTTGTTCATCAAGGTCAGCGCCTGGGTTGGCACCGTGGTGGTGTTGCGCCGCTCGCACGTCACCATGGAGTCGGGCTGATCGAACACTTCGAACATCGGATACTTCAAGGCGCGCTTCCAGTAGGAATAAATGCTGCGCCGCCAGGTGGAGTGGTCTTCCTTGGTCAACACCCACTTGCCGATCTTCTTGGCATCCTCGTGCACCGATGGCGGCACGGCCGGGAAGAAGGGCGGGCCGCCGGCTTCGAGATTCAACTGGCCGCTGGCCGACAGAATCACGTCCCGGATAATCTCCGCCTCGAGGCGCCGCACGGGAAATCGCCAGAGATAGAGGTTGTTCGGATCCTTCTCCAGATTCTCGGCACGGCTATAAGTGGATGCCATCTGATACGCCTGTGAAGTCATGATCAGGCGGTGCATCCGCTTCAAGCTCCAGCCCTCACGCACGAACTCGGTCGCGAGCCAGTCGAGCAGCTGGGGATGCGTGGGAAGCGTCCCCATGGTTCCGAAGTTGCTCGGCGTGGCGACGATGCCGCGGCCAAAATGATGGTGCCAGATCCGATTGATCATCACTCGCGCGGTCAGTGGATTCTGCTCCGACGCAATCCACTCCGCCAACGCGCGGCGTCGTCCGCTCGTGGGACGCCGGTCCGCCGGTGCGCGCGCCGTCACCGGCTTGCCCTCGGTCAGAGCCGTCAGGAATCCCGGCTCGATGTTCAGCGGCTTGCCGTCGACGGTGCAGAGCGGCGGCGCCGTGTAGGGCTTGCCTGGTTCCGGAATGTAGGAGCCCGGGAAATCGAGCTTGAACCGATGGGCCGTCGTGCCGGGAACGGGTTCATCCCCGGGACCATCGGGCGTGAAGCGGTAATCCCCGTCGCGGATTCCGGCCGCGACCGGCAGCGGTTTAGGCATCCGCTTCTCGAGGTCGCGGATCTGCGCCTCGATCTTCTGGGCTGTCGCGCGGTCCTCGGGACTCATCCCCAGATCCCGCCGGCCCCCGATGTTGATGGAAAGAACCTGGGTGGCAAGGAGCTTCTGTCCCGGCGTTCTCTGTTCCTCGGGGGTCCGCACTGCGGCCTGAACGTCTTCGGGAAACGTCGCCAGCTTCTTCTCGAACAGAGCCTTGCGATAGGGCTCTTCGATCTGCTTCAGGCGCTCTCGGAGAGGCTTGGTCTGGGCTGCGACCTCCGACCGAATGCGCTCGTGCTCGGCCACCACGTCGCTCGGCGCGAGCGGATGGTTGTAATCCACAAAAGGAAAAAACACCGCCATCATCCGGTAATAGTCGGCCTGGGGGATAGGATCGAATTTGTGATCGTGGCAGCGGGCGCAGCTGACTGTGAGCCCCAGAAACGCGCGGCTGGTGGTGCCGATCAAATCGTCAAGGTAATCGTAGCGATAGTGCGGATTCTGCTTCTCCCGGAACAGGACGCGTGGCGCGATGCGGTTGAAGCCGGTAGCAATCAGGCTGTCATAAGTCACCTCGTCGAGCTCGTCGCCCGCCAGCTGCTCCAGAATGAATTGCGTGTACGGCTTGTCGGCGTTGAGAGATTGAATCACGTAGTCGCGATAGCGCCAGGCGTTGGGATTGTCGTCATCGTGGATATGACCCCAGCTGTCGGCGTACCGGGCAACATCCAGCCAGTGGCGCCCCCAACGCTCTCCATAATGAGGCGAGGCCAGCAGTCGATCGATCAGACTTTCGAACGCGTTTGGCGCCGGATCCTTGACGAAAGCCTCGACCTCTTCGGGGCTGGGCAGCAAGCCGATCAGGTCCAGGTAAGCGCGGCGGATCAGGGTGTGGCGGTCGGCCGCGGGAGCGGGCGCCAGGCCTTTCTCGTCCAGCGTCTTCTTGATGAAGGCATCGATAGGATGGGCGCTCCAGGGCACATCTCCCAGCTGGGGAACCGGACGCCTGACCGGTTTTTGGAAGGCCCACCAGGTCCGGGCCGGGACGGCAGTGGTGTCGATCTCCGCGGGCGCTCCTTGCCATTCGGCCCCGCTCTCGATCCAGCGTTTCAGATTCGCGATTTCGCCCTCGCTGAGCTCGCCGCCGAAGGGCATTTGCGGCCGATCCTCCCCGGTCACTCTGCGGTACATCAGGCTGCCCGCCGCATTCCCAGGGGTCAACGCGGGACCAGCCTGGCCTCCCTTCAACGCTTTCTCACGCGTGGAGAGGTCCAACGCCCCCATCTGCAGCGCTGATCCGTGACACTGGAGGCACTTTTGATTCAGGATCGGGGCGATATCGCGGGAAAACGAGACAGGGCGTTCTTGCGCCCAGGCGGCGGGGAACAGAAGTAGTGCTGCCAGTGGTGAGATCCGATGGACCATTGCTCTTGAAAACCGGGCGTCGATCAAATATCCACGGGAGTGAGCGAGAAGATGCGGGCGAACTGCGATGCTCTCCTCAGATCTCCTCGCCGCAATGCCTCTCGGACATCATCTAATTTGTATGCATCTTCCAATGAAATGTAAGGCGACCATCCGCTCTCCGTATCAAGGAGGTCGACCTCTACTTCGGCAACGAAGTTACCCTCGTGAACATACTTCTTCTTTCGTCTGGCCATCACGTTTTCCTCGTGAAGTTATCGATCCACCGGCTCGGATCAGGACGATAGCCAGTAACCACGACAGCCGGCCCATCGGATCCACGCGGAATTCCCCATACTACGTGAATTGCTTTTCCTTGCCTATCCCTCTGCAGCACCAAAACACATGGTCCTTTAGCATAGTCGGGATATTCCTCTATCAATTGTCCCGCCCGAACTCCTTGAACTACGTCGCGCACGTTAATCTCGTCTTCGGCAAGCTCTCCATACCCATGCTCGGAAACTCTGATTTCGCCGCGAGCCACCAGGTCCAGAATCCGATTGAGAAGCTGGCTCACGCGAAGAACCTTACCTCAGAATTTCGCGTCGGGCAACGTGACTGCTCTACCAGATCAATTTTAGCGCCAGCTGGACGACTCTCCCGGAACCGGCGCCGCGGATGCGTCCGAAGCTGGCCGAGGTTCGTTGCCGGTCGGGCGCCTGGAAGTTCACCTGGTTGAAAGCGTTGAAGAATTCGCCGCGGAGTTGAACCTTCAGCGGCTCGGTGACACGAAAATCTTTCATGACTGCCAGATTCGAGATGGCCGACGCCGGCCCGCTGATAGTGTTCCGCCCCCCATTGCCGTAGGTGCCCAGCGGTATCTGGGCGATCGGAACGTAGGCGCCGGTGTTGAAGAACTGGAGCACGAAACTCATCCCGATTCTGATGGTCCAGGGTGAGGTCCTCGTGAGTCACGCCTGGCCTCAGCTGTGCGTGCTGCAGGCCTTGCTGTCCGGTCCCGTCGACCGCGACATCGGTCCCCATCACTATGTTCAGACGGGGCGCCGCTCTGGACGAAGTGGATTCCCGACACGCTCCATCCTCCCAGCACGCCCGTGGCGAAGGCGTTCTGAAATCTCACGTCCGGGCTCCAAAGCCAGGAAACCGATACAACGTGCCGGTGATCGAAGTTGCCGCGCCCGCGATCCTGATTCAGGTTAAAAGGGTTGGCCACGCCGGGGGTCAAGCCCGGCTCGGGAGCCACGACGTTGTCGATCAGCTTCGATAATACATAGTATCCCCGCACGGAGGTCCCTCTGCTGAAGCGCTTGTCGACGCCGACCTGCAGGCTGTGGTACCAGGCGCGGTAGTCGTTCCCCAGAACGCGGCTTTGAGTGTTGATCAAACCGAGCGTCTCCGGATAGAGCACGCGGTCGTTGGTGTTCTGCGCCGTCGGCGGGCCCCCGTTGAGGCGAGAGGGCATGAACACGGCAGGGTTCCAGTGACGGTGCCCTTCCAGCTTGGTTGAGATCTTGCCGGCGTAACTGGCCTCGACCATCATGTCGCCGGCAATCTGCCGCTGGATCGTGAGGTTCATCGAATGAGTGTACGGTGTCCGCAAGTAAGGCTCCGTGTAAACCGTCAGGGCCGGCACAGGGAAGAACTGGCAGTTGACGCCGGGGAACTGAGCGATGTTCACGCAGCCGAACTCCCCCTGCAAAACCCCCTCGGGCGGGAACGGCCGGTTCAAGGAAGTGTACGGGTCGTCCATGCGGCCGTTGCGCAGCAGGTCGACGCCGCGCCAGGGCGCCTCGGCCGTGTGGACGACGTTCGCGCTGATCTGATCGAAGAAGACACCGTAGCCGCCTCGCACACTGGTTTTCCCATTGCCGAAGACGTCCCAGGCAAATCCGAAGCGCGGCGCGAAGTTGTTCATGTCGTTGAAAGTCAGCTTTCCGTTGTCCGGCAGCCCCGGATCGCCCGGAAACAGCACGCCGGGTACGGCGTCGGGCTTGACTGTGGAGCGAACGCCCGGCTTGATCGCGGTGTGCTTGCCGTACTGCTGGTCCCAGGGAAACATGGGCTCGTAGCGCAGGCCGAAGGTCAGTGCCAGCCTGGGGTGGACCTTGAACTCATCCTGGATGTACCAGAAGTGCTTCCAGGCAATCGGATCGCTGCCCCCCTGTCCGAACGTCACCTCCAGCCGGTCGAAGGCGCCGAGCAGAAAGTCGGCCGTCGAGTCGCCGGTACGCGCGCCGCTGAACACCATGGTGCGTCCCTGCATCAGCCGCTTGTCCAGCACCCAGTCCACGTAGTGGCCTTCGTAGCCGAACTTTAACGTGTGGCGGCCGTAAGTCTTGGTCATCGAGTCGCGCCAGTGCCAGTTTCGGTAATTTTGCCCCACGGGGTTGATATTCGACAGATTGAACCGGCCGGTCGCCGTGAAGGTAAGCCCCTCGCCGTTTGACCCGGCCGGCAGGTTGATGCCAAGGCTGCGCGGCGCGTACTGGATATCGGGCTCGGTGTTGGAGTCGGCGTGAAGGAAGGAGAAAGTCGCCTCATTGAGGAAAGTCGGGCTGAAGGTATAGGTGCTGGTGACGCCGGCGTTGTTGGACGTCACGTCGCGGTCGGCGGTGACATAACCCGGCAAGTCGCTCGATGTGAACCTGCGGTCGTAGAAATCGCGGAAGTAGTGGCCGAAAATGTTGTGATTGCGGCTGTGCAGGAAATCGATCCGGGTCATCAAGCTGTAGTTGGAGGAGGGCTCCGATCGAAGTTGAAAGACCGTGCCGGTGGGTGAGATCGGAACGAACTGCTCCATCACCGTACGCGCGGCCGGGCTGATGCAGCTCGGGCTGATGACGTTGCCGGCCACGCATGGCTGGCCGCCGGCGCCGGTAAGAGGCTGGCCGGTGAGGCCGTCCACGGGATTCCGAAGCGCCGTCTGCAAGTTTGAAAAGTCGCCGCGCCGCTGAGCTTCGGTCGGCACGAAGGCCTGGGACGAGCCGACCTCGCTCCGGTTCCATAGCCGTTGGTAATACCCGAAAAAGAACAGCTTGTCTTTGCGGATCGGTCCGCCGCCGGCGGCGCCCGCCTGGTTTTGCCGCGTCGTTGGCCGCCGGGGCTGGAAGAAGCTGCGCGCATTCAGCACGTCGTTGCGCAGGAACTCCCAGGCGCTCCCGTGAAAATTGTTGGTTCCGGACTTTGACGTTACCGACATCTGGCTGCCCGAGTTGTTGCTGTATTCGGCGCCGAAATTGTGAGTCTGGATGCGAATTTCCTGCACGGCATCGGGCGGCGGATAGTTCATCCCTGTGGTCTGGCCGAAGTGGATGAAATTCGCCCCGTTGAAGGTGAAATTATTGTTCACCGCGCGGCCGCCGTTAACGCTCATGGTCGGCCCGTTTCGCGTGTCGCCCATTTCCTGCGGGGCGAAGATCTCGGTGACCCCCGGGACGATGCCCGCCAGGGCGACCACGTTGCGCCCGTTAAGCGGAAGGTCTTGAACCCGTCGGTCGTCCACCAGGCCGGAGAGCGACTGGTTCGTCGTGTTCACGAGCGTGGCCTGGCTGGTGACGGTCACCTCGGTTTGTACAGCTCCCACCTTCAGCCCGAGGTCCAGGCGCAGGTTTTCGCTCACCGTCAGCCGGACGCCGGTCTGCACTTGTTTTTCGAACCCGGGCGCCTGGGCGGAAATCTGATAGGTCCCAGGGGGCATGGCGAGGAGGTTGTAGAAGCCGGTGTCGTCCGACAGCACTGAGCGGGTCAGTTGTTGTTCGATGGAAACAGCCGTTACGGTCGCGCCGGGCAGCGCTGCGCCGGTAGGGTCGCGAACGAAACCGCTGATCGTGCCTGCAACCTGGGCATTCAGGCTGGGAACGCCAAGGAGCAGGATCAGAGCCGTTGCCGGCAACCAGACGCGGTTACGGGACATCGCTTCGAGTGACATGGGGGTCCTCCTGAAGGAAGAGTTGTTGGTTTGATAATGGGAGAGGCGACGTGCGAGAAGCAAGCGAATTTTTGGTTGGGAACGGGTGGGGCGAGGGGAGAATTGGTGGTGTTTGCTCGCGTCTCCGTGGTTAGCGCTGCGAAACAAATACCATCAAGACGCCAAGACGCGAAGAAACGCCAAGAATAAACACCTTCCTCTCACTTATTCTCTGCGACTCGCTTCCGGGCGTCTTGAGCCTCTTGCAGACTCCGGAATCTGAAAACACCCCGAGGGTAGATCCGCTTTCGAACCCTAAAATAACGCGCACAGTGACGCAGGAAACGGGCGAACGAGTCTTCAGTTGGCGTCGCTCGGACGGACGCCGCGTTCATTTCCTCAACAGAATGGAACTTTTCGACTGGCATGCTCGCTTATTGGGGCTCCTCGTCGTCACTCAAGTCGAACCGCGCGCGCAACGCCGCGGCATCTTGCCGATCAAGGGGGCGGACCGTATCTTTCTTTAGCCGGTAAAGCGCTTTAGGCGTAGCGATGCGCACGCGAATGCCCTCCACATCCTTGACCTCGGCGTCGACGGTATCGAAGTTCGCGGCTTCGCCGAGACGAGTCATTACATCGAAAAAGAGATCGCCGCTTGGAGGGTAATAGCGCAGGGCAGGATAGTCTCCCATCAGGTCCACCGCCTTGATCTCGTCAATGTGCGGATCATCGGCATAGGCTTTTCGGAATGCCCTCCGGAGTCGCTCGATGTTTGCCTCTGTCGCTCGAATCAACAGGTCGACATCCTCAGTCGCACGAATCAGTCCATGAAAGCCCATCGCCGTGGCGCCTATCAGGACATATTCCAGCCCTTCGGACTCGAACGACCTGAAGACGCGTAACATATCGTCGCGAATCACCCGCTTATACTACTGCTGCCGCTGGATAATTTCTTGCTCAATTCGAAACAGGAGCCCTCAGTCGGCCGCGTTGGGGAGGCGGGAAGGCGGCGGCAGGAGCGGTCGGTTGTTGCCGGGAGTGCTGGACAGAGCCGGAGAGAGCCGCCGGAGCGTCCAATGTCAAACCTCCCGAACTATTCCGCGCGCAGCGCCGTGAGCGGTTCGACGCGCGCTGCCCGCCAAGCCGGTATTACGCAGGCGATGAGCGCAGCCGCAGCCAGTACCGCCGGAACGGTGACAAAGGTGACGAGGTCGTACTGGTTCGTTTGATAGAGCAGCGAGGCCACGAACCGGGTGAGGCCGAGGGAGACGACAAGGCCGGCCGCGAGGCCCAGCGCGACTAGTTGTGCGCCCTGTGCCACGATCATTCGCATTACCGTGCGCCGCTCGGCACCGAGGGCCAGCCGCACGGCGATCTCCCTGGTCCGCTGCGTGATCGTGAATGCAAGGAGGCCGTAGAGACCGATCGAAGCGAGGAACAACGCGACCGCGGCGAACGCTCCTACGAGCAGCGTACTGAAGCGTTGAGGCGCGACAATATCGCTGACCTGTTGGTCCATCAGCTCGATGTGCTGTATCGCCAAGTCTCGATCGAGATTGGAAATCGCCTGCCGAATCAGTGCTACCAGTGCGCGCGGTTCACCCTGAACAAGGACGGCTGCTTTCACGTCACGGCCGAACTGATTCACGGCGCCATTGAGAAAGAAATCGGGAAACTGCCGGAACGGCTCGTACGCGTGGATCCCCGGCTCTGCGCCGATCGGACCATCAGCAACATTACCTGCGACGCCGACAACCGTCAGCCACGGAGTCTGGCTCGCAGCGATCCCCCACTTCAATCTCCTGCCGACCGGATCCTGTCCCGGCCAGAACAGATCAGCCAGCTTCTCGTTGATGATCACGACCCTGCGGTTTTGTCCGTGCTCGTCGTTGTTAAAGAATCGGCCTCGTCTGAGCGTCATTCCAAGGGTCTCGAAGTATGGGCCATGCACCCACGTCAGGTGCGTCGTCGGCTGCGCGCCGTCGGGAATGTTCGCGCCTTCGGGTGTAAACGCGCGTCGCTCGTACGTCGTCAGCGGAAGATCCGTGGCCAAGGCCACGGATCGCACCCCTGGGAGAGCCAACAGGCTCCGGTAGAGCGACTCATGAAACGTGCGCACGCTGGTTGCCGTTGCGTAGAACGTTCGCGGCAGCGTCATCGACGCGGCGACCACCTGCGCCGGTCGGAAGCCCATATCGGTTGACATCAGCGTCCCGAAACTCCGAATGAAGAGCCCCGCTGCTACCAGGAGCACGAACGCGAGTCCTACGGTCGACACGACGAAACCGCGCTGGATACGAAGCTTCCTGGGTGCGAGCGTCGTTCGGGGCGTGTCGTCGCGTAGCGAGTTGCCCGGACTGCCACGGCCCAAGCGTTGTCAGCGGAAGGAGTGCGAAGATGACGGCCGTGGCGAGACACATCACGCCGGTAAAAGCGAGGACGCGAAGATCGATCGCGACATCGTGAAGGCCCGGAATCGTCCGCGCAATGACCGACGGAATTGCTTTAACGGCCCAGTAGGCGGTTGTAATTCCAGTCACACCTCCGGCCGCGGAAAGCAACAACGCCTCGCACAAGAGCAACTGGACGAGCCGACTCCGGCGAGCGCCGAGCGCCGTCCGCACGGCGAACTCGCGCGACCGACCGGCGACACGACTCAGAATGAGGTTTGCGACATTGGCACACGCGACCAACAGGACAAGCCCCACCGCGGCCATGAGCATCAGCAGCGGCGCTTCGAATTGCCCAGAAATTTCCTCGCGCAGCGGCTGCGCCGCGAGTCGCGGTGAAAATCCGACGTTGCGGAGCATGGGCGGATAGTTCTCAGCGATCTGTCCGGCGAGCACATCCAACTCCGCCCGAGCCGCCTGGAGCGAGATTCCGTCCTTCAGTCGCGCGATGACACTGTTGTTGTGCATGCTTGCGCGTTCAGCGCGTTCTCGGTCCGTAAATGCGATCGGCACCCAGATATCTGCGGGCTGACTGTTGAATTGAGAACCACGCCGCGGAAACACAAATGTCGCTGGCATGATCCCGATCACGGTGTACGGCTGGCGATCGAGCTGTATGCTCTGACCGACAATGGAGGGATTGGCGGCATAGCGCCTCTGCCACAGGCCCCAGCTCAGAATGGCAACATTCACGCCGGGACGATCCTCTGCCATCGAGAACGAGCGGCCGACAGTCGGCCCAATTCCCAGCGTGCGAAACAGATCGGCGGAGACCTTCGCGCCTTCTATACGTTCCGGATTATCGCCACCCGAGACTTCGAATGGGACATTCCGATATGCTGCAGCTCTCTCGAACGACTGCTGATATCTTCGGAAATCGTCGAAATCCAAGGCGGAGAAGGGGAACCTGTCGATGCCACGTTGCTGAAAATCCTTCTTGCACCGACACGAGCCGGTCCTCGTCGGTATATCCGAGCGGGCGAATCAGTGCGGCATTGATGATGCTGAAGAAGGCCGTGTTCGCACCGATGCCGAGGCCGAGTGTGAGGACAACGACGAAGGCAAACCCGCGGCTGCGCCGAAGCGTCCGCGCGGCATACCTGAGATCCTGAACCAGAGTGCTCATTCTCGGGGCGAACGCCCATGCCTCACGCAGGTCTTCCCGAACCTTTGTGACGTTGCCAAACCGCCGGTGCGCGTCGGCACCAGCATTGATTGCTCCGGACGTACGAAGCTGATCCTCTCGCATAGCGAGGTGAAACGCCACTTCGTCCTGGAGGTCTTGCTCCGACTGCCGCCGCAGGAGCGCCGACAGACGAAGACGCAGACTGTTCAGCCACTCAGTCACGCCTCTCCTCCAATCAGGCGCCTTGCAGTACGCGGTCTATCGCCACACTGGTGCGGCGCCACGACTCCGTCGTGTCCTTCAGGCGCTTCCGGCCGCTTGCGGTGAGCCGGTAATACTTGGCTCGACGGTTGTTGGCTGAGACGTCCCATTCCGCCGTCAGCAGTCCACGCAGCTCCAGCCGATGCAACGCCGGATACAACGCGCCCTCTTGCACGGAAAGCGCCTCGGCGGAAGCCACATGAATCCATTCGGCGATCTCGTACCCGTGCTTCTGGCCGGTGGCGAGCGTTCTGAGAATCAGCAGCTCTAACGTGCCCTGCAACAGGTCGGCCGGCTTGCTCGGATCTGCTCCCATAACACCCTTAGGGCAGCAAGTATCCCCTAAGATGCTTATGTGAGTCAACTAGGATGTGACAGTATCTCGGGGACCCTGGCGAGTAGCGAGAAAATCGACGTAGTGAACAGTGGGTCTTCGCAAACAAATACGGCAATCGAAAGACCCGACGATACCAGGTGCGGTCAGCTCAATGCACGCACCCTTGCCGAAAGCTCACGCTTCGCCGAACCAGGGCGGTAGCAAGCTCTGAACCTTACACGGAAGTGCCGCACCTTTCGGCGCTCAGCAACTGCGCTTCTTGTTGTCCCGGCCTCACGAGACGTCTCGAACTCAGATTACCCTGGTAAGCGAAGCGCAGCCCTGGCGGTAGGGATTTATAGTCAATGCGCCCTGAAGGGGCGCCGGAGCAATGATAGCGCATCCGGCATGCCCTAGCCGGGCAACGTCTCTTATGCCCTGTCGTGACCGGAGGGCTTAGACAGCTCCGCTTGCCCCCGGATCTGAATGTCCTTTGCGACGCTCTCATGGGCGCGAGATTGACATAACCAATCAGGTCTGGCACCGACTTGCGTGTAAGGTTAACAGCAAGCTACCGCACTGCACGTGCGCCTTAGAGAAACAGTTCTTCAAATCCCTCGGCGTGGGCGTCAAACCAATCAGCCAGTCTTTGCGTCTGTGGCGATACCGTCGGCGCTTGCCGGCACAATTCCTATCTCCCTCAAGACTCCCGGATCTTCGAAAGCGCCGTGCAGGTAAGTCCCGATCACTCGCTCGCGGCGGAACCCTTCCGCCCGCCCGTCGCTCAATACCGCGAAAGGCGAGTCGTGGTCGGCGCGTGGCGTGGTCTCGCCGATGTGAATCTCGTAGGCGGAAAACAAATGTCCCTGCGGGGTATGGGCGTTTACCACGCGGGTGGTCTTTTCCTTGAGCAAGACTGTTCGTGTCGGAAGCAGGCCAAGGCCGGCGATCTCGACCCGGCCGGATTCCATTCCGTAGGGGTCGGCAATGACATGCCCCAGCATTTGAAGGCCTCCACAGATTCCGATGATCGTCGCGCCGCCTCGGTGCTGGGTTTGAATCCAATCGGACAGCCCTCTCTCTTGCAGCCACAGCAGGTCCTCGATCGTGTTCTTGGTTCCGGGCAAGAATATAAAGTCGAAGGCTTCGTCAACGGGACGATCCAACCACCGTGCCCGAGGCATTAGGCGGAAATCGGTCGTGTTCGAGATCCTGGGGAGGCGAACAATCGCGCACCGGCATCCGGCAGGCTGCTCCATTCGGGCGCTGTGGGACGGAACCGACAAGCTGTCTTCGTCATCCAGTCGAATGTCTTCGGCGAAGGGAAACACCCCCAGGCAGGGACAAGCGGTTTTTTCCTCGAGAATGCGACGTCCCTCATCGAACAAAGACCGATCGCCTCTGAATTTGTTCAGTGCGAAGGCGCGAAGCAGCGATCGCTCCGGTTGCGTGAGCAGATGGACCGTTCCAATGATAGACGCAAAGACGCCGCCGCGCTCGATATCGCTCACCAGCAACCAGGGAGCGGAGAGGCGGGTCACAAGCCCAAGATTCACAAGATCCCACGGGCGCAAGTTCAACTCCGTTACGCTGCCGGCTCCCTCGACCACGACGACTTCAAACCGGGCGGCGAGGTTTTCGTACGCCTCCATGACGTTGGCCAGCAGGAAGTCGTAGTGCTCGTAGTAGGCGCGCGCCGGAAGAGTCTGCCAGATCTTGCCATTCACGATGACCTGGCTCCCTCCGCCCGAGTTGGGCTTGAGCAGGATGGGATTCATGGATGGTTCCGGTTCCAGGCCGCAGGCCCACGCTTGCGCCGCTTGAGCCCGGCCGATTTCACCGCCGCCGCGGCAAGGGTAGGAATTGTTGGACATGTTCTGGGCTTTGAAGGGGGCCACGCGAACGCCGCGCCGGCGCAGCCAGGCGCAGATCGCCGTGGCCATCCAGCTTTTCCCTGAATGAGAAGAAGTGCCACCCACGAAAATCGGCTTGGCGCGGGGCCCGGTCATCGTTGCAATGCTCCCTTGTTCCGATTGGGGCGCGAATTTCGAACGGCTAGAACCTCTTGCGGACCAGCCAGACCAGGTAAGGTCCGCCGATGATTGCCAGAACTGCGCCGGCGGGCAGTTCGGCCGGTACCAGGACCACGCGGCCGATGGTATCGCAACAGGCCAGCAGCACGCCGCCGAGCAGAAAAGAGCAGGGCATGAGGATGCGATTATCCGGGCTGATCCGCGAGCGCACCAGGTGGGGAACAATCAGTCCGACGAAGCCGATCGGCCCCGTCAATGCGATAGCCCCGGCGGTCAAGACCGAACCGCAGAGATAGCCCGTGCTCATGACCCGCCGGACGTCGACACCACGGGCAGCGGCCCAGGACTCCCCCACCGCCATCAGGTTCCAGTCCCGAGCGCGGAGAATAAGAATCGCCGAGGCGGCGACGACCGTGGCGGCAAAGACCAACAGCGCGCGGTAGCTAACCGAATCGACGCTCCCCAGCAACCATTGCGTGATCGAGAACGAACGGCGCTCGGGAACGACGCTGTAAATCAGCAATATGAATGCGGAACAGATGCTATTGAGCGAAACGCCGGAAAGAAGCAAGCGGACCCCGGACAGCTGGCCGCCCTTGAACGAAGCCCCGGCCACAATGGCAAGTACGGCCGCCGCGCCCGCCAGTGCTCCGGCCCAGGAAGCGGGAAAACCCAGAATCCGGTCCAGGTTGAGCGCCAGGGTGAGGACGGCCCCGAGCGCCGCCCCCGCGGAAACGCCGAGAGTGTACGGGGTGGCCAGCGACTCGCGGAGCATGGCCTGGAAAAGGCTTCCGGTCACGGAAAGCGCGCCCCCGGCGAGCAGACCGAGAAGCGTTCGTGAGAGCCGAAGCTCAATCAGGATCGGATAGTCGGGGACCTGCCGGGCCAGGACGCGCTGGATGGTAATGGTGCCCGGTCCGACCCAGGGTAACAGGACGGCCGCCAGCAGGAAGGCTGCGCTGCATCCGACGATCCAGCCCGTCGCCTGAGGCACTCTCATTGATATAACACCCACGGCCTTCCTTCCGGCGTCCGGGCCAGCTTGAGCCGGGGTGAAAGATACTCGAGCCACGCCGGTTCGCGGGCCGCCTGTTCCACGGGAACGTCTGCCGCGATGCGGCCGTCGTGCAGCACCAATAAACGCGTGCAGTGGGCAAGCGCCAGATTCAGGTCATGAGTGACGGCGATGCAAAGAGCGCCGTCCCGTGCGACGGTTGCCAGCGTCGAGAAGCACTGCAGCTGTTGATCGACGTCCAGGTAGGTGGATGGCTCATCGAATAGCAGAATTCTGGGGCCTTGCGCCAGGCAGGCAGCCAGGAGAACCCGTTGCTTTTCTCCGCCGCTCAGAGACGAGTAGAGTCGGTGTTTGAACGCGAGGCATCCCATCTTCAGCATGGCGTCGTCCGCATGCGACCTGTCGTCGTCCGACTCGAACCATCGATCCGCGTGCGGGTATCGGCCCATCAGGACAACCTGCTCCACGGTGAAGGGAAGCTCATTCCTGACTCCCTGCGGCAGATGGCTGATCCAATGGGATCGGTCGCGCGCGGACAATTCCGACAAATGCCGCCCGTCCAGCTTCACCGATCCTGAACCGGGGATGCGAAGACCCGCGATGATATCGAGGAGCGTGCTCTTTCCGGCTCCGTTCAGCCCGAGCAGCACCAGGAATTCTCCGGGCGCGGCCGCGAGTTGCACGGATTTCAGGATGACCCGCGAGGCGTAGCGGAACCCGACGTCCCTGACCTCCATCAAGGCGGTCATCGCCCGCCACTCTCCCGAATAGGCTTCCTCATCAACTCCACTGCGTCAACTACGCGAGGGCCGGGCACCACCAGCGCCTCGGACGTAATGGCAACCACTCGACCGTTACGCACGGCGCTCAGCTCCTTATGCTGCAGCCATGGTTCCCTCATGCGCTCCTGCATCATCTGCGCGTCTTGCTTGAGGTCGCCCATTCCCGAGGCGTCGAGGATCAGATCCGGATCGAGCCGGACCACGGTCTCGAGCGAGATGCGCGGGTAGGGAATCAGATTCGAGTCAGCCAGGATGTTGCGGCCTCCGGCAATTTCCAGAAGCTCTCCCAGATAGGCCGTGGGTCCGGCGCCAATCATGTTTGTCAGCCGGCCCGGGTCTTTGCCGACCAGGAGCAGCACTGAAGGCTTTCGAGCGCCTTGCGCCTCGCCCTGGATGGCATCCAGCCGGGAGCGGATGTTCTGAACCAGTCGCTCCGCCTGAACCGTCGCGCCCGCCGCCCGCCCGATCTCCCGAATGCCGACGTACACCTCGGAGAGAGAGGTTTGATTTACCTCGACGAATCGAATACCCAGCGCTGTCAGTCGGCCGGAAAGCGTGGCGGACCCGGAATGAATGATGGCCAGATCCGGCCGTAGCAGAGCGATCTTTTCCGGATCGGGCCTGGCATAGGTTCCGACTTTCGGCAGGCGCGAAACTTCCGGCGGGTAGCGGCAATAGGTCGACACGCCAACGACGTGGTTCCCCACTCCAAGGGCGAACAGGGTTTCGGTAATGCTGGGAGAAGTCGAAACGATCCGCATCGGCTGCCCGAAAGCCGCCAGTGTCACAAGCACCCAGCCGATGAAGAGAAGTTTCTTTTTCATCGCCTCTGAAGACCGTATCCGATTGCGAATGCGGCCTGCGGATTCAGGCATCCGTGTATTCGCCGCCATTGGTATGCTGGCCGTAAGAACTGTGAAAAAATAGGTCTGTGGCACGGCTCAATCAGAGACCGTCGCAAAACATTCGAGACCTGTGCGGACGGGCTATCAAGCCCGTCCGGTCCCCAGTCGCGCAATGAACTTCTAATGGTAAGTCTCTCCGATCAAGTTGCTTGCGACGGGTCAATGACCCGTCGCCACACAGCTCTTGGAAAATATCTAAGCCATGGACCCGTGCCACGCCCCCATTTTCCTCACACGCTGTGAGACCCCGGATTCTCGAACAACAGCAAAACAGCCGACCACGAGCACGTGATCGTGGACGTGGCCGGGTTTTTCCTCGCGTGAAGCAAGGTTCGCCAAATCGGCGAAAGACCGAACCGGCGAGCGCCGTCGTCGCAAGAAACAACCGGCTCACGCCTTGTCGCTCCGAGGATGAAAAACGTAGACCGGCTCGCCGCCGGCGGTAGAAAGGGTCTCGGCGCGCACGCCGAACACGCGCTCCAGCGTTTCGGGCAGAAGCACCCGGTCGCGCTCGCCGCAGTGTGCAATGTGACCGGATTCGATCAGCGCAACGCGGGACGCGTAACGGGCCACAGCGTTCAGGTCGTGGGTTGCAAGAGCGACGGACCTGCCTGCGCTCACCAGCTTGCGGCAGAGATCCAGAATGCCCATAGCGTGCTCGACATCCAGACTGGCCGTGGGCTCGTCGAGCAACACGAAGTCAGGCTCGACCGCCAGACTGCGAGCGATCAGCACCCGCTGGCGCTCGCCGCCGGAAAGCGTGTTGACGAAGCGGTGGCGCAAGGCGCTGATGTCGCAACACTCCAGAGCCGTCTCGATGGCCGCGCGATCGGCCCGGCCTTCACGCTGGAATCTGCCTCGGTGCGGGTATCGGCCCATGGCAACCACCTCTTCGACGGTGAAAGCAAAGTCGAGGCGTCCGTCTTGCGGAAGGAAGGCGATGCGCCGCGCGATCTCCCGCCTTGACAGGCTGCCGATCGGCCGCCGGTCGAGCAGAATAGAACCTGCAGAAATCGGCCATATCCCCGCGAGCGCGCGCAGCAATGTGCTCTTGCCGCTGCCATTCGGGCCGACGATTGCCAGCAATTCTCCGGGCCCGATCCGCAGGTCGATCCTGTTCGAGAATGGAGCGTTCGCCGCGCTTGACGGCGACCAGGCTGGCCTCGAGCAGGTTCATAGGCCGCTGGCCTCGCGCTGGCGTCTCATCAGGAGCGCGATGAAGACGGGACCTCCGCAAAGCGCGGTAACAACACCCAGGCGAATCTCGACCGGCGGATGGATGGTACGGGCGGCGAGGTCGCAGAGGACCAGGAAGGCCGCGCCCGCAAGCGCGCCCGCCGGAAGCAATGCTCGATTCGACGGCCCCACGAGAAGACGCACGCCGTGGGGCACGACCAACCCGACGAATCCGACCAGGCCGGCGACCGCCACACACGCGCCGGTGAGCATGGCCGCCGTAAGAGTAATGAATCGTTTGGACGCTTCGACGTCCACTCCGAAGGAAGCGGCGGTCTCTTCGCCCTGTTGCATCAGGTCCAGGTCACGGGCCTGCAGCATCGCGGCCGAGAGACCGAGCACGACAAATGGAGCGCACAGCCAGAAGTGCGTCCACGAGCGTGCGTCCAGTCCCCCCATCATCCAGAAAACGATTTCCTGAGCAATCTGCCAGTTAACGATATTGAGCGACAGGAGCAGGCTGGATACCGCCGTGAGCAAAGAGCCGGCAGCAATCCCGGCCAGCAGCAGCGTTCCTACCGCCGTAACGCCTCCGCGGGTCGCCATGCCGTACACGAGAACCAGATGCGACCAACGCCCCCACCATGGCTGCGAGCGGCAGCGACACGACACGATCCGTGCGCTCCAGCCGGTCACGAAGGAGATGACGGCTCCCAGCACCGCGCCGGAGCCGGCGCCGACCAGGCCGGGCTCCGCCAGCGGATTGCGGAACAGAGCCTGCATGACGGTTCCGCCGGTCGCCAGCCCCATTCCCACGAAGGCTGCCACCAGCACACGCGGGACTCGAATCTGCCATACCACCACGATATCGGCTGGCGTGACGCCGTGCGGGTCGATCCACCCGGTGGGCAGGAGGTTCAGCCCGCCCACCTGCAGAATGGTGCGCCATGAAATCGGCGTGCTGCCGATTGCGATCGCGGTGAGAAGGCTCAGGAACAGGAGTGGCAGAAGCGCAGCGTAGAAGACCCCCAGGCGTACGTGCCTATCCATAGAGAGCCTCCGCCAGCGCGGCGACCAGGCGGGTCGTGAATGGCGACAGGGGAAGCAGGACGCGGTTTTCGAAGACGAGAATGTGACCTTCGCGCGCGGCCTGAGTGAGCGCGATTGCCGGATCTGCGAGCAGCCGGGCCCGGACTTCTTGTTCGCGGCCCGGGTCGGCTCCCGATACGATCCACTCCGGATTCCACCGGACGATCTGTTCGCTATTGACGGCGTGGGAGCCTGTGAGCCCGCCTTCCGCGGCCACATTGATGGCGCCCAGTGTGCGAACGATCTCGTCGAAGACCGTCTGGCTGCCCCAGCCGTAATGTCCGGAGATCCCCAGGATACGCGGCCGAGGCGCGTTCGGCGGCCGCCTGGCTTTCGCGGCCTCGATGGCGGCCCAGAAGCGTTTTACTTCCGCATCTGCAGTGAGGTCCTCTCCTGTCAGGTACCCGGTCAGACGAATCGTCTCCGCCAGTTCTTCGAGTGTCGTGAACATCGTGAATGCGCGGTAGATTGGCATCCCGGCCGAACGCACGATCGCACAGTAATCCGCGCGGGAACTGTTGGATACGATCAGCAGATCCGGACTGAGCCGGAGGACTCGTTCCAGATCCGTGGCAATCGCGGGCCGGAACCGTTGAACGTGGTGATAAACGTTGCTGATGCTGGGAAGATAGGCGGTTTCGCTTACCGCGATCACGTGCTCCGGCGGGGCGACGCTGTAGACGTAATCGTCAATCGACCAGTATTGCGAGACTATGCGTCGCGCGGGTCCGGGAACGCTGACGGTGAAGGCGTCACTGTCGATGGCCTCGCGCGGATACTCCTGGCCGCCGGTTCGAATAGCGGGGCTGCCGGGCCAATCGCTCTGCCAGGCCGCCCGGATTCCCCCGACGGGCGAGGCGAAGTGCTGCACGGCGCCGGCAACGATTCCCGTCAACGCCATTAATACCAAAGACGGCCATACACCAGCGAGACTGCGGGAGTGCATCTCGTCGATCCTTGCTGTTTCTTCGTGCCTTGGTGTCTTTGTGGTTAACGGTGCGAAACAAATACCACCAGGACACAAAGACACGAAGAAACACTAAGAAGCAGGAAGCGGAAGGTTGGCCGCTGGTCTCAAAGTCTGCGGGCACCGGTTCGCCCAGAAACTTCTCGCGAAGGCGATAGTAAAGATCCAGACGGCTCCAGTCCGCGTTCTTCAGCGGCTTCATGTCATCGGTCAGCGCCGGATTGGGCAGAAATACCGTTGTCATCTGTTCGCCATATCCGTTCCACAGACGCAGTCCCCAGCTTCGTCCTCCGCCACACCCGGAACCGCGCCGCTCGAAGAACGCGATCTTTGCCACCGGCCGCATCCTTCGAAGCTCTTCCGAGGCGCTTCCTTTATGCTGGGAAATGCACAGGTGAAAGTGCCACGACCCGAGATCGACGGTCAGGTAGCCATCCGAGATTCTCACCTCCGGAGCTTCCTTGAAACAAACCTCGAAAACTGCGCCCTCGAGACAGGGGCCGACCACGATGCGCCGCCAGTTGTGAACGAACAGTTCCTCGACCAGATCCAGCATGGTGGGTTCGGACGGCGCAAAGTAGCTATAGGCCGTCAACGAATCGTCCGGGTGCCGGACAATCTCATCGAAACGTGGAGAAGGTGGGGCTATCGGCGGCATTTGGAGCTCCCCTGGGTTACCACGCTCTCGACCATCGTGGACCTTCCTTGTCATTCAGCTGGCGGAGTGAGCTGCTGACACCGGCCGCGACCTCCAGTTTCCTTCCAAAGAGCCAGAGCAGGTCGGACAGACGGTTCAGGTAAGCCAGGATGCTGGGTTCGACGGTTTCGCCCGCTTCCACCAGTCGAACGACACAGCGTTCCGCGCGGCGGCAGATCGCGCGCGCCAGGTCATAGGCTGCGCCTGCCTTATGCCCGCCCGGCACGGACCAATCCGAAAGAAGGCCTTCCATGGCTTCGATTTCGTGCACCTGGCGGGTCAAGGCGTCGACCATCTCGAGCGTAACCGGCGCTTGACCTTTGCGGCTTTCAGGCGGCGTCGCCAGGGCGGATCCGACCCGGAAGAGTTCACGCTGAATCAGTTCGGTCCGCTCGCGAAGGTCCGGATCCTCGCACATCGAACGCGCCAGGCCGAGCGCCGAGTTCAACTCGTCCACCGAGCCGTAGGCCTCGACCCTTGCGGAAGACTTCGAAACCCGGATTCCCCCGGCAAGACTCGTCTGGCCGCCGTCACCACGTGTAGTGGCAATGCTCATGGTACTGCCCTCCTTGAATCGGCGACAGACTTTCAACGAACTCGGGTTGGGGCGGAAGGCTGGAGAGAGCGATCGCGTTCTTTCCGTTCTCCGCAGAAAGTCAGCCGTCGTTGGATCTCAGGTAGGTCTCCTGGCTTGGAGGGGGCAGCATTTTCGCTGTCTTACCGCTTCGCCTTCCCCGACATCTTTGGAAAGTCGAGTGGCTGGTAGTGAAACGGCGAACCCTCACTCACAGTGGCGGGACCGCGCCGGTTTTTCACCGGACTTCCCTGTTATGCCCTCGAAATCGGCACCTGAGAGAGATTTTCAGTATGCCAGAAGCAATCCGGCAATTGCAAGCGAGGCGCCCAGGAGGCCGGTCGTCAGCACAAGCAATGCGGCTCGCGGGAAGTCGCCCTCTTGCGCCGGCCGGAGGGTCGGAAGGATCTCCCAGCCAGATCTCGGTCACGAGCCGCCCGTCGGCCCAGATCGGACCAACCAGCCGGCGCTGAATCGCCCCGGCAGTCGTGGCTTCGCTCCAGCCGGCGTTAGGCCCCGGGACCACGGCGTGTTGTTCCCAACCGATGCGCCAGCCTTTGCGGGCCGAACATCGGGGAATAAAGAGAGCGCTTGCTCCGAGCAGCAGCCAGCTCATGCGGGCGGGAGTCCAATTCATGAGGTCATCGGTTCGAGCGCCGCACCATCCAAAACGAGAGTATCGGGGCGTTTTGTAGCCGACCATCGAATCCATGGTGCTGACGACCTTGAACAGGACCAGTCCCGGCAGGCCGCCGAGCGCGTACCAGAATATGGGGCTGAGGAAACCATCGGTGAGGCTCTCGCTCAAACTCTCGATCGCCGCCCGGCGGCAGGCGGCAGCATCCAGCTTCGACGTATCGCGTCCGACCAGTTTGGCGATGGCAAGGCGTGCGTTGGCCGTATCTCCACGCTGGGCTGCTCTTTCGACAGCCCATCCGTGACGCAGGAGATCGCGCAGCGCGAGCAGACTGTAGATCAGGAAAATGTGAATGGCCGCCGCAGCCATGCCGTGCAGGCGCGCGAAAAGCGCCCAGGTGCCGCCTACCCAAAGGGCCGCCAGTAGTAGAAAGAGCAGGATGCCCCCCAGGTAGCCGTCGAGACCGATCCGCCGCAATAGCCTCTCGAAGCCGGTCAGGGTCGAGCCCATCAGACGAACCGGATGCGCGGCGTAAGTCGGATCCCCCAGGGCCAGGTCCAGAAGCACGCCGGCCCCGAGAAACCAGGGATTGGGCATCAAGTTCATGGTCGCCACTTTGCCGCCCAGCCGAGCGCTATGGCATGAAGCACCAGTCGCATCGGATCGGTATCGGTAAGCTGCGCGCGAAATTCCTCCCACAGATAAGGACGGGCCGAGAGGCTGGCGGACATCGTTGCCGCCTGCTGCCGCAGGACTTCTCGTGCCGCGCCTGGCGGAAGGGTTCCGTAGCGCACACGATCGAGTACGGCTGCGATGGCATAGGCAGCCCCTCCGACGAGCGGCTCGTAGAACACCGACTTGCTGTTCTTGCGCAACAGATCCAGGTCCCTCTCGCCCAGCATGGGGGCGATGTCATCGAAGAACGTGTCTTCGTCTAATCCGAAGCGCACGAGCGCCGAGAAGATGCTCCGGCCAAAACTGGGTTCGAGCCCGTTTTGCCAGCGCAGCGCCTCGAGAGTTGCGTCCCGAACCGACCGCCCGATCAATTCGCCCAGTTTTACGTGGGGGCTGGCTGAGGTAAGGCGATACTCACCGTAAAGCGGCGCCGCGATCGCAAACTGGTCCGTGCCCGTTCCCGTGGCCAGATCGCCTGAATAGAGACTGCGCACGGAGAGCCGTTGCAGCGTCGCGGCCTTGGCTTCGGTCATGGTAACAACAGCCCGCGCCATGGCGGGCTCGGCCAGCGGACGGTTGATCAGGAGCATGGTGTTGATCGTCCCGTCGAGCTTCTCCCAGCCCTTTTGACCTTCGCGCCAGACGGCGGGATCGCCCGCGCAGGCGGCGTTGCCCTGGACACCGGCGGTTACCACTGCCGTTACTTCGACGCCGTCGTCTTCGCAGGTTACGACCGTGGCATAGTTCATGTTCGCCGCGGTTCCCATCAGCGCCACTTCGCCCGGGGGCAGGGCCATCTCGGCGCAAACCACGTCGTGATAGGCCTCCTGGCCGTGGGCGTGGATGAGTTCGTGGCGCTCGTGATGCTGTGTGGCTTCACAACTCTGGTGGTTTGCCAGATATCGGACCTGATTCGTCTGTCCGCCGTTGCGGACGGACGTGCTGAGAACGAGCTGCTCTCCTGCGAGCACGGCGGTCAGGAAACGCCCGGCACGTTGGAGGCTAAAGGTAGCTGATTCATGAAGCAGCTCCCAGGTTAATCGGCTCATGGGCGAAGGGCCTTTCATCTTTGCGCATTTCTTCGTGTCTTCGTGTCTTTGTGGTGACGAAAACAAATACCACGAGGACACCAAGACACCAAGAATCGTGCATAAGACACTATTCGTGACGGAGCGCGGTCATCGGATCGACACGGCTGGCACGGCGGGCCGGACCGTAGCAAGCGAGCAGGGCCACGAGGAGTAGGCACAGAGACACTGCCCCAAGAGTCCTCGGATCCGTCGCGGTCACACCATAGAGCTGGCTGGAAAGGAACCGCGTCAGCGCCACAGCCCCCGCGATCCCGAGCGCAACGCCGATCGAAGTCAACTTCAAGCCTTGCGCCACCACCATTGTGGTGACCTGGCCCGGCCGCGCCCCCAACGCCATGCGGACGCCGACTTCCTGAGTCCGCTGGCTCACCGTGTAGGAGATCACGCCGTAGATGCCGGTGGCGGAGAGCAAGGTCGCCAGCGCGGCGAACGCTGTCAGCAGCTGCATCATCAGGCGACGCTCCGAGAGAGCCCAGGCCGGCACCTCTTCCATGGTTCGAACAAAAGATACGGGCTGGTCGGGATCAACCTCCCATACTTTGCGTTGGACTGCGCTTGCCAGGCCCAGGGGGTCACGCGCGGTGCGGACCACCAGGTGCATCATCCGAGAAGGACTTTGTTGATAGGGAAGATAGAGGACCGGAGATCCTTCTTCCCAGAGTCCGTCTCCGCGGATCGTGCCGACCACGCCGACTACCGTAATCCAGGCGTGCTTCAAGTGGGCGTGCCAGGGGCTCTCCGAGTCGAGCGGGTCGAACCGGAACCGCTTTCCAATCGGCTCCTCGCCCGGCCAATAGCGCCGGGCCAGCTTTTCATCAATCACTGCGACGGCAGGGGCTTCGGCTGAATCCCAGGCCGTCAGATATCGCCCTCTCAGGAGGGGGATCTGCATGGACTGCAAGTATCCCGGCGTAACGACATAGTAGAGCGCGCCCGGCCTTCCTTCCGGAAGCGGAATCGGCTTGCCTTCGATGGTGAACGTCCAACCGATACCAACCTCGCTGAGATGAAGAAAGTTGATCGCATTGCTGGAAGTTGTCCCGGGCAAGTTTTCTAGCCCCTCGACGATCCGCCGGTAAAAGTTCGCGACTTCATGCGGCTCGGCATACTTTTTTTCTGGAGGCCAGATCTGCATGGTAAGGACATTTCCTGTGTTGAGTCCTCGATCGATTTGCTGCAGGGTCCAGAGACTGCGGATCATAAGGCCGGCGCCAATGGATAACGTTACAGCCAGGGCCACCTGAGAGACCATGAGGACGTCCCGCATCCGGCGTCCCTTGGCGCCGCCGCTGGAACCTCGTCCACTCGCCTTCAGCGTCTCGCCCAGGTTCGGGCGGGATGCCTGCAAGGCCGGAAGCAGACCCAACAGAACCCCGGATAGTAGAGAGGCCCCGAGGCTGAAGGCAAACACCCTGGCGTCCAACCGGAGCGTCTCGATGCCGCCATAGAAGAACGCCTCGAGCCGGGGGGTCAAGACCGTCACCAGAAGTTGCAGGCAGAGGACTCCCAAAACCAGCCCACCAACACAGCCGATGACGCCGAGCAGGAGGCTCTCCACCAGTAGTTGACGGATAAGGTTCGCACGGCTTGCGCCGAGCGCCGCCCGCAGCGCGATTTCCTGCCGCCGGCGCACGGCCCGGGCCAGTGTCAGATTCGCCACGTTGGCGCAGGCGATCAAGAGAACAAAGCCGACGGCCGCAAACAGCAGCAGAATCTTCGGCCGGATCTCTTCCTTGGAAATGATGTCGGCGACGACCAGGGTTCCCCATCCCTTGTTCTCTTTGGGGTATTGCTGCTCCAGGCTCCCGGCGATGGCGGCCATTTCCGCGCGGGCTCGCTCGATCGGTACGCCGGGCTTGAGGAGGCCGTGGACGATAATCGAGCGCGCGTCGCGGTTCAACTGGGAGGGCGTGAAGGCAAAGGGCATCCAGATCTCGACATTCTTGCCCAGGATCGGATAAAACCAGAAATCCGGCGGCAAGACGCCGACGACCGTGAACGGCTCGGCATCTATGGAGACGGTCCTGCCGATGACCGCGGGGTCGGCGGCAAAGCGTCGCCGCCAAAAACCGTCAGTCAGGATTACGACGCGGTCGCGGCCGGGCTGCTCCTCTTCGGAACGAAAATCGCGGCCCAGCGCGGGTTGAATCCCGAGCAACGCGAAAAAACCGGGCGAGACGCGCATGCCGTGAAGCTGTTCAGGATTGCCTGGTCCGGCCAGTGTGTAGAACCAGAAGCGCGCCGCGGTGAGGCGTTCAAAGGATGTGTTGTGCTCGCGCCAATGGAGAAAGTCCAACGGCGATACGGGTACTCGCGTCCAGCCCTTGCCCGGGTTGGTTGCCCAAACCTGGACCAGCCGGTCCCGATTCGGGAACGGCAAGGGTCGGAGCAACATGCCGTTGACCACGCTGAACATCGCGGTGTTGGAGCCGATCCCCACCGCCAGGGTCAAAGCCGCTAGCACGCAAAACCCCGGACTCTTGACCAGAGTTCGGGCGCCATAGCGAAGATCTCGCAGCAGAGCGCTCACGCGAATGTCTCAATCTCCGGCACGCGGATAGGAAAGCAGCGACACATTTAGTCCCAGGCCGTGATCTTACGCCGATAGATCCGTCTTTTACAGTTCCGTTGCTTTCGGCCTTCTACAGTCCTGTGGAGTTCTCTGATTCCCGTCGAGGCGCCGCCGCACGCGAGAGAAATCTGATCATTCGGTCGCTTCCACCAATTCGATGTAAGATGCCGCCGGCTAAAAAGGGAATTAGAAGATGCCCCGGAAACCTAAAGCCAGTCGGCCCCACATGCCTGAGTATGGCATTCTGGACGAGAACAGCGGTAAAGGACTGCTGCCGTGGAAGTGGGCCAGGGAACGCCTGTCAAAAACGCCGTACTACTGGCTGTCCACGGTTCGCCAGGACGGCCGACCGCACGCAATGGTGGTTTGGGGAATATGGGTCGAAGACGCGCTGTACTTCAGCACGGGGCGGCAATCGCGGAAGTCGAAAAATCTTCAGAGAAATCCGAGGTGTGCGGTGAGCGTTCAATCCACCGATGACGCGCTCGTCGTCGAAGGAACTGCGTCGGAAACGCGGGACAAAGCATTGATCAAGCGCCTTTCCAAATTATACAAGGCCAAGTATGGAATGCCTCTGGATACGAGCCTTGGTCCCGTTTATGTCGTGAAGCCCTCGGTCGTGTTCGGTTTCATTGGCGCGAGTCACGAAGACGACGTCAAGGGTGATTTCGAAGCTGCCGCCACGCGCTGGAAGTTCTAGCTTTCTCGATCATGAAAAGGACGACGGCCCCTGGGGCGGTTCCGTCGAGCGTCCCAATTTCCATCCACTGAAGGGCTTCACCGTTCCACAGGTTGGTCCACCGTCCCTTCCGGTGCCGGGGACCCGAGCTTCGAGTACGGCTTTGGAATCATTCACCAATCGATCGATCATCCCCCAAGTAATACCGCTGAGTGGGATCTTCAGCCGGCGACTCCAGCATGAGTCGGTTTGGCCCGCACAGGTGCCAACGTCGATGTAGACGAATCGTTCATCCAGGTGGACCCTGTACGAGTGGGCCAAGAAAAGTCGGCATGACAGCCTTGCTGCCGGCTTTTACGTCGTACGGTGAATTCGAAGTACAGATCTTTGGCTTGTGATCGTTGCTTCTGGATGGTCTCATAAGCGGAGCCCCGGCCCTTTTGCAAACCGAAGTCCACGCCGGCGGGCGGTTTCTCCAGGACGATCCGAAGCGCCAATTCGTGTTCCATATTCATCCTGTCAGAGTGCGGTTGCCAAGAGAGCGACAGCAAATCTGAAATGCGTGTCCCGCGCGCTCGGCATCGTCCTGGCACCATCTTTAAGATCGTCTCCGGCGACGAAGAAGGTTGCAGCGGCTCATCCGACGGCGGGCGACACGCAGTTTTTGGTGTCGACGCGCTGGGCGGTTCATTCGCTCGCTTCCTTCGGCGTGGGCCGGGGGAACGGACCCTTTCCCGGCCACACGAAGTGCCGCCCGTATGCTTCCTCAAGGTTCGGGTCCCCGGACTTCGTGAAACGGAGCCGCTGCTTCGGTCCCTTGCCCCAGCGCATATAAACGGTGCCGGAGGGCACGAGCTTGAGCTCGTGTGCGTGGAACCGGAGGATCCGCAATAATCGCGAGAGGCGCGCAAGGTTGCAGTGGATGACCCGCTCCAAGTAGGGCACCCGACCTAGCCGCCAGTCCTCGAGGTGCTCGGCCTTCAGCAGCCCCATCGCGACCAGCACGTCAACTGGTGCCACGACCTTTCCACGCTCAAGGATCGTTGCCACTGCGCGCGCGATGCGCGGGTAGAGGGGATCTTTGAGGTACATAACCTACCGACAGCAGGTTGCCGAGTCTTGCCGCGCGCGGGACCCGTCATGATTGCCCTGTCAGACATGAGCCAGGTCTCCCATCGTGAGGTTTCGACCGTTTTGGAACCAGGCCCTTGAGGTGAGGCAACGGATTCGAAATCCTTTTCCTCGATTCGTCGACCGTCCGCATAGAGCCTCTCGTGTCAGTCTTGATCCCTTCGAGACCTATCGTCCCGCAGGTTCGAGGACTCCCGAACCTGGTCTTGAGCAATCGTCCGCCGTATTCTCCTATCTGTTGCAAGAGCTTGGCAATGAGTCCGGTCCAGCCAGTCTGGTGACTCGCTCCGACGCCAGAGCCCTCGTCGCCATGGAAGTATTCGTGAAATAGGATGTAGTTGTTCCAGTGTGGGTCTTTTTGAAGCTTCTCCTCGCGGCCAAACACGGGGCGGCGGCCCTCGCCATCCTTGAGAAAAATGGCGATGAGCCGGTTTGAAAGATCGAGAGCTACCTCCCAGAGCGTTTTCATCTGGCCCGAACCCGTCGGACATTCGATCTTGAAATCATCCCCGAAAAAGTGGTGGAACTTCTGGAGAGCTTCGATCATGAGGAAGTTGACAGGCATCCAGATGGGGCCCCGCCAGTTCGAGTTGCCGCCGAACAAGCCGGTCGTGGATTCGCCCGGCTCGTAATCGACGCGATGCTGCGAGCCGTTGACATCCAGCACGTAGGGATGGTCCTTGTGGTATCGAGAGAGCGCCCGTATCCCGTAAGGGCCCAGAAACTCCTGCTCGCTTAGCATGCGCTCCAGGATCCGCCGGAGCTGCTCGGGCGTCGCGATTGAGAGGATCCGCCTTTCGCACGCCCCGGCTATCCCGTGGCATGTGACGTTGTTCGACAGGTTGGGCCGATGCTGAACGAACCAGTTCAACCGTCGGGCAAACCCAGGGAGTTTGAAGAGATCGCCGACCTCCAGCGTCTCGACGGCGAAGAGCGGGATCAAACCGACCATCGAGCGTACTTTCAGTGGGACAATGGCTCCATCGGGCAGATGAAGGTTGTCGTAAAAGAAACCATCCTCCTCGTTCCACAGGGATTCACCCTCGCCACCCATGTCGTTCATGGCATGCGCAATGTAGAGGAAGTGTTCGAAAAACTTGCTCGCAATATCCTCGTAGCTGGGATTCACGCTGTGCCAGCTCGATTGCAATGGCCAGAAGGTTCAGGCAGTAAGCTGCCATCCAACTGGTGGCGTCGGACTGTTCCATATGGCCACCGGTGGGGAGGGCGCTGCTTCGATCGAAAACGCCGATGTTGTCAAGCCCGAGGAAGCCGCCCTGAAAAATGTTTTTTCCTTTGGCGTCTTTGCGGTTTACCCACCAGGTAAAGTTGAGAAGGAGCTTTTGGAATACCCTTTCAAGGAAAAGCGAGTCCGACCGGCCGTACATTTTTTTCTCGATCTTGTAAACGCGCCATGCGGCCCAGGCGTGCACAGGCGGGTTTACGTCGCCAAAGGCCCACTCGTAGGCGGGAAGCTGCCCGTTGGGATGCATGTACCATTCGCGTGTGAGTAGTACGAGCTGCTGCTTGGCGAAATCCGGATCGATCATAGCCAGGGGTATGCAGTGAAAGGCCAGGTCCCAGGCCGCAAACCAGGGATATTCCCATTTGTCCGGCATCGAGAGGATGTCATCTATGTAGAGAAATGCCCACTCCCTGTTCCGGCCCTCATGGCGAGCCGCCGGCGGAGAGGGACTCGACGGATCGCCATCCAGCCACTCCTGTACGACATAGTGGTAGAACTGCTTGTTCCAGAGCATTCCGGCGAACGCCTGGCGCTGCACATTCCGGGCGTCTTGGGTCAGCGCCGGCGGTGCGATCGAATCGTAGAATTCGTCCGCTTCCCGTTGGCGCGCGGAAAACACCTGGTCGAAGGCAGTGCCGAGGGGCTCCACAATGGGAGCAGGGCGCGTCAGACGTAGTTTCACAGTCCAGGTCTCGCCGGGCCCCAGATCCTTGAAGTAGAGAAGCGCTGCTTTGGTCCCTTCCTTGTCCGGGTTAACGGCGCCCGCTTTGCCATGGACCAGATAATTGTGAATCGCGTCTTTAACGAAAAGAGAGGCGTTGGAGGTTCCAAAGAGTCTTTCGTTGTTTGTCTCGTTCTCGGTAAAAACTGCTTCGGAGGCTGATTTCGACAGGAGAATCATGCTGCCAAGAGAAGGATGCTCCGCGGCAATCAGGTGAGCATCGTCCGGCGTAGATTCCAGGCGCAGCCTTGGCTTAGGATTGAGCCTGTTCCACGACCACGTATTCCGGAACCACAAGGTTGGTAAAAGGTGAAGACGCGCGCTGTCTGGGCCCCGATTGATGGCAGTGATCCGGATCAGGATGTCGTCGTCGCCGGCTTTGGCATATTCCACGAACAGGTCAAAATAGCGATCCTCGTTGAAAACGCCCGTATGCATCAGCTCGAACTCGGGGGCCAAAGGGCCGCGGCGTGAGATTCTCCTCGACGAGCCACTGATATGGAAAGGCTGCCTGCGGGTATTTGTACAGTGCCTTCATGTAGGAATGCGTTGGGGTGTTGTCCAGGTAGTAGTAATACTCCTTGACGTCCTCTCCGTGGTTTCCCTCGCGGTTGGTCAGACCGAAGAGCCGTTCTTTCAGGATTGGGTCTCGGCCGTTCCACAGCGCCAGAGCGAAACAGAGGCGCTGATGATTGTCGGAAATACCGAGCAGGCCATCCTCTCCCCAGCGGTAAGCGCGGGAACGGGCATGGTCGTGCGGTAGAAAGTCCCAGGCCGCGCCGTGCTCGCTGTAATCCTCGCGGACGGTTCCCCATTGTCGCTCACTCAGGTAAGGGCCCCAGCGTCTCCAGTGCGCTGTGCGTTCGCGCGCCTCCTTCAGTCTTTGTTCTTCTGCCGTCATGTGTACCTCCTTCGAGTGTCGGGCAGCGGGCTGAGTGCGTTACCTCATTCAAGAAGAATTCTCTGATGACAAGGTGTCGACTTGGCTGGACATGGATCTCGAGGCGTTAACGAAATGCATCATGCGACAACGAGAGGTATCTACAGAAATGAGCGCTTAAACGGGGAATCACTGTAGATTATTGTGGCGGAGGTGCATGGGAATCGAACCCACCGAACCCACCTTCCGGTGAATCCCACTGGATTTGAAGTCCAGGCCAGCCACCAGGCCAGATTCACCTCCGCAACCGAGCGATTTTAGCAGAACAAGGCTGCTTGGCAAGGAGGGGACGAAGCGCAAGTCCGGTCGCTGTGATGAATCTGACGATTATTTTGAGCACCCACCACTGAGTCCACCGTTTCATAAATACGGCAGGTAATGTATTCCGGTGGCCCGTTTAGTGCGCGAGCGTGCTTGGCGCAAGGCGAAGCGAGTTTCGCCAGACAAGGCAGTAGCAAGCTGCCGAACGCGCAAATGACGTTAGTGATTGCGCAACGGGTGTACAAGGTTCGAAGACGCTGGGAGGAACGAAGCCTGTCGCTGGAATGAGAATCACGTCTGAGCGCTGCTTGACGGACCCTGGATGGGATGTGTAGAGTTATGGGCCGTGGGGCTGTAGCTCAGCTGGGAGAGTGCCTGACTGGCAGTCAGGAGGTCGCGAGTTCGATCCTCGCCAGCTCCACCAATTTTCTCAATCAGTTAGAGTGACCCGCCTGATTTTGAAATTTCCACTGTGTCAGTTTTTGTGTCAGTTCGAAGGGCAGAATCAGGATGTTGACTGCCCGCGCCTTGTGCTTGGGCGAAAGGTGAGAGTAGCGCTCGGTCATCCTGGTGTCGGCATGCCCGAGCAGCTCAGAAACCGTCTTGAGATCGACGCCATTCATAATAAGGTAACTGGCGAAGGTATGCCTGGAGTCGTGCAGGCGGAAGTTTTCGATATTGGCTTTCCGGAGCGTCGTATGGAATTGTGTCTTCACATCGGTTAGTCTGTCGCCGGTTTTGGGCGAGGGGAAGACATAGCCACGCTTGAAACGCGAGGGAAGTCCCCGCAGTGTTATTGGCTACAGTCTCATCCATTGGGATATCCCGAGGATCGCCACTCTTCGAATCCCTGAACTGTGATTAGGCGGTTCGTGAAGTCAAGGTCCTCCCAGCGCAAATTGAACAACTCTCCCCTGCGAAGGCCGCTGTGAAGAGCAGTGAGCGCGAAAGGCCGGAAACTGTCGCGGCACGCTTTCAAAAATCGGCTGAGCTCGTCCTGGCTAAGGAATCGCTTTCGCTGGTACTTTTTTTCCTTCGTTCTTTTGATCGCAGCAACGGGGTTATCCCCAACGAGAGCTGGTTTGTCCTTGCCATCTGAACGATATCCCCTCCTGTCTGTCGCCAATAATCCATCGCCCCAGTCTTCGTGCTGTCGAAATCAAAGAACTGCCGGGAAGTCTAATTCGTAAAAAACTCAGGATACGCCTCGGGATGCAAACAAACCTCGGGAATCCTCTGCACCAGCAGACACTGATCCGTTTCAGCCCAAGATGATCTGCACCAAGAAAGAGGCCTCTTCAGGCAGCCTGCTGCCAGTCGTATCGATGATGCAAGCCGCCGATGCGCGGCAACGAGACCAAACGCGCAGATTGGCCCGGCTTAAAGGAAACAGGCCGCATTGCCGGTGTGTCTTTCTCAAGAGAGTCATGGATCCGGTCCGCATGATAATAGGAGATGTAATCGCGGATCAGACGACGCAAATGAGCGTCATTGAGGACGATCACGTGATCGAGAAGCTCTCTGCGACAGCTTCCGATCCAGCGTTCGGCAATCCCATTCTGCCAAGGACTTGCAGCGCTTGTGCGGGTGGGTTTCATGCCGCTGGATGTAAGCAGCTCGGCTACCTCCCCTCCAAACTTGCCGTCACGATCAAGAATCGCGTAGCGATACTGACAAGATTCCCGAAAGGTCTCCCTCAGCTGTTGCACAATCCAAGGGCCAGTCGGGTGTTCCGTCACATTGAAATGGAGGATTCTGCGTCGGCCATGCTCGATGACGAAGAAACAATACAAGACTCGGAACGTCAGGGTCGGCACCGTGAAGAAGTCCATGGCCGCAATGATCTCGCGTTGATTGCGAAGGAAAGCAGCCCAAAGCCTGCCGGCGTTCAGGGGAGGAGACAGGCGCCTGAGATAGCGGGACACGGTACGTTCGGAGACGTCCAATCCGAGTTTCAGAAGCTCCCCGTGAATTCTCGGAGCGCCCCAGCCTGGATTCTCCTATGCCATCCGCCGGATGAGAGCTCGAACCTCGGCATTGATTATCGGCCTGCCAGCGCTCTTTGCTCGCGATCGAAGACGCCAGAACAAACGAAAGCCAGTCCGATGCCAGGCGGCAACGGTTTCTGGTTTGACGATGACCAGGACATTGCTCCATGCAGGCCAAAGACGGCGGAGCAGAATCCAGAATATTCGGTCTTCCACTCGAAGCCGAGGGCGAGGATGTTTTCGCTTGAGTACGCGCAACTGCTGACGGAGGGCAAGGATCTCCAGGCCGAGGCTGTAACGAGAACGGAAAAAGGCATTGAGGAAGGCGAGGAAGCCAATGAGAAATGAAATCATAGGCCCGGATTTATAGCATAGTCGTCCATCCCGACGTCCGCGTTAACTGCTTGAATTTGC
>CAWHCF010000014.1:0-150423 GCA_963827655.1 uncultured Acidobacteriota bacterium
GCCAGCTTGCGGATCTTCCGGGCGATTTCAGATACGGTTTTCGAGGTGCCTTCCACCGACGTTCCCTCGGGCAAATAGAGCGCCAGGTTCAATTCGCTCTGATCATCGGGAGGTATCCAGTCACGTCCCACCAGGCGATTCAGAGGAAAACTGAGCGCAAAGACACCGAGCGATACCAGGACGATGACGGCGCGGTGATCGAGCGACCATTCGAGCATCCGCCCGTAGGCGCGATCGGTCCAGCCAAAGAAGCGGAAATTCTTTGATGTACGCTCATGGCCATCGGCTGGAGTGTCGCTTCCACTCTGATCCTTCCGGGCGAACCGAAGCAGGCGCGAGCTCCCCATCGGAGTCAGAGTGAAACTCACCAGCATCGAGACCACTATGGCAAATGCCATGGTCCAGCCGAATTCGTTGACGTAGCGCCGCGCGTATCCCGTCATGAACGCGATCGGGACGAAAATGATCACAAGCGAGATAGTGGTCGCCAGTACGGCGAGCGCGATCTCCTTGGTTGCTTCGATGGCCGCCCGTTTGGCCGGATAAGCCTTCTCCTCGATGTAGCGGACGATATTCTCGAGCACGACGATGGCATCGTCGATCACGATCCCCACCGAAAGCGTCAGCGCCAGCAGGGTCATGTTGTTCAGAGTGAAGCCCATCATCTTTACGAGGGTGAAGGTCGCAATCACCGAGGTTGGTATGGCGGTGGCAGCGATGAATACCGAGCGCAGATCTCTGATGAAAAGCAGCACCACAAGGCTGGCCAGAAGGCTTCCGTACAGAAGGTGCTCCTGGAGGGAGTCGATGGAAGCCTTGATGAAGACCGACTGGTCGCGAATGATCCGAAGGTCGACCCCGGCGGGGAGGGCTTTCCGGATCCCATCAAGCCTGCCCTTGACTGCATCGACGATCTTGACGGTGTTGGTGCCGGACTGGCGTCTCACCTCGAGCGTGACTGCTTCCCGGTCATCGATCAAATTGGATGAACGCACTTCTCCAAAACTGTCTTCCACACGTCCCAGGTCACTAACCCGGATCGGCGCGCCGTTGACGTTGGCAACGATAATCCGGCCGAACTGCTCGACGACATCGATTCGGCCGAGAGTGCGCACGCCGACCTGTTGCTCTCCGCGCACGATGCGCCCACCCGGTATGTCGACATTTTCGTTCTGGATTGCGCGCTCGAATTGATCGATCGTGATGCCGTAGGCACTCAGCTTCTCGGCGTCGACGAACAGGCGTATCTGGCGCAGCCTCGCGCCCGTGAGGCTCACCTCCCCCACGCCGTCAACGGTTTCGAGAACACGCCGAATCTGCTTATCGGCGATCTCCGTGGTTTCACGCAGGCTCTTGTTCCCCGAAACCGCAACCGATATCACCGGATCGGCATCGGGGTCCGCCTTCTGGATAATGAGCGGAAGCATGTTCGGCGGCATGTTCCGGATGGCTCCGGCGACCTTCTCACGAACGTCCTGGGCCGCGCTTTCGATATCACGCTCCAGCACGAATTGAGCTCTGACCCGGGCGTTTCCCTCGAAGATCGTGGCCGTCAGCTCGTCAAGGCCGCTGATCGTGCTGACGGATTCTTCAAGCGGGAAAACCACCTGCGTGGTCATTTCTTCCGGAGTTGCTCCTGGAAGGCGGGCGTTTATCGTCACGGTGGCCGGATCCGCCTTGGGGAATAGATCCAATCCAAGGTCACGGAATGAAAAGAGACCGAGCACGACCAGGAAAGTAATCAGCATCACGGCAAAAACCGGCCGTTTTACACAGGTTTCCGCAAGTGGCATTCATCACTCCGATTGCGGATTGCGGATTGGATTGAGACCATCAATGCTGCTAGCTTTCAATCCGAAGCTCAATCCTTTTGGAACAATCCGCAATCTGCAATCCGAAATCCGCAATTGATTCAGGGGACTACCTCGACTGCGCCGCCATCCCGTAACTCCGCGGAATTGACCGGCAGCGCCACCCCGTCGCCTTCTTTCAGTCCGTCGACGATCTCGACCATTTCGTTCGGACGTTCGCCGATTTTGACCTCTTTCTCGTTTAGCGACGTTCCTTCCACCACATATACCTTGTACACACCATAACTGTACTGGAGAGCCGATTGCGGCACGAACAGACCTTGCTCGATCTTGTCGGAAGGAATACTGGCTTTTACGAAAAATCCCGGCTTGAGCAGCCCGCTAGGATTGTTAATCAGAGCCTCCGCCTCGAATGAGCGTGTCTGCTGGTCAACCGAAGGATTGATGCGCCACAGCTTGCCCGAGAATCGTTCTTTCGGGTACGCCTCTACCGCGATCGCCACCGGCTGCCCCACCCGTATCCATCCTGCCATTTTTTCCGGCACCTTGAGGCGAGCGCGCAAGGGATCGACATTGACGATTATTATCACCGGGGTCTGGACTCTGAGGTACTGCCCTTGAGTCACGACGCGTTCCTTGATCTGCCCGGCGAAGGGCGCGCGGATGACCGAGTCGTTCAGTTTCTTCTCCGCGAGCGACAAGAGTACTTTGTATTCTTGAAGCTGCGCGCGCAGGTGCTGGACGCTTTGCACCGCCAGGTCGTAAGCCGCGCGTGCGGATTTGTGCCGAGCTTCGGTCTCGTCGAAGCTTTCGCGCGGCAGCAGCCCCTGGTCCAGAAGAGACTTTCCCCGGCGGTACTTCTGCTCGGCATCATCGAGGTCGGCAGCCGCCTTCTTGACCTCGGCGGCCTCACGGACATCCTGCAGGTCTCCTTTCTCGTCGGCGAGTCCGAGCCGAGCCCGGACTTGCTGCAAGGAGGCGCGCTGCTGGTCCAGCGTCAATGCCAGCTCGATCGGCGACACCTTCACCAACGGTTGCCCGGCGCTCACCCGGTCGCCCACATCAGCCAGAACCTGGTCAACCTTGCCTTCAACCTCTGAGCTGACGGTCACTTCCTCATAGGGAAAGAGCGAACCGACCGACTCGACCTCGCGTCGGACTTGCTTCAGCTCGACGCGGGCAATCCGGACCGCAGCCGGTTTTTTCAGTCCAGCCGCATCGACCTGTTTGCCCGGAATTCCCCTCGAGCAGGAAACAAGGCAAGCGGCCACCATAAGGCTGGCCGCCAACACACCAGTAAAAGGGATCCTCCACCCTGGGCGGCGCCGCAAGGTTTCATTCAGTCTAGTACCAGGCATCATTGCGTTTCCTTCAGAGCAAGCTCCACATAACCCACTAAAGCGTTCGTCTACATATGCGCGCAAGCCGTTTTCCTGATCATTGGTTTTACCACGAAGACGCGAAGACACCAAGACTCGAAAGGAGCTAGTCCTTCGCCAGAGAGCTGGTCGCGCCGCTGCCCTTAGCCTCTGACTGTGCGATTTCGTTCAATTGCTTGATCTCTTTGAGCAAAAACTCGAAATCGGTGAAGGGATCGCCGCCGGTTCTGGCCCAGTGCACGCGGCCGCGCCGGTCAATCAAAATAGTCGAGTGCAGCGCGATGTCCTCGAAATCGTCGAACGACTTGAAGCGCCGCGCGTTTTCGAAGCGGGCGTCCGAAAGCAAACGGAACGGCAGCTCACCCACTTTGACCGAGGCGGCGTTCTCTTGCGGAGTATTGCTGCTGATGGCAAGCACATCCGTGTCGAGGCGGGAGAATTCATCCTTCTTCTTGGTAACCTGCACGAGCTGTTCGAGACAGTGCGGGCATTCCTGGCCCAGATAGAAAATGAGCAGTACGTTCTTGCCGCGATAATCTTCGAGCGTGACCCGTTTGCCCTTGGAGTCCAAAGCATCGAGGAGCGGAGCCTGGTAAGGCTCCCAGGTGTTCGGGCCGAAGTGCTCCAGCGTAGTGGTCCTGTAGTTGCGCTGTTTCGCAGGCGACGTGTCTTGCGGTTTGGCTTCGACTCCGGCAGCCCTGGCGCGTTCCAGCCACTTCAAGCCCGGATCCGCGTCAGACCAGACGTAGAGAAGCCGCCCGTAGGCCTCTCGCGCCTTGTCCGTGTTTCCCATCGCAGCATGGGCCTCCACCAGACCCGACAAGGCGAAGCCGTCATTTCGAACGGCCTCCAGTGCCTTTTCGAAAGCCATCGCCGCCAGCGAGGGACTCCTGCGAGCCAGGTAGGCACGGCCGAGCGTGTTGTAGAGAACGTTCGGGTAATCGGGCGGATCGTCATTGTCTTCACGCCGCTCCAGCTCCCGTTTGGCGGCCTCGGCCAGCAGGCCAAGACCTTCGAGCGAGTCCTCTCTTTCGAGAGCCAGCAAGGCGCGCATTTCGACCGATTGGATGCCGTGCGCCTTACCCAGCCATTTGTTTTCAGATTTCTCGAGCTCCTTTATCAGGGACGAATGCGCGGCATAAGGCTTGGAAGCCTTGTCAAGGTTGTGGAGCCCGATGTGCGCCAAGGTTTCACAGTAGGCCTTGTACATCTTGTCTCGCGTACTGTCCCCCCAGAAAAACGTCTTGGGAGCCAGAAGCTCGCCCCATCTCTCGAACTTGATCAGCGCGCGCATGAGCGCGATCGTCCCCTGCCACTGCGTGCCGTACTGGTCGGGATTGTCGTATTTCGGATCCCGGGGCGCCGCCAGCAGCTGTTTAGCGCCGTCGATCGCTGCGTCCGCCATCCCTAGCTGCTCCTGGATGTAGCTCAGGTAGTTCCGGTTGTGCGCGTAGTTCCAGTTGTTAAACGGGAAGATCATGCGCTGGCGCATGTACTGCTTCTCGACCCGGGTGGCAGAATCCATGGCAATGGCGGCTTCGTGCCACATTCCGACGCCGCTATAGACGTGCCCCGGCATGTGCTGCGCGTGGCCGACATAAGGGGCGACGGCGCCGAAGAGCCGGCAGCTGTCGAGCGCATAGTCTCCTTCCTTGCCATCCCAATTGTGAATTCGATAATGATGAGCTCCGGGATGCCGCGGATCCTTGGCCAGCACCTGCTGCAGGATCAAGTCGGTTCCGTAGCGACTTTTCCCGAGGTTCTCAAGCGCAAAGAGCGACTTCGCCTCCAGGTCGTCCGGATACTTGAGCGTCAACTTCTCGAGAAGGTACCTGAATCGTTCGCGTCTTCCATCGGCCGCCTCGCCAGTCGCCGCAGGATCCTTGGGCTCGGCGGGAGCGTAAAGCGCCTCCCATGCCTCGATATAGAGTCGTTCGCGTTCGCTGACCTTCTGCTTGCGGCGGGCCGCCTCCCTGATGAACGAAGCCGCCCTTTCCCCATCGGCTGCACTCCGGGCCAGTCCCCAGTATGCCATCGCGCACTCAGGATCGAGTTTTACGCACCACCGGAATGCCCGCTCCGCCTCGTAGTACCAAAAAGAGTGAAGCAGCGCGTGTCCCTGGTCGAACCACATCTGGACCTCCGGGACCGAGGTCGAAATCGGAAAATGGGCCTTGCCGATTCCTTCCATGACCCACGGCTTTTGCCGGGGCCCCACGTCGAAGGCGTCTCCATGCCGCGAGTGCCCCTGCTTGTAGACCTCTTGAATGGGCTCCTTCGCCGGGCTCTGGGCGATAACCGGACGAACCGGCACTGCCAAGAGACCGATAGTCAGGAGACATGTGAATAGGGCGAGTCTGGACTGCAGCGCAATTTTCATGGTTACTCCTGTCGATCAAAATGTCTGTTGCCTGCTCGCGGGCTTCAAGACGGCCGGCGCGCGCGCCCCAAAGACACCGGTGAGACTCAAACCATCTTGCTGGAAGCGGCGCGAGCCTCACTCCGAAGGGGCATCCGGATCTTTGGTTTTGATTGCTTCGGCGTAGACCGCAACGGCGTAGCTCAACTCTTCGTCAATGTACAGATTGATCACTCGCATCGCGTCGAGGCCACCCCGGAGGTTTTCATCCAACCGTCCATCAAGCAAGCGGGCGCCGATCTGATCCAGGAGAGTAAACCGCAGCAGCGAGAGCTCCCGCACCAGTTCACGAGCGCGGTAGCCCTGGCGGAACCGGAGGTAGGCGTGGACGCGAGCTTCACGCGTATTGTGGAGCGCGGGATCCTCGCCCGACCGAAGCAATCCGCAAACCTCGTCCAGGACGGCCGGGATGTGATCGCGCAGGCCTTCCGCAGACAGATCGTCGTCCGAATGAATCCGGGCGTCCTCGCGAACCGAATCGACCCATGCGGCCGTTAATTCTTCGATGTGCTTTTCAATCAGATCCGCGAAATCAGCCGGTTTCATGTGCTGTTGGCGACTCAACCTATTTGGCACATCGAAGTAGGAGCGCTTCCTCCATGCATTCCTCGAATTCTCTGCCGTGGGTCTGCTTGACGAAATCGAGAAAGGTAAAGATGTTCTCGATCTGCTGCCGGTCAAAGCCGAAACCGTTCAGCAACTCTTGATTGGCACGAAAGGAGAACGGGTACGGAACAACTTGAAACTCGAGCAGAGTCGCTTCGTGCAATTTGAGGATCACGTCATAAAGGTCTTTCAGCACCCTGAAGGAAGACATCAGGCAATCATAGTGCCCGTGGCTCGCGCGAGTCAGCAAATAGAGGTAGTCCTCATTATAACTGCGGACAAATTGATTGAAATCTTTTTGAGTCAGCATCGGTTGCATTTGGCATCCCAAAGCCGGGATTGCGTCATTGTGGGCGACCCCCACCACCGTGTCAAGTTCAGGCTCCTGCGTCTGCGGCTTGCCGGGGTTTCGCCGCGAAGACGCAAGGATAACGAAGAACCACCCTGGTCCTGGAGTTTTCATGATATAAGCAAGGAAAAGGGAAAGATGATGCCGCACACACAAGGCTATGGGATGCGATTGCTCGGATTTCTGGCTGCGATCTTGTTTTGGAGCAACGCGCCCGGTCACCCGCAGGATGATGCGACCAAGTCCATCCTCAAGGCGCCCGGAAGGGCGGAGGGCGAGGGACCCTTTGATCGGCTGATTCTCCGAGGCGCGACCGTGATCGATGGAACCGGCGCCCCGGCTATCGGGCCGATGGACATCGTAATCGAGAAAGACCGGATCACTCACATCCGGAGTGTTGGCTTCCCTGACGTTCCGATTGACGAGACCAGACGCCCCAGAGCTAATCCAGGCGATAAGGTGATCGACCTCACCGGCATGTATGTGTTGCCCGGGCTTGTCGACATGCATGGGCACATCGGGGGTGACCGTCAGGGGACGCCGGCCGAATACGTTCTGAAGCTCTGGATGGGACATGGCATCACTACAATTCGGGATCCCGGCAGCGGAAACGGCGTCGACTGGACGCTGGAGCACAAAACACGGAGCGCAAAGAACGAAATTACCGCCCCCCGCATAGAGGTCTATGCGAGATTCGGTCTAGGACACAAGGGGACCATCTCCACGCCGGAACAGGCTCGGGCCTGGGTATCGGAGATGGCGCAGAAAGGAGCCGACGGCCTGAAACTCGGCTCGCACCCGCCTGAAATCATGGCGGCAACCATTGACGAAGCGAGGAAGCGGGGACTGCGCACGGCCGCCCACCTGTCTCAAATGGGTGTCGCTGCGATGAACGTTCTCAACGCCGCCCGACTGGGACTCACCACCATGGAGCACTGGTACGGCCTGCCTGAATCGCTCTTCACGGACCGGACGGTGCAGGAGTTCCCTCCTGATTATAACTACAACAACGAGCAGGACCGTTTCGGCCAGGCCGGCCGCCTGTGGAAGCAAGCCGCCCCGCCCTACAGCGAGCGCTGGAATGCCGTCATGAACGAGCTGATCAAACTCGACTTCACGCTCGTTCCAACGCTCACGATATATGAGGCGAGTCGAGACCTGATGCGGGCGCGCAGAGCGGAGTGGCACGACGAATACACGCTTCCCTCGCTCTGGGAGTTCTACCGCCCTAACCGCAAGGCTCATGGTTCTTACTGGTTTAACTGGACGACCGAAGACGAGGTGGAGTGGAGGAACAACTATCGCTTGTGGATGACCTTCATCAATGAGTTCAAGAATCGCGGCGGGCGCGTGGCTACCGGATCGGACTCCGGGTTCATCTACAAGCTTTATGGCTTCGACTATATTCGCGAACTCGAGTTACTGCGCGAAGCAGGGTTTCACCCCCTGGAGGTGATCCGGGCCGCAACCCTGAAAGGAGCCGAAGCGTTGGGACGCGCGAGCCAGATCGGAAGCGTCGAGGTGGGCAAACTGGCGGATCTGATCGTGGTGGACGAAAACCCGCTCGCAAATCTGAAGGTCTTTTATGGCACCGGGGCCATCAAACTCGATCGGAACAATGAGCCGGTTCGAGTCGGCGGCGTGAAGTACACCATCAAGGACGGGATCATCTATGACGCCAGGAAGCTCCTGGCGGACGTGCGCCGGATGGTTCGGGAATCCAAGGATCGCGAAAAGAAGGAAATCACACAACCGTGAGGATTTACGATTGACGATTACGATTGACTTGACTTGGCGGCGTTCATGTCATCGAGGATTCATGCGCTGAGAAACAAATACCACGAGGACACAAAGACACAAAGAAACACCACGAATCAATCGTCAATCGTCAATCGTAAATCGTCAATTCGTACGATTCACTCATATCTCAGGGCGACGATCGGGTCCACTCGGGCTGCGCGCCGCGCCGGAAGGTAACTGGCGACCAGCGCCACTCCCGCGAGCAGCAGCGGAGTGCCTGCGAAGGTCACCGGATCTGTCGCGCTGATCCCGTAGAGCCAGGTTGAAAGAAAACGGGTAAGGGCGAGCGCGCCTGCGAGGCCCACCGCAACCCCGACGCCGATCACCCTCATTCCTTGCCCGACCACGAGGCCGAGCACATCGCGCCGCTGCGCGCCCAGAGCCATGCGGATTCCGATTTCACGCGCGCGCCGTCCCACGGAGTAGGACATGATTCCATAAATGCCCACGGAAGCAAGAAGGAGCGCAACCAGACCCAGTATTGCCAGGAGTGTCGCAGCGGCGCGCGCCGGAAACAGAGACACGCCCAGATACTCGATCAGGGTACTAACCTCCGTCACCGGGAGGTTAGGATCCAGAGCCCGGATCTCTTGCCGCACGGCAGCCAGCATTCCTTTGGGATCGCCGGCGGTCCGCGTCAGCACCGTCACCCGCGAGTTATAGTGCTGGAGAGCAGGCAGATAGAAAAAGGGCTTTGGATCCTCCCCCAGGCTGTTGTATTTCCCGTCTCGGGCGATCCCGATCACTTCGAGCAGGTTGCCCTGCGGCCCGCTCACACCCAGGCGCTTCCCGAGAGGTTCCTGACCGGGCCAAAACCGGCGCGCGAAGGTTTCGTTTACGATCAGTACTCCCGGCGCGCCTTCACCATCCTGAACCGCAAACGCGCGCCCCGAGAGCAGCGGAATCCTCAGCGTCTGGAAATACTCCGGTCCGACGATGTTGTAATGGAATTCCATGTCCTCACCGGGCCGGGGATTGTACCCGGCGACAAAGACTCTTCTTCGGGAGCCAAAGAGAGGGTTAAGCGGCGGAAACGCACTCAGAGTAGCCGAAACTACTCCAGGCAACTCCTGCAGTCGATCCGAAAGCTGCCGGCTGAACTGCTTGCCTCGAGGTTCGGAATACCCGTTGAGTTGCAGGTTGACGGACATGGTCAGGACATTGTCAGGATCGAAGCCTGGATCGATGGAAGAAGCATTGCGCAGGCTCCTCAGGAAGAGACCGGCGCCGATCAGGAGCAGCAGCGAGAGGGCGAATTGCGTAACCACAAACGCATTTCGCATCCCCGGGCTGCGCTGAACCATCGCGAATGCTCCCGCTTCATCTTTCAGCGCGGGGACCAGATCCGGTCGAGATGTTTGAAGGGCCGGGGCCAAGCCGAAAATCACTCCGGTCAGCAGCGAAAGAATCCCGGTGAATCCCAGGACGCGGATGTCCGGTGTCAAGTCAAGCGTAATGGGGAACGCAATCGGCGGCTTGAAGGCGAGCAGCATATTATTGGTCCAGAAGGCGATCAAGAGTCCGAAACCACCGGCTAGCAGCGAGAGCAGAATGCTTTCGGTCAACAACTGCCGGACCAGGCGAGCGCGCCCTGCTCCCAAAGACAGCCGGATTGCGATTTCTTTCTGCCGGCCCGTCGCCCGCGCCAGTAGAAGATTGGCCACGTTCGCGCAAGCTATCAGTAAAACAAGCCCGACCACAGCCATCAGGAGCCCCATGAATCCCACAATGTCGCCGCGAATCCGGGGATGCACTCTGGCTTTACTCTCGGGGACCACCGTTATCCTGCGGCCCTGACCCTTAACGTCGATCCACGCGGGCCCGAAGGTTTCTTTGAGCTGGCCGGCCAGAACCGTCAGAGACGTTTGCGCCTGGGCGACCGTCGTGTTTGGTCTAAGCCGCCCGACAAGTGCCAGCCAGCGCGAGCCCCGCTCGCTCAGACGATCACGACCGCCAGACAGCCTGGACAGCGTCATCATCGGGACCCAGAGATCGACCGGAAACATGCGCTGCAAACCGGGGAACCCGTCGGGCGCAACACCGACGATCGTGACCGGCTCGCCGTTTAAAGTCAGGAGTTGCCCTACGATGTTCGGATCCGAACCAAAGCGTCGCTGCCAGAGCCCATAGCTCACGAGAGCGACCGGGTGGGCGCCGGGAACCTGATCTTCTTCAGGAAGAAAGTTCCGTCCCAGGACGGGTTTCACCCCCAGTAACGAGAAATAGTTGCCCGAGACAATTTCTCCGGACACGCGCTCGGTTTGCCCTCCGCTGCTCATGCTGAGAGGCTGCACGGAGCTGGCGAGAACGCCCGAAAGGACTCCAGTCTTGTCCCGAATCTCCAGGTAGTCCGGATAGGAAGAAGATCCGTGGGCCGGTCCGCTAAAATCGCTGGTGTAGATCATGACGAGTTCATCCGGTTTCTCGACCGGCAACGGCCGCAGAAACGCCGCGTTTATGAGACTGAAGATTGTCGTATTGGCGCCCATGCCCAGGGCAAGCGAGATTGCGGCCACAGCCGTCAAAGCAGGATTCTTCACCAGCATCCGCAGTCCATAGCGGACATCTTGTAACAGGTTGTCCATGAGCCAGCCTCCGGGAATGGAAATCGGTATTTAGACGTTCGACGGCAGCTTCGACGTTAAGAAAAACTTCCTGTCAGCCGTCAGCTGACAGCTGACAGCTTTGAAACGCAGGATGCTTTGGTTGCGGGCGTAGGCTGAAGCTGTTGAAGCGGATTGGGGATGGGGATAGCGGACTCTTCGGTGAGGCTTCGGTTTCAGGCTTTCCAGGACTCCTCGGCTTCGACACTCTCCTCTACAATGCGGCCGTCGAACAGGTGGATGGTCCTGTCAGCGTGGCGGGCGTAGCGAGGATCGTGAGTAACCATGCACAGCGTTGCGCCGCCGCGATGCAGTTCTCGCATGAGTTCCATCACGGCCTCGCCGTTTCTTGAATCGAGGTTGCCTGTCGGCTCATCTGCCAGGAGAACCGCAGGATCTCCACCGAGAGCGCGGGCCACGGCCACGCGCTGCTGTTGACCGCCGGAGAGCTGGCTAGGAAGATGCTTGGCCCTGTGGGCCATGCCCACCCTTTCAAGCGCCTCATTGGCGCGCTTCTTGCGCTCGGCCGATTTCATGCCCCGGTAGGTCAAGGGCAGCTCCACATTTTCGAAGACGTTCAGGTCGCCGATCAGATTGAAGCTCTGAAAAATGAACCCGATCTCCCGGTTCCGAATGCGGGCGCGCTCCGAGAGTTTGAGGTTCTCCACGGGATTGCCGTTCAAGAGATAGCGCCCGTCCGTCGGCGAATCCAGAAGACCGATGATCGAGAGCAGAGTCGATTTCCCGCAGCCGGAAGGGCCGGCGATGGACACGAACTCCCCCTTCTGAATATTCATGTGGATACCAGCCAGGGCGTGAGTTTCGACCTCTTCCGTGAGGAAAACCTTCGTCAAGCTCTCAAGTTGAATCAGCAGCTGGCCATTTCCAGTCATTTCTTTCCCTCGGCTCTAGTTTAGTTGCACACGGTCAAACGCATCCTGGGCGGACATGTCCGATAAAATAACCTGGTCACCCGGCTTCAAACCCTCGATGATTTCTACTGTCGTCACGGCGGTTCGCCCGAGCTTCACCTGCACGCGGGAGGCGTGCACGCCGTCCGGCTCGAGTTTAAACAGTCCTATGAGGCTGTTGGGCTGCCCCTGAACGGGCCGGTTGACGTAAACCACATCCGTCAGCCGCTCGAGTTCGATGGTGCCATCGACCGTCAGGTCAGGCCGAGCGCCCGCGGGAAGCTGTCCGAGCAGGGTCACATCGACCTTCACGGTGCCCTCCTGGGAGGCAGGATCAATTCGGGAAACCCGGCCGGGAATGAAGCCATTGTGAGTATCGACCGTGACCTCCTGGCCGATCGCGACGTCTTTGACCTGCGTCTCAGGAACCTTGAGCTCCGCCTTGAGACGCGCGGGATTCGAGACCCTGGCGAGGTTCGTACCCGGGACTACGCTTTGACCCACCTCGGCCAGCAGAAGCTGCAGGATACCCGGCACGCCGGCGCGAACCTTGAGCTGATCGAGCTGGCTGCGCCTGAGCTCATAGATAGCGCGCAGCTGCTGTACTCGGGTTTTCTGCACGGCCAGCTGGGCCTCAATAGACTCCCGGCTCTTCTCCAACCGCTTTTTTTCAATCTCGATCCTGCCGGCTAGTTGCTCGGCCGCGACTTTCTCGAGTTTCAGGGTCAACTCGGGCACCAGTCCTTGTTTGGCCAGGTCCGCATTGGCTTCGGCTCTAAGCTTGGCCTGACTGTAATCGGCCACGATCCTCGCAGCTTCAGCCTCCTGATTCAAGTGCTGGCTCTCCAGTTTTACCTCGAGGTCCCTGTAGGAACTTTCGGCAGCCTTCCAGTCCCATTCCGCATTCAAGGTCTCCTGCTCGAGCTGAGGATTGCTAAGCTCCAGCAAGATGGTATCGGCCGTGACCACGGCTCCCGGCTGAACCAGCCTCCGCTCCACCCGGCCATTGGTGACTGCGGGAACCCAACGTATCTCTTCCGGGACCAGAATGCCCAAACCGCGAACGTTTCTCAGCATCAGGCCACGCTTGACGGTATCTATCAAGACCGTATTACGATCGACAGGCGGCGCGGCACGCTCCAATCTGCTCAGACCCAGTGTGATGCCTCCGATTACCACGAGACCGAGCACGCCATAAATGATCCGACGGATACGACGCTTGCGGGCTTCAGATTTGCGCGGGATATCCATGAGCTACAATTCCTCCGCTCAAGAACTGGCAACTGCCGTGCCATCCCGATTAGTTGAACTAAGCGACTCAATTATATAGGTTAGCGTGATGAAGTGCAAGCACGCTCCCTGGATCGGTGCTCGGTTGTGGGACAAATCTGTAGCAAAACCGAACACTCCCTTCCGCCAAGGCGCGAAGACTCAAAGGCTTCAATGGTTGCGCTGCTGGTGGTTACGCTGCTGGAGGTATGCAAGCAGGTCGGCCAGATCCTGGTACTTGAGCCCTTTTTCGAGGCCCTCCGGCATCAGCGATAGCCCGTCGGTGCGCATCTGGCGTATTGCGCTTCTCGACACCGTGTCGGTCTCACCCTCGGCGCGCATCAGCGTAATGTTCCCCGGAGTCTCGGTCTTGATAATGCCGGTGAGGTGTTCACCCTTGGTGGTCTCGACCATGAAGTTTGTGTACTCGGGAGCGATAGCCGCATTAGGATCCAGAATGGAAGTCAGAAGATCCTCCTTGCTCTTGGTGAACGCCATGTTCAGGTCGGCGCCTACGGCCGTGCCCGCGCCGTGCAGCACGTGGCACTTGGCGCAGAGCGAACGATAATGCTGTTCGCCCCGGCCCGCGTCGCCTCGCAGCGGCCCTATCTCCTGCAGGTAGCTGTCGACGATCGCCTTCCGGTTGCTGAATTCATGATCACCAAAAAGAGCCGCGGCGCGCTTCTTGATATCGTCGGTGGAGCGGCGGAGCAGTCGCCGTCGCTGTTCGAGATCCAGGTTCAGCTCGCCGAAACTCAGAACGCCCTTTTCCAGCGTACTGATCAGCAATTCGTGAAACTCCGTCCGGCGAAGCAGCATGTTTAGAGTCAGCGATTTGACGGGGGGACTGTACCTTCTCCAGTTTGCCAGCACCGCCCGACCGGCTTGCAGGTCCGTGAACTGGCTCATCGCGCCCGCGGCCGCGGTTTGTAATTCCAGGGGCCGGCGGGGTTCCATTAACGACAGGAGCGCTTCGGAGACCTGCTCGTAGCCGCCTAGTCCGAGCAGTTCCACCTCCTGCAGCCGTTCCGGCACGGTTAATGATTCGTCCAGGGCGCGGGCGCGCGCGCGGGCAATCGCGTGCTCCTGAGCCGCGGTGTCGTGGATGCCCAGACGCGCGGCCGCGCGGAGCGCGGCTCGGGCCACAGGAGTAGAAGTTGATCGAATCAGCTTTTCGATTCCCGCTCGCATTCGGGCATCCGCCGTCACTTTCACCTCGCGGCGATTAAGGCCGTCGGCAAGACCATCCAGGACGGAGACGCGCCAGCGGTCAGCCATTTTAGGGTTTCCCGCCAACGCCAGAGTCGAAGAAATGTCGGAGCGCGCCGCGGCAATGGACGCCAGCGAACGAATGAAGGCAAGCCGTCCCTCTGTAATCTCAGAAAGGAACGAAGACTCCCTGCCCATTAAAGTGTTCAGGGTGTTTGCGGCACCATCTCTTAACGCGCTCAGGATCGCGTATCTAGACCATTGGGACTCGACGTCTTGATGCACGATGTCGAGAAGAGCCGCTTGCACTCGGCTATCCGCAACGTTCCCCAAAGTGAGGGCCAGCTGAAATCGGACTCTGACGTCCGGATCCCGGGATAACTTCAGCAAGGCGTTCCGCACCTCCGGCGATCCTGCCTGATGAAGCTCTGCCAGCCGAAGCGCATTCTCACGCACTCCTGGGCTGGGATCATTCAAGGCCGCGATGACGGCGGCTGGGGCAAGTGACTGTAGCCCCTCGAGCGCCCACAAGGCGTGCAGTCGTCCTGCGGCCGACTCGCTCTTCCCGAGGAGCCGCTCCAGAAGGGAAACGGAACTCTTGTCCTGCCGCTCGACCAGGAGCCGCTGGGCCGTATCCCTCCACCATTTGTTGGGACGCTCGAGGGCCGCAACCAATTCCGCCACCGGCGCGGACGAGAGCTGAGGACGCACCGGCTGCAAGCCGCTTCGCGGAACGATACGATAGATTCTCCCTTTGTCGTCTCCCGCTCGAAGGTCCAATCGTTTCTGGACCGGTTCTGGAATCCATTCCGGATGTTCGATGACCGCTCGATGCATGTCGACAACGTACACCGCGCCCTCCGGGCCTACGGCAAGGTTGACGGGCCGGAACCAGTTGTCGGTCCCGGCAAGGAATTCCGTTCCTTCTCGCCTTCGGCTGGCCCTGAAGCTCGGGCCATCGGAGGTCACGACATCCTGATGGACCACGTTCACCACAACGTCAGAGACCAGGAAGCTATCGTTGTATTCGGAGGAAAGAGCGCCTCCTCCGTAATAGATTAGCCCGCAGCCGGCCGAGAACCGGCCCGCCTGCTCCGGATGATTGACCCGGGTCTCCGGTTCCGAGATCTGGAACAGTTTGGCGGAGGACTCGTGGTCCGAGATCTGATGTCTTGCGGACGGGACAACCAGATCCGGCGCGCGCTCGAGGTACTCGGCCCGAAAGACCATGTGCTGGAAGTGATTGGTGTTGTGGGTCCCGAACATGCGGCCCCAGGCATCAGTAGCGATTCCGAATCCCCCGGTCGACTCGTACGACGTTCGAAACTCGCCCGTGTCAGGCCTGAAACGAAAATCCATTCGCTGAAGCCGGGTCTTCTTGTCGGGCGTCTTGGTGAAGTAGGCGGCACCGTTGTTACCTCCGTTGGCACCGTATACCCAGTTGTCGAGTCCCCACATCAAACCATTGATATTGTGCTGGGTGTTGGCCACTGGAAATCCGGAAAAGAGAACTTCCTTGATATCGGCCACGCCGTCGCCATTGGTGTCTTTCATGAAGACGATATCAGGGGGTCCCGTCACAAGAACCCCGCCCCGCCAGGGCAGCACGGAAGTGGGGTACTGTAATCCGTCCGCAAAGAGGGTGGCTTTTTCGTAGTAACCGTCCTGGTTGAGATCCTCGAGCAGGCGGACTCGGCCGAGAGGCTTCGGGGCATCGCGCGGTTGAATCGGGTAATCCCTCATCTCAACCACGTACATCCTGCCATCCGCGTCAAAGGCGACGGCCACCGGGTCCACCACATTGGGTTCGGCGGCCACGAGTTCGATCTTGAGGTCGTCGGACAACCGGGCGGTCGCCATGAATTTTTGCGGGGCTAGCGACACCTCCGGCTTGGTACTGCTGCACGAGCTGCAGAAGAGCGCGGCGAGGAGTAAGAAAAAAATGGGATGCTTGGGGTTTCTTCGCGTCTTTGCGCCTTCGTGGCTGACTCTGGTCGGCAAGCATCCACCCCCAAGACACGAAAGGAGCATGAATATGATGGTGCCGAAGGGGGGACTCGAACCCCCACGGGTTGCCCCACCACCCCCTCAAGATGGCGTGTCTGCCAGTTCCACCACTTCGGCACTGGGAAGGTGCAGGGTCGGACGCGGCTTGCGTGAGATTGAGGGCCGCCGGCGCCCGCGTAGAATTATTGCTTCTTCGTCTCCTTCGGAGGATCGGCCGGCTTGTCGGGCGGCTTTTCAGCAGGTTTCGTCGACCCTGGCGCTTGCCCCTGCGGCGCCGCTTCCTTCTGTTTGCGCTCTATCTCCTCCTGCTTCTTCTTGATCTCTTCAGGAGTCGGCGCCGGCGTTTCAGTGCGAACGGCCGGCGCTTTTGGTGCCGGCGTGGAGGTCCCTTTCGTGTCATCCAGAATCGACTTGCTCTCTCCTCCGCCGCCAATCAGAGAAAGGGTGAGGCACGTCGCCATGAAAACGACTGCCGACACCGTGGTCAGTTTCGAAAGAAACGAGGCCGGCCCGCGGCTTCCGAATGCAGTCTGGGTGGACGATCCGCCGAATGCGCCGGCCAGATCGGCTCCCTTTCCCGACTGCAGGAGCACAACCAGAATCAGAACAATGCAAACCAGAACATGCACCGCCGCTACAGCAATATAAAGCATCGAACGAGACCTGCCTTTTTTTACGACTGGTAGCGGATGATTCGCAAGAAGCTCTCGGCTTCCAGGCACGCTCCGCCTACCAGAGCGCCATCAATATCCGGCTGCCGCATCAAGTCGCCGATGTTTTCAGGTATGACGCTTCCGCCGTACAGAATCCGAACCTTCTGGGCCGCTTCGTTGCCGAACTTTTGGGTGAGCCAGTCGCGAATGGCACGATGCGCTTCCTGGGCTGTTTGAGGCGAAGCCGGACGCCCGGTACCGACCGCCCAGACCGGTTCGTAGGCGAGAATGATACGTAAAAGGTATGGGGGTGTCAAGCCGTCGAGACCGCCCGCAAGTTGTTGATAGATGACGTCGCGGTAGTTTCCTGACTCCCTCTCTGCCAGCGTCTCGCCGACGCACACGATCGCCTGAAGCGAGGACTTAACCACCGCCCTGACGCGCCGATTTACGGTTTCGTTGGTCTCGCCGAAAAGCTGCCGGCGCTCGGAATGCCCCACGATCACCATCTGGCATCCCTGATCTTCAAGCATTGGAATACTGATCTCGCCGGTGAAAGCCCCCTTTGGCTCCCAGTACACGGACTGGGCGGCCAGGATCAGCGAGCTTCCTCTTATCTCCGCCCCGACCGCCGAAAGAAGCGTGTAAGGGGGCGCCAGAACGACTTCGCAGTGGGTGACGCCGGAGGCTCCAACCTTGATGGCACGAGCCAGCGCCCTGCCGTCCTCGGTCAGCTTGTTCATCTTCCAGTTTCCGGCTATGACCGGAATTCGCATCGTCGCTTACCCTCTGCTTACTGCTTGGTCCGAACCAATACCACCAGAACGAGACACGAAGAAACACCAAGAATCCTGCGAAAATCTCAGCCTGCGGTAACCTTTACCTCCAGACCCTGGGTGGCGATCTTGTAGTCGATCACTTCGACGCCGAGTTTGCGCAGCTCGCTCTCGATCTTCGGACGGTGGCCATCCGGCGTACTCAGCACGACGCACCCGCCGCCGCCGGCGCCGCAGATCTTGGCGGATCCCGCTCCGAGCGCTCGCGCCTGCTCGATTATGCGTTCGATTTCCGGCGTAGTGATGCCATCGCTCAGCACTCTTCGGTTCGACCACTCTTCCTCCAGAGCGGAGTCAATCTCTTCGAATCTCCCGGTCCGCAGCGCGGCCGCAGCGCGGTTAGCCGCGTGAACGATCCCGTCGAAAGCCCGGAAGATTCCGAGGTCGCCGTCAATGTGACGCTTCATTACCTCCCAGTTGTTGATGCCCGAATTCCGCTGCTGGCCTGAGAAGACCAGGACCAGCCGCCCCGAGAGCCGGTCCAGGTCGGCCGCAATCGCTTCGCGTACGACGCCCTTCTCAGTGAGGTGAATCGCCTCCAATCCCCCATAAGTCGCCGGATAGAAATCCTGGTCTCCGGTGGGAACATCGATGACCTGCGCCTCCACGTTCTTTGCGATCTGAATCAGCGTCTCGGGATCGTACCGATCGCCGGTGAACTTGTTCAACGCGCCGCAGATTGCAATGTTGAGAGCGGACGAGCCGGCGAGTCCCGATCCGGCCGGCGCCGTGCACTCCGTCGTCATCTCAAGTCCCGTCTGCGGGGCGAAAAAATAAATCAGCTTCGACAGCATTTTGAGACGAGGAGTCGACCAGAGAGGCTCCAGGCCCTCGAATTCGGCTGACTCCCCGGTGTCGATCGAGCGCAGAAAGATCTTTTCGTCCGAGCGGGTAGAGAGGCGGCAGCGCGCCAGAAGATTAATGGCAAAATTGACGGTGATGGCGTCTCTGTGGAAGAGGTAGAGAGGCCAGATATCAACAGTTCCGCCGGCCAGGTCCACGCGAGTAGGCGCGGAGGATTCGATAATCATTCGCAGCGATCCTTAGGGCTCGCGCAGAAATAACTTCACATTCTGGCGCGAGGGTCGGTGGTCAATCATGAACCGGTTTCTGTTCGCTAAGCATGCTGAGGAATCGCGCCCCTTCGGGCTGCGGGCAGAATGCGAACTTATTTCTGCGCGAACCCTTAGCGTCTTCGCGTCTTTGCGGTTCTTTTTACTCGCTCACCACGAGGACGCGAAGACGCAAGAAAACACCGCGATGAGTTCCCGCCCGGATTAGTCGTACTCCTCGGGAGAAGGAGGCGCGGCTTTCTTCTTAGGCTCCGGAAGGTCGGTGATCAGGGCCTCCGTTGTAAGCATCAGACCCGCGATCGAAGAGGCATTCTGAAGCGCCACTCGCACGACCTTCGTGGGATCAACAACCCCCTGTTCCACGAGATCGCCATACTCGGCGCGCTCGGCATTAAAACCAAAATTAGCTTTGCCCTCGCGCACGCGCCCCGCGACCACCGCGCCGTCCTCTCCCGCGTTGGCTGCAATTATTCGGAGAGGCTCCTCCAGGGCGGCCCGAACGATGGCTGCCCCTGTTTTGATATCGCCCTCGAGCTTCAGCGCATCCACGGCTTTCTGCGACCGCATCAGCGTAACACCCCCGCCGGGCACAATCCCCTCCTCAATGGCCGCCCGGGTGGCGTGATGAGCATCCTCTACGCGCGCCTTCAGCTCTTTCATCGCGGTTTCCGTGGCCGCGCCCACTCGAATGACAGCGACGCCGCCGGAAAGCTTGGCCAGACGCTCCTGGAGTTTCTCGCGATCGTAATCCGAAGTGGTCTCTTCGATTTGGTTCTTGATCATCGCGATTCGACCCGCGAGTTCCCCTTTCTTGCCGGCGCCCTCGACGATCGTGGTGTTATCCTTGTCGATAATGATACGCTTGGCCCGACCGAGGTCGCTGATCTGAACATTCTCGAGCTTGATTCCCAGCTCCTCGGAAAGGAACTTGCCGCCGGTCAAGACCGCTATGTCTTCCAGCATTGCTTTGCGCCGATCCCCGAATCCCGGAGCTTTCACCGCGGCAACCTTCAAGATGCCTCGAAGCTTGTTCACCACCAGAGTAGCCAGGGCTTCCCCTTCTACCTCTTCGGCGATAATAAGGAGCGGTCTACCCGTTCGGGATACTTTTTCAAGCAAGGGGAGCAGATCGTTGAGCGCCGAGATCTTCTTCTCGTGTATGAGGATAAGCGGATCCTCCAGGACACACTCCATGCGGTCCTGGTTGGTTACGAAATAGGCAGAGAGATAGCCGCGATCGAACTGCATACCTTCGACAAATTCAAGCTCCGTGCTCATGGACTTGGCTTCTTCGACCGTGACCACGCCGTCACGCCCGACCTTTTCGATCGCTTCCGCGAGCAAATCGCCGATCTTTTTGTCGCCGTTAGCCGAAATGGCTGCAACGTTGGCAATGTCTTCCCTGCCTTTGATTTTCTTGCTCAGACGACGGATTTCTTCCACCGCCGCCGCCACCGCCAGGTCAATACCGCGCTTGAGGCTCATCGGATTCGCCCCCGCGGTGACGTTTTTCAATCCTTCACGATAGATCGCCTGTGCCAGGACAGTGGCGGTCGTGGTGCCATCACCCGCGACGTCGGAGGTCTTGCTCGCGACCTCACGTACCATTCGGGCCCCGATATCCTCACTTTTATCTGCCAGCTCGATTTCCTTGGCGACCGTGACGCCGTCCTTGGTTACCACGGGAGAACCAAATTTCTTCGAGAGCAGGACATTACGCCCCTTCGGTCCGAGGGTAACTTTCACCGTATTTGCCAGGATGTTCACGCCTCTCAAGATAGAGCTGCGAGCGGCGCTGCTGAAGACTAACTGCTTACCAGCCATAAGTAGATTCCTCCTGAATGATGAAGGCGTGTTTTAATACCTCGTCTCAATCCTGTCAAGTGCCGGTTCGGCTGTTTGGGGGAACAAAGCCCAACCACTAAGACACGAAGACACGAAGAAACGCCAAGAACCTTAACACAACACGGGCTATCCTTTGACCACACCCACGGGACGAAGGCGAGCCACCTTCTGACTGATACCGGCCCGCACTATGGCGTCTACGACGGAATGGACATTCTTGTAAGCCTCGGGCATCTCCTCGGCGACGGTCCGGCGCCCGGTTGCCATAAGGGTGATTCCGAGCTCGCTCATCTCCCGGAACAGGTCTCGTCCCTTGGCTTGTTTGAGCGCCTGGGTCCGGCTCTTGACGCGCCCTGCGCCGTGGCAGCTGCTGCCGAAGGTCTCATCCATCGCCTTCTGGGTTCCTGCCAGGATGTACGAACCGGTTCCCATGTCGCCTGGGATCAGCACGGGCTGACCCACGGCCTGGTAAGCCGGCGGAAGGCAGGGAGAATGAGGAGGAAATGCCCGCGTGGCCCCTTTGCGATGCACACAGACCATTTGTTCTTTCCCCTCGACGACGTGGCGCTCGAACTTGGCCACGTTGTGGCATACGTCATAGACCAGCCGGAAGCCTAGTTCCCTGGGGCTGATGTTCAGGGTCTCGAGAAACACCTGTTCGGCCAGGCCCATCATTACCTGTCGATTGCACCAGGCATAGTTGGCCGCGCACGACATTGCCGCCAGGTAACCGCGTCCCTCCTCCGAGTCGAGCGGGGCGCAGGCAAGCTGGCGATCCGGAACTTGAATCCCGTACTTGCGCATCGCCTTGCCCATGACGGCAAGAAAGTCGTCGCAGACCTGGTATCCCAGTCCTCTCGATCCAGAGTGGATGAAAACCGCAAGGTTGCCTTCGTGAATTCCGAAAGCGCTTGCGACTTCCGGCACGAAGACCTGGTCGACCACATCGAGCTCGAGGAAGTGATTCCCGCTACCCAGTGTGCCGACCTGGGTCGAGCCTCGTTCCTTGGCTCGCGCGCTTACCTGCTCGGAGTCCGCATTCTTCAGCCGTCCCCCCTCCTCGGTATATTCGAGATCTTCGGGCCGGCCGAATCCCTTTTCGATCGCCCAGCGAGAACCGGTCTCGAGGATGCTGCGCTGATCGGCAGGCGAAAGTCGACGAATCGCGCCCGATGAGCCGACCCCGGCCGGGATTTTGTTGTAAAGGCCCGTCACCAATTCGGCTATTCGATTCTTGTTTTCCGCGAAGACCAGACTGGTGGCGACTAATCGGACCCCGCAGTTGATGTCGTATCCCACGCCACCCGGGGAAATCACACCGCCGTCCAGACTCGTCGCCGCGACGCCGCCGATCGGGAAGCCATACCCCCAATGTATGTCGGGCATGGCGATCGAATACTTCATTATACCTGGCAAATGAGCCACATTTCTCACCTGCTGGAGACTCTCATCGGTCTTGGCGTCGGCCAGGAGATCGCGGGTCGCGTAGACTCGGCCAGGGACCCGCATATCCCCCGTCTTCGGGATCTCCCACAAGTAATCGTGAATCTTTTGAAGTTCCATAACCTTCCTATGACCGATAACGAATGCAGATAACCGTCAAGAAATGAGGTTCATTCAATCAAACGCCCGCCGTTTTCATACATCCAGAATGATGTTCGCCCTCCATAGGCTCCCTTCCTGAATAACCACCAGGTGGTGATAGGTGACCGCCTTCACTTCACGATAGTTGCCGTGGGAAGACTCATCCCAAATCCGGCCCACGAGAGTTGTCTGCAGACTTCCGGTCGAGACATCCAGTTTCTCCGCGCGTTCGGTGTAATTATGGTGGTGCTGGAATTCATAGATCAGCTCCTGCAGCCAGCGTACCATGAGCTCCTCCAGATCTTCAGCCCTCAGATGAAGATCGCGGCTGCGAAACTCTCCCGATGGGGGAGGCGGGCCGATCCAGTCCATCAAGGCACGGCCGGCGACCGCAAAGAGCGCGGCGCACGAGGGCGCGCTGACGCGGATACCAATATCGGCAGAATGATCAAACAACTCGTAATGTCCACAGGCGCCGTTCATTTGACAAAGCTACTGCGCTCTTCAGCGGTATTGCAAGCACGCAACGTGTTATCCTTAGGTTCTCAGCGGTGACTAAAAAAACCGACCGGCAGCGCGACCCGAAGATCCGGTCCGTGTGCGGAGGTTTTAATCGGCCGGCCGTCTGTGTAGAATTGATCAACAAGACTCGACATCGGAAACATCGAAGAAAGAGACCTACAGAAAACGTCGCATGAAAAATCATTACGAGCCCAGGAGAAAGTTTGTGATCCACCGGAGGCGCTCTGAATCGACGACCGCGGACTCATCCTTCCGCAAGACGGAGGAACTGCTCCGCCAGAGCGAGGAACGCTACCGGGAGTTGTTCGAGAACGCCAACGACATCGTATATACCCACGACCTGGCAGGCAACTTCACCTCGCTCAACAAGGCCGCAGAGCGAATCACCGGATACAGCCGGCAGGAAGCTCTCAAGATGAACTTCGCCGACGTGATAGCCCCTGAGGACCTCGACAAAGCGCGCAAAATGGTACAGCGCAAGGTCGCCGAAAATGTGAGCACGACCTACGAGATCGAGGTGGTTACCAAGAACAATGAAAGGGTGGCGCTGGAAGTCAGCACGCGGCTGATTTACCAGGACGGAGCGCCGGTGGCAGTCCAGGGCATTGCCCGGGATATCACGGATCGCAAGCAAGCGGAGAGAATGCTGCGCGAAAGCGAGATGAGACTCAAAGCGCTGGTGGGCTCAATCGACGAGATTGTCTTCGAATTTGATCAAGAGGGAACGTATCTGAATGTCTGGACTGCCAACGAGGACCTGCTCTCTTCATCCGAGGAAAGAGTTGATCGGCCGCCGTGCGACGGAGTTCTTCGACGAGGAATTCATGCGTCCGTTCCTGGAGGCTTTCAAACGCGTGCTAGGCAGCGGGCAGGCTGAAAGCATCGAATATCCGCTCAATCTCCGGGGTGAGACGCACTGGTTCCTGGCTCGCATCAGTCCGATACCGTCTGCTGATGGGTCCTACAAGACGGTTTGCATGTTCGCCCGCGATATCACCGAACGCAAGAAGGCCGAGGAGGCGCTGCGGAATGCCTATGAGAGCCTGGGAGCCAAGGTCAACGAGCTTCAGCAGCACAAGCGCGAGATCACTCTGCTGGGAGAAATGGGCGACATGCTGCAGGCTTGTCTGACCGCCGACGAGGCTTACACCGTGATCAGTCAGGCGGCTCAGCAACTTTTTGCCGGGGAGCAGGGTGCGCTTTGCGTTCTGAACGAGTCGCAGGCGGTCGTCGAACCGGTATCGACCTGGGGGCAGAGCCAGGTCACCCAGGTATTCGGGCCTGATGAATGCTGGGCACTTCGGCGCGGGCGAACCCACAGTGTTCCAGACACCCGCGACGGATTGATCTGCAAACATCTCACGCGGCCCCTCCCTGGCGCTTATATCTGTGTTCAGCTGATGGCCCAGGGCAAGACGCTCGGAATCCTGCATCTAAGCCAGCCGGAACCGACTCGCCTGAACCAGGCCAAACAGCAGCTCGTGGTCACAATGGCCGAGCATGCCGCTTTGGCTTTGTCGAACCTGAGACTCTACGAGACTCTACGTAATCAGTCCACTCGAGATCCCCTGACCAATCTGTTCAATCGCCGCTGCATGGAGGAATCTCTCGACCGGGAGCTGCGCCGCGCTCAACCCAGCCAGCGCCAGCTTACGCTGATCATGCTCGACCTTGACCACTTCAAGCGTTTCAACGACACCTTCGGCCACGACGCCGGGGATGCCATCCTTCGAGAGGTGGGAAAACTTTTAGGAACAAACTTTCGAGGTGAAGACATCGCGTGCCGGTACGGCGGCGACGAGTTCACGGTCATTCTACCGGTAGCCCCACTGGAGGTCGCCGAACATCGGGCCCAAGAGTTGCGAAGAGCGATAAAGGACCTTGAAATCCCCTACCTTAACCCCACGCTGGACCGCGTCACCGTCTCGATGGGCATAGCCAGATTTCCTGAACATGGCTCAAACGCCGAGACTCTTCTGAGATCGGCCGATCGCGCCCTCTATCGAGCCAAAGCTGCCGGACGAAACTGCATCGAGATCGCAACCTGAACCGACGAGACAAGATTCTTGGTGTTTCTTCGCATCTCGGGGGCATTATTTGTTCCGGACCCTGCTGGTGATCGTCTACCTCCGGGCGTAGAATGCACGTGAAAGGAGGCCCGATTATGGCAGTCTCCAAAGGCGACCTCGTTAAAGGCATCATTTTCCTGGGTCTCGGTCTGTTATTCCTGCTGCTGGAACTGGACCTGATCCGGATGCGCAACCTGTGGCCCTTGATCTTGATTGTCGTGGGGCTGTGCCTCCTGGCCAGCTACTTCGTCGAGCGACGCCCTTCGGCTCCATGACGCTCAAGCCCGGCTGGGGGTTTTTTGCGCCTTCGCGCGCCGGCACTAGCCGCCGGTTTTGCTGGATTCTCGCCTCTCTATTGCTCCGGTTCGGACCCGGCAGTCAGCTTCTTGCTCAAGAGCCGCCGGCCGCCCAGACCACCGAAAGAGTTCGCACGGAGATCCCGTATCGCGAGGGAACCGCCGTGCTCGTCTCCGACTTTCAGGAGCGTGTTACCAAGACTCGCTACCGCGCGCGCGGCCGGGTTGAGATTACTTACCAGGACATGGTGATTACGTGCGATGAGGCCGAATATGACGAGATTACCCGCGAAGGTTTGACCCGGGGACCTACGCGATTCAGCCAGAAGGCCCAGTGGCTCACTTGCTCCAGAGCCGAGTTTAACTTTGCCAGTGAGACCGGCACTTTCTACGATGCGTCCGGGTTTACGGATCAGGAATTCCTGATCCAGGGACGTACCATCGTGAAGACCGGTCGCGATACCTACACCGTACAAGAAGGCTTTGTCACCGCCTGCCAGGAACAAGACCCCAAATGGTCGTTTCTGACCTCGAAGGCATTGATCCGCGTCGATCAGACGGCCCGCCTGCGCCACGTGGTATTCAGGATCAAGAAAGTTCCGGTCTTCTATGCGCCTTACCTGATAGTCCCGATGGAAAAGAAGAAACGGAATAGTGGATTCCTGCCTCCACGGATAGGCACCTCGACATCCAAGGGACGGGTTTTTGGCGGTGGCTATTTTCAGACTCTGGGAGAGAGCTTTGACGCCACTTTCTACGGGGACTATTTCACCGAGCGTGGCCTGGCCTACGGAGGAGTCTTTCGAGCCCGGCCCAATCCCCAGACCCGGCTTTACCTCGAGGCGTATGGAATCGACGACCGTTTGGGACAAGGCGGGGCGCATCTGGTAGTCCACGGCGAAAGTTCATTCAAGAACGGCTTTCGAGCCGTAGCCAGTGTCAATGCCACAACCAACTTCGAGTTTCGCCAAGCATTTGCCGAATCTTTTCGATCGGCCGTTATTCCGGAAGAGCGTTCAATTCTCTTCCTCACGCAGAATGAGAAGAGCTATTCGAGCAATTTCGCCTTTCAGCGCGACGAGGTCTTTTTCCCTAGCCGGTCGGTGGTGATACGGAAATCTCCCTCAATCGAGTTTCTCAGTCTGGGCCAGACCCTTGGGAACTTCCCGCTCTACTTTCAGTTTCGAATGGCGGCTGAAGGCATGTCCAGGGTCGACGCGCAACTCGAAACGCCCAAGATCGTCCAGCGGCTGGACCTGTTTCCGCGGGCAACCCTGCGGCTCCCGTCGCTGGGCGGGTTTTCTCTGATACCCACGGTCGGTTTTCGCGAGACCTACTATTCCGCGCGCATCGAGGAACAGGCTGAGCCGCAGGTGGTGCCCCAAAGTCTTCACCGGCAATACGTCGACTTCGAGCTTGATTTGCGGACTCCAACACTGGAAAAGAGTTTTCGCGACACTCGAGCGGGAACTTTCAGGCACGTGATCGAACCCGTGGCGACCTACCGCTGGATCAGCGGGATAGACAACCTGAGTCAGACCATACGCTTCGACGATCAGGACGCGATTGCCGATACCAGCGAAATCGAATACGGAATCGTAAACCGCATTTTCAAGAATCGCGAATCCAGTCCAGGGGTTCAGCAGCAGTTCGAGTTCCTGGCCGTCAGCCTGACGCAAAAATACTACTTCGATCCTGACTTCGGTGGAGCGTTCAGGCCCGGCGAACCCAACATGTTTTTTCCGTTAAACACCCTCACCGGGTTCGCGCTGACTGGAACCCGTCGCAGCCTGGCCCCAACCACCATTGCGGTTCGCCTGACGCCCAGGCCGGGAGTCTCGTACGACGCCCGGGCGGATTTTGACACCAAGGTTCAAGAGTTTCGCGATGCGAGCCTTACCACCGTTTGGCAGGGGGAGAAGCTGTTTATTGCAGGCACCTACTTCAAGACTCAGGCGCTCGAACCGGGAACGTTCGAGAGCAACCAGGTCCAGGCTCAGGCGGGCTACGGGTCGCCGGTGCGAGGATTCTCGGGGAGTTTGACTTTGAGCCACGACATCCGCACGTCAAAGCTGCTCAGCAGTCATACACGCCTGAACTACGCCTGGGATTGCTGCGGAGTCGCGTTCGAATTCCTGCAGTTCGACCTTGGGGCACGAAAGGAAAGCCGGTTCAGCTTTTCGTTCACTCTCAGGGGAATCGGAAGCTTCGGCAACATCAAGAGACCCGAGACCCTGTTTTAGCAGTCAGCAGTCAGCATCAGCAATCAGCAGTCAGGAATCAGCAGTCAGCATTCGGAATGAAGTAGAGACACGACTCCCGACGCGTTCAACGCTATTCCTGCTTCTGATGCTGACTGCTGATAGCTGACTGTAGCGAAGCTCAATGTCCACGACACGCCTGTCCGAATCCGCTTATCTCTCGCTCGGTTCCAACCTCGGCAACCGCGAGGCCAATCTGAACCAGGCTGTCCGCATGCTTCGAGATCCCGATCGGGTGACGGTAGCGCGTATCTCCGGTTGTTTTGAAACGGAGCCCGTCGGCTATCGGGATCAACCCTGGTTTCTCAACCTCGCGCTTGAGATCCGCACCTCTCTTACACCCCGCCAGTTGCTCGACCGCTGCAAAGGGATCGAGAGGTCGATGGGACGCGTTCCCACCTTTCAGGGCGCGCCCCGCGTTATAGACCTCGACGTCCTGCTGTATGGGAAGCGGATTGTAGACGACCTTGACCTCACGATTCCTCATCCTCGAATGGCGCAGCGGAGATTCGTACTGGAACCGCTATCGGAAATCGCTCCGGACGCAATTCACCCCGTGCTGGGAATAAACCTCCGGTCGATACTGCTGGCTTGTCCGGATTCAGCCACCGTGAGACCCCATCCCGCGCGGGTCCTGATTTAGCGCTTTTGCGGTCAATAGGCAGGCCGGGAATTCCTTTGAAAGGTGGTGGAATTCCGTTATGATGCCGCCGCCATGGAGATCGTAAACCGGGTTTCTCGCATGTCCTCAATTTGCTCGAAAGTCACGGCGGGGGACATGAAAATCGGTCTGGTTTCGACCATGGGCGCCATCCACCCCGGTCACCTCAGTCTCATACAAACCGCGCGGAAGATGACCGACCTGGTCGTGGTTTCCATCTTCGTAAATCGGCTCCAGTTTCTCACCGAAGAGGAGTACCAGAAGTATCCTCGCGACATCACGAAAGATGTGGACCTGCTTCGCCATGAGAACGTGGACTACGTGTTTACGCCGCCTGAGGAGGAGATGTACCCTCCGGACTTCTCCACTTATGTCTCGGTTGATAACTACGGGCAGAAAATACCGGGGCTTCACCGGAGCGCGTACTTCAGGGGAATGCCAACCAGCGTGACGAAGATGATCCATATCGTGAAGCCGGCTTTCATCTTTTTCGGCCAGAAGGATGGTCTGCAAGGCGCGATTCTGCGCAAGATGATCCTCGATCTGAACACCAATACCGAGGTCGTCGTCACGCCGGTAGTCCGGGACGCTTCGGGACTCGCCTATGCGGCCAGAAATTATTTCCTGACCGACACAGAAAAGAGAGCGGCGCCGGTCGTCTACCAGAGCCTCAAAGCCGCAGAACGAGCGATAGCCGCGGGCGAGACTCAGTCGAAGAAAGTCCTTAAGGAGATCACCGCAGTCATCGAAACCGAATCCCAGGCCAAGCTGGAGTACGCGGTCGTGGCCGATCCGGAAACCCTCGAACCGCTCGCCAAAATACAGGGCCCCGCACTGATCGCCGTGGGAGCGATGATCGGAAACACCTCCCTGGACGACTCACTCCTGGTGGAAAAACCAGCCAAATGAGCCCGTCTCTTCGAGGCAACAGCGCACAGCCATCCCGGAAGGGCCCATCCCGGCCTAACGCCCGGGCAGTCCGAAGCCAGCGACCGCACTCCAGGGGCGCCCGTGAAATGTCCCGACTCCAGGGCCCTACAGGCTTGGCAACTGTAAAACACGCTGAAACGATTACGACTCATCCGTCACAACTAGTGAGATGCTCGCCCGGGTTACAGGAGTGCTTCGGTCGGTGCATTGAAGCAAAGACTTGAATTGGCGCGGTTTGGCGTATTCTAAATACTTGCAAAGCCCGTAGATTATGCTATCCTAACGGACAAACGGGCAGAGTTTGCCCCGAGATTCGCGCAGAATGAGTTAGATTTTTAGAATACTGTCAGGAGGATGAACGTTTGCCACTCCCCCGACGAAGATTTCTTACCGTCGTCATTTTCGCCACGCTGGTTTCAGCCGCCAATGCGGGCGCAGCGTCCCTCGAAGCAATTCAGGAAAAAGTCACTCAGTATCTGAACAGCCGGGCTCTTCGCTCATCGGAATGGGGCATCGAGATTATCGATCCCAAGAATAACCAGGTACTGTTTTCGGTCAATTCCGAAAAGACTTTCACACCGGCTTCGGTGGTCAAGGTGCTGACAACCGCTACCGCCCTGGAAAAACTCGGCCCGGACTTCAGATACAAAACCGGTGTCTATACCAATGGCGTTCTGCAGGCCGACGGAACGCTTGTCGGCGACCTGATTCTGGTGGGCCGTGGGGACCCGAACCTGCTCAATCCGCCGGGCGATGGGCCGTCACAGCAGGCCTTCGAGGAGCTGGCGGGTAAGTTGAAGGCCGCAGGCGTTAAGAACGTCCTGGGTAACATCGTAGGAGACGACAGCTATTTCGAGTTCCCGACCCGTGGAAAGAGATGGACTTCCGCCGAGATGAAGTCTTTCCATGGCGTTCCCATCAGCGCGCTGACCGTGAACAACAACGTCTTCTGGGTTCAAGTCCGGCCAACAAGGTACCAACAGCTGGTGAGCGTCGGCCTCGAGCCGCGGTCGTCGTATCTTCGCATCCGGAACCTCGGTGTAACCGGCGGCCGAAATCCAAGCGCACGCTTTACGCCCGGTTAGTTCCTGGAACGCGAACCGTGGTAGTCTCCGGTGTTCTGCCCTCCTCCTATGCGGGCTACGGCCAGTACATCCTCATTGATAAGCCGGCGGAAGTCGCCGCCGGCATGCTTAAAGACGAGCTGGCGAGGAACGGAATTTCCCTCAGAGGGTCCGTGGATGTTTTGCATCAAGGAGACGTCTCGCCTGAACATAAACGAAAATGGGACCTGTTAGCGGAATACCAGTCTGTCACCGCTGGTGCGGGCCCTCGAAATCATAAACAAGAGCAGCCAGAATCTTCACGCCGAGATGTTGCTCCGCACGCTGGGCGCCGAATTTCGCGGGTCCGGAAGCGAAGAAGCCGGTCTGCAAGTCATCCGGGAGTTCCTGGCGGAAACGGGTGTCGAGACGAAGGGAATCAGCCTTACCGATGGAAGCGGGCTCTCGAGAGCCAATCTCTTGACTCCGCGTTTCCAGACCTCCCTGATGCTTTTCCTGTCTACCCGTCCGCACTTCGACCTCTTCCTTAACACTCTCGCGGTCAGCGGCACTGACGGCACATTGAGGAACCGCTTATCCTCCGAGCGAGGTGTCATTCACGCCAAGACAGGCACTTTATCAGGAGTGTCGTCGCTTTCGGGCTACATGACCACGAAGTCTGGACGTAACCTTGTATTCAGTATCTTCGCTAATTTTCGAGCTTCGGTAGGACGAATCCGCAAGACCATCGACGAAATCTGCCGACTGTTTGTCAGCCAGTACTGATGAGCATTCGAGTTCTTTTTTTCGCTTCTCTCGCCGATGTCACCGGCGTGCGCGAGACCGAACTGGATTCTTCTCCTTTCCCGGACGTCTCATCCGTCTTCGAAAATTTCGTCAGAGAGTATCCTGCGCTTGGGGCGCACCGCGCGTCGCTGATGTGTGCCATCAACCTGGAATTTGCCAACCCTGATTCCCCGGTTCATGACGGCGACGAGATCGCGTTCTTTCCTCCAGTCAGCGGAGGGTGGGATGTACCGGCTGGTGCGTGAACCCATCAATCTTCAGGCGCTCACGGACGCCCTGGTTTGCCCGGAAGATGGGGCCGTAGCGGTTTTCGAAGGCATAGTGCGGAATCACGCGCGAGGAAAGCGTGTGCTTTACCTCGAATACTACGCTTACGAATCAATGGCTCTCAAGATGCTCGAGGAAGTTGGCGCGCGCGCGAAAAACAACTATGCCATCAGCGCTATCGGGATCCTGCATCGTTTGGGCCGGCTCAACCACAGCGACTGCAGCGTCGCAATCGTGGTCGCGTCGCCTCACCGTGGTCCCGCTTTCGAAGCCTGCCGCTTCGCGATCGACACGCTCAAGAAGATTGTTCCGATCTGGAAGAAGGAATTCTATGAGGACGGTGAAGTCTGGATCGAAGGAGGCAACTGACAGATTGCGATTTACGATTTACGATTGACGATTGACGATTGAAAAAACGACGTTCTCAGTTTAGGCCAATCCGTCAATCGGCAATCGTAAATCGTCAATCGTTAGAGTTCGCGCCGGCCTTCGATAGCCTTGATCATCGTCACCTCGTCGGCGAATTCCAGGTCGCTGCCCATGGGAACGCCCAACGCAATTCGACTGACTTTGACTCCGATGGGCTTGATCAACCTGGCCAGATAGATTGCCGTCGCTTCTCCTTCCACGTTGGGATTGGTGGCAAGGATGATCTCGCGCACATTCCCTTCCTTCAACCGCTCCATCAGGTTGCCCAGCTTCAGATCCTCCGGACCGACGCCGTTTATCGGTGAGATGACCCCGTGCAGAACATGATACTGGCCATGGTATTCGCGGGTCTTTTCGATCGGTAGGATGTCCTTGGGTTCCTCCACGATGCAGATCGTGTCAGGATTGCGATGCGTGCTGGCGCAATAGTGACATGGATCCCGGTCGGACAGATTGTTGCATCGAGAACAGTAGCGGATCTTGTCCTTCACCTCCAGAATCGCCTGGCTCAGGCGCGCAACGTCTTCTCGCGGGCGGCGCAGGATGTTGTACGCCAGACGCTGCGCGGTTTTCTGCCCTATCCCAGGTAACTTGCGGAATTCGTCGATCAGCCGCTCGATCGGCTCTGCGTAGTCACTCATGAATCTATTTCCTCAGCCTTCACCGGGCCAGGAAATCTATCCAGGAAAGACTGCACTATGGGTTCGCGCCTGGCCCGTTCCAGTATGTCGGTCAGCGGGGGCGCCGCAGCGGCGGCCTTGGCCGGAGATCCCAGTTCATGGAGGAAACTGACCGTGATTGAACGCCCGGCGATCTGGGAGGCGGCTTGCGCGATGGACGAGATGTTTTCCCTGATCTGACGCCGAAAGAATTCATTGAGCCGAGTGAGATCCAGGACGAGGGAATCGTCTTTCAGCTCGGCCTGAGGGAGAGCCCGCAGCGCGGATTCGAGCGACTCCTTTTGCACCGCAGCCGCAATTTTCTGCAACAGATCTTGCGGCGGGAGTTGTTCCATTGGAGACGGCTCGGACGTCCTGGTCGAACTGCTGGCAGCATCCGAGGAACCGACGATTGCACCCCCTTTGCGAGGCTTGGCCGCCCGTGAAGGCTCTTTCTCGACCGGAGACCCGGAGGTTCCCGGCGCCGTCTCGGTTCCCGACGGCCCCGGGAGATTTCCTTTAACGAAAGCCGAAAACTCGGCGATCAAGGTCTCCAGTGAACGCACCCGCGGCAGCTGGGCCAGTTCAATCAGCCCCATTTCCAATTGAAAGCGCGTATTGGTGGCGTCCTTAAGATCACCTTCCGTTTTCAAGAGGGCATCAAAAATCCTCAGCAGATCTTCAGTGCTGAACAGCTCCGCTTGCTCACGCAATTCCGGCACAAGGCTTTCAGGCACTCCCAGCACCTGGAGATCCGTGACGCCGGCCTTGAACACCATCAAGTTGCGGAACTGTCCGAGCAGCCGCCGGCTAAAATTCCGCAAATCCTGTCCCGCCTCGACCACATCGCCCACCACGTGCAGTATCTTGTCGGAGTCGTTGCGGGCGATGGCGCGGACGGTATCGCCCAGGACCGAAGGCTCCACCAACCCGAGAAGCATGATCACGTCCTGATCCCGGACCTCTTCTCCGCTGAACGCAATCACCTGATCGAGCGCCGACATCGCATCGCGCATGCTGCCGCCGCTCGAAAACGTGATTTGTTCCAGCGCCGGGACACTGATCCGGATGTTCTCGCGCCGGGCGATTTCGGTCAGCCGGCCCAGGATCAGCGGAAACGGAATCAGCTTGAAATTGTACTGCTGGCAACGCGACAGAATGGTAGCCGGGATCTTGTGATACTCCGTGGTCGCCATGATGAAAATCACGTGGGGCGGCGGCTCTTCGAGAGTCTTCAGCAGGGCGTTGAATGCCGGTTCCGGGGTGAGCATGTGGACTTCATCGATGATGAAGATCTTGTTGCGGTCGCGGGCCGGTTTGTAGCGGACTTCCTCCCGCAGTTCCCGGATCTCATCGATGCCCCGGTTGGAGGCAGCATCGATCTCCAACACGTCCATGCAATTACCCGCAGCAATCTCGTTGCAGGCCACACATTGCCCGCAGGGCTCGCCGGCATTGCTTTGGTGACAATTCAAAGCTTTGGCCAGGATCCTGGCCGTCGTGGTCTTACCGCTGCCTCGGGGACCGGAAAACAAGAAGGCGTGGGCGACACGCCCGAGCTTGAGGGCGTTCAGCAAGGTCTGCGAAACGTGTTCCTGTCCTACTAAGTCGTGGAAGTTCTGAGGTCGCCACTTCCGGGCCAGAACCTGATATTGCATAGGATGAAGGGCCGGACCCCGGGAGACCTGCGGCACATATAACATTCCTCTTAATGCTGCTTCCTTCCGGACCTGACATGGTTCGAGGGTTATATTGCACAGGGCCCGAGGCCCGCTACTGGTACGATCCGCAAACCGACCCAATGATACCGCAAAGGCGCGAAGACACAAAGAAATCACAGGCACGTGTAATTATTCTGCGTTTCTTCGCGTGGTTGCGTCTTCGTGGTAGAGTTTAAGGCGTCCGATCCGGTCCAGAGTTTGTTCGCCCCAACCCGCGAGAGAAACGTTTATTCCTGAGGTGTGCGGCGGCAGATGGAATTCCAGAGCTTCGATCAAGAATATGTGCGGCGGCTCACCGAGGGTGATCGCTTTGTCGAAAACGATTTCACCGCTTATTTCAGCGAGCTGCTTCTATTGAAGCTTCGACGGCGCCTCCGGTCGCCGGAACTCCTCGAAGACGTCATGCAGGAAACCCTGCTCCGAGTCCTGCAGACGCTCCGGGTCAAGGGGGGGCTTCAACATCCGGAGCGGCTGGGCGCCTTCGTCAATTCGGTGTGCAACAATGTTCTTCTTGAACACCTTCGCAGTGAGCGAAAATACAACACCCGGGGCGAAGAGGCTCCCGATATCGTCGACGTGCGGATCGACCTGGACGCTCCGCTGGTCGACCTGGATCGCACGCGGCAGGTCAAGCAAGTACTGGATGGACTCTCTGATAAGGATCGTAAACTGCTGAGAATGATCTATTTCGAAGAAAGGGACAAAGACGAGGTCTGCCGGGAATTAGGTGTCGATTCCGCTTATCTGCGGGTGCTGGTACACCGCGCGAAAACGCGTTTTCGCGATAACATGGTAAAGCACAAGATAAGGGTCATTTAGCATGGATCCTCAATGCAATCTTCGTGAAACGTCTCGGATGGTAAGTTCACAATAGGGGTGAGACGAGAACAATGGATCACGAAGAGGCTCTACGAATTCAGGCGCCGGAAAAATACCTCCTCGGGGAGTTCTCCGACCTGGAGCGTGATCAATTCGAGGAGCACTTCTTCACCTGTCAAGCATGCGCAGCCGAAGTACGAGCCGGCGCAGTCTTCGAAGCCAACGCGCGGGCCCTGTTCGCGGACGAAGCGCGGCGATCTTTCGCGCCGAAAGACGCCGCAAGGCCCGCCGCGAAAGTGAGCTGGCGGGACTGGCTGGGGCTTCGACCCGTCCTCGCTGCATCGTGGGCGGTCTCATTGCTGCTGCTGGCCGGCACTACTTACCAGGCGCTTGTTTACCGCAGCCGGCTGGCGGAGATGAACGCGCCCCAAGCGTTTGCGCCCTTGCTCTTGCGCGCCGATACCAGGGGCGACGATCGGGCCGTAAAGCTGACTGAAAGCTCGAGGTTCTTTAGCCTGGGAGTCCAGTTGCCTCCCGAGCTTGATTCCCCCACGTATGAGTGCCAGATTCTCAGCGAGGCCGGATCTCCCCTCTTTGCTATTTCCTCCCCGGCTCCGGCGCCTGGCATGCCGTTGTATATTCTGATTCCTGCTTCACAATTTCATTCCGGTCGATATAAGCTGTCTGTTCTTGGATCGCAGCAGGGTTCGGGGCTGCGTGAAAGCGCCACATACGGATTCGTAGTCCAACGCGAATGAGGACAGGAAAATGTCGAGAAATGAAAAAACTGAAGCGTATCTCTATCGGGGCGAAGCTTTCGCGTTAGGAGGGTATCTCACCAACCCGTTTTACGAAAGCATCGAGACTCAGGCGGCAAGTGTGCTTTCCCCTACGGGGGGATACAGCTCCGCGCGTGTTGAAGACTTTCGCTACAAAGAATTCTTTTCCTTCAGCCGCGCGTCTACCCAGGTAATCGGCAGCTATAACGAACCGGGATATGAATTCAACACGCTGATGACGGCGACCATCGAAAACCTGAATATTCTGAACATGGTCACCGCCGACCTGGTTTCCTGCCGCCTGTCAATCGTGTACAAGGGAGACCCTACCAAACCGGAAAAACCGTCAGTCAATCCCTCCGGGAGTTTTTTTGTGAACCTTCGGATCGGTGGGAAGCCTTTTGACCCTAATGTTCCGAGCGCCCTCAGCCAGTCAGAGATGGCGGAACTCCTGGCCAAGTTGCGCAAGGACGCCAATGGCAAGAGGCGTCAGGGCTACGCTTGCCCGGAACGAACTGCTGCAGAAGGGGCCTCTTTTGATCCCGCAGTTCGGGTCCATCTTCATTGCCGATTGGCTCGATGACGAGTATGCACCGCGCCTGACGATGTTCCGGATCGAGCTGGGATGTACGCCGGAAGGGAGAATCTCGGGAGCGGGTGTCGGCAATGGGAGCGGAGGATGGCCTTCAACCTGATTGTAAGGTCCCTCGTTCTCCTTTCGCTACTGGCTGCCTGCAGAGGCCGGCCCCCTACAACCGAGGCGCTGTTCCAGGACGCGCGCAAAGCTTTCAACACCGGAAATCTTGAACTGGCCGGCCGGCTCGCCGCGCAGGGTCTCGGCCTCCGGCACGTCCAACCCGGCACTCTCTGGCACCATCGATTCCTTCTCCTTCAATCAGAAATCCTTTTCGTCCAAGGCAAGAACGACGACGCCCTGGCTCTTCTTCCCAAAACAATCCCGAACAATTCCGGTCTTACCGAGATAGGGATTCGATCCCTCATCATACGAGCCCGAATCCAGTATCGGAACCGGCAATACCAGGAAGCAGACCGTTTGCTGACTCAAGCGAAAGAGCTGGCTATGGAAAGCGGTTCTTCCCTTCTCCTGGCCGAGGTCGCTCTTCGCCGAGGTTACTTGCATAGCCTGCAGAACAATTTTGCCGAGGCTGAAGAGTGCTACCGCTCTGCCTACCGAGGCGCTCTCGAGGGAAGGGATCCTTTCCTTCAGATCGAAGCTCTTGGAAATCTTGGATTCAACCTGGTACAGAATTCCAGGTACGACGAAGCCATCCCCAAGTTTGAACTAGCCCTGCAAGCGGCGGAACAGGCCGGGGATCGAAGGTCCGTCGCCCGAAGCTGGGGAAACCTCGGCACCTGTTACTACCAGCTGGGAGACTTTGAAAAAGCTCTCGAGCTTCTGAAACGAGGCGAGTCACTGGCGGCCGAATTAAAGCTCGAATGGGATCGTCAGAACTGGCTCGGAAACATCGGCGACGTTCACTACGAACGCGGGAATCATGAAAACGCCATTTCATACTTCGAAAAGGCGCTGAAAGTCGCGCGCGAACTCTCCGATCCCACGTGGACGGCGAACTGGCTCAATAATCTCTCAATCGTGCAACGCGACAAAGGCGACCTGGGAGCCGCCGAGAGATACAATCACGAGTCTCAGAATATCCAGGAGGGCATCAAGGACAAAAACATCGAATTCTACCTTCTGACGCTCGCCAATGGCGCCCAGATCAAATTCACAAAGGGCCAGTTTCCCGAAGCCGAGAGTATTTATCTCAGAGTCCTCGAGAAGGCCACAGATCTGAAAATTCCACAATCTCAATGGTTGGCCCACGTCGATCTCGGCACTCTCTATGCACGTATCGGGCAATCCTCCAGGGCGGAATCGCACTTCGAAAGTGCGCTTTCCACGGTTGAGAACGTACGCAGCGGTCTTCGTCGAGACGAATTCAAGATTACTTTCCAATCCCGGTTGATAGATCTCTACCAGAATTACATCGACTTTCTCATGAGAGAGGGAAGAATCGAGAAAGCCCTGGAGGCTGCCGAGTCGAATCGGGCCCTGGTTCTTGCGGAAAAACTGGGGCTCGAGCGAAAGTCATTGCTTTGGGCGCAGATTCCAAAACTGCGGCAGCTAGCCCGGCGCCTTGACGCCGTTCTCCTTTCATACTGGTTGGCGCCCAAATCTTCCTTTCTGTGGGTCGTTACGCCAAACGCCATCCGCTCTTTCATCCTGCCCGGTGAGCCTAAGATCAGGCGGCTGGTGGAGGCTCATGGGAATGTCATCAGGAACTCGCCGGATCCGATAGCCGACTCCGACTCGACGGCGGCAGATCTTTATGACGCCCTGGTGGCTCCGGCCTCGCAGTTGATCCCGCCGGGCAGCCGGGTGCTTCTGGTGCCCGACGGCTGCCTTCATGACCTGAACTTTGAAACCCTGCGAGTCAGTCCGGGGCGATCACGCTACTGGATCGAGGATGTCACGATTGTCGTTGCGCCGTCGCTGGCGGTGCTCGACACCGCGTCCAGCCCTCGGCCCGCGCCATCGAAACCGCTGTTATTGATCGGTGACGCTGTTCCCGTAAGCGACGAATTTCCGCGCCTGAAAGCTGCGATACCGGAGATTGAGAGCATCAAAAGCTATTTTGATGAACCGACGGTTCTAACCGGCCCGAAGGCGAATCCGGGCGCCTACGGGGAATCGCGCCCCGAGCTCTTTCGGCTGATTCACTTTTCCGCCCATGCCACGGCCAATCGCCAGAGCCCACTGAATTCGGCCGTGATCCTTTCGCCTCAATCAGACTCATTCAAGCTTTACGCGCACGACGTGATGAAATTTCGCCTGCGGGCCGAGATAGTGACGATCTCCGCCTGTCATGGCGCCGGCGCCAGATCCTATTCGGGCGAAGGGCTGGTCGGATTCATGTGGGCCTTCCTGCAAGCCGGGGCGCGGAATGTGATCGCCGGCCTTTGGGATGTCAATGACCGCTCGACGGCCGAAATGATGAGCGATTTCTACGCCCACGTGAAAGGCGGCAAGAGTCCGGCGGACGCGCTCCGTTTCGCGAAGCTTGACATGCTCAAGGCTGACAACGCCTACCGCCGGCCTTATTACTGGGCCCCTTTTCAACTCTTCACGCGATCCAATCCCTTTACCAATCGGTGGACGGCCAGCCGCTGAGTCTCTCTTACCCCGGGAGGTCCATTGCGATTGGGGTGAAACGCGGAAAGGGCACTTCTCACTATTCAGATGGAGAGACGGCGCGTCCCTTCCCGGCCTAGCCTAGTAACCTCCGAGAGCCGCAGCAACGCCCTTCAGCCAAACGCATCTGGTTTTTCGCGCCGTCTTTCCCGTATTACAAGTAAACTGTGTCGCCGCAACTTTTCGTCAAGAACGCTAAGGAGACGGGGTCCCTGCTCCCTCGGTGCTTAACCAAACCGGGGATTCTCTCCCGCGTACACGTTCCCGTTTCCGTTCCCGTTCTCCGGCGGTATCCTATCGCAATGCCATTTGATCATGAGCGTCTCGATGTCTACCATGTGGCCTTGGACTTCCTGACGCTGGCCGATGAAGTCAAAGAGCACCTGCCACGAGGGCGCAGCCACCTCGCGGATCAACTGACGCGGGCATCCACCTCCATTGTGCTCAATATCGCCGAAGGTAGTGGCAAGTTCTCCCGGCCGGACAAGCGCCGCTATTATCTAAGCGCCAGTGGGTCAGCGACCGAATCTGCAGCCATACTTGACGTTTGCTTACGGCTCAAGCTCATCGACGCATACCAGCATGAGACCGGCAAGGCGATGCTCGAACGCATCGTGTCGATGCTGATTAAGCTTGCCAAGCGCCTCGACATGGATTGATCGGGAACGTGGACGGGAACGGGAACGAGGACGTTCCCCTAACGGTCAAGGCCTGCGGCTGCCTTCTGTCCTTTAAACTCCGGGCCTGACGTTGTATGATCCAACCCCCTTAAGAATGGTGAGAAAACGACATGGCCGAAAGAGATTCATTTGCCGATCGGAAGCGTGGACAGGAGGAGGAATACTTTCACAAGAAGGAAAAAGAGCTGATCGAGAAAATGCGGCAACGATCCGCAATGGAGGCCAAGCGGGACGAACTGATTCAAGCTGTCGGTGTCGCTGACCCGAAAATTCTGGAGGATCTCCAGGAACTGGGTTACACACGCGAAACGGTAGGGCTCCTTCACCTCCTTCCACTCGTACGCATTGCCTGGGCCGAAGGAAAGATCACCAAGGCCGAGAGCGACCTCATCTTCGAAGCGGCCCGCGTGCGCGGCGTCCTGCCCGGAAGCCCGGCGTACGAGAAACTGACCGAATGGCTCAATCGCCGGCCCAAGGAGGAATTCTTCGACAAGACCATGCGGGTCATCCGGGCCATCCTGATGGTGTTGCCCGAGGGAGAGCTAGAGACCAGCAAACGTGACCTGCTTTCCTACTGCACTCGAGTGGCCGAGGCGTCAGGCGGGATTCTGGGAATGGGGCGCAAGATAGACGACAAGGAACGCGCCCTTCTCGAGGAGATCGCGGGAATGCTGGAGCAGAGTCACAAGTCTGCAGCGAAGGAAGTGCTGGACCAGAAATGACCTTGTTCCCGGGCGCCCTGGCGGTGGAGCTTCGCTAGCGCGAATTCATCAGGGTAGTAGCCACGCGGACGGCTTGCTCGGCCTCGGGCGGACCGAGCACTTCCGGATGGAGTATGCGAGCGAGTATTTCCGCGCCATCGACCACTCTCGGCCCGGGACGGCTGAAGTAAGCCGAGGCATCCGTCGCCCACACCTGTCCATTGCGCACCGCAGGAAGATCTTCCCACCCGTCAGGCAGCCGCGACCGGGGTAACGCGCGAAGAATATCCTCTTTGTAGTAACCGCAAGGAATCAGAACAATGACTTCCGGCGCGTAGCTCCGAATCTCTTCTGCGGTCGTGGTCACGGACGGCTGGCCGGCGCGCCCGAACGCCTCGTCTCCTCCGGCGATTGCCACCTGTTCGGGAACCCAGTGCCCCGGCGCGAAAGGGGGCTCGAGCCACTCGAGCATCAATGTCCGCGGTCGATGCTCGATCTCCTGGAGCGCGCCGGCAAGCGCTTCGAGCCGCGCGTTCAGTTGCGCCACCAGGCCGGCAGCCTTCTCCGGCCGGCCGGTCACCTTTCCCACAGTCTTGATGTTCTCCAGAATATCACCGACGGTATTGGGCTCGAGGGACAATACCTGGACCTCCCCTTCCAGAAGCCTGGCCGCCCGCTGAACCGTCTTGTAGCTGACGGCGCAAACATCGCAAAGTTCCTGGGTGAGTAGCAGGTCAGGTTTGAGACGGCGCAGCTGTTCCTCGTCGAGGTCGTATATGGAACCATGGCCATCCAGCTGGGTCCGGACGGCATGATCGATCTGGGCGCTCGTCATGGTCTCGTGGGAGATCCGGCTCGCGGTCAATCTCGGTTTACTCTGAACCAGCGGCGGATAATCGCATTCGTGCGTTATGCCGACGAGAGAGTCTTCGAGGCCAAGCGCGCACACTATTTCCGTGCACGAAGGGAGTAGCGAAACTATGCGCGGCGCCTCTCTGGTCATATTTCTTCCAGTGTGGGTTTCTTCGTGTCTTTGAGTCCTGGTGGTACTTGTTTTATCGTTCGTATGATTCGCGAAAGGCGCTTTCCGACAGAGGAATCAGGTAGCGCAGCGGATCGTGGACCATTCGTGTTCGCACCTCGCACAGGGCCTTGCCGCCCGCGTAGCTGACCGCGGAAGCAAGATGACCGCGAATGCGGCGCAGGACGTCTACCACACTTCCTTTGTAGGGTACCTGCATCTCCTGACCTTCCGCAGGTGTTGACAGAAGCTCTTCCAGGCCTTGCGAATCCTCGGCGTCATATAGAGCCTCGAGCACTGCTTCCGGAGAGGTCATTCCGCGATAGAGCTTCTTTTTTTGTCCGGTGACTGGATCGATGATGATGTGTCCCGGCGCTTCATCCGTCCCGGACAGCATGCCCCCCAGCATCACGGACGAGGCGCCGCATGCAATCGCAAGAAAAAGATCCTTGTCGTTCTTAATCCCGCCATCGGAAATGATCGGTATATCGTCGCCTATGGCGCACCACACCTCTCGCACCGCCTGCAACTGGGGAATTCCGCATCCCGTCTCGAGACGGGTCCTGCACCCGCGGCCGGGACCGATCCCAACTTTGATCCCATCCACACCCAGCTCCTTCAAGAATAGCGCCCCCTCGGCCGTTCCCACATTCCCCGCAATCAGCTCCGCGTCGGAGAATCGGTTACGGAATGCCTTCACCGCCTCGGCCATAACCTCGGAGTGGCCGTGGGCTATATCGATGACCAGTATATCTACCCCGGCCTGGATCAGTTGCGCAGCCCGGTCGAGGAAATCGCCACGCGCCCCGATAGCCGCCCCTACCAGCAGGCGCCCCTTTTTGTCTTTGCTCGAGTACGGCCGCTGTCGTGAGAGGATCAGATCCTTTTTCGTGATCAATCCGCGAATGGTCCGATCCTTGTCGATGAGAGGAAGTTTCTCGATTCGCTTCTCGAACAGGATGCGTTCGGCCTCCGACGTGCTGATGTCCGGCGACCCGGTCGCCAGCCGGTCAACCGGAGTCATCAATTCCTCGACCTTCCGATCCTCTTGTCCGTCCGACCACGGCATGTCGCGATTGGAAAGCAATCCAGCCAGCCGGTAACTCCCGGGAGTTTCCTCGATCAGAATGCCGGTAATGTTGTGCTGACGTGTAAAGAGGCGGGCCTCGTGAAGCGTAGCGGTGCGGGGCAGACAGAGAGGTTTCTCAACGATGTAACCGTAGCTGCGCTTGACCTGGCTCACCTCCTTTGCCTGCTCGGCAATGGTCATCCCCCGGTGAATCATGCCGACTCCCCCTTCCAGTGCCAGGGTCTTTGCCATCGCAGCGCCGGTGACACTATCCATGTTCGCCGACACGACCGGCAGTGAGATGTTGAGTTCACGGGACAAACGGCTGTTTAGATCGACTTGTTTCCGGCTTCGCACCACGCCGCACTGCGGCCGGAACAAGAAATCGTCAAAGGTTTTGCCCAGGAATTCCGCTTCCATCTTCATGCGCGCTTGATTATCACCGTTAACGCAGCAAGACGCGAAGAAAATTGTTTGCAAGTCCTCCGGATTCCTGCGTCATCCATCCAGTTAAACACGAAACCAGGAGGACCCTATGCATCTAAGGATCATTTTATCTTCAACAGGCGCTGCGATCTTGAGCACGCTCCTGTTTGCAGGAACTCAAAGGAGTGAACAGCCGGCTCCCTGGGCGCCGGCAGTTCGACCGCAACCAGTTAGCGAAAGCATTCGACGAGGGCTTGACTGGCTCGTCCGCACCCAGCACGAAAACGGCGGCTGGAGCCAGGGGGAGGAGTCTATCGGGATGCGCAACAGCATGATTTATCTGAGAGACAAGCCTAATGTTGCCGACACGTGCATGGCGACTCTCGCGCTCATGCGCGCCGGCTCGACTCCGTCGCAAGGTGAATACGGCCGGGCCATCCGCCGGGCACTCGACTTTCTCTCCGCGGAGGTAGAGAATTCCGACCCAATGTCGCTTTACGTCACAAATGTCCGTGATACACGCGTGCAGAGCAAGCTCGGGCCCTATATCGACACCTTCCTCACCGCTCTGGTGCTGGCCGAATCGAAGGGCAGGATGCCCGATGAAACTGGAAACAAGCGAATCGCGGCGTCTCTCAATAAGGTGATCGACAAGATCGAAAGGAACCAGCAGGCCGATGGCACCTGGGACAAGCGCGGCTGGGCGCCGGTTCTTTCGCAATCGATGGCTGCGAAAGCCTTGAATCGCGCAGCGCAGGCAGGAGTCCCGGTCAGCGAAGAGATTCGAGCGAAAGCCGAGCTCTATGCGCGCCGGCAGTTCGATGGCAAGTCAGGCCGCTTCACTGAAGCGGGATCCGCCGGCGTGCCGCTGTACTCGAGCGCCGCCAGTCTTGGAGCCATGCAGGACTCGGAGAACACAAACCGGGAGCGCGAGCGCGAAATTCTTAAGCAGCTCCACGACGCCCGAAGCGAAGAGGAACGGCAGTCGGCCCAACGGGCTCTCGCCGGCATCGCCGGAAACAGGAAAGATCTGGCGGATGCCCGGACTGCCGTGGCTCAGAAAATCGGAGACCAGCGCTTCGTCCAGGGATTCGGCTCCAATGGCGGAGAGGAGTTTCTCAGTTACATGAGTATCGGAGAAAGTCTGGTGGCTCAAGGGGGAGAAGAATGGGAGAAGTGGAACACGTCGTATTACTCAGAATCTTAGCCGCATTCAGAATCAGGACGGCAGCTGGACCGGCCACCACTGCATCACGGGCCGGAATTTCTGCACCGCGGCGGCACTCCTGGTCCTGACCGTCGACCGGACCGCTGCTCCCCTTGGCGGACGGACTCAGAGCCGGCCGACAGCAAACCGTTGATCGGGAATTCAAGCACACAACGCCGCGCGCCCATGCACAGACGTAACTTTATCGCGCTCGCGACGCTCGGCATCACTGAGACGGCTTGCAGGCTGCGCCGCGACCCTTCCGGGCTCGCGGCGCGGGCCGACCAGGCGCTGGCGGCTGCAGCCCGATTCCTGATCTCGAATCAATCGCCCGACGGGTCGTGGCGCTCGAGCGTCTATGGAGATTTACGCGACGGTCTCTCACTCACGCCACCGATCCTGAAGTGCCTCTTCTACAGCCCGGATTTCAACCACCAGGTTCGAAGTTCCTTCGGAAAGGGATTCGACTACCTGGTGCAAAGCGCAGAGGACGGCGCACCTGGCTCAGGCGCGAACCTGCTGCATCCGGTCTACACAGCATCGCTCTCATCGGTCGTAATCGGCTCCGCCAGCCGCGAGCCGAAGCACCTCAAGGCACAGACCGCCTGGCTTGACTGTCTGCTGCGATACAGGTTCAGCCGCGGCCTCGGATGGGAGCCGGGCGACGGACCCTTCGGCGGGTGGGGCTATACCTCCCGCATTCCGGAAAAACCGAGGGGAGCAGAATCGCCTTATGAAGCCAATATCTCGGCGACCATCTTCGGCATCGGCGCGCTGCGCCAGGCGGGAGTTCCGCCGTCTGATCCCGTATATCAGGAGATTCTGAGTTTCGTGAAACGCGCGCAGAATTTCGCCGATGCTGGACGCGGCCGCGATTCACGCTTCGACGACGGCGGGTTCTTTTTTACCCCCTGCGACCCCCCGCGCAACAAGGCCGGCAGCGCGGGCACAGACAGGTCGGGCCGGGAACGCTACAATTCCTACGGGAGTGCGACGGCAGATGGGTTGCGGGCCCTGCTGCGCTGCGGGCTGCCGCGCGATGACCCGAGGGTACAAGCCGCCTACCAGTGGTTGGCGAATCATTTCAGCGTCAGTAGCAACCCGGGAGCTTTTCCGAGCCAGCGGGAGGTCCTGCGCAATGCGACCTATTTCTACTACTGCTGGTCACTCGCGCACGCTCTTACGGCTATGGGTGTCGAGGAAGTGCGAACCGAGGAGGGATCCCTTAGATGGGCTGAAGTTCTGGCCGAAGAACTCATTCGACGTCAACAGAACGACGGCTTGTGGATAAACCGGTTTACCGATGCCAAGGAAGACGACCCTTTCGTGGCCACTTCCCTGGCTGCCGCCGCCCTCACTCACTGCCATTGGACGCTGAGCGGAGAAAGAAAGCCTCCATCCCGCTCGGGGTCTTAACCACGAAGACGCCAGGACGCGAAGAAGAGCACGGTTCTTGGTGTTTCTTCTGTGTCTTCGTGTCCTGGTGGTATTTTCGGCGCTAAACAAAGATCGAAGACGCAGCACTCGGTCAGACAGAACTACACTTTGAGGCCGATTTGATATTAACTTAGTTCCGTGCGCGACAAGATTTACCTGGCCAGCTTCCTTCTGGGAGCGGGGGTCCTCTTATTCGTGGGGCGCGACCTGTTGCCGGCGTCCGTGCTGGTAACCTGGGGCCTCACGTTCGGAGGCACGACCTCGGTAGGGATCCTCCTGGTCGTCCTGTATCGGTTCCGGCTGGAACTACAGGCAAGCCGCCACGAGCTGGCGCGAACGGAAGCCGAGCTTAACTTCGCTCTCGGGGTGCAAAAAGCCCTATTCCCGCGCCACTTTCCCGACGGCGGCCTGGAGTTTGCCGCCGTCTGCATTCCGGCCCGGGGGGTTTCCGGGGATTATTACGACGTTCTTCAACTCCCCGACGGCCGTTTGATTATTGCCATCGCCGACATCAGCGGAAAGGGAATCCCTGCAGCAATCTTGATGGCTAACCTGCAAGCGCTGCTTCGAGCGCTGTCCAGCATCGGCGATTCGCCGGCCGATGTTTGCCGAAGGCTGAATCAGCATCTCAACCAGGTCATGGACGAATCCAGATTCGCGACCTTCTTCTATGCCGAATGGAAACCTGACGAACGGCGGCTGCGCTACGTCAATGCCGGCCATAACCCGCCGATCCTCCTCGACTCGGGCCCGCCCCGGCGGCTCAAAGAAGGCGGCATACCTCTTGGAATCTTTCCCGGTTCCGAATTCGAGATGGGCGAGGTACGTCTTAAGCCGAGCGATCTCCTGGTTCTCTATTCGGACGGCATCACCGAAGCCAAAGAAAACAGTGGCGAGGAGTTTGGAGACCAGCGTCTCGAGAACCTGATTACGGCCAACCAAGAAAAACCTCTGCCGGAAATCCAGAGCCCAGATCCTGGAAGCCGTACGCGAATGGTCAGGGCAGGAAGTGGAGGATGACATGACACTGGTCCTGGTGAGAGCCAAAGAGGATTGACGATTTACGATTGACGATTGACGATTGATTCGAATCGAGATCGAGTCAATCGTCAATCGTCAATCGTAAATCGAAAGTGGGGCGCACATGAGAATTGGCAGACGTGGATTACTGGACCACCTGCGGTTGCTCGGTCCACTCTTCGCCCTGATCGGGGCGGTGTGGGCGCTTCGCATGATTCTCTCCGCGGCCGGAGCGACCGGCTGGCTCTTAGGGATTGTGAGCATGACGGCTGCGACCGCGGTGTGTGTCGTGTTGGCGGCATTTCTCATCCACATTCGCAGATTCGGAAGCTATGCCAGCGTCGTCGCAGCCAGCCTGTTGTTGAGCGCCTGGGGGCAGCTCCTGATCATTGTATCAATTGTCTTCTCGGTGCTGACCGGCCAGGAAAATATTTACACTGCGCCCGAATTCTCCATTCCGGGAGATGACCCTCTTCATCTTCGGCATATCGTCGGCCATCTTATAGTGAGTGTACCGATCGGGACGCTGGTCGGCGCCGTCGAGGGCTGTGTTGTATTGTGGCTATTGCGCATTGTAATGCCGGCGCGCCCGCGTCTCAAACACGGATAACCGGGAGCTGGGAGCGCGGTGAGATCTGGAGGCGTCCAGGTTCTATCGACGCAATCCAGCCGGGCTCGATCCAAAAACCTCCGACTTTCCGCGCCCGACTCTCGTCTAACCGTATTCCGGTCAGGAGCTGCCGATGGAAACTCTCGTGAGCGATCTCAAGCACGCCTTCCGCATGCTGCGGCACACCCCCGCATTCACCGCCGCCGCTATCTCGGCGCTCGCCTTCGGCATCGGCGCCAACAGCGCCATCTTCTCGGTCGTCAACACGGTGCTCCTGAAACCCTTGCCCTTTCCCGAGCCGGACCGCATCGTCCAGCTCATGAACAAGTCCCCGCAGGGCACGTTTCCCGGCGCGTCAGTCCCGAAATACAACGTCTGGCGCGCCCAGAATCAGGTCATCGAAGACGTCGCCGCCTATGACACCGGCGGTCCCGGCATTAACATCGCGGGCGGCGACCGTCCCGAACAGGTCAATGGCATTCATGTCTCGCACGAGTTCTTCCGGCTCTTCGGCGCTCCGGTTCTCTTCGGCCGGACCTTCTCCCCCGACGAGGACCGGCCCCGCGGCGACCGCGCGGTCGTGCTCTCGAACGGCCTCTGGCAGCGCCGCTTCGGCTCGGATCCCTCCATCCTTGGCAAAGCCATTGCCCTCGGCGGCGAGTCCCACACCATCGTCGGCGTCCTCGGTCCCGGCTTCGCCTTCGACCCTCCCCCCGATCTCTACCTTCCCTTCCAGGCCGACCCTAACAGCAACCAGCAAGCCCACTACTTCCGCGTTGCCGCGCGCTTGAAGAACGGCGTGAGCCTCGAGACCGCCCGGGCCGCGCTCCATCTCGCCGCCGAAGAATTCAAGCGCAGACACCCCGGACTCCTCGGACCCGACAACAGCTTCTCAGTCGATCCAATGCAGGAAGTCATTGTTCGCAACGTCCGGACCGCGCTCTTCGTCCTGCTTGGCGCCGTCGGCTTCGTCCTGCTGATCGCCTGCGCCAATGTGGCCAACCTGCTTCTTGCCCGCGCCTCCGTGCGCTCGCGCGAGATCGCCATCCGCGCCGCCCTCGGCGCCGGTCGTGGGCGCATCGTGCGCCAGCTTCTAACCGAGAGTGTGCTGCTCGCCATGATCGGCGGCCTGCTTGGCCTGGCTCTCGGCGCGGTCGGAGTACGCGCGCTGCTGGCTCTGAATTCCGCCAACCTGCCGCGCATCGGCATCGACGGATCCGCCGTAACCCTCGACTGGATTGTGCTTGCCTTCACTCTTTTCCTCTCTCTCGGGACTGGCATCCTGTTCGGCCTCGTCCCCGCCCTTTACGCCTCGCGCGCCGACCTCAACGGGCCGCTCAAGGAAAGCGGCGCCCGGTCGGGCTCCAGCATCCGCCAGAACAAGGCGCGCAGCCTGCTTGTCGTCGCCGAAATGGCCCTCGCCATCGTGCTTCTCACCGGCGCCGGCCTGCTCATTCGCACGTTCGCCGCCCTCCACACGGTGGCTCCGGGTTTTGAAGCTCGCAACGTCATCACGCTGCAGACGTCTCTGACCGGGAGCCGATTCGACAACACTGCCGCCATTGCCGATCTCGCCCGGCGAGGCATCGAACGAATCGAAGCCCTCCCCGGCGCGCAGGCCGCTGCTGCCGCCTGCTATCTTCCCCTGGAAGGCGGTCTCGGACTCCCCTTCATCATCGAAGGCCGTCCCCTGGCCAACGCTCCCGCGCACGGTGGGGCCGGTTGGGCCTACGTTACCCACCGTTTCTTCGATGTCTTCAAGGTGGCCATCGTCCGCGGCCGCGGCTTCACCGAACGCGATGACGCTGCCGCCCCCGGCGTCGTCCTCGTCAACGGAGCCTTTGCCCGCCAGTACTGGCCCAAGGATAACCCGATCGGCCAGCGCCTCATCATCGGCCCCGGCATGGGTCCCGCCTTCGCCGAACCCTCGCGTGAAATCATCGGCATCGTCGCCGACGCCCGCGACGCCGGTCTCAACAGCAACCCCGTCCCGCAAATGTTCGTCCCTCTGGCGCAGGTTCGCGACGCCGTCATGGCCCTGAACAATCGCTTCCTTCCGCTCTCCTGGGTGGTTCGCACCCACGCCGCCCCGCTCTCCCTCTCCGCTCCCATCCAGCGCGTCTTCCAGGATCTCGCCGACCTCCCGGTCGCCCGAGTCCGCTCGATGGACCAGGTCGTCGCCCAATCCACCTCCCGCAATCAGTTCAACACACTTCTGCTCGGCGTCTTCGCCTTTGTCGCCATCCTGCTCGCGTCCATCGGCCTGTACGGCCTGATGGCCTACTCCGTTGAGCAGCGAACTCTCGAATTCGGCATCCGGCTCGCCCTCGGCGCCGATTCCCAGGCTCTCCGCAACATGATCATGCGCCAGGCTATGAAGCTCGCACTGGCTGGGATTCTCGTCGGCACGGCAACCGCGCTCGGTCTTACCCGACTTATCGAGACCATGCTGTATGGAGTAAGTCCGAGAGATCCCTTCGTCTTTTCTTCGGTAGCGATCCTGCTCGGAGCCGTCGCTCTTCTCGCGAGCTATCTGCCCGCGCGTCGCGTCGTCCGCATCAACCCCATCGTTGCGCTTCGTTATGAATGAATTGGTGACAAGGCGTCCTTTGAGTCTTCGAGTCTTAGTGGTTAAGTTTCTGAACCATCCTCTCGCGAAATTGGGGAAAGGGTAGCCTGTCACCAATGAAAAGTGTATTATCCAGGGATTGTAAAGGAATGAAGTTCTCAAGAGGAGAGCGGCATGAGGTCGTTACCGGGTGTTCTCTTGATCTTGCTGGGTGCCGGGGCACTAATGGCCGGAAATGATAATCCAATCAGGGTGCTTCTCTGGTCGGAGCAGACCGAGCCGCGTGAGGTCTACCCGCATGGAATCAGCGGCACCCTCAACGAATACTTCAAGACCAGTAAAGACATTGACCCTAAGATGGCCACGCTCACGGACCCTGACGCCGGGGTTCCCGACAGCGTATTAAACCAGACCGACGTGGTAATCTGGTTCGGCCATCGGAAACATCGTGATGTGCCCGATGCGGCCGTCGAACGGATTGTCCGGCACGTGCGGGAGAGAGGGATGGGATTCGTTGCCCTGCATTCTTCTCACTTCTCGAAACCGCTGAAGGCTCTTTTGAATGCTACGGGAGCATGGAGCTCCTATGTCAATTTCGCGCAGCCCGAGCAGCTTTGGGTCGTCTTGCCGGGACATCCAATCGCCAGGGGGCTGCAGGATTTTACGATTCCAAGAACCGAGATCTACACCGAGCCTTTTGAGGTTCCCGAGCCCGAAGCAGTCATCCTGGAGGGGACCTGGTCCTCGGGCCATCGAAGCCGGGAGTGCATGGTCTGGAGCCTCGGCAAAGGACGTCTGGTTTATATTCGAGCCGGACACGAAGAGTATCCTATATTTTTCATGCCCGAGATGCGCCAGCTGGTGAACAACTCCACCCTGTGGGCGGCCGGAAGAACCAAGGCGCCCAACAATCTCGAGAAACGAAATGCCGGTCCGGCTGCAACGGCCACCGGGCCTTACAAAAAACCTCAGTGAAACACGATGCGAATCGATCCACATAAGTGCGTTGCTTGCGGCAACTGTCTTCCAATCTGTCCAGTGGGTGCTATTTACATCGATCCGGCGATCGGACGCGCCACGGTGAACCAGGATCAGTGCGTCGAGTGCTTCACCTGCTTCCGAGGCATGAGCACGGAGAGTCTGAATCCGACCATGGTTCGAAGCATTCGTAAGATCCTGGGATTCCTTCGCATTCGCTTTGATCCGGAACCGGACGTTTGTCCTACTTCCGCCATTACTCCCCAGGAACTGGAATGGCCCAGGGTGGTCCGCCGGGCTTTCAGCGATCCGTTGGTGCCGCACGAGTCGACCGGGATTCATGGGCGAGGAACGGAAGAAGTAAAGACTAACGACGTCACGAACCGCGTAAGAGAGGGAGAAGCGGGGTTCACGGTTGAGTTCGGGCGGCCTACCATCGGCGCTCGATTCCGCGAAATAGAGCAAATGACCCGGGCGCTGGCCGGCGAGGGTTTAGCCTTCGAGGAAAAAAATCCCGTGACCCATCTCATGACCGACCGCAGCCAGGGACTGATTCGAGAAGATATTCTGAACGAACGAGTTCTCTCGGCCATCGTGGAATTCAAGACCACCCTCGATCGCGTCCCTGAGCTATTGCGCAAAATCCGCACGGTCGCATCAACGCTGGAGACCGTGGTGCTCGTGGGAGTATCGACGCGGTGTGACGCTTCGGGGGACAGCCCGCTCGAGGAAATTCTGCAGCGCGAGGGCTTCGCGTTCAACCGGGGAAAGACTAACCTTGGGCTCGGCCAGGCTGTGCACCAGGTACACTAACTCTTCGAAGATCCTTACCGGCTTTGCGTCTTAGTGGTGATTACAAGAGGAGCATGAGAAACGTCGATGACCAATACCCTCCACCGTTATGGTGACGAACGCAGCTTGAAAGACGATTACATCGTCTTCGCCATTCCGTCTCGCGGTTACAATGACGCGAACAGCGTCCCCAAGCTCCAGGAGTTTCTTCGTCTCGCCGTGAAACATAAGCCGGTGAATCTCGGCGATGGCTCTCATGGCGCATTGTTTCGGCCCAATAAAAGGCTGACACCCCTTGCCCATTGGTTTCGCCGGGAAAAATACTCCCATGAAAAAGTCATTAACGGTGTGAAGAATCCCACGACGGTGGCCGCCGTTTTTAATAACAAGCAAGCCGTTGAAGCATTCGTCGAGGATTTGCGCAAGGCAAACCTCGGCCTTTCCATCAACATCAGCGCCCTTATCGACAAGGCCCAGGAGTGCTGCCAGGATATCGGCCTGCCTCGGCACAGCGTGGAATACTCTCTCCGCTTCATGGGCAAGACCGATTACCTGGCCGAGGCCCGCGTCCTCGAGTTGTCCACGATGTGCGGCCACGGCATGATCTCGTTCAACTTTGCCCGCAAGATGCTCGATTGGGTGAAGGGAGGACGGAGGTCACCCGAGCAGGCGAGTGAATATCTGAGCCGTTTCTGTACCTGCGGCGTCTATAATCCCTGCCGGGCCGTTGAGATTCTGCAGCAGGCACAAAAAGGGCATTGAACTGAATTAGACCTGGCCCGCAGTTTTTCACCTTCTTCATGGTGTTCATGAATCCAACCCGACGTCGTTGTTTGTTTCTATTCTCTCTATTCCTTCCAGCTCTGGCTCTCGCCGCGGAACAACAGATCGATGTCCGCCGAAGCGAGGCGCGCGCGGGAGATGACACTGCGGGCGCGCGCCGGACCGCGCAGTTACTCGAGCGCGCCGCGAGCCGGCTGGGGGCCGGAATAGAGACTTCGCTGGATGATGCGGGAAGCCTCCGGGCTTTCGCCCGTCATTCGCCTCCGCTCTCGCGGCCCGATGCGCGCGATGCGCAGACGGTGGCGCGCGAGTTTGTCGCCGCCAATCGCGACCTGCTGGACCTCGATCCGACCTGGATAAACAACCTCGAGTTGGTGGCTGAAGACAGGTCCGGGCCCAACCAGCTCTTGAAGTTCCGCCAGCAGTGGGACGGCATCCCGGTGTTTCAAAGCAACCTCCGGATTCACGTGTCTCCGGCCGGAGAAATCGTCGAGCTGCAGTTTCATCTGGAAAGGTCGCGCATCCAGTCCGAGCGCGCTACTCTGAGTACTTCGATTCCCTCCGAGCAGGCGATCCGCGCCGCCGCCTCGGGCCTTGAGCCTGAGCTGCGCGAGCTCCGGATAAACGTTGTTGTGTCCGCGCAAGGTTCGCGTCACCGGACCGAGTTGCGGTTTGGACCGCGCGCCGACGAAGTCATAGCGCAGTGGGTGTGGTTCCCGGTCGGCGCCGAGCTGCGCCTGGCCTGGCTGTTCGACGCGGTATCGGTAGATGGGGAAACCTATTACGAATGCGTCGTCGATGCCAACAACGGCGCGCTTCTCTATCGCCACTCGATCACCGATTCGGAAAACAGCAGGCTGGGTTTTCGACGGCGCCAACCCCCAGCCCAGCGCAACCCCGGGGGTGCTCCCGCCGGTCCCCAACCCGCCCGGCATTGTCGCGCGCAAGACTGTTTCGTTCGCGGGCGATCCTGCCGCCTCGCCTCAGGGCTGGGTCGGAGCCACGGGTGAAACCATTGGTAACAACGTAATCGCGCGCGAGGACCGCAGAGGCGACAACGAAGTCACGCTCGGGGCGACGGCTCGGGGAACGGCCGATGGTTCCAATCTGCTGTTCAACTTCGACCTTGAACTTGGTCCCGACGCGCCCTCGCCCCTGAACTTTACCAACGCCGCCGTCACGAGCCTGTTCTATTGGTGCAACGTGATGCACGACTACTTCTACGGCCTGGGATTCACCGAGGCGGCGGGAAACTTCCAGGAAGACAATTTCGGAAGGGGCGGGCTGGGCCTGGATTCGCTGCGGGCCGACGCGCAAGACAACAGCGAAGGAAACCCCCCCATCACGGAACAACGCCAACTTCAGCACGCCTCTCGACGGCTCCAGACCGCGCATGCAGATGTATCTCTGGGGAAATCCGGGTGGCCCCTTCGTCGACAGCGATTTCGACGCCGAAGTCATTATTCACGAGTACACGCACGGGGTTTTTCGCCGCCTGGCTCCCGCCGCAGGAGGCTCGCAGTGGGCCGCCATGAACGAGGGCAACAGCGATTTCTTCGCGCTCAATTACCTGACCCCGCCGCAGGCTTCCCCGGACGGCGACTTCACGGCCGGAAGTTACTCGAATCGTAATTTTACGCGCGGCATACGCACGCGTCCTTTTTCTACCAAGGTTTCCGTGAACGACCTGAGTTACGCCGATTACGGCCGGGTGATCAGCGGACCCGAGGTCCACGCCGACGGCGAGATCTGGGTGCAGGCGATGTGGGAGCTTCGCTCGCGCCTGGTCAAGCGCTTTGGCTACAACGAAGGCCGGCGGCGCGTCGCCCAGCTGATGATCGACGCGATGAAGCGCGCTCCGGCAAATGCGTCGTATGTCGACATGCGTGATGCCCTCGTGGCCGCGGATCGCGCGAACCACGCCGGAGAAGACGTCAATGCCATCTGGGAGTCGTTTGCCCGCCGGGGGCTGGGCTACATGGCTGCGACGAACAACGGGTCCAGCGTGAGAGTCCTGCCTTCTCAGGACCTCCCTTCCCCCCTGGGCAAGGTCCGCTTCTTTGAAAGCGTTTACTATGACGGTGAGCCATTGCGGATTTACGTCGGTGATGAGAACAATCCCGATGCCAGCGTTTCGTTACGCGTGGAAACCAGCAGCGGCGACCGGGAGACACTGGCTCTCCCGCGTGCCGGCTCTACCTACCGGGTGACTTTGACTCCCGCCGCGGGCGCCCTCGCCCCGGGGGACGGCCGGCTTCAGCTTGGTCCGGGTGAGATCGTGCGCGCGACTTATCTGGATTCGAATGACGGCACCGGCACGCCCCGCGAAATTGTGAGTCAGGTGGCGGTGCGGCCCGCGTACAGCATGCAGCTCGAGGGAAGCAGCTTTCCGTTGGCGACGGAGACTCCTCTCGATTTGAGAGGAGACAATGCCGCCCGCACCATCGAACTTCCTTTCGGCTTTCCCTTTTATTCCCGCCTGGTGACCTCGATCTGGATCACGACCAACGGCCTCATTACCATCGGACACGCGAATCCCGGCGGCGGAAATTCACAGACCACGTTGAACTCCTATGCTGCCATCGCCCCGCTATGGGATGACCTGCGCACCGATGGGAGCGCGCAGCCGGGAGAAGACATTTACATGTCACGTCCCTCTCCCGACAGCATCCGGTTTCGCTGGATAGCTGAAAGCCTGAGGCCGGGTTCGCCCAACGGAGATCCAGTCAACTTCGCGGTAACACTATTTGAAAACGGGAATATCGTTTTTCACTACGGGTCCGGAAACCGAGGCGTGACTCCTACGGTCGGACTCTCGCGCGGCACCGAAACTTTCATGCAGATCGTGCCCAGCCACTCCAGCACCGGGGGAATCTCCCTGGAGAACGCCCAGACCGTGATCTGGAGCTTTCCCGGAGCGGACTTCACCACGACGATCTTTCCGTTTTTCCGCGGAAACGCCGCCCAGTTTACCGGTTATGCCGCAGCGAACTACGCCTCGACCGAAACGGATATCCTCTTCACCGCGCGAAACGACGCGGGCCAGCCCGTGAGCCCGAGGGCGGCATCGCTGACTGCAGGTGCCCAGCTCGCGCAAACGGGCGAACAGATTACCGGTGTGCCCTCGGCTCCGGACCGTGAAGGCTGGATCGAGGCGCGCGCCACGAGCAGCCGGGTCGCGATGTTTTATCTCTATGGAGACATCAACCAGAACTATCTGGATGGCGCGCTGGCTTCGTCAAGACCGGGCCGAGACCTGGTCTTCAGCCGGATCCAAGTCGGATCGGCCACGGCTTCCGGCAAAGCAGCCCAGACTTCGCTCTTTCTGGTCAATCACTCAAACAGTCCGGCAAACATCGAGATCAAGTGGCATGACTCCACGGGGGCGCCGGCAAGCTCGGTAGCGCGAACCATTCCGGCTCGAGGCCGTCTGAACGCGCCGCTGGCCAGTCTGTTTTCGTTCTTTCCTTCTTCCCTCGACACCGGCTATATCCGCGCGACATCGGATACGAACATCGCAGGCGTCGAAATCGTGGAGATGGGCGATACGGTATACATGGTTCCCGGCCAGGAACCCTCGGTGGCCACAACCCTCTACGCGGCCCATTTCGCCAGTGGCGGGCTGGGAGGAATTCAGTATTTTACCGATGTGAACTTGATCAACACGTCCAGCTCTACGCGGAGTATTTCCGTTTCATTGCTCGGCAACGACGGCGCGCCGGTCGCCGGTCCAGGGCTGGTTAACCCTTACAGGACGTCTCTTGCGCCCGGGGCTCAGCTCCGTATTCGCGGGGACAGGCTGTTCGCCATGCCCGATCCGGCTGGAAGCAGCACTTTCTACGAGGGCTCGCTGGTGGTCACGGCCAGTGGCGCGGGAATTGTCGGAGATATCACTTTCGGCGATGCGATAAACCAGAGGTTCGCGGCCAGTCTCCCGCTGGATGGCACGCTGCTGTCCGACACACTCCTTGCGCAGGTGGCCGAGGGAAGTACCGGAGCCGGCAAACCCTACTTCACCGGCATCGCTCTCCATAATCCCAACCCAGGGAATGTCGAGATACTCGTCCAGGCCTATAGCCAGCGGGGCATCCTGACCGGAAGTTCCAGCTTCACGATGGGCGGGGGAACCCGTCTGGCGCGCACGCTGGCCCAATTGATGAACGGCTTCGGGCAGATTGGCGGATACGTACGGATCAGTTCCAAGGGAGGCCCGATCACAACCTTTGGCGTTTACGGCGACTCTTCACTCGACTCGCTGGTTGCAGTATTGCCACACCCCGTCTCCCATAGGGTTCGCGCAGAAATAAGTTCGCATTCTGCTGCAGGCCCCCAGGCCCGATGGCGAGGCGCGAGCGACGATGCGTACCCGGTGCGGTACGTGAGGAGCGAGCAACAAAGCCAGCGGGCCTGCGGGCCGCAGCCCGAAGGGGCGCGAGCCTCAGGGTCCCTTGCGAACAGAAACCGGTTCATGATTGATCACCGACCCTCGCGCCAGAATGTGAAGTTATTTCTGCGCGAGCCCTTAGGTTCCCGCTCTACACTTTCCTTTGGGTCTTGGCGGTTCGCCGCAATTCACTCTTCCAGACGTGAAGCCAGCACACGCTCGAGGCGATTGGGATCGCGACGCAGATGCACGGTCTTGCCGCGCCGCACATAAACCAGGCCTGGCTTTGCTCCGGTCGGTTTCTTGACATCTTTGACTGCGGCCACGTGCACGTCGGCGCGGTTCGACTCTCTTTGCCTCGAGAAGTGAACCGCCAGTTCACAGGCATCGAGTAGCGACTCCGAGGGGGGATCCTCACGCCCTTCGGTGCGCAGTATCACGTGACTGCCAGGCGAGCCCTCCAGATGAAAGAAAAGATCCTTGCCGCGGGCAAGCCGCGTTGTCAAATAGTCGTTCCCCTCATCGTTCCGGCCCACCCAGATCTCGAAACCGTCGGCCGTCCGGTAACGCTTCGGCCGAAGCCGGCTGGGGAATCGTTTCTCGCCGGCGCCTTTCGGAACCGCCGCCGCCTGGGATTTCGGGGCAGGGGAATGCCTGGCCAACAATCTCTTAACCCGACTCCGCGAGGCAAATGCGCGAAGCGTCTGAAAGTCGGATCTCCTATTGATAAGCGACTCAAGCTCGGCGTGAAGCTCCGCCAGATCTTCTTGCTCGCGCCGAACCATTTCGAGCTGGCGCTCCAACTCGAGCTTTCTTCTCCCTTCTTTGCGATAGCGTGTGAAATACAATTCCAGATTGCCGGTCCCGGAGAGGGTCGGATCGAGCGCAATCGTTATCTGCTCGCCAGTCGCATGATCAAGGGCCTGCACGGCGCTGGCACCCGGTTCAACATTCTGCACAACTCCCTTGAGCAACTCTCCAAGCCGCTGGTAGCTGGCTGCATCGGTTGCCGCGCGGCGATCGCTGTCAAGATTCGCACCCTTCCGTTCCAGAAAATCGGACTCCCGGGAGATAGCGCGCTGGACCCTGCGTGACAGCTCGTCGCATTCCCTCTCCTGTTCCAGCTGCCGGTAGGTCCGTTCAATCGCTTCGAGATAGTGGTCGGCGGATGTGTCTTCCCACCGGTCAACTCCAGCGGTCCGGAGGGACGAAACCGGGTTGGTCCAGAGGTCTCCGATGGCAAGTTCGCGCCGTGTTTCCTCGAGGGGGCGCATCGAATACAGTAACTTACCCGCGCGGCTCAGCAGATAGATATTGCTGCGCGAACCGAGTATTGAAAGCAGGATCTCGAAACCACCTCCCTGCGTTATGACCCCGATTCCAGCCTGCCGGTCGTCGCCGATGACTCGCGTCCCGCCAAAACGCGCGCGTCCGAGATGGGCGCGCAAGTACTGGGCGAACAAGCGCGGGAGCCGCTGGGTAGCGATCGCGTCTTCCAATATGGAAATGCGCGCAAAGTCGGGCCTGCACGATAGCAGGACATGGTCCGCCCGGGTTTTTGGTTTTTCGCCAGGTCGACGAAATGTGAGAACCAGGCTGAAGTCATCCGGCTGGACGATCTGATGAAGAATGGCGTCCGCGAATCTAATCTCCAGCACGTGTATGGCACGGCGCAGTTCGGTCAGGCTTAACATCGCGATATCGCTGTCTTCTCATTATTGCACATGTTCACGCTGACAGCTGACAGCTGCGCCTTAGTGGTTGCCTTCTTCGAATGATTTGCGGATGATCGGTGCAGGAGATCCTGGTGACCATTACGATAACAGATGTTCTGATCCGAGATATCCGGTTCCCAACTTCGCGCGCGCTCGATGGCTCCGATGCCATGAACCCGGATCCGGACTACTCGGCTGCGTACGTGATCCTGCGCACCGACCGGGAGGGACTCGAAGGACACGGGCTGACTTTTACCATCGGTCGCGGCAATGACCTGTGCGTCGAGGCCGCAAAGGCGCTCGCGCCGTTGATCCGGGGCAAGACGCTCGAGTCGTTGACCGGCGGCATGGGACAGTTCTGGGAGATGATCACGGGAGACAGTCAACTAAGGTGGGTCGGACCGGAAAAAGGGGTGATTCACCTTGCCACGGCGGCGATCGTGAATGCCGTGTGGGACCTCTTCGCCAAGTCCGAAAGCAAACCACTATGGAAGCTGCTGGTCGACATGAAGCCCGAGCAACTGGTCTCGTGCGTTCCATTCCGGTACATCACAGACGCGCTGACCCCGGAAGAGGCGCTCGAGATCCTGCGCCGCAACCAGCCCACAAAGGAGCGCCGCGAAGCCGAGATGCGGCGCCAGGGTTTTCCGGCCTACACCACCTCGGTCGGCTGGCTCGGCTACTCCGACGAAAAGGTTCGGCGCCTGCTGCGGGAAGCGCTAGGCCACGGTTGGACGCACTTCAAGATGAAAGTGGGTCGCAACCTCGAGGATGATGCGCGACGGGCAAAACTCATCCGGGAGGAGATTGGCCCGGAGCGCAAACTCATGATGGATGCCAATCAGGTCTGGAGCGTTAGTGAAGCCATTGCCTGGATGCGGGAACTGGCGAAGTTCGAACCCTACTGGATCGAGGAGCCGACCAGCCCGGACGACGTGCTGGGCCATCGCGCGATCGCGCAGGCTATCGCGCCGATCGGCGTCGCGACCGGCGAACACTGCCACAACCGGATCATGTTCAAGCAGTTTCTCCAGGCCGGCGCTCTACGCTTCTGCCAGATCGATAGCTGCCGGCTGGGCGGTGTAAACGAGGTGCTTGCCGTCCTGCTGCTGGCCGCGAAATTCGGCGTTCCGGTTTGCCCGCACGCGGGGGGTGTCGGCCTGTGCGAATACGTGCAGCATCTGGCAATTTTTGACTACATCTGCGTCGGCGCGTCGCTCGAGCATCGCGTCCTGGAGTACGTGGACCACCTGCACGAACATTTCGTCGAGCCGGTGGTCATGCGCGACGCTCACTACATGCCGCCGGCCGCGCCGGGATACAGCATCACGATGAAACCGGAATCACTGGCCCGCTACGAATTCCCGGATGGTCCGGCGTGGAGGTCCTAGCGCTTCTTTCGCGTCTTGCGCTTTCCCTGGAGTGCGTCAACCTTGCCTGCGCCTTAGTTTGGCGAAGGCGGGATCTCAGAACTCGCAGCCAGGTCATAGTTCCTCACTCGTCACCAGGCACTGGTATGTCATATCTCCACGCCGCCGCCGGTCGACCTCGAACTTGCTTTTCCGGAACGGCGCAGCACTCGATACTGATCACTCGCATCTCAGCGCACCATGGGATTCAGCCTTCTTCCTCTTACTCGTATCGGAGGGCCGTCATTGGATCGATCTTCGCCGCGCGTCGGGCGGGCAGCCAACAAGCAAGCAAAGCCACCAAGGCCAGCAGCAGCGTGACACCGACAAACGTTAACGGATCAGTCGGGCTAATCCCGTACAGGAACGTCTCGAGAAATCGGGTTAGCAGGAACGCTAGTGTCATCCCGATGACCGCTCCGGCGACAGTCCACGTCATCGCCTGACCCACCACTATCGTCGTTACGGCGCCCGGCGTCGCGCCGAGTGCGACACGGACACCGATCTCGCGCGTGCGGGAACGCACCAGGAACGACAGGACGCCGTAAATCCCGAGTGCAGCGAGCACCAGCGCGAGCATTCCGAGCACGCCGAGCAGGCCGCCGGCAATCCGCGCCGGCAGTAGAGACACCGACATAGCCTCGGTTAGCGTTGCGATATTGAAAACGGCCAAGGCGGGATCGAGTGCGCGAACCTCCTGTTTGATCGTCGAGAGCACCGAAGCGGGCATGCCAGCGGACCGCACGAGCATCGTGACCCGCGGCGTGTACGCCTGCGCGAGCGGGCGGTACATGAATGGCCTCGACTCTTCACCCACTGTCACGTATTTGCTGTCGCGAACGACGCCAACCACCTCGATGACATTACTGGCATTCGCAGCGGTGCCAAGCACCCGTAGGCGCTGGCCCACGGCGTCCTTTCGAGGCCAGAAACGCCGCGCGAGCGTTTCGTTGACGATCGCGACGCGTGGCGTGGCATCGCCGTCCAGGTCCGTGAAGTCGCGACCAGCGACCATCCCAATCTGTAGCGTTCTGAAATGCCCGGGCCCGACCGCGTTAGCGTAGACCTGCGGCATGGGCGGCAGTTGACCGGGAGCGGGCTCGACATCACCGTCGCGGAGTAGGTACATCGTCCTGTTCGAGAGTGTGACCGGCACGATATCGACGACGTTGACGGAGACGACGTCGGGCGCCGCTTCCAGGCTGTTCCGGAGACTGCGAATGAACTCACGGCCGCGTGGGGCCGAATAGCCGCGTGTCTCCAGGTCGATCGATGCGGTCAAGATGCGGTCGGTATTGAACCCAGTGTCGATGGACTGCGCGTGCCGAAAGCTACGGATGAAAAGCCCGGCGGCGATGAGGAGCAAAACCGACATCGAGACCTGCGCGACGAGAAATGCCGAGCGCAAGCGGCCATGGCGTGGTCCATCACCGCGGATGCCTTTGACCGCGCGCACGAGATCGATTTTCGACGCGCTCAGAGCCGGCATGATACCAAACGCAAGTGTCGCCACGACGGCCGCGACCGTCGTGAACGCCAGCACGCGCACGTCGATTGAGAGGTCGAGCGCAACCGGGAACGGCGTCGGAAGATGCACTGCCATGAGCAGATGCGTGCACCAGAACGCAATCGCGAGCCCGAGGACCGCGCCAGCAAGTGATAGCAACAGATTCTCGGCGAGCATCTGACGAATCAACCGCCCACGCCCAGCGCCCAGCGATTGCCGGATTGCGAGTTCGGCCTCTCGAGCCACCGCGCGCGCCAGCACGAGATTCGCCAGGTTGACGCAGACAATGAGCAGGACGAGCGCGACAAGCGTCATGAGTACGGCGGTAAACGCGGTCACGGGCGGCGAGATCTCGGGATATAGCATCGTGCTGCCGTACACCGTGATGGCCTGGCCTTGATCGGGCTCGCCACGTGCCAGCCGTAGCTGGCGACCTATCGTGTCGAGATCGGCCTGCGCGCGCGCCCGGTCGAAGCCCGGCTTTAGGCGTCCGACCAGATGGAAGCTGGTTGTGTCGAGCCGCGTTGCCGGATCCTGCGCAGGCCGCAACAGCGCGTCGGCGGCCAGCGGCACCCAGAGATCTGCGACCAGCGGCGTCATCACGCCGGTGAACCCCTCGGCCGCGACGCCGACGATCGTGAACGGCTGGTCGTTGAGCGCAATCGTCTTGCCGACTACGTCTGATGATGCGCCGAATCGACGCTTCCAGAAACCGTGCGACAGGACGACGGCAGGAGGGGCGGCAGCGCGGTCGTCCGATGGGGCCAGCAGGCGCCCGCGCGCGGACGCCACGCCCAGAACCGAGAAGTACTCACCACTCACGATTGTGCCAAACGTGTGTTCGGTCTCAGCTTCGATCCGGAGCCCAAACGACTGCATCTGGAACGCCGCTAAGCTGTCGAGGGTCGAGTTGCGGTCTCGGTACTCAATATAGGAGCGGTACCCAGTGTTCGAGTACCGGTTGGAGTACACGCGGACGACGCTCTCAGGGTCGGACACGGGGAGCGGGCGCAGGAAGAACGCGTTTGCGAGGCTGAAGACGGTGGCGTTGGCACCGATGCCGAGCGCGAGTACGGCGACCGCTATCACCGTGAAGCCTGGGTTCTTAAGCAAGATCCGCACGCCGTAGCGCAGGTCTTGAACCAGTGTCTCGATCATGGGCAGCCCCCTTTGCTCCCGGTAGATTTCCTTCACCTGCTCGACTCCGCCAAAGCTGCGTAGGGCGGCGTACCGCGCCTCTTGCGGAGACATTCCTTTGCGCACGTTCTCCTCAACCTGCATCTCCAGGTGGGAACGCAGCTCTTCGTCGAGCTCCTGTTCCAGTCGTCCCTTCCGGAGCAGTGCGGCAAGGCGAGATCTCAGAACTCGCAGCCAGGTCATAGTTCCTCACTCGCCACCAGGCACTGGTGTGTCATATATCCACGCCGACCGCCGGTCGCCCTCGAACTTGCGTTTCCGGAACAGGGCGCGGAACCGAAACTGATCTGTTCCAAAGGTCATGAATTCAGCCTTCCTCTCTTACTCGTATCGGAGGGCCGTCATTGGATCGATCTTCGCCGCGCGCCGGGCGGGCAGCCAACAAGCTAGCAAAGCCACCAAGGCCAGCAGCAGCGTGACACCGACGAACGTCGCGGGGTCGGTTGGCGCCACCTCGTAGAGCAGGCTCTTCACAACACGCATGGCGGCCAGCGCGGCAGAGAGGCCGATCAGCGCCCCGACGCACACGAGTTTCAAGCCTTGTTTGATGACGAGTCCGATTACTTCGTTCCGCTTGGCCCCGACGGCCAGGCGGATGCCGATCTCGCGAGTGCGACACGCCACACTATAGGCCAGCACGCCGTACAGCCCCAGGGCGGCGAGGAGCAGGGCTGACACGCTAAAGAAACCCGCGAGTTGGGCGAGGATGCGTTCCCGAAGGAGCGACTCGTCCACCATCTGCTCCATCGTATAGCTGCCCAGCACTTGCAGCCGGGGATCGATTTCCCGGAGCAGAGGCGGAAGCGCAGCGACCAGGCTGGACGGATCACCCAGTGTCCGCACTTCGAAGGTCACGCGCCACTCGTTGGGTCGCTGAAAGAATGGAAGATAGAAGGTGGGTGGCGCCGGGTCACGCAGATTGCGATACTTGGCGTCCGTGGCCACTCCCACGATTTCAATCGATTCCTGGGCGCGGCTGCCCAGAGTGAAGCGCCGGCCAAGCGGGTTGTCGGTTCCGAAGAAACGGCGGGCGAGCGACTGGTTGATCACGGCCACGCTGGGCGCGCTCGGCTCCACTTTCTTACCGTCCGGCTTTGTGTCGCGCGCGGTAAAGTCGCGGCCCAGCAGCAGCGGAATGTTCATCGTCTCAAAAAAGCGCGGCCCGACTCTCATGCCATGAAAGGTCAGCTTTTCGTTGGGTTGGGGCGCGTAGCCTTCGGGAACAAACAAGTCGCTCCAACGGCTGCCCGTGAGCAACGGGATGCTGGTGAAGCTGGCCGCGTCCACGCCCGGCACGGATTCCAGGCGCTCAAGCGTTCGCCGGTAGATCAGCGCGAGCCGGGTCACGTCGTAGCCTTGCCCGCCATCAAGCGTGAATTGCAGGAGGTTCTCCCGGGTGAACCCGGTATCGATGCTCTTGAGCTTCTGCAAACTGCGGACGAACAGCCCCGCTCCCGCGAGCAGAAACAACGAAAGCGCGACCTGCGTGATGACCAGAATCTTGTTGATCTTCAGACGTGATGCGCTCGTGCCACCGGTTTGTTCTTTGAGCGCCACGGTCAAATCCAGCCGCGTGTTCCGCAGCGCCGGCGCGAGGCCGAAGAGAAGTCCCGTCAGCACGGAGACGCCCAGCGTGAAAGCGAACACGCGGCCGTCCGGGCCAACCTGTAGCAAGATGGGATCAGGCCGTCGCGGCAGGTAGGTCAACAGCAGTTCCGTGCCCCAGACAGCAGAAGAGCGTTCCCAGAGTGCCGCCCAGTCCGGCCAGCAGCAAGCTTTCGGTGACCAGTTGGCGGAGAAGCCGCCCGCGTCCTGCGCCGATGGCCAGGCGCAATGCCAATTCCTTTTGCCGAGCGGCTGCGTGCGCCAGGAAAAGGTTGGCGACGTTGGCGCAGGCGATGAGCAAGACCAAACCGACCGCCCACATAAGCAGAAATAGCGGCTGACCGAAATCCTTGCGCAGCTCGGTCCAGCCAGTGGCACCAGATTGCAGGACGACTTTGCGCGCAAAATGCTTTCGCCGCTCCTCCTCGCTCCACTTCGAGCCGTGCGCGGCGGCGCTCTCGGCGAGCCTTCGCTGATAGACGAGGTCCATTTCCGCGCGCGCCTGCTCGCGACTCACTCCCGGCTGCAACCGGCCCATGAGTTGCAACCACCCGAAGCCAGGTTCCTTCAAAGCTGTTTTGAACGGTCCCGTGGACACCTGCGGATGCATCTGCAACGGCAGCCACACGTCGGGACTGCTGCCCACTTCAAACCCAAAGAACCCCGGCGGCGCTACTCCGACGATGGCGAACGGGACATCGTTGAGCACGATGTTCTTTCCAACCGCCGCCGCATCGCGGCCAAACCGGCGTTGCCAGAAGCGGTGGCTGATGACAACGACCGGTTGCGGATCGCCCGGCCGGTCATCGGCGGGGGTCAACATGCGGCCCAGCACCGCGTTCACTCCCAGCACGGAGAAAAAATTGCCACTGACTTTCTCGGCCCGCACCGGCTCGGTCGCCGAGCCTGCGCCCGGGGCGCTAACCGTCATCCGCATCCTCTCCTCGCTGCTGGTGGCGCAGATGCCGGTGAACGAACCTTGATGATCGAGGAACCGTTCGTAAAGCGGGTACGAAAAACTCTCCCATGTGCCGCTCGTGTCCACTTCAGCGAAAAGTGCGAGCCGCTCCGGCTCCCTGACCGGCAGCATCCGCAACATGACGACATCGATCAGGCTGAAGATCGCGGTGTTCGCGCCGATGCCGAGCGCAAGCGTCAGCACGGCCACGGCGGTGAAACCGCGGTTCTTGAGCAACATCCGCAGGCCGTATCGCAAATCTTGAATCAGTGTCTCGATCACGGGTAGCCCTCGCTGCTCTCGGTAGACCTCCTTCATCTGCTCGACCCCGCCAAGGCTCCGTCGCGCCGCGTAGCGGGCTTCTTCCGAAGACATCCCTTTGCCGAGGTTCTCTTCGATCAGCATCTCCAAATGGGAACGCAGCTCTTCGTCCAGCTCCTGTTCCAGTCTCCGCTTCCGGAACAAAGACTGCCACCGTAGAGCCAAAATTCGCAGCCAGGTCATCTCAGCTCTCCTCAACGCCTCGCAACAAGCGCGACACGATACCTACCATGCGCTCCCAGCTCTCCGTCTGCTCGGCTAGCTGCTTACGCCCGGCTTTGGTCAAGGAATAGAAGCAGGCGCGCCGGTTGTTGTCGGAAACTCCCCACTTGGACTTGATCCAACCTCTTTGCTGCAGGCGCAGCAGCGCCGGGTACAGGGTGCCCTGATTGAGATACAGCAGATCCCCGGAGACTTGTTCGATGCGGCGGGCGATGCCAAACCCGTGCAGCGGTCCCAGCGTGTCCAGCGTTTTCAGAACCAGCAGGTCTAACGTGCCGCGCAGGATATCTTCCTTTGGTTTTGTCATCGCAGGATCTCCTGTTGAACTCCAACATGAGTATACGGTCTTATGTTGAAAGTCAACAGGAAAAAAGTCCGACGCATACCGCGCGGTCAGGATTTTTACGAGGACAAACAACCTGGCGACTGTGGCCGGTATTGCGACAGCCCTCCCGATGACCGCGCGGCACATTTGAAAACAGGGAGGATCGTGGAAGGCCGATTGCGCCCGCCACACTTCATGGGCGAGGGACAGCCGGATCAGAGGAAGCTAGTGGCTGATTCTGTTCTGCGGCGTAGATTGCGGTGCGGTAATGATCGTGCGGTGAGTGTCCGCGCACCATCTCGTGAAACGCCCGCTCGATCCGGGCGGTAACCGGTCCGATGCCGCCTGAGCCAAGCTTGTAACCGTCTACTTCGGAGATCGCCTGTATCTCCGCGCCCGTGCCGCAGAAGAATGCCTCGTCGGCCACGTAGAGTTCCGACCGATCCACTTCACGCTCCTCCGCAGGTATCGCGAGCTCCTCGCGGCACATCTTCAAGATAGTCCGCCGCGTGACGCTTTCCAGGATCCCGCTGGTGATCGCCGGCGTGATCGCGACGCCGTCGCGCACGATAAACAGACAGGAAGCGGGCCCTTCGGTTACCTTGCCCCGGTCGCTTAGCAGGATCGGATAGTCATAACCGTGGCGCGTCGCCTCCATCAGCGCCATGCGGCTGTTCTGGTAATTCGAAACGCACTTGATGCGTGGCGGCATCATATTGTCGCCGAGCCGCGTCCAGGTCGATACGCACGCCCGTATCGTAGCGCCTGAACCGAGCACCGACCGGAACGGCGTCGTCCAGATGAAACAGTGCGTGCTGCTTTCGGCGCCGGTCGAGAACCAGGTCGTGTCGCCGAAATAGGCCATGGGCCGGACGTAGGAGTCCTCGCGCACCTGATTGGCTCGGAGCAGTTCCGCCGAAGCGGCGGCGAGGTCCTCGACCGACCAGCGGGACTCCAGGCGCTGGAAGCGCATCGAATAGAGAAACCTGCGGTAGTGCGCAGCGAACTGGAGTCCGTAAAGCTCCTCGCGTTCGTGATTCCAGTAAGCCTTGATCCCCTCGAAGATCGCCCCCAGAGTCGACCAGCCGAGAACCGTAATGTGCACCTTCGCCTCTGTCCAGGGCACCAGCTCGCCGTTGCGCCAGATATATTGCGGAGTCTGCTGCATCCCTTCCTCCAGTGTAGAACGCATGAAGAAATTGGTCGAGGCTCGGCCGGTTCACCCAAAAAGATCAGTCGAGAGATATTTCAGCCCGGTGTCACAGGCCACGGTCACGATGACAGATCCAGTATTAGCCCGGCGCGCCAGTTCGAGGGCGCACGCGACGTTGGCCCCGGTCGAGAAACCGCCGAAAATTCCCTCCTGCCGGGCGAGCCGGCGGGCAGTCTCGACTGCTTCGTCATCGGTCGCGGTCAGGAACCCATCGCAGAGAGACGTGTCCCAGAGCGGCGGGACGAGCGCATAGCCCGTCCCCTGGATCTTGTGGCTGGTGCTGGTAACGGGCGAGCCGGAGATAAACGGAGCGCTCGCAGGCTCGGCGGCATAGCACCGGATTGCGGGGTTGTGCGTCTTCAATGCCTTCGACGCGCCAATGAATGTGCCCCCGGTGCCGATCGATGCGACGAAGTGCGTTACCTGTCCACCAGTCTGGCGCCAGATTTCCTGCCCGGTTGTGGCTGCATGGGCGGCCACCGAACTCGGGTTGTTGAACTGATCCGGCCGGAAAGCGCCCAGTTCTTGCGCGAGCTCTCGAGTGCGAAGTTCCACCTGTTGGAGATCCTCGGCCGACACCTGGCCCGGGCGCGGCGCGCCCACCTGGGGAACGAGCTCAACCTCTGCGCCAAGAGCCTCCAGGATTCGCCGCCGCTCGACTGAGTTCCCTTCCGACATCACGGCGATCATCCGGTATCCCCTGAGCGCGCATACAATCGCCAGTCCGATTCCCATGTTGCCGCTGGTGAGCTCAACCACCGTGCCTCCCGGCTGCAAGCTTCCGTCCCGCTCGGCATCCTGGATAATCTGCAGCGCCACCCGATCCTTCACGCTTCCTCCGGGGCTGTAATACTCGAGCTTGATGGCAATGCGAGCCGGCAAGCCTGCGGCGAGCCGATCCAGGCTTACCAGAGGAGTCTCCCCGATCGTGGCCAGCACTGAGTCGAACACGGCGCTTCTCCCTTCCGCCGTAAAGACACAAAGACTCTAAGGAACGCCTCGCGTCCTTAGAGTCTTCGTGTCTTCGTAGTTAACGTTGGATGACGCCCCAGGACGTCATGCAGCAATGCTGGAGTGAGGATCGAGGACGAACTTCTTGGCCGCGCCTTTGTCGAAGTCCTTGTAACCTTGAGGCGCCTTGTCGAGCGAGATGACCTCGACGTTGACGGCCTTGGCGATTGCGATTTTCCCGTACAGTATAGCCTGCATCAGCTGCCGGTTGTATTTCATCACGGGACACTGGCCTGTCTGGAAGAAATGCGACTTCGCCCACCCCAGGCCGATCCGTATGCTCAACATGCCGATCTTGGCATTGTCGTCGATTCCGCCAGGATCGCCCGTCACGTAGAGTCCCGGAATGCCCAGCGCTCCTCCCGCGCGCGTGATCTCCATGAGGGAATTGAGCACGGTGGCGGGCGCTTCTTTCTTGGCTCCTTCGCCGTGACCGCGAGCCTCGAAGCCCACACAGTCGACCGCACAATCCACCTCGGGAACGCCGACGATGGCCTCGATCTGTTCCGCTACGGTCGCCTTCTTAGACACGTCGACGGTCTCGCACCCGAAGCTTTTCGCCTGCGCCAGCCGCTCGGGAATCAGGTCGCCCACGATGACACACGCGGCGCCAAGCAGGTGGCTGGCTGCCGCGGACGCGAGGCCAACCGGTCCCCCACCGGCAATGTAAACAATGGCTCCAGGCCCCACTCCGGCGGAAACGGCGCCATGATACCCGGTGGGGAGAATGTCCGACAGGCAGGTCAGGTCGCGGATCTTCTCCATGGCCTGTGCCTTGTCAGGGAACTTCAGCAGATTGAAATCGGCGTAAGGCACCATGACATATTCGGCCTGGCCTCCAACCCATCCCCCCATGTCGACATAGCCATACGCGGCGCCTGGCCGTGCGGGATTCACACTCAAACATACTCCGGTCTGACGCTCCTTGCAGTTCCGGCAGCGCCCGCAGGCGATGTTAAAAGGGACGGAAACGAGATCTCCTACCTTGATGAACTCAACGTCGCGTCCGGCCTCGAGAACCTCGCCGGTGATTTCGTGCCCGAGAATCAGTCCTTGCGGCGCCGTGGTGCGGCCGCGGACCATATGCTGGTCGCTGCCGCAAATATTGGTGGAAACGATCTTCAGAATCACTCCGTGCTCGCACTTTCTTTTTCCCAGAGACAACTTGGGAAAGTCGATGGTTTGGATCTCGACCTTGCCCGTTCCCATGTACGCTACTCCACGATTGCTAGGCATCGCTTCTCCTCCTTGAATGATGTTTATCCTTGGTGTCTTCGCTCTTGTGGTTAATGCGTTCCTACGGCGCCACCCAACCATACCAACGATGGCTGGGTTCCGCCCCCTCTTCGAGGTAGGCCATCTTCATCTGGCTGAGATAGTCTTTAGGAATCTCGTTTCGCTTCGCCTTCACATCAACACCGAAAACCTTCGCGGCATTGAGGCCGAAAATCTGCGCTTTCACTTCCCGATTGAGCGCTGAATACTTGTGCTTCGCGGCAATCTCATCGGGAATCTCAAAGCGCCTGAACGCCTCGATCTGCCATTGAGGCGTGCCGTACCAGATCGAGTCGGTGCCCCAGAGCACATGATCGGATCCGAAGGCATCGATGATCTGACCGAGCAGGTGCGCGCAGATGGCTGGCTGGGTCGTCACCAGTTGACCGAAAGTCGACCCGAGTTCCATGTAGATGTTGCTGATGCCCGGCTCTTTCTTTTTCATCTTGCAGAACTCGCTCGTCCATGGAATCTCACCCGTCTTCTCGAAGATCTTATCGACCGAGCCGGCGCTGCGCAAACCTGAGTGGTAGACCAGGAATTGGATTGTGGGAAAATCCTTGGCCGCCTTGATCAGGTCGCGCGGGTGATTGTAGTCCTCGACCGGACCCAGAGGGAGTCCTTTGTGCACGCAGATGCGCGGCACTTTGAGCGCGCGCGCCCTCTCCAGCATCGGGTAGGTCACCTTTTCGTCGTCCATCCACCAGCCTCGATCGAACCCTTTTGGAGCTGCGCCCGTATACGCCTTCCAGGCATCGATCTTCAGGCTGTTGGCCTGCAGGTCCATGAAATCGAGGTCAGCTTTGCCGAGTTGCGGCGTAACCAGGCCGTGAGCCAACATTCGCTGCGACCGAGTAACCCGATTAATCTCATCCCGGATGTGCGTCATTTCCTTGGGAGTGACGACCGCCTCCTGCGGGTAAGGCCCGGGGGGAGTGCTGATCAGGCCGAGGGAGGTCTCGCTATCAAGGAATACCTCCTTGATAAAGTTCTCCCACGAGAGGTCTGCCATTGTTCCCCGATCTCCAGCCAGTTTGGGATTCAGGCCGGCCGCGCGCGTCTGCTTGCGCAGCGCCAGGAGCCCTTGCTTGGTAACGGCTCCCTTCCGGCTTCCCTCGGCATCCGCCGGATCGTAACGAGTGCTCACGTAGTGCGTCTGAACGTCGAAAATGAAGAAAGGTTCGCCTTGACGCTGGGCGAACGCGGCGGCTTCCACTTTTTCAATTTCGAGCACGTCAAAGAACTTACCGAAAACCGTGTTCATCGCCAGGAGGGCCGTGGCCATGCCTCCGCCGGTCCGCAGGAAAGCGCGGCGGCTCATTCCCAGTCTGCGGGAAGCAACCTCGGCGGCGCGCTCAATCAGGCACTCCACACGAGCCTGCTCGGGAGTCTGCGGCAGAGGGTTGAACTCTTCGTTCGAAACGATCCGAGTCGGAATCGGTGAGCCGGAGGTAAACCCTTGGGTCATTCCGGGCCGGACTGTGAACAGATTTCGATTCACTCGAGTCATGGGAGTTCCTCCTGCAAACAAATCCACCACCAGGACGCCAAGACACTGAGAGCGCCATCATACACCCAAAAAAATCGACAGGGCAAAAGTACGATGCTTCGCGTTTCGTGGCGTCTTCGAGTCTTGGCGGTTATGAAAACGAAAAACAACCGAGGTCAGTCGCGCGTGCCCAGGGTGTAGGCGTTGAGGCGGTTGTCCTTCGACGAGTAGAGGAGGGCCGAGGCCTCGTCGCTGATGAAGCGCTGATCCGGGTCGCTCAGACCGATTGCGCGCTCGGGTACGCCCGTGTTGATGTTGACGCCGATCAGGCCGTTCCCGTCCCCCTTCAGGTCGGTGTAGAAGTACATCCATCGGCCGCGCAGCGCGGACAGTCGCTGCCGGCGCCCCGCGAAGCGCGACAACGCCTCGAGCCGAGAGGCGGGGTCGAGACGGTCAAGCAAACGCTCCTCGACGTCGACCGAGGGCGCCGGCACGTCGATCGATGGGCGCGTCGCCAGCCGTTCACGCGCAGAGACGGTCGCGCCGCCCGCGCGGGAGAGGATGCCGAAGGGCGAGAAGCGCTCGCGCAAATAGTGCCGCGAGTAATCCGTCGCGAGGCTCGTCAGATTGGGCGCCGTCGCATGCGCCGCGAGGCCCGACCAGCGCAGGCCGTCGACGGCGCTCAATAGCCTGACGCCGCCGAATACGGTCGTCGCCGCGGCGCCGTAGCGAAAGTAGAGCGAGGCGGCGCGGGCCGTGACCGCCGTCACTGTGCCGAAAATACTGCGACCCGGTGGATCGTGGCGCGCGCGCCACACCGCGCGGTTTGCCGCCAGGTCGAAGGCGGCAATCTCATTGCGGCCTCCGACAACTGCATGGCCGCGCTCGTTCAGCAGGGCGAAGGCGGCGCGCTCGACGCCGTGCGGGATTTTAGCGCGGGGCTGGCCCGTGGATGCGTCGATGGCGATGAGATCGTCGCCATCGGCGACGACGACGGTCGAGGCGTCGGGCAACAGCATGTTGGTAATGCCCTTGTCAGCCCCCTTGAAACGCCAGAGCGTCTTGCCCGTGGACGCGTCAATGGCGCTGACTCCGTATGGACCGCGCTCCACCGACTGGCCGTCTTCGAGGCGCGTGAACCGCCCGCCTGTCCGCGCATAGAGCGCTCCTCCAGCCAGCGCGATCTCCGGCGTCAAACCCAGGTCTTTGGCCTCCCACACCTCGCGGCCGTCGGCCCGCGAGATGGCGCGCACGCGGCCCCGCCCGGAGAAGTAGACGAAGCGCTCGTCGGCAACGGGGTCGGCCTCGGTGAGCGCCAGCCCTTCCTCGTTGACGCGGAACTTCTCGCGCCGGCGCTCCTCGCCCGTCCGCGCGTCGAGCGAGGTGACGCCCTCATAAAAAAGGTAGAGGCGGCCGTCGAAAAAGGCCGGCGGGCGGTAGTTGTCGAGCGTGTAGGGGAGATCCTCGTCCTCCGAGACGCCAAGGAGGGCGGGCATCATCTCGACCTCGCTATCAAGCTCGCGCTTCCAGAGCTCGCGCCCCCGCCTCAGGTCGAAAGCCTGCACTACGGCCTTTCGCTTGAATTCACCCCGCGCGCGTCCACGCGCGTCGCGCACGACGACGACGGCGAGCAGCCCGGAGCCAGGGTCGAACGCCATCTGCATAACCGAGCCGTGCGCTTTGTCGCCGCGCCAGAGCGCCCCGCCCGTGAGCAGATCGACAGCCTCGAGCCGCGTTCTGTCGCCGCGTTCGAAACTCAGCAGCAGAACATCCGTGCCCGGAACCGCCGCCACGTCCGTCTCGTATAGCCGCGCGTCCTTCCGCCGCCACAGTACCTCGCCGGTCTCGGACGTCACCGCATACAGCGACTTCTCGGTGCCGATCACCAGCACGCCCAGCTCCGTCGCCTGGTAGAACACGACGCGTCCGTCGAACCTTGCCGACCAACGCGGCCCTGCCGCCTCGATCGAGCACACGCCCCAAATCAGAAGGCCCAGCGCAAGCCGCAGGCTGATGCGCCCGGGAGCTCGCGGCCGGCCGCGTCTTTTGACAGCACCGGTATCAAGCACGAAGAACATTCTTAAAGTTTACTCCCGAACCTCAGGAGTTAACACAGCCTTGCGGGCGTTTCGGTCTCTGACCAGGTAGAGCAGGATACAAGTTGGCTTGGTGCGGCAAGTCCGATCCCGGCCTCACAAGGTGTGAAAGAATTGGGTCTGTGACGCGGGTCATCAGAGGCTCTTGCAAAACGCAGCTCTACCCTGGAATGTGGCTCAGACATTTCCGAAGCCTTATGTGGCGACGGGTCATCAGACCCAGTCGCAAGTAACCGTGATCGGAATGAATTTGACCGTAACAAGTTCATTTGTGCCACAGGGGGCCGGACGGGCTTGATAGCCCGTCCGCACATGTATCGGGTGTTCTTGCGACAGTCTCATCGGACCCGCGCCACACAAGCCAAAGGGCTCTCGGTCAATCGAGAACCGTTCGTTGAATTCTTTTACAGCTTCTCACGACCGCGCCTGTTCTGTCCTAGGACCTCCTGCAGGATGGGGATCGCCGCGAGCATCTCCACGCTGACCCGGCGGCGATCGATGCCGCGCGGTTTGGGCGGCCTCGGTTTTACCGAAATCACCCCTTCCGCCGTGACGATGAGATTCACCGTAACGTCGTGGGCGAGAACGGGAAGTTTTGATCCCAGACTTGGACGGGATGGACCGTGGTAGCACCGGCGTGGCAGCCTTCAGAAAGCCGAACTCTCGTCCGAGAGCCCACTCGAGATCGGAATAGCCACCCCCTTTGCCGATGCGCTCGCCACGCGCATTCACGGCCACGGACCCCGCGATGACGAGGTCGATCCCAGGCACGTCGCTGGGATGAACCGGTACGCCGTAGCGCAGCGATCCTGCAATCGAAGCCGCATCACGCCACTGCGCCCGTGGTATCCGCGCCGGGTCGAGCTTCACAAAACATCGGAGTTCGCGGAGGCGCGGCACTGCCATGAAAACAGTCTTGCCCGCCTCGAGGGCGCGAAAGCGCACCGGGCGTTGCGGCGCATCGGGATTGCACTTCAAGACGCGTGCCAGGCGCCAGGCTTCGGTTCCGGCGAGTCGATCCGCCGCCGCGGCAGCCCCACCGAAGTTCGGGATGCGGCCGCGAGCGCCCGGAAAGGATTCGATCCCTTCCCGCTCCATCCGGTCCCACACGGCCTCGCGGATTTGATCTTTAGGGGACGTCATAACGAAGAATACGGATGGGACGGTTCGCGCTAACCACTCACCTCACCGGGAGCCGGCCAGACATCCATGCCTGCATGTCTCGCGGCACCCATCCTGATCGAAGGTGGCCAGCGTGACTGGCTCCGCCAGCGAATCCTGCCAGAGAAGAGCGCAGGCCAGGTGCACAGCGTCATAACCGCGCAGTTGATGCTCCCAGGCGAGCAAGTCGGCACGTTTCAACAACTATTCCGTCGACTCTGAGCCGGAACAAGGCGGGCCAGTGAGCACGAAACAGCTTCACAGAAGCCGACGCGTTGTCGGGGTCGACAATCCCCATCCGCACTGCCCTGCAGATGGCTGCAGACACCTCCGCTCGGCTGATGAGCGCCGTACGCGCCAGATCCGCTGGCGCCAGCAGACTCTCCACCTCCGGCGTTCCGGGTTCCACGACATAGCGCTTGACCAATGCACTGGAGTCTATGTAGAGGATCACCGTCGATCCTCGACCAGCAAAGCAGCGACCGAATGGCCCTTTTTGACCCTGGTGACAGGCTTCATCGGCTTCAAACGCTTGCCATTCCAATCGGCTCGACCTGACTTCACCATTGCCACAAGCTTTTCATCCAGGGATTGAGCGTTGGGAACAAGCCTGCCAACCGCCTTTCCACGCTCGGTGATGATGATGCTCCTGCCGGCCTTGACCTGCCTCATATACTTGCTGAACTGCGCTTTCAGTTCGCGCACGCCAACGATTATTGCCGCCATGCCGTCCTCCGTGAAGCCTGGAGACTACATTCTATATCCTGTGACTACATCCTTCAATGGCGGTCACCTCGGGGCAGGGTGGCACGCGCTCCCGAACTGCGATCGCGTCGTGACCCGGTCGCTTCTTAGGCACTTCGATCATTGGATCGTCAGCAAGAGCTCGAATCCGGCGATTTCGAAGTCCCGATCGAACGTTGCGACCTTGCTGCATTTCGCTGAATGCATCACGGCGAAGCTCACCGCATCGGTGTACGTAATGCTGTGACCGGCAAGTTTTTCGAGCCAGGCGCGCGCCGCGCCGGTGATGGGCGTCCCCCGGAAACTCGATTCTCACCAGGGGACTCGCTTCGATCCGATCGAGGGCGGCAAGCGCGGGGCGCATGCCTGCCCGGAACAGCAGGAGACGATGGACTTCAGCCAGCACCAGATTCGTGGTGAGAATCGTCATGCGCCTTTCGACCGCGCGTCGAAATGTCCTGTCAGCGTCGCTATGGTGTTGATCCCGGGCGCTGAAAAGGGCAATCCAGGCGCTGCTATCCACGAAGACGCGGTCTTCGCCGGCGCTTTGCCTTGCTTGAGTATGGCGCTTGCTTCTCGGCAACAAAACTCTCCTCGAGATAGTGGTCAAACCGCTCGCTGCAATCCGCGGGCAGGCCATCGATCATCCCGCTGGCACTCAGTAGAGGATCCTGCTCATCGGAGTGAACGAGCGCACGGACCGCAGCCCGAATCGCCTGCGACTTTGTCCAGCCGTGTTCGCGAGCCCACGACTCCAGCCGCTCCAGCTCTACATCATCCATGTACACTTGCACTGGTTTGTTCATGATTAGATAGGTTATCGATTCATGAACTATTTGTCAATATGATCATGAGGGATGGGCAGCGCTGTTGGTTAGCGCTAACGAACAAATACCACCAAGCCGCGAAGACACGAAGAAACACTAAAGTCTTTACGGCTCCGGCCAGAGACCGATCGATGATCCGACCCACGAGAAGATCCGATTGTAATCGACGCCCATCATCAGCCCACGCGAAAGCCGGCATAAATTCTGAGCCAGAATCGGCGCGCGTTCGTCGTCGGGCCTCAGAAACATCATGCGAACCTCTACCTTCACCCCTTCGCCGTCGGCAGCTCGTAGAGCAGGGGCGTAAGTGATCTTCTCCTGGAGACACCAGCTCTGCTTCTCGTCGTCCGGAATCTTCTCAATGTCCTCAGGTTGAGGTTCGATTTTGACGCCTCCCCCCGCCAAACAACAGACCAATTCTTTTCCTTGTCATGATTCCTTAATCGGATGTGCGGGGGCAAAGATTCCTGGTGTTTCTTCGTGTCTTTGCGTCCTGGCGTATTTATTTCGTTTAACCGCGAAGACACGAAGACGCCGAGGCGTGCGCCCAGGCATCGTATATAATTGCCCTCCTTTTGGCAATGGAGGTTGGGATGCTTCGAGAGTACAGCAGCTGGATCAGTTCGCGCTTGAATCGAAGAATGGAGTTCCTCTGGTTCGGCCATGGAGGAAGGCCCGTCCTCATCTTTCCAACTTCCATGGGGCGCTTCTATCAAAACGAGGATTTCAGCCTGGTCGCGGCCCTCTCCGACAAAATCGAGCGCGGAGAGATTCAGGTCGTGTGCGCCGACTCAGTGGACGAAGAGAGCTGGTATAACAAGTCGATTCACCCGGCGGACCGCGCTCGCAGGCACGACCAGTACGACGGCTACGTGCGCCACGAGATGATTCCCTACATCACGCACCGCTCGCAAAGAAACGATCTGGCGGCTTTCGGGGCGAGCTTCGGCGCCTACCACGCAGCCAATCTGGCAGCCCGTTATCCCGAGTCAATCGCGAAAGCGATCCTCTTTTCCGGACTCTACGATATCCACCGGTATGTCGATGGGTATTGGGACGACACCTGCTATTTTCACTGTCCTACGGCGTACATTCCGAATATGGATCAAGACTGGACGGCGCGCCTGTCGGCAGTGGAGTGGGTGATCGCTACGGGAGAACACGACTCGCTCGTCGATGAGAATCGCCGTTTCTCCGCTCTCCTCCGGTCCAAGGGAATTCCACATCACCCCGAATTCTGGCCCGGCGTCTTCGGCCACGATTGGTCCTGGTGGAAAGAGCACCTGATACGCTTTCTACCCTGAAGCCCGGAAGGAGAAGGAAGCGCGCGAACCCTCAACACCGCTCAAATTCCTGTTCGTCACTCGCTGCGCGCGTATTCGCTCTCTTCTTTCAGCAACCGCAAAAGGAGAATTCCCAGCGCAATCCCGAAGCTCAGATCGATCAGGCCGAAACCTAAATACGCCTTTGGAGCGTTGGCAAAGAACACCGGCCACAGCCAGAACACGCCGAACGACAAATGCCCAAGCACCATAATCGTGGCGTTGTCTTTGTAGCGCAGAGGGTCAATCCCGGTTGGGAAATACATGAGGGACAGGAAGAACAGGAGCAGGCCGGCGTCGCGCAGCCAGACGGTCGGATATGCTGCCGGCAGGCGCATCAGCGAAAGCAGCCATAACGGGAAGAATACTGCCGGTATGGCAAAGCCCAGGTTGACCAGAATCTTCAGCCATACGATTGGACAAAACCATTTCAGGTACTTGTTCATGCGCGTTCCTTTCTGACCTGCTGCCATGGCCTCTTGCGTGACCGTGTGGATCGGGCGGCTCGCAATGATTGCTAAAGCGTCTTTAGATATTCGATCAGCGCTCGCTTTTCCACGTCGCTCAATTCGGTTCCGTAACGCGCGCCGCTGTGACCGCTGTTGCTATTGCCGGGCTCGGTGATGTCGAAGAGAAAAGACTTTCGACCATCGACCTGGCTCACGTCAGTTCGGAATCCCACGTCCACGGTGTCATAAACTCCGTGTCCGGTGTAGAAGGTCTTATTGCCCTTGTTGCGCCGATCGGCCGGGGTCAGCAGGTCCCACAGAGTCGGGACCGAACCATTGTGCAAATAAGGCGCGCGAGCCCAGATCCCATCAAGCGGCGCCGACGTATACCCGTCAGTCTTCTTGAAATTCTTAAACTCCCACTCATAACCTTTGCCGTAGTCGAGCTGCAAAGCCACCAATTTCTCAGTGTAAGAGTTCAATCGGTACGGGTCGGTTTGGATCTCCGCCAAAGGTATGACCTGACCGATGTAACGACCTCCGGCACCGTGGCACTCGGCGCAGTATTGCCTATAGACCTTTTCGCCGCGGGCGACCGCCTGCGGGTCATCGGTCCGGCCGAATGGGTACGGCGGCGGAGGGAATGTCCTGAGCCACTGCGCGATTCTATCGATCGACTCGCTTGCCACATTCTCGCGCGTTGCCCCGGCGCCGAAGGCCGCGCTGAAATTGCGCTCTCGCACCGATGAGTTATTGCCATCCCAATGAAGGTTCATCCCTTCGCGCATCTTCTGGTCCCAGATAGACGGAAAATCGGCGGTGCCTACTATTTCAGCGTCAGGAAACACGTAATCGCGATAGGACTCGGCGAATTGGTTGGTCTTGTACGGGTTAAACGTATCTACTCGCCCGGGGCCAAACTTCGGACGGCCCGGGCCGCTGAAGACACTCAACTGAGCCTGGCGTTTCAACAGTCCCGACTGGACTGAAGGAATGGCGTTGCTGTAAAGAAGCCGATCCAGAAAAAACAGTCTGCCGTCCTTTTCGATCTCCGCCAATAGGTTGTCTGAAGTGAATCTATTGTCGCCGGCACAAGCAAAGAGAAAGGTGAAGAATGCCTGCAGATTGACTGTGTTGGCGGGCATCCCTGGATAAACTTTAGGCTGAGAGTGCTCCGATTCGCGAACCGAACCGGTGTGACAGATAGCGCAGTTAAAGCCCACGACGTCGACCAAACGTCGGCGTTTTGAAAATCCTATTGGCATCTCCTTGCCGGGCTCCATGATGAAGCCGAAGGCAGTGTAGTCACGGGGTGCGCCCTCAGGGAGGTATTCGGGAAACATGCGCGGCAGGACCTTCAGAAGCCGCAACGGAAAGCCGTTTTCGACATCGCTGCCAATTGAGCCATACTTGAAATGGTCGAGGATGTTGGAATAAGTCACCGGCCGATTCGGGGAATAGCGATAGGACAGGAACGCCACTATGGCGAGGAACAGAATTGCAACCAGAATGCGCCGCCTCAGTATTCGCTTCCTGAGCTCCCTTTCGACCGGGGTGAGGGGTTCTTCGTATTTCGGCGTTTTCATGACTCTTGTCTCCAGGTTGCAAGTCTAAACAACATCCCAGCGCGCCGGTTGACTGCGATCGTTTTCGCCGGCAATTACGGAAAAGGCTTAGGCTCGAAGACGGTCATTACTTCCTCGATCATTGCTTCGTAATCGCCGTCATATCTGGAGAGCTCGTAACACCCGAGCGGATTCTCGAGCACGTTCATCAGGCACTTGTTGCAATAGGTGCATCGTTTCTTCTCGGGAATCTCTTCCCCGCGCTCGAAGTACTTCACCATCTCGTTGTTGGCTACCAGCGGCCGCGCGATCGAAACCGCATCACAGTCGCCGCTTTCGATCACGCGGCAGATCCTGCTCGCCGTCTGGAATCCTCCGGTGCATATGACCGGCACATCCTTAGTGATCTCCCGAACGCCGGCTCGGACCGCGCGCGCGTCCGCAGCATTCGCGCCTTCGATTCTTTCCAGGCGCTCCTGGCTGCGGTGCCACATGTATTTGAACAACGGTTGCAAAAGCCGGTTGCGAAAGAAGAGGTAATTCCGATGTGTATGCACGCCGTTGGACAGCATGCCGTCATACCATTTCACAGCCTCCTTGATCGGGAAGCCCCCCATCGGATTGCGAGGATGAGGAAACATGTCGCCGGTAGAAACATGAATTGCATCCACGCCGTCCTCAACCAGCCATCTGCAGACTTGAACGGATTCGGCGAGCGTGTTGCCCTTCTTCTCCCAGATGAAAACGGCGTTGTTGTGATCAACCGCGCTGATCTTCATCTGGAGGTGAAAGTCGCCGCCAACCTTCTTGCGAATGGCACGAACAACTTCGCGGACGAAGCGGGCGCGATTCTCGAGCGGGCCTCCATATTGATCTCTTCTGTCGTTGATGGCAGAACTCAGAAACTGAGTGATCAGGTACCCGTTGGCCCCGTGAAGCTCCACTCCGTCAAGTCCGGCCTCGCGCGCGCGCCGCGCTCCCTCAGCAAAGTCGGCAACCGTCTGTTGTATGTCCTCGACGGTCATCGCGCGAGACAGGAGTCCATGAAAGGACTCGACCTTACCGGTCGCGCTCAAGGCTCCACGGTATTGATTCTCGACGCCGGCCAGGTCCTGTTGCCGTCCGGAGTGGCTGAGCTGGAGTATGAACTTGCAACCATGCCGGTGAACCGCATCGCCCAGGGCTTTCCAGAAAGCGATGTTGTCGTCGCGGTCAATCGTGGCGTAATTGGGAACAATACGGCCACGAATGCTGACCGGCGCGAAAGAACTGATGATTGCGCCCACGCCTCCGCGCGCGAATTTGACTTCCCAGTTAATGCGAGCCTGGGTACCAGAGCCATCATAATTGTCGAATCTTCCGGAAATATTTGAACGGAATATCCGGTTCTTCACCGTGAGGTTGCGGAAGCGCAGTTCCTGAAAGATTGTATCGAATCTCATAGCCACCTCTCTCGAAGACATGGTTTCAAATCTCATCGACTTGCGCCAACAGTTCGCCTTGAGACAGAACGATAACACCTAGTCCTTTGGCATATAGAGTACACGCTTTCACAAACACAGTATCCTATTCTCGGTGGCTTGCTGGGTGTGCAAACCCTGGTCGCGTGAGGCGAGGCAAGCTTTGCCAAACTAAGGCGGTAGCAAGCTACTGCACTCCAAGGGAGCGCGTTTGCTTGCTTGCGACTTGCGCTGCGACAGCTTGCTACCGCGCCACAGATCGCCAAACGACACGGCTACAGAAACACCAATACGCACTTTGATTGCGGCACTCGACCGGCTGCGTTGACGTGCCGGCCTTGGCGTCGAGTAGAAAAGTTATCGTATCCGTGCTTCTCTCGTGGCAGAATACGACATAGTCTGGTCGATCCGATTTCGAACAACAGGGAGACAAAACCCATGAAGAATTCCTTGAATCGTCGACGGTTCATCGCAGGAATGGGAGCCACCGGCCTGGGAATCCTCACCGCCGGATCCTGGTCCAGGGTCCTTGGGGCCAACGATCGCATTGTCATGGGAATCCTGGGGGCCGGAGGCCGGGGACGTGGAGTAATGCGAATTTTTCTGAAGAATCCCGGAGTAGAGTTTGCTGCCGTCTGTGACGTCTACGAACACAATATCGGCGAGGGTATGAAAATCGCCGGCGACAAGGCCAGAAGCACCTACGAATACCGGGAGGTTCTCGACTCCAAAGATATCCAGGCCCTGCTCATCGCGACGCCCGACCACTGGCATGGCCCGATGCTTTTGGATGCGCTCGACGCCGGCAAAGATGTCTACCTGGAAAAGCCGATGTCCCACTCCATCAAGGAAGGGACCAGGATGGTGAAGAGAACGCGCGAGACCAAGCAAATTGTACAGATCGGCATGCAGCGGCGCAGTTCCCCGGCAGTCCAGGAAGCAAAGAAGCTCGTCGATGACGGAACCTTGGGAGACGTAGTCCTGGCCAAGGCACAGTGGCACTGGAACCGGAATCCGCTGCCCAAGAATGTTGAGCTCAAAGGAAAACTGGACTGGGATCGATTCGAGGCCCCGTGCAAGAATAAGCGACCCGTGGATCCTGTCCGATTCTCGGTATGGCGCAACTTCTGGGACTATTCCGGTGGGCATTGCACGGATCAGGGCACACACCTGATGGACGTGATCCAGTGGTTCCTCAATGAGGGGAACCCGCCACTCACGGCCCAATGCCATGGCGCCACATACAACCTGATCGGAGCGGAGGTGCCTGACACATTCTGCGCCGTTTACGAGTACCCCAAGTTTCTTGCCACCTGGACCCTGACGTACGGAAACTCCTATCATGACGGTTGGACCATCATCTTTCAGGGACGAAAGGGAACCATGGAGCTTGACGACCGCGGCTATCGAGTCTTTGCAGAGCCCTGGCCCAAGGACGGCCGGCAACCTGAACCTACCCTGGAGTACAAGGGTGGCATACCTACGGAACCGCACGTCGAAAACTTCCTCGAATGCGTGCGCAGCCGCAAGGAACCCAACGCGCCCGTGGAAGTGGGTCACCACGCCGTATGCGGCCCCCATCTCGCCAACATTTCATTGCACCGCAAGAAACGCGCCAAGCTCAATCCGGAGGCTAGCAAGGTTGAGACTTGAAAAGCGCTCTCCATGTGGCCGCTGAACCATAGAGCGGGCAAGGGGCTGCTTCTGATCGTGGTGATTGCGACAGCGGCAGTCCTTTACAACCCGCTCGCCCAACTCTTTCTTGCCGGCCGGTTGCTCCTTGCCGTCAGGGAAGTCGTGGCCGGTGACACCGGGACCAGTCTTGCCGTAAAGGAAACTAAAGTTCAGCGGTCGATGGGCAGCGAGAAACTGGAAGGGATTCTCTACGAGCCTTCCCGATCGAGACCGAGGTCCGGAGTACTGCTGATCGCCGGAGTGAGCGAGCTTGGTTGCTATCACCCGCGCCTGGTGGCCATGTCCCGGACTCTGGCCGCCAAAGGATTCTTGGTAGTGACCCCGGACATCGCGATGTTTCGGCAGTTCAAGGTCACGCCCGCGGTTCTGGACGAGATTGCATTCTGGTATACCGAGACGCGCGACCTGGCCGCCAGCAGGAAGATCGAGCGCATCGGAATCGCCGGAATCTCCTTCTCCGCGACTCTGGCGCTGATCGCGGCCGCACAACCTCAGGCTCGCGACACCGCCGGGTTCGTTCTGGGAATCGGGGCCTACGACGACCTGCGTCGCTGCAGCCGCCAGTGGTTCTCGAGCTCTCAGGCCGGCGCGGGAGAGGGTTACTATCCAGTGCGTTTCTATGCAAAATGGATCCTCATGCTTGCGGCACTGGACATGCTGGACGCGGATGAGGATCGAAAGTTCCTTCAAGAGGTCCTGCTCAGTCTATTGCTGCAGCGGCCCGTGACGCAGGCGCCCGATAACCTGACCAGCGAGGGACGGCGCTGGCAGCGCCTCGCCGTGATGCCGGAGAACGAGTCGGATCCCGAGCTCGTCGCAGCGATCGAGAATTACCTGGCTCCGCGCCTTTACCGTCAGCTCTCTCCGGACCTGGCCGCAGCCGAAGTGCGTTGCCCCGTATTCCTCGTGCATGGAGCTTACGACGATCTGATTCCTCCGACGGAAAGTGAAGCATTGAAAAAAAGGATACGGCGCGCGAAATCCTACATCCTCATCAGTCCGTTTCTTACCCATACCCATCCATTGCAAAGGACGCTGAGCTGGAGCGAAAAGAGCTCTGCCCTTCTGGACATGCTTGGGTTTTTCTACAATCTCGCCGGAGTAGTCCGGTAGTTCATCTCGGAGGTCGCCATGCCGGCCCAAGGACGCTTGATTGCCTTCGCCTTGTTTTTAGCGCTTTTTAACATCAGTTGGGACGATTCAGGCTGGCCCAGACTGAACTATTCACCGGTCCCCGATTGGCCTCACCTGCCCGAAGGATGGAATTTTGGTGAGGTTCCGGCGGTGGCGCTCGATGCCTCGGAAAACGTCTATGTTTTCAACCGCGGCCCGCATCCGCTGATTCAATTCTCCAACAGCGGCAAATTCGTGCGCTCGTTGCTGGAAGGAATGGTCACGTCCGCTCATGGACTGAGGATCGACCACGAAGGGAACATCTGGGCCGTGGACCACAGAGGTCACACCGTGCTCAAGCTCAATCCGGCCGGCCGCGTCGTGATGGTCCTGGGCCGGAAAGACCAGGCAGGTACAGATGAAACCCATTTCAACCAGCCTACGGACGTAGCGGTGGCACCCAATGGCGATTTCTATGTCACCGACGGATACGGGAACTCACGCGTGATGAAGTTTGCCAAAGATGGAAAACTCCTTCATCAGTGGGGAAAGAAAGGAACCGGCGAAGGAGAATTCAATCTGCCGCACTCGGTCATCCTGGATGGAGAAGGCCAGGTGTATGTGGCCGATCGTGAGAACAATCGAATCCAGGTATTCACTCCCGACGGGCGTTTCCTCCGGCAGCTAACTGACCTGGGTTCGCCGTGGGGCCTTGCCCTGACGCGCGATCAGGAGATTTTTATGGCGGACGGGCGAAACAACCGGGTGGTGAAGCTGACGCGTGAAGGCAGGATACTGGGCGGCTTCGGTTCGCCGGGCAAGAAGCCGGGTGAGTTTGCCTACGCCCATCACCTCGCCGTCAGTCCAAGCGGCGAGGTCTATGTTGCTGAGATTTTGAACTGGAGGGTCCAGAAGTTCCTGCCCAGGAGGTAGCGGGCTTCCGGCATGACGCGAAAGCGCCATGAAACGTTAAGCTTCTTCCTCCGCCACCGTGACGACGTTGCCTGTGAACTCGACCGCCTGGGCCCAGGCTCGCTCGACCTCCCCGCTGTCAGGATTTCGATACCAGGAGAGCTCCCACATTCTCTTGTTGTTGAGATCCCAGCTGACGATCTGACCCTGGCGGTATTTCTTGACCACCGGCATGCACTCGATGGTTTTCTGATTCTGCTCCGGATCCTCGCACCGAAGAACTACAAGGCGGGCGCCCTGCACCTCCTTCTCGCACTTTGAATCCGAATAGAAGGGAAGATCCGCATGCAGCACACGATAAGGACGCGCCGGCATGGATGTGGTTTCCTCTGGCTCGGGATTGTCGGGTGGTAGCTCATCGGGACGACGCTGTTGCGGCATTTTGACCCTCCTCACGGGTAAGAGAATTCTAGGTTGCGGAGGAAAAAAATGTCAACCCCGGGACTAACCACGAGACGAAGACTCTAAGGTTCGTCCGGGGACTTCGCCCGAACGAAAGGCCCCTTGGAACGACAACATGTTGGTTTGAACGTTTCGCTAAGCGCCTAAGAACACGAAGAAAAACCTGAGTGTCTTGTTGTCTTAGAATCTCTGTGGTTAGTGCTTGCGTTCTCGCATTGTAATCGCGCATGCCGTCCCATAGAATTGCCCCTTTTGCGAGGACTAAACAGAACTATGCAGGCAGTCTATGCAGTGGTCATGGCCGGAGGTCGGGGGGAACGTTTCTGGCCGCTGAGTACCAGCCAGCTGGCGAAGCCCTTCATTCCACTCCTGGGCCCAACCACTCTGATTCAAGATACGGTCAGCAGGCTGCACCCATTGGTGCCGCCCGAGAGAATCCTGATTTCCATCGGCGAAGCGCATCACGGACTGGCCCGCCAGCAACTTCCCGGCATTCCCGACGCGAACTTCATTGTCGAACCTGCGGGACGCGACACCGCCGCCTGCCTCGGCTTATGCGCTATCCACCTGGAGGAGCGGAATCCGGACGCCATCATGCTGGCTGTTCCTGCCGACCACTTCGTCGGCGAGCCGGACGACTATCGCCGAACTTTGCAGATTGGAATTGACCATCTGCCGGGTGCCACCGGAGTTGTTTTCGGGGTTCGCCCGGTTCGGCCTGATACGAGTTACGGCTACATCTGCGCCCAAAGACCCGCGCCTCAATCCCAGGCCTGGCCTGTGATCCGCTTCGTGGAAAAGCCCGATGCCGCCACTGCGGAACAGTATTTCAAGTCCGGAGACTACTTCTGGAACAGTGGCATCTTCTTGTGGCGCAACCGGACCTTGCTGGACCTCTTTCAAGAACATCTGCCCAGGTCGTACCAATGCCTGCGCGAACTGCAAGCTCTGCTGCGCCAGGGGGAAAGCCCGCAGGAGATGCTGAGGGTTTTTGCGTCCATGGAACGTATTTCCGTGGATTTCGGAATCGCCGAGAAAGCCTCCGGGCTTCGTCTTGTCCCGGTAGAGTTCGCCTGGGACGACATCGGTAACTGGAGCGCTCTGGAACGAGCGCTTCCCGCCGATTCGCACGGAAATGTATCGCGGGGTGCCCACGTGCCGGTCAACACGAAGAATTGCATCGTGTATTCGGACGCCGGACCCGTAGCTACTTTTGGCGTTGAGAATCTCGTGGTGATCCAGGCTTATGGTAAGGTCTTGGTGTGTCCTAAAGAACGTGCCACAGACTTGAAGCGTCTGGTCACCGCGCTCGGACCTCATCAGGATTGAGCCGAGTGCTGAGTAGAAAGTATCAACAGCAAGTTTTTACTCAGCACTTTCAACTTTAGACTTTCTACTGACTGAGGAGAATACATGAGCTCAAAGGCAAACAAAGTCGTCCTCGCTTACAGTGGAGGGCTGGATACGTCGATCATAATTCCCTGGTTGAAAGAAAACTACGGAGCGGAGGTAATAGCCTTTGCGGCCGACATAGGCCAGGGCGAGGAATTGTCGGGACTGGAGGACAAAGCAATTCGGACGGGAGCATCCCGGTGCATCATCGAAGACCTGCGCGACGAGTTCATCCGCGAATTCGCTTTTCCGACTCTGCGCGCCGGAGCAATCTACGAACGGAAGTATCTGCTTGGAACTTCATTCGCCCGTCCGCTGATTGCAAGGCGCCAGGTCGAAATAGCGGAACAGGAAGGCGCGGATGCTGTCGCTCACGGCTGCACCGGAAAAGGGAATGACCAGGTGCGATTCGAGCTCGCCTACAAGGCGCTCAATCCCAAGCTGAAGGTCATCGCACCGTGGCGCGAATGGGACATCAAGTCGCGCGAAGATGAAATCGACTATGCACAGTCCCGCAAGATACCGATTACCGCCACGAAAGATAAGATCTACAGCGAGGATCGGAACCTCTGGCATCTCAGTCACGAAGGGGGCGTTCTAGAGAACCCGTGGAATGAGCCCAACGAGGACATGTTCGTGCTCACGGCTTCCCCGGAACGCGCGCCTGACAAAGCTCAGTATGTCGAGATCGAGTTTGAACGAGGAACACCGATCGCGGTGGACGGGAAATCTCTGGATCCTGCTCCACTGGTTCAGCGCTTGAACGAGATCGGGGGGATTCATGGAGTCGGCCGGGCCGATCTGGTGGAGAATCGCCTGGTTGGTATCAAATCGCGCGGCGTTTACGAAACCCCGGGCGGGACGCTCATCGTGTCAGCGCACCGGGAACTCGAGAGCTTGACCCTCGACCGCGCCACCCTTCACTTCAAGGATCTGCTCGCGGCGCAATACGCCGAGCTGGTTTACAACGGCCAGTGGTTCTCCCCGCTGCGGCAAGCTCTGGACGGGTTCGTGAACTCCACCCAGGCGCGCGTCACCGGAACCGTGAGGCTGAAGCTCTTCAAGGGAAACGTAATCATCGCTGGAAGAAAATCTCAGTATTCTCTCTACCGGGAAGATCTGGCCACTTTCAGCGCGGACACTGTCTACGACCAGAAGGAAGCCGAGGGTTTCATCAACCTGTTCGGCCTCCCCAGCAAAGTCGAGGCGCTTCTCGACCTGGCCGGGGTTCGCAAGACGGATTACCGGCAGCGTCAAAGCCGCTCGCCCGCAAAGACTCTAAGTCGCTGAAAGGATCGCCAGGAACCGTTTTTGTTATAATGCCGGAAACTATTTGGAGTGAGGTTAATGCCCAAGGTCAAATTCCTGAATCAGAAGACGGAGCTTGAAGTCCCCCAGGGAGCAAACCTGCGCAAGGAAGCCCTGCGGGCCGGCATCCAGCTTTACCCCGGAATTCATAAGTACCTCAACTGCCGTGGATTTGCTCTGTGCGCCAAGTGCGCGGTACTGGTAAAGGAAGGCAGGGAAAACTGCTCTCCCCCCGGATGGCGCGAGAGGCTCCGCCTTTTTCTCAGCTATCTTCCGATTGGCCGCGAGGGGCAGGTACGCCTCGCCTGCCAGACCCAAGTGGTTGGCGACATCGGCGTCGAGACCACACCCAAGCTTAAGATGTAGGATGTTCCTTCGCGTCTTTGCATTACTACGCCGTAACTTCTTGCTTTTTGGGCAAGCCCCTTGGTGTTTCTTCGTGTCTTTGAGTCTTAGTGGTATTTGTTAGACAGCTCTAACCACGAAGACACGAAGAAACACTAAGACACTCGGTTGCGGCCTCACGGCTCCTTTGCGCCTTAGCGGTCATCTGGATTCTTCAATATTTCCCAGGTTTGATGGGCCGCCTGCTGGAGCGCGGTATCAATATCCATCTCCCCGACGATCGCGGCTCGCACCGACGTCCAGAGAGCGTCTTCGACAGCAGGATACTCGGGGAATTTCGGTGGGATCAGCATGTGGTTCTCGACCGTGATTCGCAGCAGGTCGAGCCGGTGCGAATCGAGTGAGCCGGGCGGCGTTTCAGCCTGGATCCTGGCTTGGATTTCGGACCTCGCCGGAAGGGCGCCCAGTGTCGCCTCCAGGTACTGGCTGTCTCCAGATGTGAGAAACCGCAGCAACGACAGAGCTCGTTCGAGATTCCGAACGCTTCGCGGAATTGCGAACGTGTGGCCGCCGGAATAGACGAAGCGTTTTCCCGAAGGGCCCACCGGGTACAAGGCAACGCCGAACCTGTCAGCGACCTTCGAGGTTGCCGGATTCTTGAACAGGTGGTATCCGCCGGGCCAGTCGGTCGTCATAGCAGCGCGGCCATCGACGAAGAATTGAGTCACCTCGTCGTAATGCCAGTTCGCAACATCGTGCGGCACGATGCCCTTTTGATAGAGGTTGGTTAAAAGGCCAAGAGCCCATCGGGCCGCCTCTTCCTGAAAGTTGAGACTGGGTCCTTCACCGAAGAGATCGCCGCCAGCCATCGCATCCAGCTCGAAAAAATGCCCGAACAAACCGGAGAAGCTGCCAGGAAAGACAAAGCCATACATCGCGGGAGGGCGCGTGAAAAACACCGCGGTGTCCCAGAGTTCGTCCCAGGTTTGGGGAATCCGCAGCTCTTGACCATACCGGTTTTGATAAGCTTCCTTGTTGCCGGCATCGTCAAAAAGATCGGTGCGGTAATAGAGCAATTTGACGTCGATATTGCGCGGAATCCCGTACAGGCGGCCGTCGATTCGAGCATGTTCCAGCATAGCGGGAGAGAATGGGTCCAATTCCGCGTTCAACAAGTCGTCGAGAGGCCGCAGAAATTCTCGTTGAGATGGGGCGTATTTAGTATGGGTGGAAATCAGATCGTAGCCGGGATCGCGGCCGCCGGCAAAATCGGCCGCCATGCGAGCGTTGAGCGCCGGATGATTGAGCCGCACGGCAATGTCAACGCGAGTTCCGGTTTCGGATTCAAACTGTGGTATCCGTTGGTACAGGCGATCGTACATCGGCCCGTCTACAAGCGCGACCTTTAGAATGTTTTCGTCGGACATGGCTCTCAAATACCACAAATACCAAGGGTTCGCGCAGAAATAAGTTCGCATTCTGCTGCAGGCCCCCAGGCCCGCTGGCGAGGCGCGAGCGACGATGCGTACCCGGTGCGGTACGTGAGGAGCGAGCAACAAAGCCAGCGGGCCTGCGGGCCGCAGCCCGAAGGGGAGCGATACTATGCTACTTAACAAACCGGTTCATGATTGCCACCGACCCTTGCGCCAGAATGTGAAGTTATTTCGCGCGACCCTAGGACTCAAAGACACGAAGAAACACCAAGAAATCACGTATGAATGTGGAATGATGCTAAGCTTGGTTCGTCCCGGATTGGATTGAACGGGCGCGGCATTCTACCCCCTGCGCCCTTTTCAAAAGACTCTGGATATGCACGACGCCACTGGAGTTCCCTTCCCCAAGATTCCGCACCAGTCCGAGTTGTTTCTCGACTACCTGGCGCAGTCACCCAAGGCGCTGTCTTTCTACCGCCGGCCGCCAACGGTGGAGAGTTTCGAGCGCGCCGCGCGGGAAGACATTCCCGGAATTACCATCCCCCGCCGCGAGATCGCGGTTATTCTCAGGCGTCAGAATGAGGCCTACGGCTCCGCCCCTCGGACGATGGATCACATTCAGGAGCTGGAGGAAACCGACTGCGCCGCAATCGTCACCGGGCAGCAGGTGGGCCTCTTCACCGGCCCACTCTACACCATTCATAAAGCGTTCACAGCCATTCGCATTGCGCTGGACTTGCGTCGCCGCGGCGTCCGCGCCGTCCCTGTCTTCTGGATGGATTCAGAGGACCACGACCTGGCCGAGGTCACCCGCGTCTCGATCCTCGGACCCGAGTCTGTCCCGCAAACGCTCGACTACCGTCCGCTGCTCTTTCAGGACACCAATCAAAACGAAAAGGCGCGCGCCGTAGGATCGATCGCGTTCCCGACCTCCATTCACGAAGCCACCGAACATTATCTGGCTTCACTCGCGGGCTCGCCCTGGCAGAACGAGGTTCGATCTCAACTACAATCAACCTATAGCCCGGCGTCTACGTTTGCCCAGTCCTTCGGCCGTCTCATGGCACGCCTCTTCCGGGACCTCGGCCTCGTTCTGTTTGATCCTCAAGATCGCGAGGCAAAGCGCCTGCTCTCCGACCTGATCGAGAGGTCGGTGCGCAACTCCCATCAGATTTATGAGCGACTGCTGGCGCGCAACGTCGCGCTTCAAGACTCGGGTTATCATACCCAGGTCAGCGTGCTCGAGAATTCCACCGTTCTCTTTCTGCACGACGAAGGAGAAAGGAAAGCTCTCACGCGCCTCGACAGCGGATTCGGTCTCAAGAATTCCGACAGGCGCTTCACCGAATCGGAGCTGGCCCGGCTGGCACAGGCCGCTCCCGAAAACTTCAGCCCTAACGTGCTGCTTCGACCGCTGGTTCAGGATCATCTCTTCCCGACGATCGGTTACGTGGCCGGTCCCTCGGAAATAGCCTACTTCTCCCAGATCCAGGTCCTGTACGAGCTGTTCGGGCGGCCGATGCCGGTCATATGGCCACGCGCCAGCATGACGTTTCTCGAGCCCGAGACCAGCGCCGAAATGAAGGCGGCCGGTCTCGCATTCGAGGACTGCTTGCAAGGCAAGCATCACGTCGTGGAACGACTGATCACCGCCAACAACGATTCAAACACCAATCTCATGCTTCAACAACTTCGGGAAGTCCTGGACCGCGAACTGCAGGAACTGCGACCCGACATGGAGGCGGCTGACTCTTCGCTTGGACCCGCGCTCGAGACAACAAGTCGCAAGATTTTCCACCAGGTTGAAGCATTGCAGACCAAGTTCATCCATTTCGAGACGCGGCACAACCGGGCCATTCTGAATAAGGCCGACTTTCTCTTGAATAACTGCTACCCTAACAAGAACCTTCAGGAACGCGAGCTCGGCATAAACTACTTTCTCGCCCGCCACGGTCCCTCGTTCATGGCGGAGATCTTTGCGCAGGTGGAGCCTGAGTCATTTGTGCATAAAGTCATTTCGATTGACGATTGACGATTGACGATTGACGATTGAAAACCACTCAATAGGTTTTTCAATCGTCAATCGTAAATCGTCAATCGTAAATTGATTCGGGGAGGGTCCATGAAACGCGTTTCTAAATTGCGCCCAGCGGCGTTGTTCCTGCTCGCCGGCCTGGCTGTTGCCGGCTCATTCTCGCGGGCGGGACATCGCAATGCCTATCCCTTGCCCGAAGAGCGGGGAACAGCCGGTATTCTGAACGCGCTCGAGAAGCTGCCGGTCTTCGTACGCGTGCTTCACACTACGGCTCACCCCGACGATGAGAGCGCCGGAACTCTAACCTGGCTGGCTCGCAGGATGCACGCCCGAACCGCCCTTTTCTCTCTCACCCGGGGAGACGGCGGGCAGAATGTGCTGGGCGACGAGAAATACGAAGCCATGGGACTCGTACGCACCGGAGAGCTTCTGGAAGCTTGCCGGGTCTACGGAGTTGAAACTTACTTCTCGACGGTTTTCGAGTTCGGATTCTCGAAGAGCGCCCAGGAAACACTCAGAGTCTGGGGACATGAAGCCACGCTGGAAGAAGTGGTCCGGTTCATACGCACCTGGAAGCCGGCGATTGTCATTTCGAAATGGCTAGGGAATTCGAGGGACGGCCACGGACACCATCAGGCGGCCGGATTGCTGACCGTCGAGGCTTTTCGGGCGGCGGGAGATCCCTCGAAATTTCCCGGCCATCTCCAGCAAGGCCTCCGCGCCTGGCAGCCGAAGAAACTCTACCTGCCTGCCCGCGATGATAGCGCGGGGGGGAACGGTCAGGGAACGCCGCCGGACGGCACGATACGGATCAATGTCGGGGAGTATGATCCGCTCCTCGGCCGCTCCTATCGCGAAATCGGCTCCGAAGGATACAGCAAGCATCGCTCGCAGGGGAACGGCGCAAGGTTTTCATTGCCCGGCCGCGGCTTCGATAACTTCAAACTGGCGGATTCGACCCTTGGGACCGGAGGTAAAGAGGACGGTTTCTTCGATTCGATCGACACGGCCCTCACGTCCATTGCCGGATTGGCAGGACCGGATTCAGCCGCTGTCCCCTGGCTGGCTCAGGATCTGGCTGCCGCAAAATCAGCAGCGGAGTCTTGTGTACGAGCCTTTCGTCCCCGCGAACCAGAAGCCAGCGCCGAACAGGCGGTGCGGGGGCTCGCCATTCTCACCGGCCTGATCCAGAAGGTGGAAAGCTCCGACCTGCCGCGCCCCACAAAGGAGCTGCTGCACGACGCCCTCACCGAAAAACGGACCGATTTCCAGGACGCCGTGAACGCCGCTCTCGGGGTTTATATCACTGCTGGAACCGAAGAACCGACCGCAGTGCCCGGACAGGAGATCGCGGTGACCGCTCAGGTCTTCAACCGCGGAGCCAGGACCATCGACCTGAAACGCGTCACCCTGTGGACTCCCGACGGTTGGATCTCTTCGTTGCCGGCCGGGGCGCCGCTGGGAAAAGTTGCACCCGGAGAAAGCGTGTCGTTCAAACATAATGTCCAGATACCTCCTGGCGCGAAAATTACCGAGCCGTTCTGGTATCGCGAAAACAAAAACGACTCACGGTACAAAACGCATCCGACTCGGAACGTCTTCGCTCCCTTCGATCCGCCCGAAATCACGGCTCAGGCAACCTATCGTTACAATGAAACTGAAGTATCGATATCGGCACCGGCGCGCGCTCAGGCAGGCGATCCGATCCGAGGCGTAGATTTCGTGGACTTCCAGGTTGTGCCGGCGCTCTCGGTAGCGCTGAACCCCGATCTGGTTGTCATCCCGGCGGCAATCGAAAATCAAACTCGCGAATTTCAGGTGTCGGTCGTGAGCAATGGGAAGTCGCCCCTCCAGGGACAGGTTGAGATTGTTGCGCCTCAAGGATGGAAGGTCGAGCCCGTCTCCGCGCCGTTTTCCCTCTCTCGCAAAGAAGAGTCATTCACCGTGCGCTTTAATCTCCGCATTCCCCCGGGCGGCAGCGAAGGTAATCACTCCGTGGATGCCATCGCCAGGACGGCAAACCAGGAGTTCCGCCGCGGGTATCGCGTCATATCCTATCCCGAGAACTGGACGCGTCACCTCTACTCGCCGGCGCGCGCAGAGGTCAAGATCTTCGATGTGAAAGTCGCTCCCAACCTCACGGCCGGCTACATCGTGGGGGCAGGCGACGAGGTGCCGGCATCTCTCCAGCAACTTGGAGTGAAGGTCGAAATGCTCTCGGCGAAGGATCTTGCTTTCGGCGAACTCAGCCGGTTCAGCGCGATCGTAACCGGCATCCGCGCCTACAACATCAATGAAGATTTGAGGGCCAATAACCAGCGGTTGATCAAGTACGTCGAACAAGGCGGAATCCTCATCGTCCAGTACAACACGCCCATGGGGCGCGGGAATTCGCCGTTTCCCTATGGCCCATTTCCGATGAGCAGTTCAGCCGGCGATCGTATTACGGTCGAGGATTCGCCAGTGAAAATTCTCGAGCCGCAGCATCCGATCCTGTCGGTTCCCAACAAGATTACCATGGCGGATTTCGAGGGCTGGGTGCAGGAGCGAGGGCTTTATTTCATGACCCAATGGGACAGCAGGTACACGCCTCTGATCTCGGGAAATGATCCTGGGGAAAAGCCCAGTTTGGGCGGGTTCCTGGTAGCGCGCCACGGGAAGGGATACTACATCTTCACAGGTTACGCCTGGTTTCGTCAGCTGCCCGCCGGGGTGCCCGGCGCTTTCCGAATCTTTGCGAATATGCTGAGCCTGGGGAAGAATTGAGGGAGTCATGCGTTGCGTCGTATCCCTTGGTGTTTCTTTGAGTCTTTGCGGCTTGGTGGTATCTGTTAGACAGCTCTAACCACGAAGACACGAAGACACCAAGAAACGCGAAGCTCTTGACGGAACGTTTGAATTCTACGCTAGACTTTGGCTCCCGCTGGTCTTGACCTGCTGATCTCGTCATGCTGACACCCATCTCTCGCCGCGGGTTCCTCGCCGCTCTAGCGCAGGCGACTGCTCCTGATATCCGGCGCGAAGTTTTTCTGGCTTCACCCGCCCAAGGGACCGCGGTCATGGCCTATGCCTTCTATTCGCGGCCGCGCGGCGGAGACATGATCTCGATCGAGCAACGCTGGACGCGCTCGGATACGGTCGACATCGCCTACATCCGTCGCTCGCGCGACCACGGGCGCACGTGGAGCAGACCGACCGCGATACGCACAGGCGAGCGCCGCCCGGAAGGGATGCTGCGACGCCATCCCCGTTACGGCTTCGTCGATGCCCGCACGGGCCTCTATCTCGAATTTTGGATCGAGGGGGTGCTGCCTACAGACGATCCGCTCGAGGGTCTGCGCAACTGGAATATCTATTACCGGGTTTCCCGCGACGGCGGCCGCACGTTCGGTCCCTCCTGTCAGGTCATTCATGCGGGCGCGGAATTCAATGAGCGCCATCCGCTGCCTGGCGTGTGGACGGGCAGGAACGCCGCGATGCTCGGCGACATGGCCTGTGTGCCCGTGGCGACCCCCGATGGCCGCATCCTGCTTCCGGTCGAGATCTCACCGCTCGGAGCCGACGGCAAGCTTTACAACCCGGCCGGCGGATACACCTATACAGACGCTGCTGTTGTCGGTGGACGCTGGCGGGGCGAGCGCCTCGAATGGGAAATGTCCGACGTGATCAAAGGCGATCCTGCGCGTTCGACACGCGGCATGGTTGAGCCCACGATCGAGTTTCTCGCCGACGGACGCTTGCTAATGGTGCTGCGTGGTTCGAACGACCGGCGCCCGGAGCTACCGAGCTACCGCTGGATTTCTTTTTCTTCCGACGGCGGCCGCCGCTGGACAACACCGGAGCCGTGGACCTACGACCGGGGCGAGGCGTTTTTCAGCCCCAGCGCCTGCTCACAGTTGCTGCGCCACTCGTCGGGACGCCTCTTTTGGCTGGGCAACATCACCGCGGAGAATCCGCGCGGCAATCGCCCGCGTTTTCCCTTCGTGATCGGGGAAGTCGACCGGCGCTCAGGCCTGCTGATGCGCTCGAGCGTGCGGACAGTCGACACACTGGCGCCTGGAGAAGATCCTGTCCTGTCGTTATCGAATTTCTACGCGCGTGAAGATCGTCGGACACGAGAGATCGCAGTCCACATGACGCGCTTGTTTGCAAAGCCGGAGGGATGGGCCGGTGACGCATACCTGTATCGGATACGGGTGTGAGCCCAGACGCGGACTTTTGGAGTGCCTCAGCTTGCTGCCGCTTTGACTTGGCGAAGCTTGCTTCGCCAAACGGCTACGGAATTCGTCCTGAACAGCCAGGGAGTCGCAGACCCTGATGACCCCATCATGAAAATGCGTATCCGATAGGGCTGGAACATCCTCAGGAGAGCTGGGAACAGGGCAGGAGAAACCATCGGCCGCGGTGGACCTCCTGCAGCCGAGGATCAACGTTGCAAGAACCTACCCCAAAGTCTTGGCCGGATGCCTATGCGTCACATGCTTTCTTGGTTTCGCGGCCTCAGGCGCAGAATTCCAGTCCCGCCGCCAGCACTATCTCAGAGCACTGCCGCACCGACTCGATATCAACCCACTCCACGACACCATGAAGACCCTCGCCCGTAGGACCGAAAACCACGCTCGGAATCCCAGCGTCATTGAGCAGCGCGGCATCGGTCCAGAACGCCGAGCCGATGAGCTCCGGTTTCCGTTCCAGCGTGGAGGACGCGCGGCGATACAGCAGCTCAACCAGAGGATGGTCGCTTGCAATCTGCATCGGATGGCGCACAAAGGTGGTTCGCAGCGATCCGCTGAATGAGGGATCGCTCCGGGCGACGCGCGTTGAGCAAACCCTGGATCTCGTCTTCGACCAGTTTCTGGCTCTCGCCTGGAAGGGTTCGCCGCTCGACCCGAAGCACGCAGCGCTCCGGATAGCTTGACAACTCCTGTCCCCCCTCGATGAGGGAAGCATGGAGCGAGCCCCAGCCCAGCAGCGGATGGGGTTGGGTGCGGCGCAGCGATGCATCGAGCGCCTCCAGCCCGACGAGTACCTTCCCCATCTTTGTAATGGCATCGATCCCGGTCGTGAAGTCGGATCCGTGGGCGGCCACGCCACTGGTTTCAACGTCGAGCCAGATAAACCCCTTGTGGGCCGTGGTGATTCTAAGATTGGTCGGCTCACCGACGATGGCCGCATCGGCTCGGCACCTTCGCACCAGCGCTTCGGTTCCGGCGCTCTCGAATTCCTCGTCCGCCACGGCCGCCAGGACGAGATCGCCTCGCAGCCTGTGTTGTCGTATCTCCGCTGCCGCCGCCATGAATGCAGCCAGAGCCCCTTTGGTATCGCAGGCTCCCCGGCCGTAGAGCCGCCCTTCTCTCACCTCGGGCTGGTGCGGCCTTTCCATGCCGGCCACCCCCACGGTATCGAGGTGGGCGTTGAGCATCAGGGTCCGGCCTCCGCCCGAGCCGGGGGCGCGGCCAATGACGTTGGCCCGGCGATGGCCGAGATCCTCGACCTCGACTTCGAGTCCGGCGCGCTCGAGCCATTCAGCGACAAACGCGGCGATCGCCTTCTCCCCGGCTCCTCCCGGCACAAGCCCGGGATTGACCGAGTCAATGGCGACCAGCCTTTCAAGCAGCGTTTCGAGTTGGAAAGCCTGCGTGAGAGCCATTGAAATCAACCGCCAAGACACGAAGACCAAAAAAAAAGCCCCTGGCAGACCAGGGGCTTTTTTGGGCGACGGAAGGAATCCCTTAAAAGACGGCGTTTATCGGCCCGTAGACGTCATCGTCCGCTTCCGGAACGTATTCGAATCCACGATTGAACGGGTCATCGTAGCGGACCGTGGTCCAGTCGATACCCAGAGCCGTGTAAATAGTCGCGGCGATGTCTTCAACCCGGACCGGCCGGTTTCTCTCCCAGCCGGATTCGACTGTGAAGGCTCCCATATTGTTGGTGGCGCCGATCACGCGCCCTCCCTTGGTGCCTCCGCCTGCGAAAACGACGAACTGCTGCAGATAGTGGTCCCGTCCGGCCTGATTGTTGAGCGACTGAGTCTCTCTTCCGACCGTCCGGCCGAATTCACCCATCATCACGATGAGGGTTTCGTCGAAAAGGCTTCCACCGCCGACTCCCGGGGTTTGTGCCAGGTCCTCAAGCAAGGCGGCCAGCCCGCCGTCGAGCGTTCGCGTCCGGCCGTAGAGCTGGGCCTGCGAGTAGATGTTCTGGTGATGATCCCAGCCGCCGAATGCGATCTGGATAAACCGCGTACCCATATCCGCCTTGAGGATGTTGCGCGCCACGATGCAGGCATCTCCGAACGCATTGGCGCCGAACCTGTTGCCCGCATTGGGGCCGTTGCCGGCGGGAAAGTCGCCGTAGCGCATGCGCTCCTCGTTGCTGAATCGGAATACGGCATCAATCGTCGGGTTGTACATCAGACCCCGGGCCTGCTCGTAATAAGCCGACATATTTTCAGGCTCCCTCCCGAAAGGGGCATTCATACGCAGTGCTCCGTCGAGGGAAGCGAGGAGCTGCAGCCGCGTATCAAACCGCGGCTGCCCGTCGGGATGCGCAACCTGCGCCAGGCCGGCCTGGTTTGGCGTAACGACGAACGGGGATAACCGGCTGGGAAGGTAACCCGACCCTACGGGATTGCCGGTGTTCATGGCGATGAATCCCGGCAACCTGGCTCCCTGCCTTTCCTTTTCCAGCGCCACGACCGCCCCGATGTTGGGCGCGATCCGACCTAGTGCCGACGTGGGATTGCGCGCGATCTGGGTCCATGTCTGAGCCAGCGAATGCACCGCCGCCCAGGACTGAACCGACCGAACGATGGTGAGCCAGTTGAGCCGCTCGGCGAGCTTGGGCATCAGCCCCTGCGGAAACCGAGTATCACCGTAGCTTGTCGGGTTGAAGTCCGCGGGCGTCCACGAGCCTTCCTTCAAGTCGAAGGTATCGATATGGCTGGGAGCGCCGGTGAGAAAGATGAATATGCAATTGCGCGCGGTCCCTCGGGTGGCGACCTTTCCGGCTGCCTTCACATCGAGCGGGCGCGTGACCTGGGTGAAATAGTAGCCCGTCAGGGCGGTGCCGGCCACTCTGAAGAACTGCCGCCGGCTGAATCCGGGGCCATCCCAAAGGGAATTGTTTGCGCGCGGCTGAGTGCAGCATCCGAATCTATCTTTCGTGGACATGCTCTTAACTCCCCTCGCTCCTCGTGTGACCCATCAATAGTTGTAAAGAAAGTCGATCTTGTTGAGCAGGACCCACATCAGGTTCTCGGCCCCCTGAACTCGATTCGCCTTCAACGCGGCCGTCCCTACCGTGAGTTCCTCGGCAGTGGGAAACCGGCTCAGCGCCCACAGGAAGAGTTCTTCGACGACGTGGCTATCCGAATAGTCCCGATTGGCCAGCAAACGGTTCACCGTGCTGCCCGCCGTAGCATTCCGGAGCCGCGTGGTAACGAACGTATTGTTCATCATGTTCAGGGCCTGAAGAATCGTCGCCTCGCCGGAGCGGGCATTCTGATCTCGATTGCCGCGCAGGAAGAGGTTCAGGAAGGTGTTCACTGCGCCGTTCGAGCGCGGTTCGGGAGACGCCTCCGGGAGCTGCATGGCCCACTGCACGGTGGGCAGCTGCCCGACCCCGTATGCAGTCGGCACTCCCGTCGCCGTCACAATGGCGTCGTGAACTTCCTCGGCCCAAAGGCGGCGCACGAACTTGCGGGCGAAATAGCTGGTGTATTCCGGCTGCCATTCCTCCGTGAACCTCGAGGAGAGCTGGTAGGCGCTGGATTCCGCGATCGTGGTCAGAAGGCGCCGCACGTTGTACCCGCTCCCAATGAAATCATCGGTCAAGGCCTCGAGCAGTTCGGGATGGGATGGCTGAAGATTCCAGCCGGAGGGGACCTTGTTTGGATCCAGGCGGGCCAGATCGAACTGGTCCGCAGGTTCGACGATCCCCATTCCCATCATGTATTTCCACATGTAATTCGCCGTAGCCCGGGCGAACTGGCGGTCCGCCACCAGGTTATTGGCAAACCTCTCGCGATAAGTGCTGCCGGAGGCCTGCGTGTCCGAGAAGATGTAGCGCGGGCGGATCAGATTCGTGCCGCCGAATGGCGTCCTGGCCGTTCGATTCCCTGAATTCGTGTTCAACTGATACTCGCCGGTGGGAGCATCGGCAACAGACCAATAATAGAGCTGCTGTCCCCCTTCCACCTGGTTGGGCGATCTCGGAAAGCGGGTGCGTGAAAAGAAAGCGGCCATTTCCCATGCCTGCATTCCGCCGCGTGCTCGCCCCCCAGGCATTCAGAGCATCCAGATGCCCGCGACCGTCATGGCAGAGGAGACAATCAAACGAGGAGAGCCCCAGGAACTGAGTGGCGGCGCGAGAAAGCATCATGTCGTAGTGATCCTGGACCGGCCCCATGGACTGCGTCCCCTTCAACAGCCAGTTCAACTCTCCTTTTTCCCAGGAGCTGCCCTCGCCCGCAATGAAGTATTTCGCGAAGGCGTCATACGGCCACTGGCCCTCGACACCCCGTTTGATCGCCATGTAGAAGGCGTTTCGCCCCTCGACGTAGATGTTTTGAACCGCGCTGGTGGTGTCGGTCACAGCGGCCTTCAGCAAGTCGCCGTAATACATCGTGAGCTTGTCGGTGCAGTCGGCGCTCCCGACCAGATCTCGAATGACGTCGTTTCGCTTGGTAGAAATGTCGCTGCCGAGGAAGTTGCGGACAGCGCCGGCGCTCGGAATGCGCCCGGTGAGGTCCAGAGTTACGCGCCGCAGGAACTCCGTGTCATCTGCGAGAGGGGCATGAGGAATGCCGGCCTGTTGCATCTTGCCGAAAATAAAATCGTCAATGTAGTTTCGATGCGGGATATCGCTGGTGAAGCCGCTGCCCTGTCTGGGCGCCCGGGCGGGTGAATACTTGACCCTGCCCGAGACTCTTTCGGTATCGGCCGCCAGTTGTTCTACGTGCCGCCGCACACGATCGAGATAAGCACCGGGGTCGCGCTCGAAAGTGCAATCGGCGACCGACGTCGTCCGGAGCGCGTCGTCACTGGTGTCGTTTTCACCTTCGCGGCCGACGCCCAGGCCGGCTGCGAGCAACAACAAACACAAAACCTTCGCGCTGAATCGAGGTCTCATAAGGGCTCCCGATTTCTAATATGCAGCAGGGCACACGAACATCAATGTGTTTGACCCAACGACTCACGTACCGCAGGTAACGGACAATAATCGCGGGGAGATGGCTTCATAACTGCCCAGGCATAGCAGCCGAACCATTAGTTAAGCAGTCGTATGATATTAACCCCACTCCGAGCAAAAAGTCGCGAAAAAAACTAAAATTCTAAAATTTTCTCCGGAAAGGGTCTCACCGTCGGCACTAACCGCCCCGACGCGAAGACGTTAGGACACCGCCCGGGAGGCTTTTCCCTCGGCAATGACGCGGTTGCGCATGGTGCCCACGCCTTCGACGAACAACTCGACGATATCGCCGTCCTGCAGGAAAACCTGCGGGCGGCGCGCGAAGCCCACACCCGGCGGTGTTCCAGTCGAGATGATGTCGCCGGGTTTGAGGGTAAACATGTGCGAGATATAGCTGATAAGGGTGGGGATATTGAAGATCAGGTTGCGCGTGTTCGAGTCCTGCATGACCCGCCCGTTAAGGGTGAGGCGAATGTCGAGATCGTGCGGGTCATCGATTTCGTCCGGAGTGACGAGGTGCGGCCCGCAGGGAGCAAAGTTGTCAAACGTCTTTCCGGAAACCCACTGACCGGTGCGAAACTGCCAATCCCGGGCGCTCACGTCGTGCATCAGCGTGTACCCACCGACGTAATCGACAGCCTCCTCCGGCGACACTCTCTTGGCCTGTTTTCCGAGAATCACGGCCAGCTCCGCCTCGTAGTCAACCTGTGTGGAGTTCGAGGGGAGGATCACGGGTCCGGAAGCTCCCACCAGCGCATTATTGTACTTGTTGAAAATTACCGGCTCCTTGGGAATCTCCATCTTGGACTCCGCGGCGTGATCCCGGTAGTTCAGCCCGATACAGATGATTTTTTCCGGGACGGCAACCGGCGGCAGCCAGTCGAACTCCTGTGACGGCTCGCATAATTGATCCCAATCCGCCGGCACACCCGACGCGCGAATCTCCTGATCCAGCTTGTCCAAAACAGCTCTGGCTGCCGGAACCCACAGCGCGGTAGCATCTCTCGCTTCCGCCAGGACTTCGTATCCCCGCCGGCCGCTCCTTCCCAGCTCGGTCAGGTTCAGCGTCCGATCTCCATGAATCAATCCCAGGCAGGCAGTATTCTGTTTCGAAAAGCTTCCAAGCCTCATGAGTCCTCCGAGTAAAATTCAGAATTGGACGTAAGCAGCGTCCCACTATATAACAGTGGCCGCCATGAAACACAGTGCCAAGCTCGATCGAAGAGTCGCCGTGATCACGGGGGCGGGCGCCGGGATCGGCGAGGCCGCCGCCCGGCTCTTTGCTCGCGAAGGGGCCCGCCTGGTCGTGGTCGACATCGACCCAAGAGCGCTGGCGGCTATTGTGGCGGAGTTGGAAGCAGCTTCGGTCATTGTGCTTGACCTTGCCGGAGATGTCTCTCAAGGAGACTTTTGCAAAACCGTGATTGACAGAACGATGGCGCAGTTCGGCCGGCTCGACATTCTCTTCAATAACGCCGGGATCGTGTTCAACGGCAGCCTGGTGGAATGCACCGAAGAAGAGTGGAACAAGACCCTGGATGTAAATCTGAAGTCGATGTACCTGCTCTCCCGCAGTGCCGTTCCGGTCATGCAGCGCCAGGGGGGAGGCAGCATCATCAATATGGCCTCGGTCGCGGGTCCCACCGGCGTCACCAACCGGGGGGCCTACTCGGTCTCGAAGGCCGGTGTGATCGGGTTGACCAAGAGTCTGGCCGTCGATTTCGTCAAAGACGGAATCCGGGTAAATTGCATCTGTCCCGGAACGGTCGATACGCCGTCGCTGAGGCAGCGAATCGCCAGCTCTCCGGATCCCGAAGCAGCGCTCCGGGCCTTCGTCGCGCGCCAGCCGATGGGTCGGCTCGGCTCGCCCGAGGAGATCGCCGCGATGGCCCTGTTCATGGCGTCCGATGACGCGCGTTACATGACGGGCCAGGCTGTGTTCATGGACGGGGGGATGAAGCTGTAGCGGGACTGGTAAGGTAAACGTTGATCTTCGCCTGAGTGCGCAGCTCATCGACGAGCTTCGCCACGTCCTGATCTGTCTTCTGACGCTTGAGGAATTCGGTGAGCTCGGTGCGAGCCTCGTCAAGCGTGGCGAGACCCTCCTTCTTCTTCTCCGTCACTTTTATGATGTGGAAACCGAATTGGGTACGCACCACGTCGCTGATTCCGCCCGCCGGCAGCGAAAACGCAACCTCTTCGTACTCCCGCGCTAACTGACCTTTGGGAACCAGGCCCACGTCTCCGCCCTGCGTGGCGGAGGCGGGATCCATCGAATTCTCTCTCGCGAGCTTGGAGAAATCCTCGCCTTTCTTTACGCGCGCGAGAATCGCCTCGGCTCTCTGTTTTGCCATGGTCTCCTGTTCCTGCGTCGCCCCTTCCTTGACCAGGATCAGAATATGGCTGGTCCGGACCAGGTCAGGATGCCGGAACTCTTCCTTATGCTGCTCATAGTATTGCGATAGCTCCGCCGGAGTGATGGCAATCTTTCCGGCGATGGTCTCCTGGATGAATTTCGCCACCGTCAGTGATTTCTCCAATTCGCGAGTCAAACCCGCTCGATCGAGCCCGCGGTTGGCCAGGGCTGCGTTCATCTCGGCATCCCCGCCGAAGTTCTTGGCAAGCTTGGCAAGCTCCGCCTGAATCTCGGGCTCGCTCGCTTTGATGCCGCCAGCCTGAGCCTTTTGATACACCAGTTCGGTCCCGATGAGCGCTCCGAGCGATTGGCCTATCAACTCCTGCCGGTACTCCTCCCGGAGGTTATTCCACTTCGGATTTCCGATTGGGGCCAGTTGGGCCTGGATGCGCTGTTCGAGGTCTCTTCCCAGTATGGCCTTGCCGTTCACCCGCGCCACGACCGCAGGAAAGAGAGCGCCCGGCGCGCGCCGCCAGAACCTGCTCCTCCTCGGGAGCTTCCTTGGAGGGCGAGGTCTGTGGAGGCGCAGGAGCGCTCTTGGCGGGCGTCGCTGGTCGCTTCGTCTGTGTCTGCGCGAAACCGTGCGCGGTCAATCCCAGAACAGCAGCCCCAAAGACCGCAATAACAAAAAGCCTCACAAGCCAGGCGCACTGTGACACGCGCAAGAGTTCCCTACCCGTAAGATCTTTCAAGACTCCCCCGATCTTTCCCGCGATTGTTTATAGCCGATGGCCATAATAATACCATCGAAAGCGTCGACGTCAAATCCGCCTCGGTCATGAACCGGTTTCCTCAGCTACGCACCCCGAGGATCGCGAACCCTTAGTGTTTCTTCGTGTCTTCGTGTCCTGGTGGTATCTGTTTTGCATTTGCATTCAAAAGTCCTTGGGATATTGGTGAACCCTTTTTCGGGAGCGATGTTGTGGGCTTCAACTGGATTGACGGGACCATCGTCGTCTTTTACCTGATCGCCATCACGCTCTTCGGCGTGCGATTCCGGAAGAAGCAGCAGTCGATCCACACCTATTTTCTGGGTGGAAAAACCATTCCCGCCTGGGCGCTGTCGCTCTCAATTGTCGCGACCGAAACCAGCACCCTCACGATTATCGGAACCCCGGGAATAGCCTTTGGCGGCGACCTATCGTTCCTTCAACTTGTTCTCGGCTACATGGTCGGACGCATCTTTATCAGCCTGGTCTTGATCCCCGCCTATTTCAAGGGGGAGATGTATACGGCCTACCAGCTCATGGAGCGAAGATTCGGCCAGCGGATCAAACATGCCACGGCAAGCCTGTTCCTGGTCACACGAGCGCTGGCGGAGGGAGTGCGCGTCCTGGCCATTGCTACCGTTGTCGGCATCGTCCTGGGAACAGGAGACCTCGCCTCCATTCTGATCATCTCCGCCCTGACCCTGATCTACACGTTCGAAGGGGGCTTAACAGCGGTAATCTGGACCGATGTGGTTCAACTCTTCATTTACATAGGGGGAACGCTGGTCGCCTTCTTTACGATTTTGAGTTACATCCCCGGGGGCTGGGAGGGAGTGATGGCGAATGCGGGACACAAATTTGTGCTCTGGAATTTCTCAACCAGCTATCACGTGCCTTACACCTTCTGGGCCGGCGTGATCGGCGGGGCCTTTCTCAACACGGCCAGCCACGGCGTGGACCAGTTGATCGTGCAGCGCCTTCTGGCAGCCCGGAACGAGCGCGACAGCAAAGCTGCCCTGCTCTCGAGCGGACTCGTAATCTTCTTCCAATTCAGTCTCTTCCTTGTTGTCGGGATCATGCTCTACAGCTTTTATCTCTACCATCCGGAAGAGTCGGTTCCCGCCATGCGCGACCGGATCTTCCCGACCTTTGTTGTCCGCCATCTCCCTCACGGAGTCTCCGGCTTGATGATCGCCGCCATCCTGGCCGCCGCGATGTCGAATCTCAGCAGTTCCCTCAACTCGCTGGCCTCGACTACCGTCGTCGACTTTTACATTCCCTTCCTGAAGCGGGGCGCGGGCACACAAGAGCAACTGCGCATCTCGCGGTGGATGACGGTCGTCTGGGGAATTATTCTGGTAGTCCTGGCTTTCCTGTCACGAGGCGTGGAATCGGTACTGGAGGCCGGCCTGACCATAGCCTCCATCACATACGGCAGTCTGCTGGGTGTCTTCCTCCTCGGGGTCCTCACGCGAAAGGCGAATGAATCTGGTTCGATCCTCGGCTTGGGGGTCGGTTTATTCTCAATGCTGGCGATCTGGTACTACAGCACTTATTACAATGCGATTGCCTTCACCTGGTACGTCCTGATCGGAACGGTAATAACGTTTTCTGTGGGCTACCTGGCCAGCCTTTACCTGGGCGCCAAAAGAATCAACCGCTAAGACACGAAGACTCGAAGAAACGCTGAGAACGCCGTCACTCTCCGATCAAGGCGCCCGATCAGGCGTTGGCGGTTCCGGCTGTCCGGCGATAGTAGAAGTAGAACGGCAAGCCCAGCGTAAGAAGAATCAGTCCCACTGCAGACTCCACCGGGCTGGTCTGCAGCGTGTTTATCAGCAACCACACCGCAACAAGCACGAACACAAGCGGGACCAGCGGGTAGCCGAAGGTTCGGTAGGGCCGCGGGAGATCGGGTCGCCTGCGTCTCAAAACAAAGACCGCTGAGGTAGTCAGACCATAAAAGATCCAGGACGCAAACAGCACGTAGTCGGTCAGTTGATCGAAAGATCCCGATATCGCCAGCACACTGGCCACTGCAGCCTGAATAACAATGGACCACACCGGCACGCGCGCGCCTTCGCTCAGGCGGCCGAAACGCGCGAAGAACACGCCGTCGCGCGCCATCGCAAAAGGAACCCGCGCGTTTGACAGGATTGACCCGTTCAAAGCCCCGATCGCCGAGAGCATGAACGCGATCGAGACCAGTTTACCCCCGGTGGATCCCAGAAACGATTGCGCGGCTTTAGTCGCAACCGGCAAGGCGTTCCGGTAGGCGGTGGAGTTTGAGGTTATGACCTCGATTGCCGGCAATGCATAAAAGTATGCCAGGTTGGCCACGCAGTAGACTGCCGTCACGACCACCATCCCGGAGATCAGAGCGCGCGGGATGTTGCGGCCCGGGTTGCGAACTTCGCCGGCAACCATGGGCATGTTGTTCCAGCCGTCGTAAGCCCAGAGCGCCGCGAGCATCGCCGCGCCGAACGCTTTAAGCCCGCTCCAGGGCGGAGTGCCCGGAGACGGTGCCAGATTCTCCCAGGTGGCGGTTCTCGAGAAAAAAAACACGCCGCCGACTATGACTGCAATACCGAGCAGCTTTGCAACCGTGAGAAAGGATTGGACACGGCCGCCGAATGCGACGCCTATGCAGTTGATGGCGGAAAAGAAAAGAATGGCCGATACGGCCACAACCTGGACCAGGCCGAACTGCCACTGGATCTCGCGTCCGAATACTTGAAAGGTATGATTTGCCCAAACGCTGTGGAGTGGAAGGATGGCCGAAAGAAATGTTGCGAATCCCACCCCCAGAATAGCGATCGAACCAGGAGCGGCAACCGCGAAGCGGGTCCAGCCAAACAGGAAGGCTGGAGCCTCGCCGTAGGCCGCGCGCAGGTAAACATATTCTCCGCCGGCTTCCGGCAGAGCTGCCCCCAGTTCCGCGTAGGTCAGCGCCCCTGCCAGCGACAGCAAGCCGGCCGCTATCCAGGCCGCCAGAACAAGGGCAGGGGTTTCAACCTGCTGCATCATGACGGAAGTCTTCATGAACACACCCGTACCGATTACGGTGCCAATCACGAGCATCGTGGTGTCGGTAAGGCCAAGAGCACGGATCGGCTGGTTCGTTGATTCCGTCACTATTCGGAAACCTGAATGATGGTACGGCGGTGTTGGCCCTCGCCAATAATCTTGTCACCTTCCGTGACGCGGACCTCGAACAGGAGCTTGCGGCCGTCGGCTTCGAGCAGCTTGCACGAGATCTTGATCACCGCCCCGATAAGGGCCGCCGCTTTGTGCCTTATGTTGACCTCAAAGCCGACCGTGGTAAAACCGGCGGGAAGCAGCGGCTGCACGGCATCCTTGGAAACGATTTCCATCAGGCCGATCATCATGGGGGTGCTCAGGACAGGAACCTTTGTATGCGACACGGTGTGTTTCTGTTCCACCGTCAACGGTCGCCTCGTTCGTTATGCCCGCCGTTATTCCGTCAAAGCTAGCCATCGCTCCTCCGATTTACGATTGACGATTGACGATTGACGATTTCGAAAAACAGGACGCGGTGAACAGTTAAATTCAATCGTCAATCGTAAATCGTCAATCGTCAATCTCGTTAGCGGTTGTATTTTGGCGTAACACCTCGGAGCTCGGTCCAGATGGTTTCGCATTCTTTCAGGACCTGCTCGCTCAGCAAGGGCCCCTGGCAAGCTTTAACGTTCTCGTCGATCTGCTCGAGCCGGGTTGCTCCGAGGATGATGCTGTCGACCAAAGGCTGCGCCAGAAGCCAGCGGAACGCGAGCGCGACGAGAGACATCCCTTCCCGCTGCGCGATCGCCGAGAGCTTTTCCACCGCCGAAAAGAGTGCGGGGTGCCAGTATCGATCCAGGTACATCTTGTTGTCGTGGAAACGTGTCCCTGCCGGCGGGCCTTCTTGTGCGGAATGTTTTCCCGTGAGCAGACCCCCGGCCAGTGGATTGTAAGGAACTACCGCGACATTGTACTCCTTGCAGAAAGCCAGGAATTCCTGTTCGATGCCTCGGGCCAGAAGGTTGTACATCGGCTGGGAGACGGTGGGTGGCGTGTAGCCATGGTTTTCGGAAAGCCATAGCGTCTGGCAAATCTGCCAGGCAGAGTAGTTCGACGCCGCCGGGTAGCGCACTTTCCCTTCCCTCACCAGTTCGTCCATCGCGGCCAGCGACTCCTGTATCGGCGTGTTCCAGTCGGGCAGGTGCATGTAGTACAGATCAACGACGTCGGTCTGGAGGCGCTTGAGACTGCCATCGATGGCTCTGCGGATGGCGGCGCGCGTCAGCCCCACATCGTCAGGCTCCTCCCCCATCTTCCCGCGCACCTTGGTGGCCAGCACCACGTTATGCCGCCGCCCTTTCAGTGCTTTTCCGGTGATTGTTTCGGCAAGACCATTATTGTAAACGTTAGCGGTATCCACAAAATTGATTTCATGCTCGAGGCAGCGGTCCATCATCCGAATCGCGTCAGCCTCGGACACTTGACTGCCGAAGGTCATCGTGCCTATGGAGAGTCGGGATACTTTGAGGTCGGTCTTGCCCAGAGTTCTGAATTCCATGGCTCTCCTTTGATTGGATGACACTTACCGCCGGCCAATGCGCACAGGTTCAGCGGCCATTGACAATTGTCAATATTGACACATCGTCGATTCAAGAAATTCGCGCTCAATGACACTTGGATTATAATCGGAACCGGTCGAAATCAATCGTCTATTACCCAGAGACTATAGTATTTTCGGGGCCCCAGATGACAGAACGGCAGATCCTCAATAATAAAGACTTTTCCGAGCTGATTGGCCTGGTTACTCAGCGACACCAGGACGGGACCTGCGTCTCGGAAATGGAGCTGGACCAGCGCCACTTCTCGCTGGCCGAGCGCGTGCACGGAGGCGTCCTGGCTTCAATGCTCGACACTACCCTGGGAGGTGCGGTGTTTGGCGGAATCCCGAAAGGGAAGGGATGCGCCACGCTGTCGCTGAACATTAATTTCTTTCGCCCGGTTACGGCCGGGAAACTGGTGTGCACGGCCCGGCTCGGAAACTTGTCGCGCCAGACGGCCTATGCGTCCGGCGAGATTCATGACGAGAAAGGTCGGCTTATCGCATCCGCAACCGCAACGTTCTTCCTGACACCTACCGTCCAACAGCCGCCTAAGAATTTCGCCCCGTAGGTATCTTTTTTTCGTGTCTTTGTATCTTTGTGGTATTGGATTCATTCCCCTTTGTTGGATTTGCGATCGAAGGTTTCCGTGAGGGGTTTTTTAAATCGTCAATCGTCAATCGTAAATCGTCATCCGTTTCGCAGCCCTAACCACGAAGACACGAAGAATCTTCAGTGGCCGAGAAAGCGAATGCGCCCGGTGAAGACTCTTCCCTGCCCTCCACTGAAAGTTCGGAAATCGGGAGAGCTGATGTTGTTGTTCACTACCACCGGGTTGTGATGGCCCGTGATGTTGTTGAATCCTGCCCTTAACGCCCATTGCCAGCGCCCCACCCGAAAGCGTCGCTCCATATGGACATTCAAGCTGAAGTAATCGGGCAGGCGGCTGCCGTTGGGCGGGCCGATTAGTTCTTGAAGCTCGTTCACCACGGTATATGGAAAGCCCGTGTGCCACTCCATGAAATAGGCGACCGAGTATTTCTTCAGGAACGGGGCTGGAAGAAAGGCCCAGGAAATGACCCGGTTCGGAACATCCCAGTCGAGCGGCCCACCCGCCTGCCTGCCAAGAATCGGGTTCTCGAGAGAAAAGTCAATAACCGCCGTGGAACGCGCGCTCGAATAGGCGTAGGAAAGAAGCCACGGGTATTTCTCTTTGAACGTCCGCGTAGCCGTGAATTCCAGGAGGCGATAGTTGTCCCTGCGCAGATTGTCAAGCTGGAAAGCTCTCAGCAGTGAACTGTCGTCGAACGAGGCGGGGCCGGCATCATAAGACCACCCGTTGCGCCCGTGCTTGCGGATAAAATTGCTGCGGAAGTAGAAAGACCCTGGTAACTTCTGCTCCCACCCCACGCTCCAGTTCAAGTAAAAAGGGGGTTTCAAGCCATGCTCGTTAGCCCGATAGAAGCTGAGCACCGGTTCACGCATGGTCGTAAGTCCGTCTTCATCGTAGAACGTGTCCAAGCGCTGCTGATCCAACTCCCGGGTCAGGAGGTCCAGGTGCGTGGCATCGTAGAATACACCGATACCGGCTGAGAACTTGGAGTCCGGCGCCCGGGTGGGACTCCAGGTCGCCCCAATCCGGGGAGACCACAACGGCTCCCGAATGATCTGATCCCAATCGAATCGCATTCCAGCTTCGACCAGAAGCCTTTCATTGAGCGACCATCGGTCCTGGATAAAGCCTCCGAATTCGAAGTTGTGCCGGCCGAAATTCGGGTTGCCGCTGAATGAAACCGCTCGGGCCAGGCTTCCGGCGTAGCGATGCACCTCGAAAGGGCGGCGATCTGCCAGCTGGTCGTAGTCGATCTTGTTAGCGTCGATCCCGAACTTCACGCTGTGCTTCCCGCGCCAGTTCCACGACGGAAGGATGACGTTGGCCAGCCACTGCGCTCGCTGTACCATTCCCTCCGAGTTCAAGAAGTAATTGCCCGATCGGCCTTCAGGGCTGATTTGATAGAGCTCTTCCCCAAGCGGGCGCTCCCTGGTATTGATCTGATTCAGCCCGAACCCCGTCTCCAGAACCCAGCCGCCCGGCAGAAAGGCCTGGTCCTTGATGTTAAAAAAATAGAAGCGCTCGCGCCGGTTCCGGCTGGTTTCAACCGGGTCCAGCGGCGTGATGCCCAGGTGGCGCGAGTTCTGAAAATTGACCATCAGGCCAACGCTGAGAAGGTTGGAATCGGTGAGGTTCACTTGCACGCGGCTCAGATTGCTTCCGAACCAGTTTCGATTCTTATTCGCCGTCGAGGGAAGCTCGTCTATGATGTTCAAGTCGTACTGCAGTGACATGGCGTTAAAATACCAGGCCCGACCCTTGACAAGAGGTCCCGAAACCGTCCCGCGCGGGTTCCAGTTACTGATGCCGAACCCATCATGAAATTCGTAAGAAGGCAGAAAATTCGTGGCCGAAAACCGAAGCCGATCGTCGCCGCGCGAAGACTCCAGCGCCATGACTCCGGCCGAGCCTTTGCCATGCTCAGCGGAGTAGCGGCTGGTCTCGAGCCTGACCGCCCGGATCGCATCCACGGAGATTCGATTTTCCAGGATGCCTGAAACCGGGCTGGTAATGTTGAAGCCATCCAGGCTGTAGAGCACCTGATCCTCCCCGCCCCCGTTCACATGAATTCTCCCTTTGGTATCTTTCACCACACCGGGGATCAATGGCAGGGAGTTGCGAAAATCGTGAGTCGCCGGGACCGGGATGTCGATGATCTGTTCAGAGGTAAGGGTATTCTGGACCGCTATCTCCTCTCGGTCGATGATGGGGGCGGAGTAAACGACGTCAACCTTCTCCTCATATTCCTGCTGGTGATTCAAGACAACTTCCAGAACGTTGGAGCCTTCGCGCAGAGACATTGATTTGGAGACAAAAGCATAAAAGCCCTGCTTTTCGACCTTAATCTCACACTCACCCGGTGGAGCGGCGGTGAAGAGAAACCGCCCGATTTCATCACTGCTACGATAGATGGGCGCGGGCAGGCTCGACCCGCTCAGAGTGACAAGCGCGCCTTCGACGGCCAGGCCGTTCTCATCCACGACTCTGCCGGACAGCTGCGTGGACGCGGCCCATAGCACTTGCCCGATCAGAAGGAACATGGTCGCCCCGATCGAGCCACGTGCACACCAGCGCTGGAACATGAAACTATTTTAACCTACAAGGACGTAACGATTCGAGATCTTAGCGTTTTCTTTGTGTCCCTCGTGCGGCATTTTCTTTGTTTTTCGACACGTCCTTAGCGATTGTTTGAGTCTTAGTGTCTTAGCGGAGCTATCAGCTGTCAGCCGTCAGCTTCTGGACGAAGAACACTTGGTTGCGGCGGGAGGCTGCGTCTTCGAGTCTTAGTGGTGGCTTTTTTTTGAGCGCCAAGACGCGAGGGCGTGGATCAGAAAAGCCGGGACAGAATGTCGGAAGGAACCTCGGGGCGGAGGAGCGGATAGGCTTCCAGGATCCGTCCGATATCCGCGAGATCTTTTTGCCGCTTGCTGGGACGCCGCCCCTCGTCGGTCACTGCCCAGACTTTGGCACGCAGAAGATCCTTGATATCTGCGACCGGCATTTCTATTCCCAGGACCGGCATGGGTCTTGAGCGCGCAACGAAATCGAAGTAGCGCGGATCCGTTTGGATCTGCACGCGCAAGTCCGAACCTGGAAACGACAGGTTAATGCTGTGGGGGAAGCGTTCGGCTTTGAAATCGCGAGACAACTTTCGCACGGCATCTTCGATCTGCTCCGAAGCCAGCACCAGGTCAAGATCGAGACTGACGAGAGGTTCGACATAGGCGTTGATGCCCTGGCCCCCGATAACGCAGAACTTGATCTGCGCCTTCTCGAGCCACTCGAGGAGCTTGGCGAGCGCGCCGGACTCATCGGACACTATGGTTCTCCAGAACTCTGCGGCAAGCATCACTTCGATTGACGATTGACGATTGACGATTGACGATTGCAACGTTCGCAATCGTAAATCGTCAATCGTAAATCGTCAATCGTCAATCTACTGGACTTCGGTTACGGGTTTTCCATAGGGGATGACCGGTTGGATCCGGCTAGAGGGCTCGGCCGATTCAATCCGCCACGACTCGCCCTCTTTCCTCAAGCTCATGCGCTGGCGCTCGTTCTGATCCTGGTAGACATATTCGACCACGAGGGTTGCGGCGCCTTCGCCGGATCGCTGAACATCATAGACAGCGACGCCCTTCACCTTTTCAATGCTCTCCCTGAGATACTCCGAGAACCGGGGGAGTGTCATTCCGCGCGCCGTAACCTCCAGTTGCTCGCGCATCGACCCGGTGAAGCAATCCATGTATCCCTCGACGCTTCCCGCGCGGGATTGATCCAGCACCCGCCAGATCACATTCTCCGGTTCCTCGGGAGTCTTGGGCCGCTGACGGTAGGACAGAAAGACTGCGCCGGCAACCAGCGCAAGAGTCAATGCGAATGCGAAAGCCTTTTTCGAAGCCATGTCTCACGATTGACGATTTACGATTGACGTTCCACGTTCTCCAAAATCGTCAATCGTAAATCGTAAATCGTCAATCGTTGGGTCTCTTCTCGATCAAATCGAGATCGATTCCTCCAGATCCGGATTCAACCACGATCTTCTTCAGCCGAGGCAGCACCTCCTCCATCGTCTCCAGAAAAAGCCGGGCGCTCGTGACATCGCGCGCGCGGGCATACTCCGTCGCCAGGCTTACGAATCGAGCTGCGTCACCCTCGGCCTCGTTGATCTTGCGCTCGCAGTAACTGGTGGCTTCGGCCGTCAAGCGGGAAGCTTCGCCGCGCGCCCGAGGCACCACGGCATTTAAATAGCTTTCCGCCTCCTGCATGATTCGGTCCTTGTCTTCTCGAGCGCTTGCCACGTCGCGGAAGGCTTCCAGAACTTCGTCGGGGGGAGCGATGGATTCAAGGCTGATGCTCGAGATGAGCGCGCCGCAGCGGTACTCATCAAGCAGGTTCTGGGCGGATGACTGCACTTCCTGCTGTACCACGACCTTTTCGGTCGTAAGCAAGTCATCCACCCTGCGCCGCACAATCACGGCGGAGAGCGCGGTCTCCACGGATTTGGCGATCACGGATGTTACATTGCTGGCGTGGAAGAGGTACGCGACCGGATCCTGCACCGTGTACTGCACCGCCAGACGCACATTAATGATGTTCTGGTCGCCGGTCAGGAACTGCGCTCTGACTTCGCCGGCGCCGCGGCCGAGGACCTGATCCGGGGCTTCTACTCCGACGGTGAGGCGTTTGGTTTCAAGCACCTTCAGCTTGTGAACCTGGGCCAGAGGATACGGCCAGGTCCAGTGAATGCCGGGAGGGACGCGTGTCTCGTGGACCCGGCCGAACAACAAGACTACCGCCTGCTGGTCGGCAAAAACGAAAAAGAAGCCCGAGAGCACATAAAGTACTGCAAGCACAGCCAGAAGGTGACGCCGGTTCCGGCGCTCCAGCCAGTGATCGGCTCGGTGTGCAATCGAATGAAACAGGCGGAGACCACGGCCCTGGTCGTGGTGGTGCGAGTGATTATGGCCGCTAGTGTTATTGTGCCCCAACCTTACCCCTCCCCTGGGTCAGCAGTTTCAAGAGTTCTGAATCTGAAGACAGGATGATGCTGGTCTTGTCGTCCAGGATTCGCTTGTAGGAATCGAGGGTCCGAACCAGCTTGTAGAACTGGGGATCGCGAGAGTATGCCTCTCCGTAGATCCGGGTGGATTCCGCGTCGCCATGACCGCGAAGCTTTTCCGCTTCGCGATAGGCCTCGGCCAGCATCACCTCTCTTTGCCTGTCGGCGTCGGCCCTGATTTGTATCGCCCTTTCCTCACCCTCGGCCCGGTACTGCTTGGCGATTCTCTCCCGCTCCGCGCGCATACGGGCGAACACCGACTTCTTGTTCTGTTCGGGAAAGGTCAAGCGCTTGAGCTGCACATCCATCACCTGGATTCCAAACTGATCGCCCGACACCTTGCGCCGAACCGCCTGAGTCACCTCGGCCGTTTTGATGCGGCTCGGCTCCACCGACACCAGGTCTTCCAGTTTCAGATTGCCCAGCTCCGCTGCCAGGGCCGCCCAGACGATGTCGTGGAGTCGCATCTCGGCGGTCACGACGTCTCCGACCGTCTGAAGGAAACGATTCGGATCCGATATGCGCCAGATGACATCGCTATCAAGAACCAGATTCTTCTTGTCGCGAGTCAGGAATTCGGAAGGCCTGGGGTTGTATACCAGGAGCCTCTTCTCAAACCGCAGCAATCGCTGGATCGGCCACTTCAAGTACAGGCCTGCATGCAGGACGGTGCGTACCGGTTTGCCGAACAACGTAACGATGCCCGTCTCGGTCTCCGGCATAACATAGAATGAGTTCCAAACGATCAGGACGGCGATGAGTACCAGCGCCGCACGCTTCCAACGATCATTCATAATCTCTCCATTTAAGCAGTCAGCTGTCAGCTATCAGCAGTCAGCCATCAGATTCTGCCTACTGCCTACTACCGTTGCCTGCTACCGTCGCCTGCTTCCTGCTGCTTTTCCTTACCCGGCTCGACCAGGTTGAGCAGGTTCAAGTCTTTGGCATCCAGAAACAAGAATCTGCGCCTCCCAAGCTTCTTGGAATCGGCAATATACTTTTGCTTGTTGGGGAGCACCTGTTCAACGGTCTCAAAATAGAGCCGCAGGCTGGTGACCTCGGGAACCTTGCGATAGGCCTGCTCTCTTTCCGCGAAGCGGGCGCTTTCACCGCGACTTCGTTCGATGCGGGATTTGGAGTAACCCTCGGCCGCCAGAAGACGCGCGCGAGCCTGGCCTCGCGCCAGGGGGACTTGTTCCAACAAGTAACTCTCGGCTTCGTTGATGCGCGTGCTCTTCTCCTCCAGCGCGCTGGCGACGTCCCTGAACGACTCGACCACCTCCACCGGAGGATGAACGTCCTGAAGGCGCACCGACAGCACTTCAAGCCCGCTGTCGTATCGTTTCAGCATCTCACTCAACTCTCCCTGCCACGCCAGCTCGATTTGAGATCTCTGGTCGGTCAGGATGGCATCGAGAGGATGCCGCGCCACAATCCAGCGCAGCGTCCGCTCCGCGACTACACGAATCAGGGTCTCGGGTTCCTTTACGTTAAAGAGATAGAACGCGGGATCGCGAATGCTGTACTGAGCCACCGCGTTGACTTCGACCAGGTTTTCATCGCCGGTAAGCATCAGCGATTCCTCGGCAACTTTTCGATAGCGTCCCTGCCGATGCTGCGTATTCCACTCGTAGACGCTCGGTCCCTCTTCGCCTGACGCGGCCTCCAAGTTAGTCCGGTAGCCGATCTCCACGACCTGAACCCGGCGCGGTGCCAGTCGAGTCACCTTCTCGATCGGCCAGGGCCAGCGGTAGTGGATACCTGGATCGAGGTTCACGGCCAGACGGCCGAAACGCCAGACCACGCCCACCTGATCGGGTCCCACCAGGACCAGCCCGGACAGTATCCAGAGCAACGTTATCGCCGCAACACTCCAATCGCGGATCGCGCGGCGGTTGTGCGAGAGCTTGTGTGAAAACTCGTGCCAACCATGTAGGGCCAGGTGCTGACGGGCGTGCTGCCAGCGATGCCGCCAGACGGACGCGGCGGCTGACAGCCGGGATTCCTCTACCGCCTTTCCTTCGATCAGCAAGCGAACACAATTCAGGATCACAAAAAGAGAGGCCGCCTGGTGAACAATCGCCGCGATCGGCGGACTAAGATAGCCGAAGGCTGCGCCCAGGATCGCGATCAGATTCACGCCGAAGGCGAACAGGATAATGCTGGAACGGATGCGCTGGATGGTCTTGCGCGCGAAGGCGATAAGATCCGGGATCTGTTCGAGGCGATCCTTGAGGAAGACTACATGAGCCGCTTCGGCGCTTATGTCCGCGGCGCCCCGCCCCATCGCAAGGCCCACGTCAGCGACCGCAAGGGAAGGTGAGTCATTGACGCCATCGCCGGCCATCAGAATGCGCAGTCCCTCGTTGCGCAGTTCGCGAATCTTCTGGGCTTTGTCCTCCGGCAGCAAACGGGCATAGACCTCGGAGATGCCCGCCTGCCGGCCGATGTTTTTTGCCGCCAGCTCCTCGTCGCCGGTTACCATCAAGATGCGGGAGATTCCCATTTCCTTGAGGCGCAGCACCGCGTCCGCAGCATCCGGGCGGAGAGGGTCGCTGAGACCGATTACGCCGATCGGCTTGCCATCCGCCAGCACAATCACTCGTGTCTGACCACTGTGCGCGCCGGCGAAGAGGGCGGCCTCGGCCCAATCCAGGTTTTCGGCGGCAGCTTCGCGAGCCAGAGCGAGGTTTCCGACCCGTACCTGCTTGCCGTCAATCCGGGCCTGCACTCCCAGCCCGGGGCGTATGGAAAAATCCTTCGGGTCCTGAAGGGCGAGTCCGCGACGGGCCGCCTCCTTTACAATCTCCCGTCCCAGCAAGTGCTCGGACGGTTTTTCCGCGGCCGCGGCCAGAGCGAGTAAATCGTCCTCGGGCACACCGGGTGCGGGCACGACGTCGCTCACACGGGGGCGGCCTGCCGTCAGAGTGCCGGTCTTATCGAAGGCAACGGCCCGAACCCGCGCCAGCGCCTCGATAATGGTCCCCCCTTTGACGAGCACTCCCTCCCGCGCCAGACGCGCGATCGATGCCGCTACCGCCGCAGGAGTCGCCAGCACCAAAGCGCAGGGACATGCAACAATGAGCGCGGCGACGGCTCGAAGCGTCTCTCCGGTGAAGAAGTAAATAGCGCCGCCCGCGACGAGGACCACGGGGAGGAAGTACTTGGCAAATTCGTCCGCCGTGCGTTCTATCGGAGCGCGGTGTTTCTGAGCTTCAGCAATAAGACGGCTGATACGAGCCAGGGTCGTGTGCTCGCCCACCCTCTCAGCCCGGGCTTCGAGCACGCCGTATTCATTCACACTGCCGCTATAAAGGGCATCCCCGGGGCTCTTCTGGGCCGGAAGGGGCTCACCGGTGATCATGCTCTCGTCAACCGAGGACTGGCCCAGCACGACGATCCCATCCACCGGAACCTTCTCTCCGGCCCTGACTATGACGGTATCGCCAACCCTCACCTCATTGGGATGTAGCTCGACCTCGGCCCCGTCGCGCCGGACGCGGGCCACCGTGGGGGTCATTTGAACAAAACCGGCTATCGCCCGCTTGGCGCGGGCGACGGTGTAGTGTTCCAGCCCCTCTCCCACCAGCATGATGAACATGACTTCGGCGGCGGCGAAGTATTCACCGACAGCGACGGCAGCGATGGCCGCGACTGCGATCGCAAGGTCCGCCGACAGCCGACGACTGAGCAGGTCGAGCATGGCCTGGTAGATGATCTTGTAGCCCGCGACAATTGCGATCAGAAGCGCCGTGTTGAAGCCAAACAGGGTGGTAAACTTGCCGAGACCGTTCAGCAGCAATAACACCCCGACGGCCGCGGTGAAGGCAAAGTAGCCCCACATCGATGTGCCATGCACATGGACGTGGTCCCCATGCGTACCGGGGGAATGATCATGATCATGAAACGATCCGCTCACTCAAGCTCCCTTTGAATAGACAATCATTAACATAAAGAGGCCGGGACAGAAAGCCTGATGCTTCCCAAAAAGTAGAAAGTAAAAAGTGCTGAGTTGAAAGTTGCCTTTTTACTCAGCACTCAGCACTTTTTACTTTTCTTAGGGCTATAATCACTGACTCATATGCCGCGCACGAACTCAATCGAGATCATTCGCAAAACGCTGGATCTTGCCGGCCACGAGCTGCAGATCCTGCATCAGATCAGCCAGACCATAAGCTGCAGCCTTGACCCGGACCAGATCCTGCGGCACATCATCGACCTGGTGGTCGACGTCACGCGCGGAGATTCCTGCCTCCTGTACCTGCTCGACGAGACCGAACAGTCACTCATCCTGAGGGCTTCCAAGAACCCTCACCCCCGGATCATTGGCAACATCTCGCTCAAGGTCGGCGAGGGGATCACCGGTTGGGTGGCGCGTGAGGCCAAACCGGTGGCGATTCCCAGGCATGCGAGCAAGGATGCCCGCTTCAAGTTCTTTCATAATCTGCCGGAGGACCGTTACGAAGCCTTTCTCTCGGTTCCCATCATCGCACCCACCGATCGCATGATCGGAGTCATCAACGTGCAGCATCGGCGGGCGCATCGCCACACCGAACAGGAAATAACCCTCCTGTCGATAATCGGACATCAGGTCGGAGGGGCAATCGAAAATGCCCGCCTCTATCAGGAGACGAGCCGCCGGGCGCAGCATCTTTCGGCGCTGGCGCAGGTCGGGCAGATCATCGTCTCCGGGAAATACCTCGAGGAAATGCTGCAGCTCATCGTCAGCTTCGTGACCGAAATGATGCCGGCCCGCGTCTGCTCGATCATGCTGGTGGATCGGAAAAAGAACGAACTGGTGCTGAAGGCGGCAAAGTGCTCCAGCCAGGAGTACTGGCAGCGACCCAACCTGAAGATCGGACGGAGTCTTATCAGCCGGGTCGTCAAAGAAAAACGGCCGCTGATTGTCCGCGACGTAACCCATGAGGTCGAGTATCGCTATCCGGAGCTAGCCAAAAGGGAAGGTGTGCGCTCTCTCCTGTCGGTCCCGATGATCGTCAAGGACCATGTCATCGGCGTGATCAATATTTATGCCGCCGAGGAACGCGAGTTCTCCGATGAGGAAGTCCGCCTGCTCTCGACCGTGGCCGACCAGGCAGCCCTGGCAATCGAAAACACGAAGTTGATGGTGGAGGCGCAGGAGAGCCAGGAAGCTCTTCATGCGCGCAAGCTGGTCGACCGGGCCAAGAGCATCCTGCAACGCCAGGCGCAGCTTTCTGAGGACGAGGCTTACCGGCGGCTCCAGGAACAGAGCATGCGCACACGGCGCTCGATGCGGGAGATTGCCGAAGCCGTCATTCTCGCCCACGAAATGCAGACCAACCGCTAGTGTTTCTTCGTGTCTTCGAGAAACGCTAAGAACCTGGTACTTTCGCGATTACGATCGTCGTATCGTCCTCGGGCTGCGCTCTTCCACTGAAGCGACTCAGCTCCCCATAGATTTGCTCGCACAGCTCTCGCGCGCCGAGCATCGCATGAGCCCGCACGAAAGTCTCGAGTCGCTCTGTCTCGAACATCTCCCCTTCCACGCTCTCCGTCTCGACCACTCCGTCGGTGTAAAGAACCAGGGTGTCTCCCGGCAGGAGATCGATGAAGCGCTCGTTGTACGCTGCTCCCGCAAGAATACCCAGGACGGGCCCGCCACTCGAGAGATAGCGCCGACGGCCGTCGGCGCGCAAAAGGATTGCGGGATGATGCCCGGCGCTGCTGTAGGTCAGGCGGCGACGCCCGGTATCCAGTACTCCATAGAAGGCCGAGACGAACTGGTTGTCCTTGAGCCACTCCTTCAGCAGGTTGTTTACCTTGGCAAAGATGGTTCGGATCGCGTAGTTGTTTCGGATCTCAGCTCGCAAAAACGCGCGAAAACTGGCCATGATCAGCGAAGCCGGGATGCCTTTACCGACCACGTCGGCTATCACAATCCCAAGATGCCCCTCCACGATGGGAATGAAATCGAAGTAGTCGCCCCCGATCTCCTCCGAGGGAATGTAGATGCCACTGAGGTCGAGACCGGAGAGTGTTGGAGCGCCCGTCGGCAGCAGGCTTAACTGCACGTCTCGAGCGATTCTCAATTGCTCACCGAGTCGCCGCTTTTCAGCCATTCCCTGGTAGATCGCAGCCTTGGCAAGGGAGATGGCGGCTTGCGAAGCGACCACCGACAGCCATTCCAGGTCCTGCCGGTTGAAGCCGTCAGGTCGATTGCTTTCCAGTTTGAATGCGCCCAGAACCTTTTCCTGATTCACAATCGGCACAGTCAGCTGGCTGCGCGTCGCTTTCTCAGGCTGCGACATGTTTTCCACCAGGATGGCCTCACCCGTTTCAAGCACCTTCCGGACCATCCCTCCCACCTTCTCCAGGCTAAGCTCGGGTTGATCGAGTCCGCTGGAGTTCCGCCCGGCGACGCGGCTCACGGATCCGTCGTCCTGGTTAAGGACGTAGATTTCGGCGGAATCGTAAGGGATCACAGTGTGCACCGAATCGACGATGAAGCTCAGGTCCTCGCGCGCATCAAGCGAAGCGCCGAGCTTTTGATTTATCGCAAGAAGCACTCGAAGTCTCGATTCGTCCGCCATCCCGAAAACCCTGCCTGTCTTGGTCTGTTCCCGGGCGGGCGGTCGTCTCGAACCTGAACCGCCACGCATGGGAAATACGGATAGTAACATTTGGGCAGGGGTTGCGGGTGGAAGACGTAAAGAATTGCGAGCGCGTGTTACGGAAGGAAATTCGACCTTGCGTTAGTGTCCCCGCGCCTTCGTGGTCAGGCGCTCACCACGAAGACGCGAAGACGCGCAGGAATGCTTAAGGAACTCTAACGCTCCTGACCCATCAGGTAAACAAGACCGATGGTCGCGGTCGTCTGGCTGCGGCTCAGGACGCCCGATCGCTTTTCGAAAAAGGGCCGGTCAGACCAATCGCCCCGGTACTCTGCCCGCATGAGCAGCGCGCCGCGAGCCTTGAATTCCATGGTGAAGGTCGCTTCCTTGAGCGTCTGAGCCAGGCCGGTAGTAAACCCCTGAGGGTCGTCAAACCACTCTACCCGGGGGGCAATGGCAAACCACGGTGTGACGGCGAAGCGGAAGTATCCTGCCACACCCTGCCATCGAACTCTCTCCCCCAGGAGTCGATCCATTCCGTAGTCATAGTTGAACATCAGCGACAAACGGTCGGTGGCATTCACCGTAAGGATCGTGTCCAGGACGTGGCGGCTGTCGTCGCTGTTGTCGAGCTGCTCGGCGCCCACAATGTAGTTCTGGATCAGGTTCAGTTTCCTGAAAGGCGTGAAATTGACCGAAAGACCGACGCTCTTTCCGCCATTATTGTCGACCACATTGTTCCAGCCGTTCACGAGTAATCCCGCCACCGTCAGTTTGTCACCCAAGGGGTACGAGACGCGCGCGCCGAAGTGGTAGTAAGGAATTGCCCATGAGAAGAGCAGGGATCGCGAATAGTTATAGTTCAAGGGCGTCTCGATCACCTCGGCTCCCATATGGGTGACGAATTTCCCGACGTCCACGCTGAGGCCTTTTCCCAGCGGCGCCTTGTAGGTCACATAGGCTTGCTGCAGGTACTGGTAGACGTCGGAGCCGCCGGGCTCGGCGGCATGCACGAACTTGGCGGTGTCGCCGAAATTCAGGTCCAACCGGAATCCCAGCGGGTCTGCTTTCCGCTCCATCGCGAGCTCGATCAGGTTCAGGCTGAACTGGTTATGATTGAGGTCGAAATTCCGTAACGGGTTCTTCCGGCTCGGTGGGCGGTTGAAGTTGTAACCATAATACGTGTCGGCAAAGCCGCTGAATTCGATCTTGTCAAAAAACGAGGCTCTGTTGCCGGCAGGCGGGGCAGGATCGGCCTTAGCCGGCTCTGCGGTCGAGCCATTCGCTCCCTCGGCAATCACAGCTTCCGGCGCTTTCCCGTTATCCTGGCTTGCCGAGCCTCGACCCTCCAGTTCCCGGAGGCGAGCCTCCAGCACGCGAATGGTTTCCTCCAGACTGCTGATCCGTTCCTCGGTCGAGGCTGCTTTGGATGCGGAGCCGGTTGGAGTGTTTCCTGCAGTGGCAGCCTCATCCGGGGATGGATGCGCCCGGAGAGTCGTGAGGTTCAGACCTGCAAAGAAAAGCAGCAGTAACGAAAGCTCTATCAGACTTCGTCTTGCTAAAAACATGGACCGCCTCTCTTCTGAAGAGGCAGGGCGGATACTCGGACGAGCCTTGCAGCTTCAAGCGCGGATCGGGTATGTGATAGGATTCCCGTCACGAGAAACTGGCCCTGCCAGTTGATCGCCTAGAGACGAGGGGGAAGGCCGACCAGACACTCTCCCTCGCCTCACCTCAACGCCATCAGGCCATTACCTGAGATCGCCTGCCTTCTCGGGACTGGAGACGACAGGGCAAAAAAAAACGTCTGCAAGCCGAGAGATCTCCTCTTCGGCTTGAAGACGTCGTCGTCAGAATATGACTTCGGTGTCGTAAAAGAAAAAAGTCTTCAAACCCGGCTCGGGGCTCGAAGACTTCGTCGTCTCTCCGTCAGCGATACGTCCTTGTATCGTTGGCGCATCTTTTAAGCTCTATCGCGCCGGGAGTCAAGAGAATTGTGCAGGGAAGTAACTTGACCGCGAAGACTATCGGAGGGTCACGAAGAAAGGGCTTCCCCAAGCCATCTCGGGATCCCGCTCAGGCGCCTCGACATCCTTCTGAATGACCCGGACGTAATAGTAATGTTTTCCCGAAGGCGCTTCCGTATCCTGGTAGCTTCCGCGAAATTCCCTGCCCTTCCCCGGCACCGTGTAGACCACTTTGCCATCGCGCACCAGGTCGACGCGCACGAGATCGTTGCGCGCCCGCACAAAAATCTTCAGGCTCGGCTTCGCCGTCAGCTCGAATTCCTCTCCCATCGCGTGGTCGTTCATCGAGGCATCCAGAATAATGTCGTCGGAAGCGGCAAAGGTCCGTCGTGCCAGCATCGCGTCGATGATTCCGCCGCGCGTCGCTTCTTTCACGTAGACACAGGCGTAGGAATTATGCGTGGAGAAGTGATCCGAGCTCGCGATGAACCCGTATCGATATCCTTTGTTGAGGGCGTCCTGGGCGAAGGTTCCCGACTCTTTCAGCTGCGACTGTCCCCGTTTTTCACCCTGAACGGCTTCAGCCGTTTCGTACGAGCTGCGCGCCCCCTGATAGATTTCAAGCACCGGTTCGAACGCCGGATTCTCCCAATCCCAGCGGCCGATCGACTGCGTGGTTTCGGCGAATGTGTGCGGGATGATTACAGCTTTTTGCGCCGAACCATTTCTGAGTACGCCGCGCATCCACTCCCACAAGCGCTCCGGCAGATTATCCTCCTTCACCCGCTCGCGATCCACCAGGCGCAACGGCGCGCCGCGCCGGAGAAAAACGATGTTGCGATGACCGCTCGGCGTCGCGAGGGAATGCTCGTACGCATACATGCCGTTGAAGGCCGGAGGATTCGAAAACATGTCCGCAGCCTTTTGAGTCCACCACCATTGATAGTCCCTCAGTCCGTCGGGCCAGCGGCCCCCGGTCGCCTGGTTATGATCGGTGGTACCGAGAAAATCCAGCTCGGCGGCGTCGAGGGCGTACCGGTAGGTGTCAAGAATTGATCCGTCGACGCCATTGTGTCCGCGAATGTCGGTATGCCGGTGAAGATCGCCATACAGGAGCTGGTAGCGCTGCCCCCCTATGTTAGTACTGTAGCGCGAGCGCGGCACGGCGGCAGGGCGCTCCTTTTCCGGCACGACGGTCTGAAGCGCGGGGCCAGGCGCCGCCGGGCCAGGCGGAAGCGACGCACTGTAGATCCGATAGGTGCGCGCTTTTTCCGATGAGGGAGATTGCTGAGGTTGGTCGCGGCCATCGCTGGAATAGACTACCTGAACCGTGCCGTCTTTCCCCAGCGCGACCGCCGCGCGCTGGGAGTTCTGGCCCGCGCTGTTTTGGAGCTGAGCCGGAGCCGTCCAGCCATTTCCATTCCAGCGAGTGGCGTAGAAGTGGTAGATCTCGCTGGGTGCCGCGCTGGTCCAGTGGCGGAAAACCAGCACGGGCCGGTCATTCCCATCAAATGCCAGAAGCGGGAGTTCGGCGAAGCGCTCCATGCGGCCGGTCAGAACAGTCGAGACCGCGCTGGCCGGCTCCGCCAGCCCGTCACGCGAGTGAATCCGAATTCCGATCCTGCGTGACTGATGCAATCCTCCGCTTCCAGGGGCCGCAGTCTTGCTGCCTTGCGAGAAGTCCTTGCCCCAATTCTCGCCGGCAATATCGTAGACCACCCAGAGCCTGCCCTGCGAGTCGCAGGCGGCAGAGGCATGAAATTCGGCCTGGAGCGAATCGGCCACCGGCACAACCGGGCCCAGCTTTCCCCGGTCGAGGCTGCGCGCGTAGACGTTGTAATCGCCCGTCTGGTACGAATCCCAGGCGATGTAGACCATACCGCCGGAGTCAACCGCCAGGGCCGGCTCCCAATCGTTGGCGTCGCTGGACGAGACCCGGATGTCGCTGCTCCACTGGTCCCCTTTCAGCTGGCGCGCAAGAATATCCGATTTCCCGTTTCGGAATGCCTGCCAGGCCAACGTGATCGTTCCCGCGCGATCCGCGATCAGCCTGGGATTGACATCGGACCCTGCTGCGTTCGTCAAACGCCGGGGCGTCCCGGCTTTCCCGTCAGGCTCAATCCAGGCCGCGTAAACCTCCCAGTCTTCACCGGCGCGCCCTGACCAGGCACAAAGAAGACGTTCTCCGCGGGCGGCCATGACGGGGCCGTGGTGAGCCGCATTCCCATCGTTCACGATAATCGAGGGACGACTCCGCTCCCACCTCGGGTTGCGAACGACCACCCGGTCGGAATCTCTGCCATCCCATTCCACCCACGAAGCCCAGAGCTCTCCGGCAGCCGTGGACACCAGCGATGGGAAGTCGGATTGATCCTCCGTGATCGAGACCTGACTGGACGCGATCACCGGATACTGTCTCTGTTCGGCCGCCGGGGTGGCTTGTCGTGGCTGCTGAACGGCCTCCACCTCCGCAGCCTGATCGCGCTTGATGGCACTCGAACTATTGTGCGACAGAAGCTGCCAGCCGGCACTCAGGATCAACAGCACAAAGGCGAACACGACACGTCCAAGCATAGGAGTTCCTCCTTAGTTCAGCGAGTCACAATTACGCTAACTGTATTTGGATCGGCGCATGTCCACTCGCCCTAGCACGTGAAACACCAAGGTCTGCACTGAATTATGCGGCCCTTAGCGGTGAACCTTATCTCGAATCGCCTGGGCTAAGCTTGATGAGCGCTCGCGCGCCGGCGCGAAGACCGTCGAGCGTGAGCTCGTACATCGGAAAGATCCGGCGAATAGCCTCCGTCGTCGGAATGGAGTTCCACCATCTCTTCGGCTCGGGGTTCAGCCAGATGGCTTTCTTGAACCGCTTGCGGATATCCTGCAGCCATTCAATGCCGGGACGATCGTTCCGATACCAGTAATCGATGGCCCCATTGGGCGACATCAACTCGCTCGGGGCCATGTAGGCGTCCCCCACGAGAAGCACCTTATAGCTGCGGTCCGTTTGCTCCAGTACCCGGCGGGTTGGAATGCTCTTGCGCTGCCCGATGTCGGTATACAGGTCCTGGTAAATGCAGTTGTGGAAATAGTAGAACTTCAGCTCGCGCACGATGTCTCTGGCAGCCGAAAACAACCGGCTCACGATTTCCGCGTGAGGCGTCATGGTTCCTCCCGCGTCCATTAACAACAGCAGCTTGATTTTCTTCTTTCGGGTGCGATCCCAGACGAACTCCAGTTCTCCGGCGTTCCGGCTCGTGGCATCAATCGTACGGTCCAGATCCAGCTGGTCCTTGGGCCCGTCCCGAACCATCTGGCGAAGGTAGCTGAGGGCCATTTTCAAGGAGCGAGTGTCGAGCAGGATATCGTCGCGGTAGTTCTCGAACGCGCGCCGCTCGGCGATTTTGACGGCGCTGCCCATCCGCCCCGCTCCCTGGCCCAGCCGCACCGCGGCAGGATTGAATCCGCCCGCCCCCTGGGTCGACTTGCCCCGCACGCCGATAGCCCGGTTCCCCCCTTCGTGCCGGGCGAAGTTCCTGCCCCGCAGCTGCTCGAGGAAATTGGCCTCGATCTGCGCCAGCTCCAACTTCTCGACCAGCGCCTTCTCCTCTTCCGTCAGTTCCAGGGGAGGAAGCCTCAGCATCTCGGCCTCGACAAGTTTGACCAGTTCCTCGGTCGATTCGATGTGACGGAAACACTCGAGGAAAGCCCGGTCATACTGTCGAAATGGGCCTCACTCTTGACCAGGATGGACCGCGCCAGGTAATAGAACCGGACCAGTGAGCTATCCGCCAGATTCTCGGATAGCGCGCGCTGCAGCAGCAGCCACTCATTGAAGGTGACGGGAACGCCGTGCTTGCGCAAGGCCCGGAAGAGATTGATGAACATCACACGCCCCTGAATTGCCGGCTGCAGTGGGACGAACCGCTTTCTTGGAGTCTTCGCGGCTTCGCGGTAAAAATCGAATTCAATGGACGGCGAATTTATCCACGTCCTCTTCCATTTTCAGCAGCACGCCGAGGAAGGGCAGCCGGCGGTTGAGTTCCTCTTCGGTAATGCCCGCCGCGGTCACGGCCTGGATCCAGTCGAGCAGCTCGCTGGTCGACGGTCGTTTCTTCAAGTCGTGTTTCTGACGGACAAAATAGAATCGGGCAATGATCTGCGAAATGAGGGTATGGCGCAGTCCGGGGAAGTGTACGTCGGCAATCCGCTGCATCATGGCAGGATCGGGAAACTCGATGTAGTGGAAGAGGCAGCGGCGCAGGAACGCGTCCGGCAATTCCTTCTCGCTGTTGCTGGTGATCACTACGATGGGGCGGCGCTTCGCCTTGAAGTGATCCCCGGTCTCGATAATGTCGAAGCTCATCTGATCCAGCTCGTACAGCAGATCGTTGGGAAACTCCAGGTCGGCTTTGTCGATCTCGTCAATGAGCAGCACGACCTGGTTTTCAGACCTCAGGGCCCGCCCGAGTTTTCCCAGCCTGATGTATTGCCTGATATCGGAGACATCCTTATCGTGAAATCGGGAGTCATTCAATCGCTGCACCGTGTCGTACACGTACAATCCCTCGCTGGCCTTGGACGTCGACTTGATATTCCAGGTAATGAGCTCCAACCCGAGATCGTCCGCAATGACGCGCGCCAGCTCAGTCTTGCCGGTACCGGGCTCTCCCTTCAGAAGCAACGGGCGCTGAAGGACGATGGCGGCATTCACGATCTCCCGCAAAGCGTCGCTGAGGATATAGGTATCTGTCCCTTTGAATCGTTCCATAAAGTCTTAACCGGACGTCTCGCGCTTTTTCCCGGCACGCACCATCCGCCCCGCTTTATCCGGAAAACCCGGGAACCGGTGTGGGAGCTCCCTTTGGCAAGCGCGGCGCGGCGAAGGATGCGATCGGCCGCCGCGCGATGAGGGTTATCGATAAGCTGACCATCGAGCGTCGAGAGCGCGCGCCCGCGCGTCTCGGCCTGGTTCAATTCCGCGACGACTTTTTCGGCCCAGGCGATCTCGTCTGAAGTCACATCAAAAATCTCGTTAATGACTTCGAGCTGCGCCGGGTGAAGCGCATTCTTGCCGTCGAATCCGATCCGGCGCGCCTGCGTTGCTTCCCGCCGGAGCCGCTCCTGGTCGCGCAGCTCAAAGCAGGGCGCGTCGATAGCTTCGATGCCGGCGGCGCGAGCCGCAATGACAATCTGCTCGAGCGCCAGCAGGAGTTCCACGCGATCCTCGCCCGGATGACAGCGCACATCCTTGATGTAGTCGGCCGAACCGAAGATGAGAGTGGCCAGGCGCGGCGAAGCCGCGGCGATGGCGGGCGCTTGAAGCAGTCCGCGAGCGGACTCGATCATCGCGTGGAATCTCAGTTCTCCTTCGTCAATACCGTAGCCTTGTTCCAGTTCCAGAACCGCGATGTCGGCCGCGCAAATCTCGGCCGCCGACTCCACCTTGGGAAGGCAAATTCCATCGGGACGGCACGGCACGATGGCGGCGAGATCCTTCCGGCCGATTTCGGAATCGATCGAGTTGATTCGCACCACGATCTCTTTCGAACCGAATTCCAGGTTCCGGAGCGATTGCGCCACATTTTCGCGCGCCTCATCCTTTTTCGTCAACGCGACCCCGTCCTCGAGGTTGAGCAGGAGCAGGTCGGCTGCGGTTGCCGCCGCCTTGCGCAGCATCTTCTCGCTGTCTCCAGGGACGTAGAGCGAGCTGCGGCGGAGTCCGGTGATCATGCCATTTGGTCCTCGACGGCAAAGCCTTTCTTGGGCACCAGGACACGACGCCGGAAGGTCAAAACCGTCTCACCCCGCTGATTGCGAACGCGGGTCTCAACCCGGACGATGCCGCGATCGGGCTTCGATTCCGACTCTCTCTTGTCGAGCACGGTGGTTTCCGCATAGATCGTGTCGCCATGAAAGACCGGGGCCTCATGTCGAATCTGTTCGTACTCGAGGTTAGCGATGCACTTGCCACTGACGTCACCCACGCTCATCCCTACCGCAGTGGAAAAGATCAGAAGCCCGACGACCAGACGCTGGCCGTGCTGCGTGCGCTCGGCGTAATTCGCGTCGATGTGAAGAGGATTGTGGTTCATGGTCAGCATGCAGAAGAGGGTGTCGTCCATCTCGGTAATGGTTCTTCCGGGCCAGTGCCGGTAGACCTCGCCGATGGTGAATTCCTCGTAGTACCTTCCGAATCCCATTCGACCTTTACGACTACAGACTGCGAAAATCCGCTAAGAGATCGCGTATTTCTTTAGAAGATTGCGAGCGATCACGAGCTTCTGAATTTCGTTGGTTCCTTCGCCGATGATGAGCAAAGGCGCGTCCCGATAGTAACGCTCCACGTTGAACTCGGTAGTATAACCATAGCCCCCCAGAATTCGCATGGCCTCCAGGCTGACTTCCTGGCAGGTTTCCGAGGCGTATAATTTCGCCATCCCTGCCTCAAGATCACAGCGCTCGCCCTGGTCCTTCTTCAGTGCGGCCTGGCGCGTGAGGAGTCGCGCCGCCTCGATCTTGGTCGCCATCTCGGCGAGTTTGAGCTGGATGGCCTGATGCTCGGCAATGGGTCGCCCGAAGGCGCATCGTTGCTGGGCATACTTGATCGCATCCTCGAATGCCGCGCGGGCTACTCCCACACCGCGGGCCGCGATGTTGATGCGCCCCACTTCCAGGCCCGCCATGACCTGTCGAAAACCGCAGCCCTCTTCCAGGCCGACCAGGTTCGACGCCGGGACTCGAACACGGTCGAAAACGAGCTCCACGGTTTCGACCCCCTTGTATCCCAGCTTGCCGATGTTCTTGCCGGCCGTCAACCCGGGATCTCCCTTTTCGACAATGAACAGGCTGATTCCCTTGTGCGCCGGCACTGCCTGAGGATCGGTCTTCACCAGCACCGCAAAGGCGTTGCCATGGCGGCCATTGGTAATGAACATCTTCGACCCGTTCAGAACATAGCGGTCACCGTCACGAGTCGCGGTCGTGGAGATGGCCTGAACGTCGCTGCCCGCATGACTCTCGGTCAGAGCCAGCCCGCCGCGTTTTTCTCCGCTGGCGAACGCCGGCAGGAACCGGCGCTTCTGCTCCTCGGCGCCGAATGTCTCGACCACGTAGGCCATGATCAGGTGCGTGTTGAAGACGCCGCTCAGGCTCATCCACCCTTTGCAGATTTCCTCGACGATCATGGCGTAGGTCGTGAAGTCCAGTCCCAGACCGCCATGTTCCTCCGAAATGGTGGCGCCGAAGAGCCCCATTTCCTTCATGCGCTCGACCAGCTCGAAAGGATAGACATCGTCTCGCTCGAGCTGCGCAGCCACGGGAATAACTTCCCGTTCGACAAAGGTTCGAACGGTTGATAGGAGCAACTGCTGTTCGTCGGCTCGCATAGGTATGGACTCGCCCTACAAACAAATACCACCAAGACGCAAAGACACGAAGAAACACCAAGAATCTTTCCGACCCCGCCTAGTGATCGTGGCGGTTTTTTATATCTAACATATGACGCACGTCGAGCGGGCAAGTCAAATCATGGTTCCGCTGGTCTTCTTGCGACCTTGCGGTTTCCGGATCGCAATAACAAGCACGATCATCCACAGGCCGACGATCAACAAGCCCAGTGTTTCGCGGCCTTCTTCCGCAAGAAGCGCGACGTTGCTCAGCGTGAGTATTTCTGCCAGCGTGATTCTCCCGGCCACCCCTGGCGCCAGTGCTGCGGCCCACGTCAGAGCCACAGCGGCAATCAGAGCGGCGGCAAGCACGGAAAGCCGGCCGCGCAGCGCCAGCACGCAGGCGCCCGCCGCAACACCGTAGATGGTCATCCATTGCAGCGGGTCGGGATCGTTGTATTGCACGGCCGCGCACAGGAGGAAGATGATGGTCATCCCGATGTTCAGCGGACGCAGGATTCCCTGCCCCGGACTCATACCCACACGATAATCGAGATCGGGGCAGATTTTTAGTGTTTCTTCGTGTCTTCGCGTCTCGGTGGTATTTGCCGCGCGCTGACCACGAAGACACGAGGACGCCAAGAGTGGTTCAAACCCGATGTAAGCTTGAAAAAAAATATTGCGGTCTCGCTTCGAGCGGTGTTAGGATGAGGTCAAATTCCAACAAAGTGGGCCGTTACGTGGTTGGATGGATTTCCCCGCACCCTGGAGACGGGAAATAAGGACAAGAATTGGCTTTCGAAGGGGCCGATTGCTCGAGTTGCTGTCCGTTTCTTTTTGGTTTTTTAACAAAGCCTAAAATTCAACGATCCCGAGGAGGATATGATGGGGGATTTGCAAGCTTTCATCGGAGGCTCGCGCAGTCGCCTCTTATGGCTCAGCTTGATGAGCCTGATTCTGGCGACAGCCTTCGTTCCACAGACGAGCTACGCCCAGGTGCTGTACGGTTCAATCATCGGCAACGTGAAGGATTCCAGCGGAGGCGCGGTCCCGGGCGCCAGCGTGTCGATCACGAACAAATCGACCAACCAGACACGCGAAAGCATCACGGACGAACTGGGTAATTACAGCTTGACGACGGTCCAGACCGGAAGCTACACCATGAAGGTTTCGCTTACGGGTTTCAAAGAGTTCCTGCAGACCGACGTTCAGGTGGCCTTGAATACCGTGGCCCGCGTCGATGTTACGCTGGAGGTCGGACAGGTAGCCGAAACGGTCACGGTATCGGCTCAGGCCGTGACCCTGCAGACCGACCGGGCCGAGGTGAAATCGGAGCTGAACACGAAGGCATTGCAGGATCTGCCGGTCCCGATGGGGCGGAACTACCAGGGCCTGTTCAAGACCCTCCCCGGCTTCAGCATGCCGGAAAACGCGCACTCGATTCCGTCGAATCCATCGCGCGCCCTGGCCTTCAACGTCAACGGAGCCAGCAGAAGCTCGAATAACATCCGCATCGACGGTGTGACCGGAACCAACGTCTGGCTGCCGCACATGACGTCCTACATTCCGGCGCTCGAATCGATCGACGCCGTCAACGTCGTCACCAACAGCTTCGACGCCGAGCAGGGGCTCGCGGGCGGCGCCGCGGTGAACGTACAGATCAAGAGCGGAACCAACGAACTGCACGGTTCGGCCTTCGAGTACCACAGCGACAATGCGCTCAAGGCCAGGCCGTACTTCACACCGGTCAACCAGAGAAACCCGAAGCTGGTCTACAACCAGTTCGGCGCTACCCTGGGCGGACCGATCCTGAAGGACAAGCTGTTCTACTTCGCGAGCTACGAGGGGACCTACGACCATCAGTTTGCCTCGCGCACGGTGTCGGTCCCGACGCCGGAGATGAAGCGCGGTGACTTCAGCGCCTCGCCCAACCCGATTTACGACCCGGCCACCGGCGACGCCGCGGGCGCGGGCCGAACGCCATTCCCGGGCAACATCATCCCGGCCAACCGGATCGATTCGATCGCAGCCAACATCAACGCCCGATGGCCCGATCCGAACATACCGGGGCTGGCTCCCGGCACAATCAGCAACAACTTCTACAAGGGTGACAGCTTCTACCTCCAGCGTCACACGCTCGATACCAAGCTCAACTGGAACATCACCCCGAAGCTCGCCATGAACGGGCGCTTCTCCATCCTCGACTACTCCATGCACAACCCGGAGATCTTCGGCGATCAGCTGGGCGGCATGTTCGTGGCCGCCTATGGCGGGAATTCCGGCGAAGGCTGGGGCAAGACGTACTCGACCACCATCGGGGCAAACTACGTGGTCTCGCCGAAATTCATCGTGGACGCGAACTTCGGCTGGACCCGGATGGATACTAATGTCGAACAGTGCTGCCTTGACGAGAACATCGGCCGCGACGTCCTCGGGATTCCGGGGACGAACGGAACGCGTCGTTTCGAGGGAGGTTGGCCGGATATCGAGATCTCGAACTTCGCCAACATCGGCGTGAACGACAACTTCATGCCGTACTATCGCTCCGACCCGCAATGGCAGTACACGGCCAACGCGAACTGGATCAAGGGGAGCCACAACGTGCGGTTCGGGTTTGACGCCTCGCACCAGAACCTGAACCACACGCAGCCGGAGTTTGCCGGCGCCTCGTACGGGGCGCAGGGGGGCTTCGCGTTCGCCGGCGGCCCGACCCAGATCGCCGGTGGGCCCGGCGGGAACGCCTTCAACAGCTACGCGACCTTCCTGCTCGGCCTGCCGACCCAGATGGGGCGCATCCTCCAGGTGCCGGATGTCTACTCGACCCGGACGTGGGCGCACAGCCTCTATATCCGCGACTCGTGGCAGGCTCACAGGAAGTTGACCTTCGCCATCGGCACACGCTGGGAGTATTTCCCGATCCCGACGCGTCCGGACCGCGGCCTGGAGCTCTACGACATCAACACTAACAAGATGCAGGTCTGCGGTGTCGGCTCCATCCCGGTCGACTGCGGCGTCAAGATGAGCAAGACCATGTTCGCGCCCCGCTTCGGCCTGGCCTGGCGCGTGACCGAGGACTTCGTCGTCCGAGCCGGGTACGGGATCACCAACGACCCGTACAACCTCGCTCGGCCGATGCGGACCAATCACCCGATCCTGCTCGCGCTGACCGTACCGCAACCGAACTCGCTCAGCGCGGCGGGCACGCTCCGTACCGGGATTCCGGCGATCCCCGTCCCGGACCTCGGCAACGGGATCCTCGATGTCCCGAGCAACATCGGCGTCAACTACCTCCCCACCGAATTCAAGCGCGGCTACATCCAGTCGTGGAACCTGACGCTGCAGCACACGCTGCCGCTGGGCTTCGTCGGTCAGGCGGGCTATGTCGCCACCCGGACGATCCGCCAGCTCGGCCAGCACAACATCAACACGCAGCAGGTCGGCGGCGGGCTTGCCAGCGCGCCGCTCAACCAGAAGTTCGGTCGAGTGGGATCCACGCAGTACATCGGCCCGATCGGCGGGAGCCACTACGACTCGGCGCAGCTCACGCTCGACCGCCGCTTCGCGCACGGCTTCCAGATGAACCTGGCCTACACCTTCTCGAAGGCGATCGGCGCGGTGCGGGAGAGTGACAGCGACAACAGCCCCGCGATCCAGCTCTTCGACTACTACCACCTCAACCGCTCTCTACTGAACATTCATCGCCCGCACAACTTCCAGCTGTCCACTATCAACGAGCTTCCGTTCGGCAGGGGGCGGAAGTGGCTCAATGACGGCGGCTTCGGCAGCGCCATCCTGGGGGGCTGGCAGGTCAACGCGATCTTCAGCCGCCAGTCGGGCGTTCCGCTTCTCGGTCACCGCTTCGGGCACGTCCCTCAACGCAGCCGGCAACACGCAGCGCGCCGATCAGGTCAAGACCAACGTCGAGTACCTGGGCGGCCACGGCCGGGGCGAGTCCTGGTTCGATCCGTTCGCGTTCGCGCCGGTAACCGAGGCCCGATTCGGGACCACGGGCTACAACACACTGGTCGGTCCGCGCTACTCGAACATCGACGTCGGACTGTTCCGCGAGTTCAAGATGACCGAACGCGTCGGAATGCAGTTCCGGGCCGAAGCTTTCAACTTCACTAACACGCCCCACTTCGGTAACCCCGGGTTGAACCGCTCGGACATGACCCTCAATCCCGACGGAACCATCCGGAGCCTCGGCAGCTACACCGAGATCACGACCACGCGCGGTACCGGCCGTGAGGGGATCGATGAGCGGCAGTTCCGCTTCGGGCTCCGCTTGACCTTCTAAGCTTTTCGAGCTTGCCTGTTAGCCTGCAAGAGGGATCGCGCCGGCGGCGCGATCCCTCTTTTTGTTTCAGACTGTTGACCAGAGATCAATCGCGCATACAATAACGGCGGTCGATTTGGTCTTAACGGTTCCTTCGCGCCTTTGCGGTTAAAAGGGGAATAACAAAAACCACCGCCAAGACGCAAAGCCATGCAATGAACGGAGAGCTGAATTGACAGTACTGGATAAATTTCGTCTTGATGGGCGCACGGCTCTCGTGACCGGCGGAGCTCGCGGGCTCGGCTGGGAGATCGCTTCCAGTCTGGCCGAAGCCGGCGCGCGTGTCGCCGTGACCAGCCGGAATCCCGATACCGCCCGCGCCGCGGCACAGAAGCTGCTGAAACTGACCGGTCAGAATTGTATCGGCGTCGCCTGCGAGGTCAGCGAGCCAAGGTCGGTGGAAGAAACCGTCACGCAGGTTCGCCAGCAGCTGGGCCCGATTCAAATTCTGATCAATAACGCCGGAATCAATATCCGAGGCGCGATCCAGAACCTTTCACTGGAACAGTTCCGGAATGTGATGGACACCAACGTCACAGGGGTCTGGCTCATGTGCCGGGCCGCGGCGCGCGATATGCTGGAGGCGCGCTGGGGTCGGGTCGTCAATCTCGGATCGATTCTATCCAGCGCCGGCTTCGAAGAACGCACACCCTACGCCTCGTCCAAGGGAGCCGTGCTTCAGCTCACTCGAACCCTGGCGCTCGAGTGGGCGACCACCGGGATCACTGTGAATTGCGTGTGCCCCGGCCCTTTCGGAACGGAAATGAATCGCCCGCTGATGAACGACCCGGAAAAATACGCCGCTTTCGTAAGCAAGGTTCCGATGCGGCGTTTTGGCAGCCTCGACGAGATAGGACCCGCCGTGCTCTTCCTGGCTTCGGAGGCATCGAGCTTCGTCACGGGTTCGGCATTGTACGTCGATGGCGGCTGGACTGCCCAATAAGGTTTCGCCCGATGGATACAATAAATCGATTTGTCGAAGGGCTCTGTGCCATCAAGGAGAGCGAGTTCACGATTCCGCGTGTGGCACGCTACGTACTGGAACACCCGGTTGATCCGGTTTCCCTCGAACCTTATCTTTTCTACACTGCCACTCACTACACGCGAAATCTCATTCACAAATCGGACATTTTCGAGCTGATCGCCATCTGCTGGGATATCGGGCAGGCATCACAGATCCATAATCACCAGAACCAGAACTGCTGGATGGCCGTCCCGGTGGGATGTCTGGCGGTGCAGAACTACCAGCTGGTAAGGTTCGACGAAAAGGGATTCTGCCAGCTCAAGAAAGCCAATCGCGTCATCATGGATCCGCAGAATCCATCATTCGTCGACCCGGCAATGCCCATTCATGCCGTCCTGAATCTGCCGAAATTCAGGCAGAGAGCCACGAGCCTTCACATTTATTCCCGCCCCTACGATCGATGCCTGGTTTATTCGGCACAAAAAAGCTCGTATTGGGGTGTTGCGCTTTCGTACGATTCGCAATACGGAATCAGATCTTAGGGCTCGCGCAGAAATAACTTCACATTCTGGCGCGAGAGTCGGGAGTTAATTTTGAACCGTCTTTCTGTTAGCTGCACAGTCTGGCGCCCTCCGGCTCGCGCCCCTTCGGGCTGCGGCCCGCAGGCCCGCCGGCTTTGTAACTCGCTCCTCACTTACCGTGCTGGGTACGCATCGTCGCGAACCCTTAGACCACCGGGAATCCTGGCGCCGCGATTCTTGTTCAAGGTCTGGTCTCTTTTCTGGTAGATTGGGCAACAACCATCTCGCCCAAGGAGTCGCTATGGAGAACAAGACGATTGATCGCCGCGAGTTTGTGAAGAAATCCGCCATGAGCGCCGGCGCTACCGCCCTCGGTGCGATGTACGTTCCGCGCCGCGCATTCGGCGCGAACGATCGCATTTCGCTCGGTCTGGTCGGTCCCGGGAGCCGGGCTCAGGCTCTCATAAAATGGGTCTACCAGGTCGAGAAGAGTCACAATGCCGAGTTCACCGCCGTCTGCGACATCTGGAACCAGCGGCGGGAACAAGGCGCCGCGAAATTTCAAGAGCACTACAACCGCGAGGTCCGAAAGTGCCGGACCCTGGCAGAAATCTGCGCGCTGAAGGATGTCGACGGACTCGTCATCGCGACCGCCGATTTCCAGCATGCGTACCACCTCACCCAGGCGGTGAAGGCCGGCAAGGATGTCTACGTTGAAAAGCCGCTCGGCTGTGATTTCGACCAGATCAAGACGGCCTTGAAGACAGTCAAGGAATCCGATCGCGTGGTCCAGCTCGGCACTCAAAGCCGCTCTGAGGGAAAATACTACGGCGCCCGAGACTTCATAAAGTCGGGCTGGCTCGGCAAGGTAAGCTTCGTCGAAATCTACGAACCCATTTTCCAGGAGCGCTGGCGCATCCCCGGCTCCGAAGACTCGCTCAAGGAGGCGGACACCGACTGGAAAGAGTTTCTCTGCTACCTCGATCCCAAGAAGCATAAATGGAATCCTCGCCACTACCGGGAGTTCCGCATCTTCTGGCCTTTTTCGAGCGGCTGCTTCTGCCAGTGGATGAGCCACCGGATCGACCTCGTGAATCTCGTTCTGGGAGAGCTGCCCCGCTACGCCGTCGCGGCCGGAGGCGTCTACATCTGGAAGGATGGCCGCACCAATCCGGATACGGCGCAGGCATTGCTGGAATATCCCAGCGGAACGCTCGCTACCTACCACATGCGCATGGGCAACAGCGCCGAGAAACGAGGGATTACGCTCTACGGCACCAACGGGACGATGGACCTCGACGAAGGGATAGCCTATGGAGATGGCGGCGGCGGCGAAGTAGTGGCCGAGCATCCCGGGGATCCGAATACCAAGTTTGTGATTGATCCAAAGCGGCTCTTGAAAACGAAGAAGGACGGCGGTGTGAAATGGGAATCGCCTCCCGACCAGCATCACATGGGAAACTTCCTCGAGTGCATGCGCAGCCGCAAGAAACCTGTGGCCGACATCGACGCGGGCTACGGTCATGCCCTGGCCACCATCCTGTCGAATATGTCCTACCGGAACGGAGTCCGGATGGAATATGACGCTGCGCGTTTAGAGATGAAGAAATCCCCGGTATCTCCAATGCCTGTCACCGGGTAGAAATCGTTGGCGATCGTTACGATCTCGCATCAGTGCGGCAGCCGGGGAGAGGCCATTGCGCTCGAGGTTGCTCAGCGGCTGGGCTTCTCCCTGGTGACATCGGACAACGTTGACGAGGTTATCCGGGAGCGGTATCGACTTAACTATTCCCTTTCAGGCGAAATCGACCAGACCCCGCGAGAAAGCCAGGCCGGCAAATTCCTGGCCAACCTCATATCCGCTATCCTCACGGATATGGCGGTGCTTCAGGATCTGGTCGTGCTGGAATGCGGAGGGCAGTTCATTTTTCGGGCCTTTCCCAATGCGATGCACGTGCGTGTCATCGCCCCCGAGTATATCCGCGCCAACATTCTCATGCAGGAGCGACATATTTCCTTCGAGCAGGCTGCGAAGGAAATCGAGGATTACGAACGCCGGCAGATTCGGTTTTTTCGTTCGACTTTTCGGCGGCCGAGCGAGACACCGGAGCGCTACGATTTGATCGTGAACACCGGGTCTTTGGAAAGTCAGCACGCCGTCGAACTGATCCTCCAAGCCGTGCATCTCAAGAGGCTGCCGGAATACGGTCTGGTTTCCAGCGAAACGGTCGAGCGGGCTCGCGTGCGCAACCATATCCGCCTGGCCCGCGCGCTCAGCCGGCTGTCGATCGACTCGAACCAATCCTCGACGCAGTTTGCCCATCCCAGCGAGCGCCTTTTCGCGCAACTACTCGACTTCTACGGAATACCGTGGAAATACGAGCCCCGGACCTTTCCCCTGGAGCATGACGCCGGCGGCAACGTGGTCGAGGCCTTCTCGCCCGACTTTTATCTTCCCGGCAGCGATCTGTACGTGGAGCTCACGACCATGAAGCAGTCGCTCGTAACCAGGAAGAACCGCAAGGTAAAACGCCTGCGCGAGCTCTACCCCGACGTGAAGATCAGGCTTCTTTACCAGAAAGACTTCGAAGACCTGATCTTCAAATACGAGGCTCGAAAATCTGGCTCGCCGGACTGAGAGAGCGTTCTTGGTGTTTCTTCGTGTCTTTGAGTCTTGGTGGTATTTGTTAGACATGCACAACGATCTCGAAAGAGTGTTATTCACCGAAGATCAAATTCATCGGCGGATCGTCGAACTGGCCGCGGAGATCTCGCGGGATTACCAGGGACGTGAGTTGATGCTGGTTAGCGTCTTGAAAGGGGCGGTGTTCTTCCTGACTTACCTGGCGCAGGCGTTAGAGAACCCTGTGAAGCTCGATTTTCTGGGCATCGCCAGCTTCTCGCCCGGACGGGCCCTTCCGGGGGTCGTGCGGATTACGAAGGATCTGGATCAAAACATTCAGGGGATGGACGTGCTTCTGGTCGAGGACATTGTCGATACCGGCTTGACCTTGCGCTACCTCCTCAACGTCCTCTCGGGACGTCAGCCCAACAGCCTGGAAGTCTGTACTTTCCTCGATAAGGCTGTCCGACGGCTGGTAGACGTTCCAGTCAAGTACCGCTGTTTCGAAATTCCTGATCGCTTCGTGGTGGGGTTCGGCCTGGACTACGACCAGCGTTACCGCACCCTCCGGTGTGTTGGAATCTTGAAAAGCCAAATCTACCGTACCGATTGACGATTTACGATTGACGATTGACGATTGAACGAATGAGTCGACCTGTGAATGGCAAACCAGTAATGACACATTATGCTTGTAGTGACTCGATTTCTAATCGTCAATCGTAATGCAGTCCAAACTGTATCACGCGGGCATCCGTGGTCCTGTTTCGCGCAGCACTCTCGCAGACGCCAACGAGACTCGCGACTGGCGGATCTACGCCGACTTTGCAGCCGTGCTCATAGCGAAGGCAAGGACGCTGTATGTCCACGACGACTTTGGTCTCGCTCTGGATCAGACCGCCTATGCCTTCGATTCCACCACGGTCGATCTGTGTCTGACTTTGTTTCCATGGGCCCAATTCCGTCGACACAAGAGCGCCGTGAAGTTGCACACGTTGATCGACCTGCGCGGGAATATTCCTTGTTTTGTGCATATTACAAGCGGTCGCGTGGCGGATATGACGGCACTGGACGCCCTGCCCGTCGAGGCCGGAGCGTTTTACGTGATGGACCGGGGATATACCGACTTTCAACGACTCTATGCTTTCACGCGCGGCTTGGCATTCTTCATCATTCGGGGCAAGCACGATTTGGATTTCGTGCGTCGGTCGTATCGGAACGTGGACAAATCGTCAATCGTCAATCGTAAATTGTTAGGTTTGGTTGCTGGAAAGCTTATTACGGCACTGTGGGGATGCTGCAGCAACAGCAAAAACAAAAATGGGCTCCAAGTGACTTTCTCCAACTTTCGCTTTGGTTACCTCGGAACCTTCCAGCGACTTTTTAAATCCAGCACCTCTGACAGTGCCTTCTTTACCTAACCGCTTTCAGTTCCGACTTCACCGTAGTTCCGGTTGGTTACAATCTCTTGGAACCCGCGTGAACTATAGGCGCGCTCACGAAACATGTCAACAGTTTTTTCACAATTTTTTTCAGTTTTTTTGTCTTCTCTCGCTCTGAAGCTCGCCGAAATCTCTCGCGATAGTGCGAGCAGCGCTATTTGTCGCGCACGAACACCGTGAAGCCGCGGAATTCCTGCTTGCGCCACGCCCCATCCTTGACCGCCGGGGCGCGAAAGCCCTCGCATGGATCCGGTTTCAGATTATTGAAACATGCAACATAGCGACGGCTTATCTCGCCGCCGCGGAGAGAGCCAGGCCCCGGGTCAAGGTCTCCAACCCTGAAGTTTTTTAGCGCCGGGGCATTGTATTCAAGAAGCACATAGACTCCGGGCATGGTCACGACATCGCCCGGGCGCAGGTTATTCTGTAAAAACTTCGCGGTGCCGAGCCAGTCCTCCGTTTCTTTCTTCCAGTGACTCTGGTTGATCCAGACCGAGATCACAATCACGAGAGCTGCATAAGTGATCGCCGGAGCGCTGATGCGAGAAGGAAGGCGTTCCAGAATGGTCAGGCGCTCGCCTATGTACGACAGACCGTACCCTGCCAGCAGTATCAATGGCGGCGTGGCATGCAATACATGACGGATCGCGAAAAAATAACCGGACCAGATTTCGAGCACGATCACAGCCGGGATAGAAATTCCAAACCAGGTGAGAAACCACACGAGAACTCGATCCTGTCCGTGTCGTCGCAGGGCCTGGACGCCCGTCGCCGCTCCGAGAAGGAGAAGGCCGGCCATGGGATAGCTGCCGTCTCCCAACTCTTTTATCATCCTTAAAATCAGCCTGGGATCGACTACCTCCGAGGCTTTCGTCACCAAAGGCTTGGCCCAGGCGAAATAAACCCAGGGAAGATAAAGGGCGCACGCCAGGCCCGCAGCCACGCTGTAGGCCAGGACGTGCCACCGGCGCGCCCGTTCAATGACGACCGCGCTCTCTCCTGTGTTTAACGCAGACGGTGCGCGAGAATTCTTGGGATCCCAGGCCGCCGAAATGACGAGCGCAACCCATTGGGAGCCCAGAACCAGGATTCCAAGAAAGCTGGCATAGAGGAGGAGGGTGAGCACGCAGCAGAGGAGAGCCCAGGCCGGCAACCGTCCGTCGTTCTTCGAAAGGATTCTGAACAAGAGGTCATACGAGACCAGCGATAAGAAGACCAGCAGCGCATAAGGCCGCCCCTCCTGACTGTAGTGATAGTGGAGCGGATAAAAGGTCAACAGTACTGTGGAGTAGATGGCAACCCGGTCGCCGAAGAGATGACGCGCGATGCGAAAGAAGATCCAGAGCGAGAGTGTGCCGAAAATTACGGCGTGCAGCCGCATGGCCCACGAGGCTTCGCCCAAAAGCGAAACGATTCCCTTCTGGACGAAGTAGTCAAGCGGAGCGGGAATCGCCATGCCGTCCCGCAGGCCCTCCAACATCTCGCGCATCGATGAAGCGCGCACAATGAGCCCCTGCATGATTTCGTCAGTCCAGAGCTGTCGCCTACCCAGGAACAAGAGTCGAAAGAGGAAACCCACGGCCAGAATGATGGCCAGGATCCTGTTCATTTGGCTGCCCAGATTCAGGGTCTTTGCGTTCGCAATCATGTGAACACCGCAGAGCAAGGTTACCACGATGTGTCTCTCACTAACCACGAAGACGCGAAGAAACGCAGCCAGCAACCCGCGGCCATTAAAAAGTTGGCTTCCTGCACCATGCCGTTTATGATCGGCAATCTTCGCGATCGCCGATCAAAAACGGCGTCTGCGCGTGAATCGAGGAACCGACGTGAAAGTCACGGCAACGAACAGGTATCACAATCTTGGAGACACAGGACTCGCCTGCCACCCTCTGGGTTTCGGCTCTTATCGTATCAGTCAGGGGAACCGCGAGCACGAGACCGCGCTGCGCGCGTACCTGGACCGCGGCGGGAATCTCATCGACACGTCGGCGAACTACGCCGATGGCCTATCAGAGACCCTCATCGGCACTGTTCTGCGCGACCACCCGCGCGAAGAAGTGATCGTGGTGACAAAGGGAGGCTATATCCAGGGACAGAACATGGAACTGGCGCAAAGGCGAAACTTCCCTGAAGTGGTGTACTTCGGCGAAGGAATCTGGCACTGCATCCATCCCGAATTCCTCGAGACCCAGATCCAGCGCTCGCTGGAGCGGATGGGTCTGCAGCACGTGGATATCTATCTCCTTCACAATCCCGAATACTATTTGACCGAGAAGGAATACCACGGCGGACCGACACCGCAAGATCACGAGGAGTTTTACCGACGGATTCGAGAGGCCTTTCGCTTCCTCGAGAGCCAGGTGGACTCCGGCGCCATCCGGTGGTATGGAATCAGCTCCAACAACTACGGCTTGCCCCGGTCAGAGCCAACCATGACTTCGGTCAGCCGCTGCCTGGAAGAAGCTCGAAGCATCCGACGCGAGCACCATTTCCGCATCATCCAGCTTCCGATGAATCTTTATGAGTCGGGCGGCGCGCTCGAACAGAATAACAACGGAAAAACTGTGCTGGAGTTCTGCCGGCAGGAAAGGCTGGGGGTGCTGATCAACCGCCCGCTGAATGCCTTTTACAACGAGCGAATGATTCGGCTGGCTGACTTCATCCAACCGGGTCAGAAGCCACCGGATTCCGAAGCGCTGAAGGCAGTTCTGAAGCCCTTGCGGGATCACGAGCAGCGGCTCGCCGAAGAATTTCGAGTTCCACTGGTTGAAGGAGACAAAGGACTCGCCGGCGTGGTCGAGGAACTCATTCCCCGGCTCCAGTCCCCTACCGATTGGGAAAGAACCGCAGGTCCGAACGTCATTCGCCCTATGCAATCCTGGCTGAGAGAGCGCAAGCAGTCGCTCAGCGGTGACGCCAGGTGGGAGGCGTGGCAGCGCGACTTCATCGAGCACATCAATTCGCTGTTCGAAGAGATCGGCCGTTTTTTGTCATTCAAGAAGCAGAGCGTCTCGGACACCGTTCGGACCAGGTTATACGCGGCCGGCTATCCTGAAACCAAAGAAACCCTGAGCCGGATGGCGATGAACGTTCTTGCCAATCTTCCAGGGTTGGATTGCATCTTGAACGGAATGCGCCGCATCCATTACGTCGAGGACGCCATGGGAGTACCAGGTCTGGCTCCCGTCGACGGACTCAGCATCCTGCGGAATTTCCGTCGCTAACTCGATTGACGATTTACGATTGACGATTGACGATTTAAGGGTCGAGTCAATGAGCGGCCGCAAACTTGCGCACTCCAAAAGGAAGCTTGCTTAGTAGTTAATCCGTGGATACCCGGTACCACCTATGGCAATCGTCAATCGTCAATCGTCAATCGTCAATCCGAGGCCTTGCCCGATCCGTTCTTGAAGTTCCCCACTCGCGAATTCGGGAACTCGCGGATATCGCCATGTCAATGGACGGCGTGCTGCGCCTTTATTTCGGCGAGTCCAACCTCCCCACCCCGCGGTATATAAAGAATGCGGCGGTTCAAGCTCTCCAGGACGGCTACACCTTCTACACCGAGAACGCAGGCCTTCCAAGCCTGCGCCAGGCCATCGCAGAAAAATACCGGGAGATTCACAGGGTAAACCTCGACCCGATGCGGCACATCGTAGTCACGGCTTCGGGAGTCCAGGCCTTGAATGTTTCAATCCGATGCCTGCTCGACCCGGGCGACGAAGCGCTGATTCTGACGCCTGCATGGCCCAACGGTTCGGCGATCGTGGGGATGTGTTCCGCGCGCGCCATTCACATTCCTCACGTGCTGAGCGGCCAGCGCTACGAGATAGACTTCACGGCGCTCCAATCGGCCATCGGACCACGTACGCGTCTGATTCTTTACACTTCGCCTTCCAACCCACTCGGCTGGGTCGCCACGGAGAGCGATCAGAAGCGTCTCCTGGAACTCTGTCGACAGCACGGGCTCTGGCTCCTGGCCGACGAGGTTTACGAAAGGCTGTACTACCGCGGGCCGGTGGCGCCTTCTATCCTGCGCTTATCTGCGCCTGACGACGCGGTCGTTGTGGCGCACTCTTTTTCGAAGAGCTATTGCATGACCGGATGGCGTCTCGGCTGGCTGGTGTCTCGGCCCGACCTGGCACAAAAGGCAACCCAGTTGAACGAGTTCATCGTTTCACATGCGCCTTCCATGGCCCAGAGAGCGGCCGAAGCGGCGCTGAAAGAAGGAGAAGACGAATTGCGCGCCATGGTGGGCCGGCTCCGGGAGAACAGGGATTTTGTCAGGTCTGCCCTGCAACAGATGCCCGGCGTCACGGTGCCGCAAGCGGAGGGCGCCTTTTACCTCTTTCCTCGCATCGAGGGAATGTCCGACTCTTTTGAATTTTGCCGGCGGCTGCTGATCGAAAAGAAAGTTGGAATTGCGCCCGGCGTGGCCTTTGGAGAGGGTGGCGAGGGATCGGTTCGAATATGCTATGCTGCTGATCGCGCGGTGCTCGAACCCGCGATGGAACGCATCAATTCTTTCCTGGCGTCTTCGCGTCCTGGCGCTGAAAGCCCGAAAACAAGATCCGACTCGAAGACGCAGAAGCGCAAGCCTCGACGCAAAGGGGGTTGATATGGGCATTGATCTTCGTTCGGCTTCTCCGGCAGTGCGTTCGGCAGGACGGGCCTTTCTCCTATCCGCCATCCTTCTCGCTCTGGCCCTGTCAGCCCGAACACGGGCCTTGCCCGTCGCACTGCAGAATCCGTCGGCCGAGGAAATTCCGGGGCTCGGCTTTCGCATCACCCTGGGCCAGGGAGACGACGCGCCGCGGGACTGGAGCGGCGAGATTACGCTCTCCGGCGGGCGGGTTTCACGGCTCGAGGGCTGGCATTTTGCCCTGGAGGACAGGATCGAAGGGCAGACCTGGAAGGCAACGAGCAAGAAGCCGGTCCAGAGCCGCCTGCCCAATCCTGCCAATCCTCCACTGGTCGACCCGCTGGGCATCTTCACGGTCGGGATCCAGGCTGTGATTGACGCTCCTGGAACCACCAAGGTCAGCATCCGTACAACGCCGGGTGATTTCTCTTTCCAGGTCAAAGAGCTGGTTTATGGCAAGCCGCTCAGTTTCCTGGACGGGTCTGTGGTGGTGGAACGCCAGCCCGTCACCCAGCGCGTCACTGCTCCGGAGCTCGAGGATGATGATCCCGCGGTTGCGGTAACGCGCGACGGCACCGTCTGGATGGCCTGGATCGCTTATCGCAATCGAAGCGACGAGGTTCTGGCGCGCTCGCTCAAGAGCGGGCGCTGGTCCGATCCGGTGCGGGTAAGCCCGGGCGGCGGCGATTTCTTTCGCGTAACGCTGGCCGAAGACGCTCAGGGCCGTATCTGGTTCGTCTGGTCGGCGCAAGAGAATGGAAACTGGGATCTCCAGGCCCGAAGCCTCGAAGGAGGGAAATGGTCGGCCGTGACTCGGCTCACGCAGAACCCGGCTCCCGACACCTTCCATTCGCTGGCCGCGTCAAAGAATGGCAACCTGGCCCTCGCCTGGATGAGCTTTCGTGAAGGGCAGTCCGACGTCTACCTGAAAGGCTGGGACGGAACTCGCTGGTCCGACGAAATCAAGGTCAGCGACAGCGCCGCCAACGATTGGGAACCCTCCGTGGCAGTGGATTCTCAGGGAAGGTCCTGGGTCGCGTGGGACAGCTACGAGCGGGGAAGCTACAACGTGCTTCTGCGCAGCGTCGCCGCCGGACAGCCCGGAGATTTGATCCGGGTCACCGACTCGCCGCGCTACCATGCGCGCGCTTCCGTCACGGTTGACCCGGCCGATCGCGTCTGGGTGGCATGGGAAGAATCTGAAGCCAACTGGGGCAAGGATTACGGCTACCTGGCAAGCCCTACTCCCTGGCAGGCCAGCGGAAACCCGCTTTATCGCTCGCGCGCGGTGCGCGTTGCCGTGCTCGACAACAAGGTTCTGAAGACACCGGAGCGCGATTTGATGGAGGCGGTGCCGGCCTGGCTGCGGCAGTACACGCAGATGCCTCAACTGCTCAGCGACCCGGCCGGACGCATCTGGGTTCTGCTGCGCGTTCGCAGCTTCGTGCGGACCGAGACCGCGGACGTCTGGGCTTCCGGCGGACGCTGGAATGTCTTCCTGACCGCCTATGCCGGCGGGAGCTGGCTCCCGGTCATTCCCTTCCCCGACAGCGTCGCGCGCAACTACGTCCGGGCCGCCGGCGCCATTGCCCCGGATGGAAAACTCTGGGCCGCCTGGCCGACCGATGGACGCCTGTTCGCGAATCCGCCCAAGCCCGTTCCGGCCGCCGCCAATCTCAAACCGAATGACCTTCAGGGATTCGGCGCGGTTCCGCAGGCGTACGATGTCTTCACAACCTCGGTCGATCCCTCCGGTCTGCAGAGCGCGACGACGATTTCGAAAAGCGAACTGGTGCTGCTGCGGCCGGACCTGGCGTCCGCCGGCCCCGTGCATCCCGATGAGGAGGCCAGCGTGCGCCGCATTCGCAGCTACGAGATCCGGTCGGGCGGAAAGACTTACCGGATCTATCGCGGCGACATGCACCGGCACACCGACATTTCCGCGGATGGCGCAGGCGATGGCTCGGTCATGGATCTTTTCCGTTACGCAATGGATGCGGCCCGCATGGACTACGCCATGGTGACGGACCACAACTCGGGTTTCGACCAGGAGTACTCCTGGTGGCGCATCGAAAAAGTCGATGATCTCTTTCACGTCCCCGGTCATTTCACGACCCTGTTCGGATACGAGCGGAGCCTGGGTTATCCCAACGGACACCGGAACCTGGCCTTCGCTCAGCGCGGCGTGCGCACGCTCCCGGCGGCCCCGGGCGAGCAGCCCCAGCAGGGGATCGTCAAGGTCAACAGCGGCAGCGTGCTCTACCCGTATCTGCGGCAGAATCGCGGCATCGCCTTCGGTCACACGTCGCATACCGGGATGGGAACCGATTGGCGCGACAACGACCCCGATCTCGAGCCGCTGGTAGAGATCTACCAGGGAATGCGCACCTCGGCGGAATACGAAGGCGCCCCGAAAGCTCCCACGCAAGACAGGCCCGCCACGCATCAGGGAGGGTTTCAGCCCGCGGGTTTCGTCTGGAACGCATGGGCCAAAGGATGGAAGCTTGGGGTACAGGCCAGCTCCGATCACATTTCGACCCACATTTCCTACAGTTGTCTCATCTCCGAGGATGGCAGCCGGGAAGGTTTGATGAACGCGATGCGGCGCAGGCATACCTACGCGGCAACCGACAACATCATCCTGGACATTCGGATGAAGGACGGCAGCGCCGAGTATCTGCAGGGAGATATCTTTGTGGCTTCCGGACCGGCTCAATTAACGGTGAAGGTGATTGGAACCCAGCCGCTGAAGGAGGTCCGGGTCGTCAAGAATAATCGCTTCGTCTACGATCAGAAGCCGGGCGTGCGCGAAGCCGAGTTCAGCTTCAGCGATGCGGATGCGCAGCCTGGCGAGAGTTATTACTACGTTCGTGTCCTGCAGGAAGACGGGCAGGTGGCCTGGTCCTCGCCCATCTGGGTCACCCGAAAAAAGTAGAAAGAAGAAATCTGGGGACAGGCTCCGAATTGCGCAGCAAAACATCGGTCTCTTGGCCGATCTTGCCAGCGCAATTCGGAGCCTGTCCCCAGATTTTTATTCGTGATCAGAACAACAGCTTCAGATCAAACTGAATCACGCGCTGGAAGGGAGTCTGCCCCAGCCCGCCGCTGAAGATCGTCTTGTCCAGAAACTGAGACGAGCCCGGATTGGCATAGCCCAGGAAATTGGCGCTGGTGTTGTTCGGATCGGGAATGGCCCCGCCATTTCCGATCGAGAAGCTGGGATGGTTGAAAGCATTCATCAGCTGGACGCCGAAACGAAGGCTGCCCCCTTCCCAGAGCGGAGTGTTCTTGAATAAAGCCAGGTTGACGTTGTTGACTCCGGGGGTCGTAACGTTGCCACGCCCCGTCTGGGTCAATCCGACACCGATCCCGGCGCCTGCTTCTCCCTTGACGAACTGGGCGTTCGGGTTTCGCGCCACGTACCCGACCACGTTCGCGTTCCCGCCGCATGCCGCCGCGGTGGCAGCAATCGTGGGCGACGTGCCGCTGAAACAGACGAAGTTCGACGCGCTACCCGTGCGCAGCGTCCCGCCCGGATTCTCGAACGCAGGATCGGCGGCCGTATCGGCGTTGCCGTTCAGGTCGGCAAATGACAGCGTGGAGATGGCCTGTCCCGTCTCGGCGATGTATGACCCGTTGAGCCCCCAACCGCTCAGGAAGCCCCGGAGAAAAGCTCCTCCTCCGGTATACCTGGGAGCTTCCCACAACCACGACAGAGCGAACTTGTGCTCGTGGTGCAACCCGGAAAGACCCTTTCCGGCGAATATGTCGTAATGATCGAACGGCCGGCGCGGATTGACCTGGCTCGTGAACAGCTCGTTCTCGATCAAGTCGATGGTTCGGCTCCAGGTATAGTTCGCGTTGAAGCCGAGTCCTTGCGCAAAGCGCTTCTGAAGCATGATCGAGCCGCCGTGATACCAGGACTGGCCATCAGGCGTGAACTCGGTCAGCGCGCCATTGAACCCGTATGGAGCCAGGAGGCGAACGTTGCCGGCATTGAACTGGGCCAGGGTCGGGCGTCCGGCGTAATTTGCCGACAGCGCGTCGCTCTCATTCAAATAGATGGGAAGTCGAATGGGATTGGGCGCAGTCGTATTGAGCTGGCGCTGGATCGGGAGATGGATGGCGTGAGTCCCGACGTAGCGTGCCTCGACCAGAAAGTCACTGAAGATGCTGCGCTGCAGCGACAGGGACCAGGTATAGGTCTCGGGGCTTATATCATCCACGACGAAATTTCCCGACGCGCTTCTCGCGGCCGCCCGGTTCGTGGAGTTCAGCGGAGAGAGCACCGGAAGCAAGGCGCCTCCCTCCAGAAACCCCGTGTTGGAAAACATGCACCGAGCCCGCGACCGGGTTGCCGGGATTCGGGCCGGCGAAAGCGCACCAGGCCGGAGCCGGACTCAACAAGCAGGCATTGCTTTCGCGGTTCTCGATCTGCAGCTGGGGAGGCAACTGAAGCAGGGCCAGATTGCCGAAGAGGAAGTCGTGAGCGACGGCGAACCCGCCTCGCAGCGAAGTCTTGCCGTCTCCGAATACGTCCCACGCCATTCCGAAGCGCGGAGCCCAGTTGTTCTTGTCCGGCTTCGGGTTCTTGAAGATCACGCTTTCGCCCACGTAACCGATGAGAGCGGACTGATGGAGCGGGGAGAGTGTGTCGAAGATCTTGACTCCCTGGGCATTGGTCTCGTTCCGGATCGAATCGACGTTGGAGAGCGCGTTCAGTTCCTGCAAATTTGTGTCGCGAGGCACCTCGGTGAACTCGTAACGGATGCCTAAATCCATGGTAAGGCGGCGATGAATCTTCCAGGTATCCTGCGCGAAGCCGTAGTACGCGGGGCGGCTTTGCGAGAAGGAACCGAGTCCCGCACCCCGGATCGCAACGTTAGCGGGAAACAGGTCGCGGACGAAAGCATCCAGGTTCGGCCACTGAAAATCGCCGCGCGCCCGCGGGAGAAAATCTCCGGCTGCGATGATGGCCCGTCCCTCGCCGCCGAACTTGAAGGTGTGGGCGCCGCGCATCCAGGTGAAATTGTCAATCACCTGGTAGACATTATTGAACGACGTCTGCGGGAAATTGCTTTGCGGACCGATGTTGAGGCTCAGATCCGCCACGGCATAGTTTCCGAAAATGTCGCTCGCCCCGGGCGCTGGAGGTAAATCGACCGGAGCGCGTCGAGACCGAACGGTTGTATCCCAGGCGCAGCTCGTTGACGATTTGCGGAGTAGCGGTCCAGACATCGCTGACGGTGACCCGCCGGGTGTCGAAGCCTCGATTACTGTTGAACTGCGCAATCGGAAGTGAGCCGACAGTCAGGAAGCGTTCCTGGCTGTAATGAACCCGGCCCGTCAAGCGATGCATCGCCGTCTGATAGTCGCCGCTGATCAGGAACAAATGGGTTCGATCGAAGTTTGGGGCCGCGGCGGCGAATGCCCCCAGCTCGATGGGAACCTGCTGCCCGGTTCCCTGGTTAAGGACCGTCGTCGTGCGAGTCGAAAGGGGAGCTACCGGGACGAGACTCTTCAGTATGCCCACATTGATCGGGCTGACCCCGCTCGCCGCGTTGCTCGCCAGGCTCTCGAGCGCCGACAGACCCGCGCTGGTCGGAACCAGTATGATCGCCGCCGGGGGGGAGGCCAGCGACAGGTTCCGGTATTCATAGGAACCAAAGAAGAAAGCCTTGTCCTTCTTGATCGGCCCGCCCAGCTGTCCTCCGAAGCGGTTCCGGTCGTAGCGCGGCTTGTCGCCCCCCTCGGGCGTGTTCGCCCGGGTAAGGTTGTCGAGCGCGTTGAGATGGCGATTCTGGCTGTACCACCAACCGGTACCGTGAAAATCATTGGTGCCGGACTTCGTGGTCGTGATGAACTGCCCGGCCGTCGAGTGACCAAACTCGGCGTTGAACTGATTGGTCAGCAGCGTGAATTCCTCCACCGCTTCCTGGATGACGGGCGTTAAAAATCCGGTCACGCTCGGGCTGTTGTTATCGACCCCATCAACCACGAAGTTGTTGTTGCGCGGGCGATTTCCGCCGACCGAACCTCCCATTCCAGTCACTCCGCCCGACTGGGTCGTAACCCCTGGAGCAAAAACAGCTAGCTGAATGGGGTTCCCGGTCCCGAAGGGATCGTTAAACGGAAGTTCCGATGACTAGCTTCGAATTAAAACTTACCCCCTCGAGCTGAGATGACGAGGTTTTCACCAGCTCGCCGCCGGCCGTCACCTGGACCGTCTCCGCTACGTTGCCGATTTCGAGAGTCATC
>CAWHCF010000015.1:0-16663 GCA_963827655.1 uncultured Acidobacteriota bacterium
GCGAAGCGGGAGGCGAACCCAACACCACTCTCTCGACTCGCCCGTCAAGCAGCGCGGCGTACAGCCCGTTCACGCCGCTCTCTCCCTTGCCTGCGATCGTCACGTGAGCCGCATCAACTTCCGGGAGTTCCCGCAGCAGCTCGAGCGATCGCAGCACCTCGTAGACCTGCATCGATTCCAATGACGTGCCGGCCACGATGGCCTGCCGCTTCATGTGATGATAGGGATCGTCATCGCTGAAGCTCCGCAGATTCTGCTCGAGCGCGCGGCTGCCTTTGTCCAGGGTCTCGACGATCAGCACGGCGCGTTTGCCCCAGTCATTGCGTTCCAAAGGCTGCTCGTTGCCCCAGACCGGAATTCCCTTGCGGTGATCCACGACGAGCACAGCCGGTAGCCGGGCGGCTGCTGCCCCGGACGGAAGCGAATACAATCCGCGCACGCGCAGCCCTTCGAAGGAGTTGAAACTAACCTTCCTCACAGTCCTGCCCTGCAATGTAGCGGCCTCGCCCCATACAGGCTCCAGCGCCGCTCGCTCGGTCGGGAAGTATCGGAATACGTCGTTGCGCAGATTGGCACTCAGCTCCTGGATGGTCTTGGACTGCGCGCGAGCCGGGATCAACTCTTCGTCAATGCGAGTCAGCGCTTCATCCAGAGGAATCCCGTCGCGAAAACAGACCAGCGCGCGGGGCTCCGGCTCATCGACCGGTCCTTCGCTGATGACGGGAGAATCTATGCCGAGAAGCTCCTTGAGGAAAAACGAGTAGACCGGCAGCCGGATCCCCTCGGTATCGGAGTGGCCGCCGGGAGTCACAGCCGTGCGCAACGCGCCCTCGGCGTTATAGAGCCGGTACACCTCGCGCATCTTATCCGCCATCTGGTTGAAGGCGTCCATTGGAAAGCCGCGATCCGCGTCGGCATTGCACAAGAGCTGCGCCCGCGGCGCCGTAAGCGCGCCGATTTCCGAGTACAGCAGGCCGTAGCTGTTCACGGGATACTGGCAATCGCAATGCGCCGAGGTCAAACGCTGCTTGACCCAGCCGGCAGTGGAAAGAGTCCCGGAAACCGGGGCGGATGCCTTCACCCTGTCATCGAGGGCCGCCAGAAAGAAAGTGGTCATTCCACCGCCGGACCGTCCGGTAGCGCCGATGCGGTTGCGATCGATATCGTTCCTTGAGCTGAGGTAATCCAGAGCGCGCCGGGCATTCAGCAGCTCGATCGCCAGCGGAAAAAACCCCCGGCTGTACCAGTGGAACCAGGCATGAGAATAGACGCCGTGATGGGTGAACTCGATCTCACCCATCTCGATGTTGTCCATGATCATCACGGCGATGCCTTTAGCCGCGAACCAGGCGCCATGACGCGTGAACTTGTCTTTGTTGGCGTGACCGCACTGATAGAGGATCACGGGGAACGGCCTGGCGCCGCCGCGCGGCAGGTAAAGGTTCGCGGTCGAAAAGATCTTGGGTGCCGTCTCGAGGACGATGTTCTCGACGATGTATTGCGGGTATTCCTGGCGGTGGGTGATGGTGACGGGCGGCGCCCCCTCCGGCCAGCGGCGGTCGTGCCACATCATCCGGGCGAGCGCAAGCCGGGTCCGCTGCTTGCGCTCCTCCCATTGCGCGACGCTTCCTATCCCGCTGAACAGAGCGTCCGATCGGGCAGTGACGGTTCGCTCGAGATGCGCCTGAAGCGCCTCGAACTCACGGTTCTGGGCGGGTAGCTGGAACAGATTGGCCAGCAGGAAGAGGCCGGTAAAAACGACGCGCCGGTAATAGTCCATGCGCCTCCATTCTGGTAACTCACGAGATTCGTAACATGACCCGTTTATCGATAGCAATCGGAGAGTTCTACAGCACCGTTCTTGTTCCTTCGGTCTTTGTGTCCTGGTGGTTAGTGGCGCGAAACAAATACCACGAAGGCACAAAGACACGAAGAAACACAAAGAGTCTTTTCATATTTTGTTGAACCTGGTACTAGGTAATACCGTATACTCGGTATTATGAATGACGGCACCGACAAAGAAAAACGGATCACCCAGTTGAGGAAAGGCATCCTCGAGTTAGCTGTTATGGGGACCTTGTATCACGAGCAGCACTACGGATACTCGCTGGCGAGAGTGCTGAGCGGGGATGGCGAAATCTCATTGAAGGAAGGCACGATCTACCCGATTCTTACGCGGCTTGCCCGGGAAGGCCTGGTTCAATCGCAATGGGTGGAGTCTGGTCAGGGACCGCCCCGGAAGTATTACTCCTTGACGGGCAACGGCAGGCGGCTTTTTGAAGAGCTGATGCCTGATTTCGATCAACTGGTGTCTCTGGTCAAACAGAGCACAAATCGCAAACGGAATCGATCGGCCGATGGTGTGGGTGAACGAATCTCGATTCGGAAGGAGGAAGGATTATGATTAGTTATCCGGAGGTGGTCGAAAAGATTGTCGAGGATTATTTGCGCCGGTTGAGGCTTCAGCTCCACAAGGTTCCGGAAGGCGACGTGGATGAGATGGTGAAAGAAATCCACTCTCATATCCATGAGTCCTACAGCGCTGAAAGCCACGGCGACGAAGTGGATCGGATACTGGCCGTACTTCGACGACTTGGAGAACCAGCCGATGTCGTTGCCGAGCGGCTTCCGGATGCCATTGTGAGTGCGGGTAAGGCCAGGAGGCTGCCGCTGTATATCCTTGCGGGAATCCTGATCGGATTCTTCGGCCTGCCGCTCGGTTTCGGCGGCGTGGCGGTGCTGGTCGGCATACTTGCCGCGATCACGGCTGCGATGATTGCATTTTTTGCCTCAGCCGCGGGTCTGGTTCTGATTGGACTCTTCGGCATGGGACTTGGATTGCTGCGCCTGTTCCGTCCGGAATTCTGGGATCAGCTCGTGGAACGGGGTGTCATTCATGTCGGGGAACCAGTCGCCCCGTTCATGGAAATACTGTCTCCAGCGGGACAAGGAGTAGCACTGATCTTATTCTTCCTGGCTGTGTCGGCCTGCGGACTTGGGCTGTTCTGGCTGGGAAAATATATGCTTCAGGGGCTGAAATTCCTGTTCAACCTGATTCTGGAGAAAGGGAAAACGCTTGCCAAAAAGCGCCCCCAGCGCTTGATTTCAAAGACGCGGGTGTTTCGAACCGCTGCGCAATAGAGACCGTTGCTCAACTGGGCTTTCACGGATCGGCGTTGGCGCTCGCAAAAGTTGCAAACCGGTTCATGTTGCGTCCGGCGAAGAAGCTTCGCCAGGCCGATCACGTCCACGCTCACATGCACGTCAACGTGAACGTTGACGTGGTCGTGCACGTGCTCGTGACCGGATGTTTGCGGTTGATCGAGAATCTGAGTCTCACAACCATGATTGCCCAACGTTCGGCGCAGACGGAGTGCCGGTCCCGGACCTACAAGCCATCTGCACCACAAACCACGGCCGGACGGGCTTGATAGCCCGTCCGCACATGTATCGGGAGGTTTTTGCAACAGTTTCTAAATGACCCGCGCCCGGGAATGAAATCGTCCGTTCGGGTGATACCTTACTGGTGGTTATCTCCTGCATCCACCGCGGGATCCATTCGTCAATCGATAATTGACGTCTCTCCCGTTGCGATATCCATTTCGATAATCGTACCGATCGCGATAGGCGTCTCTACTTCTGTACCGATTGCGGTATCCATCCCGATATCGGCCTTCGTAGTCTCGGTCCCAGTCATCCTCGGTCGTTTTGTGGAGGATGTACCCTCCGGCCGCCCCGATTCCGGCGCCGATGAGCGCGCCCTGGGTGCCGCCCAGAATGCCGCCGGCGACCGCGCCGGCCCCGCTGCTGCCTCCGATCAGGATCGCTGTGTCGGTGCCTGAGCGTTCACCTCGGCGGTTTCGGTCGTCGGTAGTCGCTCTGTCATAGACTGCGCCTCCCGAGCCTCCGGCGATGGCTCCAGCCACCGCTCCTCTCTTGCCGCCCAGAAGGCCACCGAGGGCCGCGCCGGCAGCCGCGCTCCCACCGATGATGACCGCCTTCTCCTTACCGCTTCTGTCGTCGTGTTCCGCACGCAGCATCGGTGTGTTGAGGCTAATCGAAGCCGGCAACAGCATCATGCCCAGAACCACGGAAGTCTTTTTCATGGATTCCTCCTGCAGAATAATCAGAGTCTGACCGGCCCTTAAAGTCTCAGTTTTCTTGCGTGTCCCTCGCGCCGGAGGGTTGCCCTCGCACATCGCTAGAAACGCCAGCTGAAGTACTCGATGACAAATAGAAAGATGACAAATAACGGCGAGCGGGCCTGTCGCAAGGGTGTCGAAGCTTCGGCACGATCGACGCGCCGAGAAGGATGTCGATGCGAAACGAGATGCTTCCTTCATGGCGGGGTTCCCCAATCTTCTGGTATGATCTGCCTCCTCAAAACCTATCTTTCCTTGTTGAAACGTGAGAGACGCGGTGACGCCTAAATCGGAATCAAAAAGGGACTGGGAACTGAGCGAGGACGCATTCCGCCAGCTCCTCCAGTGGCTCGATGAAGGAACGGATTCAGCCGGGGCGAAGTATCTCGAGATGCGCCGACGACTCGTGTCTTTCTTCGATCGGAAAAATTGCCTGGCACCGGACGAGCTGGTTGACGAAACCTTGAACCGCGTGGCACGCAGGCTCAAGGAAGAAAGCGCCATTACAGACACCACGCCCGCACAATACTCTTACATCGTTGCCCGGTTCGTCTTTCTCGAATATCTTCGCCGCACAGAGACCCGGGCGGTGAGACTGGATAGTGTCTCCCAGCTGGGTCAGGTTGCGGCAGGTTCTGATGCGCAGGTTTCACGGGAAGAGAAAGAGAGGCTCCTGGAGTGCCTTGAACGCTGCCTGGACCATCTGGAGCCGGAGAATCGCGATTTGATCATGCACTATTACCGCGGAGAGCAACGGACCAAGATCGACTTTTGACGATTGCGTCGGCGCGGCAGCAAGCTTGCGCACTCGAAAGTCCGGTCAACCGCGCGCGGACACCGCCGGTGATCGCCCAACCGCACCAAAAAATCTGTGAAATGTTTTTGCCCCTGTGTCTCACTACCAGTGAAACCTGAGGGCACCGAAGGTGCCCGGTTCTATTGAGGATAATTTATGCAGATTGTGACATACGACGAATCTCGTCTGGTGCAACGGCATCGTGGCACCATGCCGGTGATCTTGACCTGCCCGCATGATGGAACCGAACCGCCTCCGGACGTTCAGGAGCGAACCGACCAGGCCACGCCTTCCGGCTGTCAATTTACCACGTTGCGTGACCTCGAAACCGCTCCGATCACGCGGTCGGTGGCCCAGAAGATACTCGACCTGACAGGCCTCTCGCCTTATGTCGTGATAGCACGGTTTAACCGGCGGTTTATCGATGCCAATCGCCCTCGCCTTCCTGTGAACTGCGCGTTCACCGATCCGGACGCACAGGCTTTCTACGACGAATACCATGATCGCATAGCCGGCTACATCAACGAGATTCTCTTGCAGAACGCCTGCAAGGGATTTCTTTTCGACATACACGGGAAGCGCCTGATCGAGAGCGACCCCGCGGATATCTATCTGGGCACTGACAATGGCGGGAGCCTGCGTCCCGGATTTGATCGAGCCAGCATCTTCATGCAGCACGGGCTTCATGGGCTGCTCACGTCGGCTCGCCGTGAAGGCGGAGGCATGCCCCCACAGCCGGTCTTTCAGTACCGCGTCTCCCCGGTAGACGCGGGGGCGCCCGAGAACAGTTCCGTGGATGGGGGATTCACCATTCGCCTCTACGGGACTCTCATCAATTCCATTCAGGTCGAGATCGCAGACACGATCCGCGGCGATGACCAGAAGCGCCTGTTTGTAATCGAGGATTTGGCGCTCGCAATCATCAACTTTGTCCGGCGCTATGTCCCATTCTGAGATGCTTGAATGGGCGACATTAATCATCAAACCAACTCGCGATCTGGAGGTAACGCTGGCAACGTTCTTCGCTTTGCGCCCAGAACAGACTGGTGAATGCGGAATCATCCGGGAAGATCATCAGGACGGTCCACCTGGCTAAGCAGAGGCCTGCCGGGTTTCGGACCGGCGCCAGTCTGGTCCACAAACCTCCGCCGCCTGTCAGCGGCCCGCGGGGGACAGCCGGAACGCGGCCATCTCCTGGCCGTTGCGAGCCAGCAGGACGTCGCCGACCAGCACCGGGTGGTTCCAGGTCTTGCCCTCGATCACCCGGAACCGCGCGAGCTCACTGAACCGGTCAGGGGTCGCCTCGACCAGCGCGAGTTCCCCCTCCTCCGACAGCACCAGCAGCAAGTCTTGGTCAGGCAACAGAACGAGTTGGCCGTGGCCGTAGCGCCCCCCCTTCCACTTGCGCTTGCCGTCCTCGAGATCGATGCTCGCGAGGATGCTGCCGTCGAAGCCGAAGGCATGGCCTTTGTGAACGACGAAGTCGTTGAAGTAGGGCTTCAGCCCGACCGAAGTCCAGCGCTCTTCGACGGTCCATCGGCCGGATCCGTGCCCGACCGCGATACGGCGCACGCCGACCTGGGCGCCGGAGCCGAGACCCGAGCCCGTGCCGATCAGGACGCCGCCGTCCGCGGTCAGGCCAGGCTGCACGATGCTATCGCCCGGCCATCGATGCTCCCAGAGCAGGCTGCCGTCCGCCGGCGCGACGCTGATCGCGCCGGTGCCGTTGAGCAGCAGGACCTGCGCGACTCCGTCGATCGTCACCAGGTGTGGCGAACTGTAGCCCCAGCCGCCGGCGGGGCCGAGCCAGCGCCGATCGCCCGTGGCGACGTCGTAGGCGATGAGCGCGCTTGCGGCCGCGACGATGACGACGTCGTCGACCACCAACGGCGAGCTCGCGAAACCCCAGGCAGGTATCTTCTTGCCGGTGTCGGACGCCGCATTGCGCGACCACGCGACCGCACCGGTACGGACGTCGAGCGCGTTCAGAATTCCGGTCGCGCCAAATGTGTATACGCGGCCGTTGCTGAGGGTCGGTGTCCCGCGCGGACCGGCGCCGCCATTCGACTCCCAGAACCGGGCCGCGTCGCGATGTCTCCACACCGGCTCGCCTGTAGTCACCTTGTAGCAGGCCACGACCTCGTCGTCGCCGCGCTGCTCCTGGGTATAGAGGAGGTCGCCGCGGACCGCGAAGGACGACCAGCCCGGGCCGATCGGCCGGCGCCATAGCTCGACCGGCGGCGATGCAGCCCAGTCGGTCTTGATGCGCACGCCGCGAACGACGCCGTCGCGCCCGGGTCCGCGAAAGCCGGGCCAGTCGGCTCCCGTCTTCGCTCCTGGCGGAGCCGACGGGCGTGCCGCTGGCGCGTCGCCGCCTTTGGGCAAGAGCGGTTTCTCAGGAGTCTTGGTTGCTGCCGGAGCCTGCGGGAGCGCCGCCGGCGGATCGCCAGCCTGGGCCGGGACTCGTTTCCCGGGAGTCTCCGCTGCTGCCGGAACCGACGGGCGCGCCGGCGGCTCGTTGCCGGCCCGGGCCAGGAGCCGTTCCTCGGGAGTCTCCGACCACCGCCACTGGAAATCCGAATCAGCGTCGCCGGTAATGCCACCGGTCCGTACCAGCGCCCACGCCGCGCACGCGAGCAGGATGGTCGCGGCCATCGACGCGCGCCGAGGTCCTTCAGGAAGGCGGCGGCTGACCACCGCCCAGACGACGAAGGCGAGGCTCAGGACCGGGATGGCGTAGACGAGGAACATCTTCCCCATCATCCCCGTCGCGATCGACTTGTGGAGGATGCGCGGTGTCGCAACCAGCGCGACGATCATCAGGACGATCGCGCCCAGTCGTTCGTCCCAAGGCGCCCGGCTGAGGAACGCCCACCACACGACGATGGCCAACCCGCCGAGGAGTCCCCCAAGCACCGCATACATCGTGGCCTCGGGCTCGACAACTGGAAGACCAAACCTGACCAGCCACTGCACTATCACGATGACCACGCCGGGCCACAGCCGGAGCGGTTTCCGCGGAGTCGGTTTGTCGGCCTGCGCGATATTCATTGATTGGACCATACGGTCCCCTCGACTCGTTTGTTCGAGATTTCTCTGGTCGACGAGGAGTCCGGAAGCGCCTCCGAGAATTTTGCGGCTGTGATACAGGAAAGCGGGCGGGGTCTCGTTTGCCGGCCGGCAGACTTGCGGCTGCCTGACCAGTTCCTATTTCGAGTCTGTAAAGGGAGGCGGCAGACTGCAGTGGAGTCGAGTTCTGGTGCGGACCATCAAGGGGAACAAGATTGAGGGAGTGGGAGTGAAGCCGGATATCATTGTTCCACTGACTCTGTCCGATCTGCGCCAGGGACGAGACGCTGTTCTTGAAGAAGCCAGGAGGCTGCTGAGATCTCAGGGGCAGAGTTCCAATTGAGTGAAGCGCAGCTCGTACAAGATTCTCTGGTGTTTCTTCACGTCTTTGAGTCTTTGCGGTATTTGTTAGACACTAAGGCTCAGGGCGCGAATGAGTTCCCGGAGTTGATCGAATCGCTCCAGCCGCACGCCTATGGCTCCGCCTCCAGCGTGGGTCTCCACGAACTCTTGCTCAGGTTCCAGGCAGAAACGACGATAAAAGGCGCTTCGAATGAACTGCTTTACGTCTTCAATCTGGATCTTCAGGGTATCAATGTGCACCTGAAAGAAATCTCCCTGACCCGCCGCGTTGACCCGTACCGCAACCGAGTCTCGACCAAATGCGCGCGTGAGCATCGCCTCGGCTAAATCGATCAGCGCGAGGCCGCGAAAGAAGCTGCCACCCTCAAGGAGGTGCAGCTCCGGAGGGTTGGCGACCGAAAGTGAGTCATCGTCCAACCCCCGGTTATAGTCGAAAGGTTTTGCGTCGAAACGCCGGAGCCATTCCGTCATGAGCGCGCCACCTGAAAAATCTTTCTCCCAATCCATCTGTTTCATCATCTCCTCCCGATCGGGGAGACAATCGGGATCGATTTCGAAACAGCGGTCACCCAACTGGGAGCGGGAGACCCAGGCGATCCACTCTTCGGGATGATGTATCAAGTAAAAGTTCTTGGCGACCTCTCCGAAAAGGTAAGCCAACATGGCGCGAAGCGGGATGCCCGTTTCTTCGACTATGCCCCTCGCGGTGGTGCGCCGCAGCTGGGGATCGCGCCATCCCGCGAGTAACGAAGCGAAAGTGACATCGGTCTTTTCGGCAGCTGTCGCAAGGTCAATACTCTCCAATCCCATGAGCTGCTCGATGTGCCACTCCCTTTTTTCCTGGATGCGCTGTCGGAGTTCCTCTTGTGAGATCAGCAGCGGCAGCTGCTTCAGTATTTCGTAGATCCATCGGCGAGCGGCCAACTTAACGCTGCCAGTCGAGATCAAATCATTTTCCATGTATTTGAAAAAATCGTGGTCGAGCGGCAGGCTTAGCAGAATTGCGGCGAGCTCGGCGGATTTGCCAGTCATCTTGCGAATCTCCCCGGCGGTCTGCGTTCCCGGGCCAGGTTCCGCGGCATACATCCCGGCCGACCACTGCCAGGCGGCCCGGTCCCGGTCCACAGAGTAAGGGAAGAGAAGGCGAAACCGCTTGAAAGGGACCGGATAGGTCGCGAGAGTTCGATAGTTGTCGCGCGGATTCGAGGAGATGAGTGTGCCTTGGCCGGCCTGACCCTTCTGTTCCGTCGCCTGATCCAGCGAGCCGGCGCGGACGCCGGTGCCATACTCTGCCTGACAGGAAAGATGTACCAGGAGGTCGGGCCAGATCCCGAGGTCGAAGAAAGCGTTGATCGCATTTTTCGTCGCCACCGTCACGGCCGAAGAACTGGCGAACCCGCCCCTCGGTATGTTTCCCGTCGAGAGGATACGAAGCCCGCGAAACCCTTCTCGCCCCAGGGCTGCCTGGACCTTGGCTCCGAGGTTTCCTTGGCGGACGGTGCGCAGGGAGGCGATGGCATTTCCGACCAGAGAGAATGGTCTCCTCATGTTGGTGCTGACCCAGAGAGAAGCGGGTGGAAGCGGCTGCGAGCTTTCCCTTCGTCTTTCCAATTCTTCATCGGTGAAGTAGCCGAGCGAGAGTAGCAGGTTCTCGGTCATCCGCGTGCCGAAGCTTTCGTAGCTGTACCAGTCTGCGACCTCTTCTCCGGGATACATGTAGTCATTGTCGGACGCAATGGCGCTGAGCTTCTCACGGAATTCCGGGTTGGTCGGATGCAGGTGGATCCGCCGGTCGTCGGCGCACTGAACCAGGACGACGATCTGTTCTCTGCCCGAGGCGTCCCTGGCTCCGATTGGCATCTGCCAGGCAGGCCCGAAGAATCTGCCCATGTCCGGATGCATGAAAGCGATGCGAAGGCGGCCTCCTGAAATACCAAGAGCCGCCGGCTGATCGTCTTTGAAATCCAGTCCCTCGCGCAGCGCAGTTTCGACGAGCTCCTCGAGCTGGACTGCGATCGAGGCCACCTGTCCGGCAGGCCGGTCTGATCGTATGGCATCCGCTACGGCTTCCACTCCGGCAACCGGAATCTGGACGCGAGTTTTCAAGGACCTCAGAGTGCCTTCCAGCAGCGCCAGATCCATGGGACTCGTCACATCCGAGCACAGCAGATCGTATTCGCGATCCGTGACCGCCGTCGTGACCGTGCGGATTTCGCCACCTCCAAGGGAGATGCTTTCTATGATGTCGGTGATGTAATACTGTCGTTGGGCGTTGGCGTTCGACAGCTTTTCCAGGAAGCGGCGAAACGTCCGCGCACGAATCGCATACAGAGGGCAGTTTCCTTCCGTCAGGGAATCCAGTACGTGGCGCAGCTTGCTATCGGCAATCGCGTCGATATCTCTTTGTTCGACGATTCCGAGCACCCTGCGATCCGCGTCGCGCATGATCCTGCCCTTGCCCCGATTCTTCGGCGGTTCGTAAATGGCGGTCAGAAACGTCAGATCAGCTTCTCGAATTCCAGCGCGATGCGCTTCATAAAGCTTCTCGAAAACTGATGCAGTCACGATTCGATCCCCCATGCTCACGACCAGCAAGAGGTTATCGCGTTCAAGCTGCGGGAGACTGAATGCTTCGAAAGCAGCAAAAGCCGTGCCGCCGGTCTGATCGTCCGACAGCATGAAAATGTTGTCGTCGCCCAGCGCGGCGATGACCTCCTCATGGCGATAGCCGACGACACAAACGGCAGGCGATGAGCTGAAGCTCTTGAAGGAATCGATCGAATGTCTGGCGAGGGGAATTCCTCCCACTGGCTGCGCGCATTTCGGCGCCTGCCCGAACCGGGTCCCCTTACCGGCGGCCAGTACAATCAGCACTGGTGCGTCCGCCTCGATGCGGCCTGTATTTCCCGGATTCAGGATCTTGCTCGGAGACAGCCTTGCCGTCTGGCCAAGAATTCCAGCTTCTTCGCTCGCGTGCACTGGCACCCCACTTCCGTTGACAACTTCGTCAAGCGTCGCGAAGGGCACATTATAGCCGCAATCCAGAAGTGAGCGAGCACGGATCGGCTCCGGGCCAATCCACTAGCGGAGGAGCGACTCGAGGTTGGCGTAGACCGCGCGATCGAAGTCCTCGAGAAGCTTGCGCGGCCCGTCATCGAGAAATGGGGACATGTGAGTCATGAGGACAGCGCAAACTTTCTTTTCGCGGTCGACCCAGAAGAACGTGTTGAAAATTCCGGCCCAGGACATGGTGCTTGCGCCGCGGCCATTTTGGATGGCGCTGCTGTTAATGGCGAATCCGAGTCCGAACTTGTCGAGTGAGCCGGGGAGGGTTGCGCCGTCTTTGGCTAATTGAGGGACGAGGATGGGCATGGGCCGGACAGTGAGGTCGCCGATGTGATTGCGAGCCATCATGTCGACGGATGACTTTTTGAGGATCCGGCGGCCCTCGAGCTCGCCGCCGGACAGGAGAGCACGGGTGAATCTGAGGTAATCGGCCGCGGTGGAATAGACGCCCCCTCCGCCGCTGTTGAAGTCAGAGGCTGGAAGCGGGATCGAAGGTTGTTTCTCGAGAGTCCCATCGTCCTTGCGTCGGTAAGCGCCGGCCAGACGCGATTGTTTTTCGACGGGCACTTTGAAGCTTGAATCGCGCATGCCGAGCGGCTCGAAGATGTTCTGGCGGAAGTACTGTTCGAGGGAAAGGCCACTCACCGTCTCGACGAGTCTCCCGAGCCAGTCGGTGCTGATACCATACTCCCAGCGGGCTCCGGGATCGGAGACGAGGGGCGCTGCGAGGAACGCATCGCCTCCGGCCATGAAGCTTGGGGACTTGCCCTGGCGCACGTATTCGAACAGGTCTCGGTTCATAAACTCGTAGGCGAAACCGCTGGTGTGAGTCAAAAGCTGCCGGACCGTGATGGGACTTTTGGCGGGCCGGAGGGCGCCGGCTTCGAGCACCTGGGTTTTGGCGAGTTGTGGCAGGTAGGTGGAGGCGGGCGCGTCGAGTTTAACCTTGCCGGCCTCGACGAGCTGCATCACCGCGACTGAAGTGATGGGCTTGGTCATGGAGGCGATGGCGAAAATAGCCTCGGAATCGAAGCCGGCGGCGTGCCGGTAGACGACGCCCTTCGGGGTGGCGATCATGGCGACGACACCGGGCACGGCTTTGCTTTCCACGGCCGAACGGAGGAGGGCGTCGAGATCGGCCAAGCCCTTGTCGGCAGCCGCGGCGCAATGAGCGAGCAGGATCAGTGCGAAACAGGTTCGAGCGAAGGCTATCATCTTTTTCCTTTCGGGTGTCCAGAAGCGTCGTTCATATGTTTGTAGTGCTGGAAAGCTGCAGGAGAGCTTGAAGAGAAGATCAGTCGGCACCTCCTCCATCATAATGGAGTCGATGATCATCTCGAAGACCTTTCTCCGTCGCGTTCACGGTGGATTGCGCCGCCGTCGCCGTCGTTTTCGAGAAGACGGTTACCTCTTCGCCGCGCTGACGCATCTGCGAAGCGAGATCCAGTCAGTAGCCAAAGAGGTAGCCGAAGCGGCGATACCCAAAATGACTGCCGCTTGAAAAACCCACAAGAAGTAAAGGTACTTCTACCCAAGTCAAGAGCTCACATGTCCCCGACACGAATTTGACCGTCGTCGTTGTACGTGCACACGCAATTCGGGTGTCGACCAAATGAATGTCGCCCTCTTTACCTAGCCAGAAACGGCGTCCCGGGTGATCGGGACATCCGGCCATAGCTCAGCGTGCTCGCCTCGCGTGTTGCCGCCTCCTTTCTTCGCCGGCGCCCGCCTTTCGCGGTCGTGCTATCATAGCCGCGCTATGCGGCGGCTCACGGGCGCAATCGGACTGGTTCTCTGGTGCGGCGGTGCCTGTTTCGCGCAGGAGCCTCCCGCGGAGTACTTCAGTGCCCTGAAGGATGCCGAAGAGATGCGGAACCGGGGCGATCTGGAGGGCGTCGTTCGAGCGCTGGATCCCTGGGCTGAGAAGTATCCCGATCGATCCGAACTGCGGCATGCCCTGGGATTGGCGTATTACCAGCAAAACAATCTTGCGCTCGCCATCCGCCATCTGTCAGCGACGCTGAAATTGGAACCCGACAACTCAAGTCCCTGGAAGCAGACCGTCGAAACCCTGGCCATGGCGTATTACTTCAGCAACCGGACGCAGGATGCGCTTCCGCTGCTGGAGAAGGCCGTTACCTGGAATCCCGGCGATACTTACTACCTTTACGCTCTGGCCATGACCTATGTGTACGCGCGCGACCGGGACGCGGCCAGGCGAACCTTCGCGCGCCTGTTCGATATCGAGCCCGATAGCCCGCAGGCCGTCCGTTTTGACCGCTCATTTCCTGGTCCGAGAGAATTTCCTGACCGAAGGAGAGGCGCTGATTCGAGACGCGCAAAAAAGCCGGCCTGACCTGCCCGACATGAACTATCGCCTGGCGCTTATCGCTCTCACCAACGGCGCTCTGCCACAAGCGATCGAGCATTTAGAAAAGGAATTGGCCACCAACCCGATGCATCCCATGGCATGGCACTACCTTGGTGACATCCGCATTCGCATGGGTAAATTAGACCAGGCCATTGTTGCCCTGCAGCGAGCAATCTGGCTGAACCTGCGGGCCACCGAATCGTACGTTCTTATTTCGACCGCATATACCCAGCTGGGGAAGCACTCGGAGGCCGAGCAGGCTCTGAAACGCGCCCTGGAATTGGCTCCCCAGAGCTACGAGGCGCATTTCCTGCTCGCGCGCATCTACCACAAAACCAACCGGCCCGAGCTGGCGAAAAGGGAAATCGATATTGCGAACAAGCTGCGGGCGGAGAGCGAAGCCAAGCGCTGAGGACGGCAATGCGAAGGCACTGTGCGCGACTCACTGCCGCCGCTACGCTCACGTTGGTGTTCTCTCTGGCACCCGCAACGCAAAAGCCCGGGCCCGAATTTGATGCCCCCACGCGGACCACTCCGCCGCTGTCGCCGCACGCCGCCAAAGGAGTGCAGTACGAGAACGTCACGGCCTCATCCGGGTTGAGCCGCTTCAGCCACGTCGCGGGAGATCCCTTGAAGCCTTATCTCCCTGAGACCATAGGGTCAGGAGTTGCCCTATTCGATCATGACAATGACGGGTGGCTCGATATTTATCTTGTCAATGCGCTATCGAGCCCGGCGCGGAAGGGGCAGGCGGCAGCCCAGTCCTCTGCGCTCTTCCGTAACAACAAGGATGGGACGTTTACCGAGATCACCCTCAAAGCAGGGGTTGGGAACAACCGCTGGGGAACCGGGGTGTGCGCGGGAGATTTCGACAATGACGGATGGGCTGATCTCTACGTAACCAACCTTGGCCGAAGCCGTCTGTACCGCAACAACAAAGATGGCACGTTCGCCGACGTGGCGGAGAAGGCCGGTGTGGCAGTCGAGACATGGTCGACCGGTTGCGCATTTGGCGATTACGATCGCGACGGCCAGCTGGACCTGTACGTCGCCGGTTATGTTCAGTTCGACTGGAACGATCCCCCGCCTGCCGGAGAATCGAGCGATGCACCGGTCGCCGCCAGCCCGTTGGTGACAGCCGTGGACCAGGGAGCAAGAATGGGCGCCGCGTACGATTCCGGCGCGCCATTCTGCACGTTCTTGGGATTGCGCGTGGCCTGCGGGCCGCGGGGGCTGAAGGGCGCGCCTGACTTTCTTTTCCGCAATAACGGCGACGGAACGTTCACGAACACCACCAGGCGCGCCGCCTCGAGGACAGCCACGGCTACTACGGATTCAGCGTGGCATGGGTGGACATTGACGATGATCGATGGCTGGATATCGTGGTGGCGAACGACTCCAGGCCCAATTACGTCTATCACAACCGCCGTGACGGCACCTTCGAGGAGATCGGCCTGCTCACCGGGTTGGCCACCAACGGCGAAGGACGAGAACAAGCCTATATGGGGATGGCCGTCGGCGACTACGACCGGGATGGCAGAATGACTTCTTCTTCACCACGTTTTCGGACGACAGCTATACGCTCCAGCGAAACAGCGGGAATCTGGATTTCAGCGATGTCACGGAACTAGCAGGGTTGGGAACGATGACGGTTCCTTTTCTCGGCTGGGGAGCGGAGTTCCTCGACCATGACAACGACGGCTCGTTGGACATCTTGGCCGCGAACGGCCACGTGTACCCTCAAATTGACAGGCTTCGAAGGTCGACGTCTTACCAGCAACGGACCCTGCTGTTGCGTCAGCTCGGGGACGGCCGTTTTGCGGATGTGACCGGTAGTCTGGGCTCCGGCTTTACGGAGCCAAGAGTTCGAGGGGGCCGGCCGTGGGAGACCTTTTCAATGATGGCGATCTGGATATCGTCTTGAATAACCTCGATGGCCCGCCGACGCTGCTGAGAAACCGAGGTGGCAATCGCAGCGGACACTGGATATCGTTGAAGCTGATCGGGAATCCCCTGGTTAAAACGCCTCGCGACGCGATAGGAACGGTAGTTTTCTGTAACGCGGGAGGGTTTCGCCAGAGAGGCGAAGTGTCGTCGGGGAGGGGATACATCTCTCAGAGCGACTCGAGAGTCCACTTTGGTCTGGGCAGTGCGACGACGGTTGAAAAACTGGAGATCCTATGGCCCAACGGGTCACAGGAAACCGTCGCCGTCCCGGGCGTAGACCGGCATTTCACAATAGTGCAGGAAAAGGGAATTCAGAAATGAAGACTAGTCGTAGCGACTTCGCGTCTTGGTGGTTATTTAGTCCGGAATTTCGCCTGCTTCCAGGGCAGCTTCCGGTAGTGGCTCTCCCCTTCAGTGATTTCGATGAACTGGTCGGCCGGCACATTCAGAAGTCGCTGGGTCGCGCCCGTGGTCGGCCACAAGATCTCGAGTACTTCAATCCTCGTCGCCTCGCCCAACCCGATCTCCTGGCGGAGCGGGTTGGCGCCAAAGCTGCTGCCGCTTGTCACCCATTTGTAAACCGAACGCCTCTTTCCCCGATTCGTCGATCTCGGCCCGGATTCTTGCTCCTACGCCCCAGCGATTGGACTGTTTTCCCACTAGCTTGATGGTGAGCCAGTGATTGCCGAAGCCGGGGTTTTGGAACAGCGCGCTGCCGTAGGAATCCCCCGCGAACGAACCGCCAAGCTTGATGAAGAGGTCCTGGTCGCCGTCGTTGTCAAGATCGGCGAATGACACCCCGTGTCCCTTCTGCAAATGGCCGACGTTCGCTGCCGTCGTGACATTCGAGAATCGGCTTCCGCCGCGATTGTGAAACAGCAGCTTGGGCATCAATGCCTCATAGGCGGG
>CAWHCF010000016.1:0-45088 GCA_963827655.1 uncultured Acidobacteriota bacterium
GACGGGTCTGATGACCCGTCGCAAGTAACGTGATCGGGAGGATTAGCCTAAAAAGTTCTTTTGGTGCACTAGAGGTGGCCGGACGGGCTTGATAGCCCGTCCGCACATGGATCGGGTGAGGTTTGCAACAGTCTCTAATGACCCGCGCGTCCCTAGGACCAGCAGCGGGGTGTACCTAATAATTCCGCGTCCGCGCGATCCCTAACGGGCGGGGGTAATAGGTTCTTCGATAGCGCGGTTGCCGTGGGTGGGCTCGCCGTTCCGTTCTCGGGGAATGCGCAATTCATAGACGCGGTAGGCGTGCGACCTGAAGTAGAAGTTTGCAATCGGATCTGGAAAGTACAACCGGTGCTGTTGAACCGGGGAACCCGGAACATAAGCGTTGGCCACCGGGCTGGGAAACACGCCCAGGTATCCATATCCGGGGTCGTAATATCCCGGATAGTAAGGGGCGTATGGCCCGTAAAACCCGCCTTCAAAGCCTGGCCGGCACCACGCTCCCGAAGCCTCGGCCGGCAGCGGCAAGAAGAATAGAGCAACCAATCCTAAAAGCGCCATTGTGTTTGCTCTCCTCATAAACACAGATTCTCTCACTCTGGAATGCTCGATTCAATACGCAGCTTAGCGTTTCTTCGCGCCTTCGTGGTGGTAGAACCGGCCACTTTGACCGTGCTATCAGCAGAGAAAGGATGCACCGATGTCCGACGTGGCGCTGCAACTTATCGCCGAAAACAAGAAGACCAGGGTGACCTTCCTGGACCTCGGCAATTGCGGCCTGACCGAAATCCCTGCTGAGATCGGCGAACTTGTCTGGCTGGAGTCCGTGTCGTTAGCAAGCGAGTGGCATGAATGGGACGGGGAAAACTGGCAAGAGAGGAAGAGTCAGAATACCGGCGACAAAAATGAAGGCTTGATCGACCTCGCGCCGCTGGCCGGCCTCGACCAATCTGCAAACGCTTTACTGTCTCGAGCACGCAGGTCGCCGACCTCGCACCGCTGGCCGGCCTCACCAATCTGCAAACGCTAGATGTCTCGCGCACGCAGGTCGCCGACCTCGCGCCGCTGGCCCGCCTCACCAATCTGCAAACGCTAAATGTCTCGAGCACGCAGGTCGCCGACCTCGCACCGCTGGCCCGCCTCACCAATCTGCAAACGCTAAATGTCTCGAGCACGCAGGTCGCCGACCTCGCACCGCTGGCCGGCCTCACCAATCTGCAAACGCTAGATGTCTCGAGCACGAAGGTCGCCGACCTCGCACCGCTGGCCGGCCTCACCAATCTGCAAACGCTAGATGTCTCGGACACGCAGGTCGCCGACCTCGCACCGCTGGCCGGCCTGACCAATCTGCAAACGCTAAATGTCTCGTTCACGCAGGTCGCCAACCTCGCACCGCTGGCCGGCCTCACCAATCTGCAAACGCTAGATGTCTCGGTCACGCAGGTCGCCAACCTCGCACCCCTGGCCGGCCTCACCAATCTGCAAACGCTAACGGTCTCGGGCACGCAGGTCGCCGACCTCGCACCCTGGCCGGCCTCACCAATCTGCAAACGCTAAATGTCTCGGGCACGCAGGTCGCCAACCTCGCACCGCTGGCCGGCCTGACCAATCTGCAAACGCTAACGGTCTCGGGCACGCAGGTCGCCGACCTCGCACCGCTGGCCGGCCTCACCAATCTGCAAACGCTAGATGTCTCGGGCACGCAGGTCGCCGACCTCTCCTCGTTGCGCTCCTTGATCAGCCAGGGTTGCCCAGTGCGCTGGAGCTCAAAGTCATGGGAAGGCCGTGGCATCTACGTCGAAGGCTGCCCGCTCATCAATCCGCCTGCCGAGATCGTCAATCAGGGCAACGATGCCATCCTCAATTACTTCCGCGAGCGGGAGTTGGGTGATGTAGACCATCTGTATGAAGCCAAGATGCTAATCCTGGGCGAGGGCGGCGCCGGCAAGACCAGTCTGTTGCGGCGTTTGTACCAGCCGGACCAGCCGCTGCCCACGGAACAGGAGACCACCAAGGGCATCTCGATATACCGGCACGAGTTTTCACTGAAGAACGGACGGCGCTTTCGCCTTAACGTCTGGGACTTCGGCGGGCAGGAGATCTACCACGCCACCCACCAGTTCTTTCTGACCCGACGCTCGCTCTATCTGCTGCTGGATGACACCCGCAAGGACCACAAATCCGTATCAGACGAGGGGTTTAAGTATTGGCTGGAGTTAATCGATCTATTCGGCGGCCACAGCTCGGTGTTGATTTTCCAGAACGAGAAGGGTGGTCGAAGCAAGGCCATCGACCTCGCCGGCATCAAGGGCCGGTACGACAACGTGAAGGAACTCTATGCCGGCAATCTGGAGCATAGCAACGCAGCAGACCAATTGCGCCATGGCATCGAGTTTTACGCCAGTAATCTCAGCCACATCGGCGAGCAATTGCCCGTCCGCTGGATCAAGGTGCGGGCGGACATCGAGGAACGCGCTGGCGAGGTGCCGTACATCACACAACAAGAGTATTTCGATATCTACCGTCGGCACATGGAGTTTGACCGATCCAAAGCGTTGCATCTGAGCCGGTACCTGCACGACCTTGGGCGTGTTCCTGCATTTCCAGGATGACCCGCTGCTAGCCCGCACTGTCATCCTGCAAAACACCTGGGCCACCGAGGCCGTGTTCCGGATCCTGGACGACGAGACCGTAAAGGCTCAGCTCGGCCGTTTCAACAGTGTCGATTGCGAGCGCCTGTGGCGAGATTCCGTGTACGCCGACATGCACCCCGAGCTGCTGGCGCTGATGCAGCGCTTCGAACTTTGTTACGCGTTGGCGGACAGCCAGCCGCAGACCTGGCTCGCTCCGCAACTGCTGCCGCCTGCCAAACCTATTGCGCTTTCCGACTGGGGCAAGCCCGAGGATCTGGTGCTGCGTTATCACTATGACTTCATGCCCAAGGGCATAATCAGCCGGCTGACCGTCCGGCTGCATCGTTTTGTACGCAACCCGGAGATGGCCTGGGTTACCGGCGTGCTGTTCGAGCGCGAGGCCACGGCGGTCCTGGTGGAATTGTTGGCGAGCGGCAGCGACATCGAACTGCGCGCCCGTGGGCCGGAACGTAAGGCGCTGCTCAGCGTCATCACCGCGGATCTCGATGCCCTGAACGAGTCCTTCCAGGGCCTGCCCGACAAGGTTGACAAACGTATCCCCTGCAACTGCAAACGCTGCCGCACGGTATCTGTGCCTCAGTTCTTCGCACAAAAGAACCTGCTCAAGCGCAAGGAGGACAACCGCTTGAAAGTGGAATGCCCCAGCAGCTATGAAGACGTGGACGTGCTGGAGCTGCTGGACGGCATACGCGTGGAGAAGCTGCCGGGCTGGGCGAAAGAGGAAAATCCCGCAGGCCGCACCGCACGATTCGTATCTTTCTCGCGTCCTCCGCCGAGCTACGGGAAGACCGGGACGCATTCGACCTCTACTTCCGCCAGCAGAACGATCAGTTCCTCAAAAAGGGGCTCTATCTGGAGATCGTTCGCTGGGAGAACTTTCTCGACGCCATGTCCGAAACCCGCTTGCAGGACGAGTACAACAAGGCCGTGCGTGCCTGCGATATCTTTGTGAGCCTGTTCTTTACCAAGACCGGCAAGTTCACCGAGGAAGAGTTCGATACTGCGCACCGCCAGTTCAAGGAAACCGGCAAGCCCGCGCATTTACACCTTCTTCAAGAATGCTGACATCAAGACCGGCAGCGCGCGGAGGAAGACCTCAATTCGCTATGGGCATTTCAAGAAAAGCTGGACAAGCTCGGGCACTTCTACACCAAGTACGACAACATCGAACACCTGAAGCGCCAGTTCCGCGACCAGCTTGACAAGCTGCTGGGGTAACACGACTGACCGTCAGTTACACGGCGCGTAATAGGGGAGGTAACAAGTTTTCCATTGAGGGGAGCAGAGGCTTATGGCCGGTTCGCGACCGCACGACAAGACGCCCGCCTTTCCGGCCGTTGAACCCATCGAGCGGCACGGCGGCTCTCCGCCGGCAGCCGGACCTGGCGCGAGGCTTCCGTGAGCGTCCACCGCGACGGCGTGATCAGCAGGATCTCGGCCAGACCATAGGGCAGCACCTGCTCGGACCATGACCGCTTGGGTCGCTCCATGGCGAACTGCAAGCACACCGCCATCCCGAGCGCCAGCCGCTCGCTCACGAAGCCCATCAGCTCTCGCTCCTCCGCGGGCGTGACCCGACGCTGCTCAAGCGGGTACCCCCGGAAGTCTCCAGCGTGGATGTTCTCTACTGGGCCGTTGCGCCAAGCCGTGTTCACGAGCGCGTTGGCAAGGATGCGGCTCGGGCGACACTCGGTGTTGGCGCGCATGCGCTCGAGTCGCGTGGCGTCGGCTGCCTGGACCACGCGCGCCGCCATCTCGGGGTCGGCGAGGGCCGCGAATTCCGTGACCTTGGGCTTCGAGGTCTTCTTCGGCATCGGCAGGTAGCAGACGGCCCGGTCCACGAGCTGCGTGTAGAGCCGTCCGCCCGGGTCGGCACGGTAGAGGTCGATCCACTCCGCCAACGCTGCCGAGGCCTCAATGTTGATGCGCGCCATTTCTTCGTCGCTGATGCGGCTCGTGCTCGCCGTGTGGACCTCGGGCCAGATGGGCTTGTTTCGGTCGAGGAGCACGGCGAGGTAGGAGCCCCAACGGAGGCACAGCGCCGCAACGGCAACGCCCTCACGACCGACCATCGAGCCGGAGGGATGCTTGGAGGGATCCGGCTTCGCCCGCAGGTAGGCGAGCACCTGGTGGAAGAGCGTGGTCTCCGGCGGGCGGATGAGCAGCTCCGGACCGTGCGGACCTGAGACTTTCTCGCAGGTCCCCGCGTCGAGCACCAGCTCGTCGTTGACGCGCACATGGAGTCGGTCGCCCGTGCTCACGTTCATCCCTCTCACTCCTCGTTCGACAACTGGGTGACGCCTTCACCTCCCGAGGTCGGCTATCAGCTTCGACTTCCGCTCTTCCAACGCGGCGATCTGGGTCTTCAGCCGCTTAAGCTCCCGGTTGATGCATGCCAGCTCCGTCTTCTTCTTTTGATCCTTCAGGTGGTTGGCCCCGTGCCTCTTCTTGACCAGCGTTTCGACCTCTCGACGGAGGAGCCGCAGGAAGGGGTTCCCGTAGACCGAGTTTAACCGGTATTGAAGCTTGCCACCCCGGATGGCTTGGACGATCTCGTCCTGCGTCAGTCCGAACTCCTTCCGTGCCGTCTTGTCGCTGAGGGTCGCTCCCTTGCGCTGCCACTCGGAATCAAGGTCGTCCATAGATCCGCTCTCGTCTACACAGCGTTGGTTTGACGAGTCACCGCCAGAAGCGTTGGCCCGTTCACCTCAGAGTGCGGCCGGCTCTCGGGGACGTCGGGAAGGCCGGCAAAGATGGATGGCCTCCGTCCGGTGGTTCACGTAGCCCTTCTTCGCGTCTTCGCGCCTTCGCGGTTGATGCTGTTTACCGAAGATTGAACCGAAGCTTGAGCGCCATGGTGAGGGGAGCGCCGAAATGCGTCCCGCTGAAGGGATTGCCAAAGTTCAGCGCGTACGCCTGGTTGGTCAGGTTGAGGATCTCCAGCCTGGCGCTCACTTCGAGCCGGTCCCTACGAACCAGAGTTTTTCCTGCCATCACATCAAAGAGGGTTCGTGGCTTAACCCGGCCACGGTCGAAGTTCACCAGATCAGATCCGGGCCGCTCCATGAGTTCGTCGAGTTCTTCATCTCCCACCTCCAAGGGTGTGCCGCTCTCGTGCCTGCCGGTGAACGAAAACCAGAAACCCGACGCCGCGTGCTCGTAGGTCGCTCCCGCGGCCCCCACGTTGCGCTGGTCGTGATCGGGAGTGAACGGAGTGCCTGGACCAATGTCGATGATTTCGTCCTCGAGAAACAATCCCCCGTTGATAGGACCGTACTGCACCACCCGGCTATTCGAATAGCTCAGAAAACCGGACCAGCCCCGGCGGCGCGGAACTTCCAGACGCAGGTCCACACCTGCGGCCCGGCCGCTCGCGACGCTGTTGGGAAAAATGATCGTGGTCCCGAAGAAAACATTCGGGTCGCCATAGTTTTTCACCCGTCTCCGCCAGTAGGCGACATCGAACGACACGGCATCCCCGATCCATTGTTCGGCGCCCAACTCGAAGGCGGTCTGCCGCTCGGCTCTCAGTTCGGCTCCCCCGGCGCCAAGATCCTCAATGAACGGAGAAAGCGCCTGCGCTTCCGGCGATGAAGAGAGGAGAAGGTATTCCGCCTGGGGAGGCTGGAAAAAGCGGTTGAGGGAAGACCTGAGCGTCGTGCGGGTACCCTCCCATGTGTAGGAGATGCCGAGTCGCGGGCTCCACTGATTCTCGGACACGAGCAGGCTGTTGCGGTCGAAACGAACACCGAGGTCCAGGGTAAGGCCGCGCAGCGGCCGAAACGAATCCTGCAAATAGAAGGACCACTGAGGACGGCTGACGCTGTCGCGAAAAACGAAAGGGCTGTCCGGGGTAAACTCCAAGGCCTCCGGACTGAGTCCGGCCTCCTCGCCTTCCTCTTCGTCGGTCACGGCAAAGCTGAAGAACTCCCTCAGACCTATGCGGGACATCTCGGTTCCCGCTTTGAAAACGTGCTCCCGCCACTGATGGGTGACGCTGGCAATAAATCCCCAGCGGCTCAGGCTGCGGTCCGAGTCGGCAAAGAGGGGAGTATCTGAAGAACTCCCTCGCAATCCGCCTCGAGTCACTCTTCGGAATGCAGCCATTTGAGAAACCGTTCGACTCGTCCAGAAGCGCTGCCATGAGAGCGACTGGTAATTCTGCTCGACCAACTGGCGTTGATCCTGGCCTGCTGCTTCCTGCGTCTCCCCGTGCGTGACGTCATACCCTGACCAGCCATAGCCCCCTCCCGCCGTCACCCAATCCTGCGGGGAAGGGTTCCAACTCAGCTGAAGGGCCCCACTCCGCATAGCGCCCTCATTATGAAAATTTGACGGGTGCACCGGATCCAAAAACCGGCCGGATTCCTCACCGGCAAAGCTGAGTGAGAGAGCGATATTCCTGGTCAAAGGGCCCAAGGCAATTGCCGAAACCTCGCGTGTCGCATAGCTCCCGAGTCCCAGATCAAAAGTGCCCGACCAGGAGTCTCGGAGGCCCGCCTCCGAACGGACTTCGACAACGCCTCCGGATTTGAAGCCGAACTCGGGCGGGATATACCCGGTTAATACGTTGATTGAAGTCATGGTCGAAAGACCGGGAGCAACACCAAACAATGTGTCGATGCGATCGTAGATCGGCAGGCCGTCCTGAACGTAGAGTATGCCGTCGTCAACTCCCCGGTGATGCACCAGGCCGCTATCTTCGGTGCTGAATCCGGGCAGAGTTGCCACCGCGGCCTGAAGACCGCGGCTCTGGATGTGTACGGGGGATCGACGCACCGATTCGCCCGCAAGCGAGAACCGTTTTGTCACTGCCGGGACATCAGGGCTATCAGTTACGATGAGTTTCTCGTCCAGCCGGGTCGCAAGCCGGATCTCCGTCTCTATGGGAAGCGCGCTATTGACCGTGAGCCGGCGCGCGGGAGACCGCAGTTGCGCAGTTTCGGCTTGCAGGCTGTAGGTCCCGCGAGCCACCCCCTGGAAGAGAAAGATCCCGAGCGCGTCGGTGGTCGTGGAAGCGACGGCGTTTCCCAGCGGGTCCAGCAGACGAACCGTGGCTTCCGGCACCGGCTGGCCGTCAGGTCGGAGAGCAGTCCCGCGGACCGTGGTGAGCTGAAGCTGAGCCCAGGCTATTTGAGTCAGGCAAAGCCAGACCAGTCCGCCGATGCATTTCAACATCAATGGCTGCCTGAATCCTGGGACGTTCATTGCTTGGCGCATTCTAACGCACCCACCGCCGAGACGCGAAGAAACACGGGGGGTAAGGTTTCGTGGGCCCCAAAATGCGCTATTGTATTTGCGCAATTCTACGGTTCCGGCCGCGCGCCAAACGCGCGGGCCGCTGAACCGCCAAATCGTCAGGCTTTTGCCATCATGAGGGTTCTTCATCGCCATGGACATCCGGTCGGACCGATTCCGAATTCCGGCGACACGCTGGACCCTGGTCGCATACTGCTTGATGGTTCTGGCCACGGTTGCCGCCTTCATGCTCATTCGCAGCCACGGCGAAACGCTCGTCGCCCCGTCGGCTCCTGGAGATCAGTCGTTTGCTGGCACAACCACCAGGCCGTCTGATGTGCTATTGCACGTCCTTGTGGCGCTCGCAGCAGTCATCATTACCGGCCAAGCCTTCGCCCGACTGTTTGCCTATGCAGGTCAGCCTCCGGTCATCGGCGAAGTGGTTGCCGGCATTTTTCTGGGACCCTCGTTGTTGGGGTCGAAGCTGTCGGCCTTCATCCTCCCACCCTCGGTCGCTCCCTTCCTGGGCGTCATTGCTCACCTAGGTGTGATCCTGTACATGTTCCTGATCGGGCTCGACCTCAACCTCGGGCGGCTCAGGCAGCGTTCTCACGCGACCGTGGCAACTTCGCACGCGAGCATCCTGGCTCCTTTTCTCCTGGGCGCCGTGGCGTCATTGGGCTTGTACCCGCGCCTGTCCAACAGCAACGTGCCGTTCACCAGCTTTGCTCTTTTCATGGCCGTGGCGATGTCGATCACTGCCTTCCCCGTGCTGGCCAGAATCCTGACGGACCGCGACATGGCCCGCACCGAGTTGGGAGTGATCGCTCTGAGCTGTGCGGCCATCGATGACGTGACGGCCTGGTGCCTGCTGGCGTTTGTCGTCGGCGTGGCCAAGGCCGAGGTCGGTGAGGGCTTTTTGGTCGCGGCGGGGGCCCTCGCCTATATCGCTTTCATGTTTCTGGTCGCCCGGCCGGCGCTGCGACGCCTCATGCAACGGCGGAAAGAAGAGCAGCTCTCGCGCGCCACGGTCGCGCTGGTCTTGTTCGCGCTGTTTCTGTCCGCCCTTGCCACCGAGGCCATCGGCATCCACGCCATCTTCGGGGCATTCTTGTTCGGGGCCATAATCCCTCGTGACAGCGCCGTCGTCCGATTCTTTCCGCACCATTTGGAGCACCTGGTCGCCGCGGTCCTCCTGCCGGCCTTCTTTGCTTTCACGGGCATGCGAACCCGGATCGACCTGGTATCGGGCTGGGACCAGTGGCTGATGTGCGGGGTGATCATTCTGCTGGCCACGCTGGGAAAGTTCGGCGGCACGCTGGCGGCGGCCTACCTGACAGGGCTTTCGTGGCGCGACGCAGCTATTCTGGGGACGCTGATGAACACTCGTGGTCTCATGGAGCTCGTCGTCCTCAACGTCGGGCTGGATCTTGGGATCATCTCGCCCACGCTGTTTGCCATGATGGTGTTGATGGCGCTGGTAACCACTATAGTAACTTCTCCCGTGTTGGGGCTTCTGAAGCCACCGACGGCTGCAGCCGACGGCAGTGGTTAGGCCATTATGTCCGAGCTTATGAGAATTTTGTTCACATTAGAAGCCAGAAGTCAGAAGTCAGGAGCAAGAAGTTTTCTGACTCCTGGCTTCTAGCCCGCTGCTTTTGGCGGGATATCAAGGGCGCAGCCCTTGCCTGGTTAGTAATGTTTCTTCGTGTCGCGTCTTCGTGGTATCACGCGATGGTTGCGCCCCCATCGATAACAATAGTCTGGCCGGTCATCCAGCGGGCGGCGCCAGAGGCCAGAAAGACCGCGGCGCCGCCGATGTCGTCAGGCTCGCCGATGCGACGCAGCGGCACATGCTTTTCGGCCTGGGAGAGGATCTCAGGATTCTCCCACAGTGTCCGGGCAAAGTCGGTGCGAACCAGACCTGGCGCAATGCCGTTGACCCTGACGTTTTTCGGACCCCACTCGACCGCCAGATTGCGAACCAGCTGCATGTCCGCCGCCTTTGAGATGGCATACATGCCGAGCAACAGCGAGCCTCGCAATCCCGCAATACTTGAGACGATGATGACACTCCCGTCACGCCGCTCCGCCATCTCGGGAATAATCATGTTACAGAGCCACAAGTTGCTACGAACGTTGGAATCCATTATCTTGGTAAAAACGTCGTCGGGAACCTGAGAAATCAACCCGTAGTACGGATTGACGGCCGCATTGCAGACCAGGCAGTCGATCCGTCCATAGTATTTCCGGGTTTGCGCCACCAGTCGTTCCAGATCCTCCCTCTTTCCGATATTACAGGGGATGGGCGTTGCCTCGAGCCCTTCGTTCAAGATCTGAGAAACAACCTCATCACACAGGTCCTGCTTGCGGCTGGAGATCACCACGCTCGCACCCGCCCGCGCCATGGCTTCCGCGATCGACCGGCCTATCCCTTTGGTGGATCCCGTCACGACCGCAACTTTACCCTTAAGGTCGAAGGTATTGGGCATTCAGCTCCTTTCTTTAAGGGCTCATTATCTTCGGTACTCTCGCAAGATCAACGACAATCAGGTTTATAGTGTCGCCCTGGGTGTCCTGGCGGCAGATCTTGTTTTAATTCCTTCATGAATCTCAGGAGTGTGTAAAGTGGTTCACTATGCGCTGAGCGCGTGGCATGGTGCGGCGAACTCTTGTTTCTGGTAAATACTGCGTGTGCGAAACCGCAGAGCTTTCCGCCGGCCATCGCTGATAGCGAGCGTTAGACGGCTTCGTCACTGACACTATGCCCGATTGGGCTCGCGAATACTTTGAACGAGGCTATGTGCAACGCTGGGGTCTGCCACCGGTGTCGGACCAGCTTCGGTTGGAGGCTGAGAGCCTGTGGAAACAACTCCTGTTGACGCCGAGATCGCGGGTACTTGACCTTGGTTGCGGACATGGAAGACATGCGCTGGCGTTGGCACAACGAGGTGCAAAGGTTGTCGGGGTCGACTTCGCCGTCACGCTTTTGACGCGGGCGAAGGACCTTACGGCCGATCTTCAGGTTCCGGCTCACTGGCTGCGGGGTGACATCCGGCGACTGCCATTTCGATCCCAGTCGTTTTCTGCCGCCATACTAATCGACGCGTTCGGATTCTTCGAAACGGATGAAGAGAACGAGACGGTACTGCGCGAGGCAGTTCGCGTACTGGTTCCCGGCGGACGCTTTGGACTGAAGGTCGTGAATGGCGAGTCTGTTCTCGCCAGCTTTCACGACAAGGATCGTGAAGAGCGCGACGGAGTTATCGTGACGATCTCGCGAAGGCTTACAACGGAACCAGCTCGCATGATGGAGAAGCTTACCGTAAGCGGCGTCCGCGGAAACGGCGAGTACGAACGACACCAGCGCCTCTATCGCGTCGAGGAACTGTGTGACGCCCTCGAGCGCGCGGGACTCACCGGCGTCCGAGTGTTCGCAAGCTCGAATCGCACGGCGTTTGAGCCAGCGACGTCGAAAGCGATGTGGGCATTCGGCCGGCGCGACGATTCTCCGTCTAACACCCGGCCCGCACCGGGGACCGCGGACTAACCAGGCGAAGCGAAGCTCCCTGTTTTCGGCCGCCGCGGGTGAGCTGGAGCCTTAGACAGCGCGAGGAATTCTCGGAGGAAACTTCACGAACGAGCACGAACGCATCCTCGAGATCATTCGGACCAAGAACAAGACATCCACCGATCTAGATTCCTCTCGCACTGCCCTGATCGTGGTCGACATGCAGCGTTACTTCACACAGCCTTCCTGCCCCTTCACTCAGGTTTTTGACGCCACTCACCGGGTTCGTCGACCGGTTATCTGAGCGAGCGGACTCAACCACAATAAATCTTTTCGCGGCTGGAAAGCCCGCACACATTTTCATTCGAGCTTGCGTACGAGCGTCTATTGTTGTTGCTGCTGTTCGTAGAGTTCGGCCGCGCGCGGAGCGCGATGCACGACGGGGAGCAGATGAACGCCGGCGAGCAGGTCCTCGTCGGGAAGCGGCTCGTCACCGGCGATCACTCTGACCGCCACCGCAAGCTCACTATCGGCAATTCCCTTGAATACGCCCCGGGTGGGAGGCACATCAGCGTAGTCACGGCCGATCGCTGCCCGGATGTGACGTTCACCGGCGATGACGTCCATCGTCGGATCGAATCCTACCCAGCCAAGGCCGGGGAGCAGCGCTTCAATCCAGGCGTGAGTTGCATCGGGAGACGTGGGCTCACTGTCGGTCGGGAGGCGCGACACGTATCCACTGATGTACCTGCATGGAATGCGCAGGTCACGCACCATGGCGATCATGATGTGGGCAAAGTCCTGGCACACTCCCTCCCCCTTGCGCAGCGCGTCATCGATGGGCGAGTCGACCCGCGTGCTGTACGGCACGTACGCGAAAGTTTGGTGAATGGCAGTGGTGAGCTCGCGCAGCAGACTGAGAGGGTCTCCTCTGCGCTCGACCGCAAGCCTTGCCGCAAGCCCCCTCAATAAATCCGACGAGCGCGCAAACTGGCTGGGCATCAGCATCTCCCAATAGTCCCCCTCGTCTACCAGGGCGTCGATGCGGCTCCAGGCGTCCGGGTCCAGGCGCTCCGGCAGATCGACCGGCGGCCTGACCTCGACCAGCGCGCCGGCCGTGAGGGTTATTTCGCTGTGATTCCTGGGAATATCGAAGTGGTGCACGGTGTTTCCCAGGTAGTCCCGATAAGCCATGATCCGGGCGGCCGGGTCCACCGACAGCCCGAACGACAAACAACGCTGGCTTCCCTCGCTGCGTGGCTGAACGCGCACCTCCATTACACTCTCGGTAATCGGCGCGCTGTAACGAAATCTCGTAAGATGGCGGATCGAGTAATACATCGGGTTAAGAGAATCTCAGGATTCGCGTACAGACTGAACCGAAACATTGTCATAAAAACGCAGCTCGGCGATGCCGCAACCAATTGAAAAAGCCGATCACGTCCACGTGCACGTCAACGTGGACATTGACGTGGTCGTGCACGTGCTCGTGGTCGGCTGTTGCGGTTGTTCGGGAAATCGAGTTTCACAACCATCAGCGTCGACGGTGCGAAACTGAGTCCCCGCCTTCACGGGTGGGGCCATTGACTGCTACTGTCTGAATCGCAGCCTCCTGGCATTCACTCCCGTGACGCGGCCTTTGTTTTCGCATAGATCTAAGACGCAATGGCGGTCGCGATCGGGTAACCGATGTAGATCTGATAAATCTCTTTATGTATTTGCGCGCACTGGCGCTCCACGCCTTCGAGGTAAGCGTGCAACCCCGCCGCCATGATTTCGTCGATCTGGCTGAAGCTCAGCTGTGACTGCAGACGGCCTGCCAGCCGCTCGAGCCGCTCGGCGCTGCGAGTCAACGTTGAGGCGGCAATCGCCTTCAGCGCCCCGATTACCCTGTCGATCGAAAAGCGCAGCGAGTGAGGGAATTCGGGGTTCAGCAACAAGAAACTGGCGATGCGATCCGAACGAAGATCCGCGGTGTAGACTTTGCAATACGCCTCAAAGGCGGTAAGGCACTTCAAGAGTCCGACCCACTCCAGGTAATCATCCCGCGCCAAAACCTCATCCCGCGCATCGATGTACCTGCTGAAGTGGACATCGATCAGCGCGGCGATCAATCCGGCGCGCTCGATCGAGCGTCCCGCCTGGATGAACTGCCATCCCTCGCCATGATTCATGGTCGAATCGGTGATGCCTTGAAAGAGGTGGGCGCCCTCTTTGACCGACCTGAAGAACTCGTGAGGCTGGGCCTTCCAGACCTCTTCGCTGCTGGCGCTCTTGACGTAAAGATAGAGCCGGTTGATCTGTTCCCACATCTCCGAGCTGGTTTGCTCGCGCACATACCGCGCATTTTCGCGCGCGGCTGCAATCGAAGCTGCAATCGAGGAACTATTAGACAGCTCAAAGGTCAGGGTCCGGGCCGCCGTATGGATATCTCCCACAAGGATGGCCTGACTCGGAATGAAGAGACTCGCCAGCAGCCTCTTCCAGCGCTGCTCGGCCGATCCCAGAGATTGATCGAGCATCAGGAAAAGCTGGACATCGAGCAGGCGGCAGGTGTGCTCCGCCCGCTCCAGGTAGCGACTCATCCAGTAAAGGTTGTCCGCAACTCGAGACAGCATCAGACCGCCAAGACGCTCTAACCAATACCACTAAGACTCAAAGACACGAAGAAACGCCAAGAATCGCTGTCTACTCAGTCTAACACCCAGGTATCCTTGCTTCCGCCCCCCTGGGAAGAATTGACAACCAGCGATCCGCGCTGAAGCGCCACCCGCGTCAAACCTCCGGGGACGATCACGAATTCCTCTCCGCGCAAGATGTATGGGCGCAGATCCACATGGCGCGCTTCGACCTGTCCGTCCACGAAGCACGGGGCGCGCGAAAGCATAAGAGTCGGCTGGGCGATGTAGTTACGCGGATCGGCGACGATGCGGCGCCGGAATTCCTCCCTCTGGCTTGCGCTGCTGTGCGGCCCAATCAGCATGCCGTAGCCGCCCGACTCGCCGACGGCCTTGACCACCAGTTCTTCGAGATGCTCAAGGACGTAGCGCCGCTGCGATTCATCGGCGAGGAGGTAGGTTTCGACGTTCGGCAGAATCGGCTCTTCGCTAAGATAGTAGCGAATCATCGCGGGCACAAAGGCATAAATTGCTTTGTCGTCCGCTATGCCGTTTCCCAGCGCGTTTGCCAGCGCCACGTTACCGGCGCGGTACGCATTGAAAAGACCGGGCACGCCAAGGTGCGTGTCCGGGCGAAAGCCGAGAGGATCTATGAAATCGTCCTCGATCCGGCGGTAGATGACGTCGACGCGCCGCAGCCCCGCGGTCGTCCGCATGTAAACGAAGTTCTCGTGCGCAACCAGATCGCGCCCCTCGACCAGTTCGATTCCCATCTGGTGGGCAAGATAGGCGTGCTCGAAATAGGCGGAGTTAAAGACCCCCGGGGTGAGCAGAACGACCGTGGGATCGCCGCGTTGCCCGGGAGCAAGCGCCTTCAAAGCCGCCAGCAGCGCCTGGCCATAGTGATCGATCGGGCGCACGCCGTAGTTTTCAAAAAGGTTGGGAAAGACGCGCTTCATCACCTGGCGATTCGCCAGCATGTACGACACTCCGCTGGGCACCCGCAGGTTGTCTTCCAGTACGGCGAATCGACCATCAGCCAGCCGCACCAGGTCCGTGCCGACTACGGAGATGTAGATGTCGCGCGGAACGTGGAGGCCCCGCATCTCGCGCCGGAAATGCCGGCAGGTATAGACCAGCCCACGTGGGATGACACGATCGGCCAGGATGCGTCCATCGTGGTATACATCCTTGAGAAACATGTTGAGCGCCGTGATCCGCTGAATCAATCCGCGCTCGATGACTTGCCATTCGGAGCTGGTAATAATACGCGGCAGCAGGTCGTACGGAAATATGCGCTCGGTTCCCTCATCGCGTCCGTAGACCGTAAATGTGATCCCCTGATGGAGAAACGACAGATCCGCCGCCTGCTGCCGGCCGCGCAGCTGCTCCGCCGGCAACTCGAGCAACCGCCTGTAGAGCTCCTCGTAATGAGCTCGCGGCGCATCGACGCCTTCAAACATCTCGTCATAAGCCGCGTCGAGCTGATACGTTGCGAACGGCGGGTGAAATCCATGCAGCGCGCGCGTGTCAGGGCTGGTCATACACTTGTTCCGTACCCAAGTTGACGTGCGGGTTATCGTACCGTTGGGGAAGGTACGGTGTCAAACCACCGCTCGTCAAGTGATGGCATCAAGGAAATCATCATATCGTCACAGGAAAGATTTCCCGACACCCCCCGGGTCTGCTCCGACACGGACAAGGTCGACCTTGGGGGTAATTGCCTCAACCCACAGGCGATATCGAAGGGCGAGTGACATGGCATACGGATTGCTCTAAAAGGCGCTGTCATTTCCTGGTCTGTGAATACGATGCCGCGCATCCCTTCGAAACAATCGCTCCGGGAATTTCTGGATCCCTTGTGGCGCAAACGATGGGGTTGGAGATTTCTCCTGCTCTGGGAGCGCTTCCTTATAGTCGCCGGCATCCTGGCCCTGGGGAGCTATGCGGCGTCTGCGATCCATTCCAGTTTTTACCAGGCGTATGATCACTGGGCCTTCAACCAGGCACTGAAGGGAGAGCCCTTTTCCATAGGCGGCTTCCTCGGTCACCTGGCCTTACCCTCGAAGAAGGATCCCTCGCCTCAGGCGCCTCCCGAGATCAAGCAACCCGTCCTTCCCAGACAGGAGCCTGCTTTTCAAGAGGAAGCTCCCGACCAGCACGGGTGGTCCATCAAGCGCGTGCGCGCCTATGAAGAAAGTGTTGGTTCCGACACCATTGAACCCATCGCCAGGCTTGAGATACCTGCGATTGACCTTTCGGTCATGGTTCTCGAGGGAACCGACGAGCTGACCCTGAACCGCGCGGTCGGTCGCATCGAGGGAACCGCACTGCCGGGAGAGCCGGGCAACTTGGGCATTGCCGGCCACAGGGACAGTTTTTTTCGAGGGCTGAAGGATCTTTCCAAAGAGGACCTCGTTACGGTCACAACTCTGAGCGGAGTCTATCAATATCGCGTGGATGACATTCAAATCGTCAAGCCCACCGATCTGCGCGTGCTGAAAGACTCCTCTTCCCCTACCCTCACCCTCGTTACCTGTTATCCCTTCTACTACGTGGGTGACGCGCCCAAGCGATTTATCGTCAAAGCCCGTCTCGATTCGCCGGGTGAAACGTCTCCAGCTGCATCCGTGCAGACCGCTTCGCTGATTCCTACCACGCCTCGCGGGAACACAGCGCTACGCACACCGGAAAGACCGGCGGGCGCTGCTTCCATGCGAGTCCCGCCAAAATCCCGGCCGGCGTCGCGTGTGAACAAAGCGGGAGGTCGAAAAAGCGGAGTGAAGGCGGGCAAGAGTTCTCAATCGATGCGCAAAGCGTCGTCCAGCAAGACTGTTACCCGCCAGCCATTCCCAAGGCGCCTCGGACGTGGAGTCGTCAAGGCCGTCAAGAGTCCCTTCAAGCTCTTCAAACCCCGCAATCGCCCCGCGTCATAAAAGCCTGACCGCGAAGACACGAAGGCACCAGATAGTTGGCAGGAGTCTTTGCGTCCTGGAGGCTTTGCGGTTATTCTACGAACCCGAACACCACAGAGGATTGACCGACGATGTCTCTCGGAAACCGGGCTAAGGCCTGCGCTATTGCGTCATTGCTCATTCTGTTTTCGACCGGCCCGAGCGGCGCCGTTCAGGTCCGGCAGGACTCAGTCGACTTGACCCATGCCGTCGTGGTCTCGCCTCCGGATCTCACCGGGCGAGAAAAAAAGGCCCTGGCGATGCTCGTCGAAGAGGTAGAAGAGCGGAGCCAGATCCGATGGCGTACCAGCGAGTCGTGGCCCCCGGGATCAACCGCCGTTATTGCAATCGGCACGGCAAGCTCTCTCAGTCGCTTTGCAGCGGCTGCGCAGCAGCCTAAAGCCGATCGCGGGCCGGCCGGAGCTGAAGGATTTCGCATCCGGATCGAAAGAAACCGTCCTGCTCCTGCGGTTTTCGTGATCGGGAACGATTCCCGGGGAGTGCTCTTCGGAGTGGGGCGCCTGCTCCGGGAACTGCGCATGACCCGAGGAAGCGTTCGCATTCCGGACGGCCTGGATCTCGCCACGGCTCCCAAGACCGCTCTGCGCGGGCACCAGCTGGGCTATCGACCCAAGACCAATTCCTACGACGGCTGGTCACTGCCGGTGTGGGAACAGTACATTCGTGACCTTGCGGTCTTCGGCACCAATGCCATCGAACTGATCCCGCCCCGTTCCGATGATGCGGCAGACAGCCCGCATTTCCCTCTGCCCCCGATGGAAATGATGAAACGGATGTCACAGCTGCTGGACGACTATGGCCTCGATGTCTGGATCTGGTACCCCGCAATGGACCGTGATTACTCCGATCCCAAGACCGTCGACTTTGCCTTGAACGAGTGGGGAGAAGTCTTCAAGCAGCTGCCCCGCATCGATGCCATATTCGTCCCGGGAGGCGATCCGGGTCATACGCAACCGAAACACCTGATGGCGCTGCTGGAAAAACAGACTCAGGCGCTGCGGCGTTATCACCCGAAGGCGCAGATGTGGGTCTCGCCTCAAAGCTTCAGCCAGGCCTGGATGGATGAATTCATCGACATCCTGAAAACCGGGCAACCCTCATGGCTGACCGGCGTCGTATTCGGTCCGCAGATCCGCCTCTCCCTTCCCCAGCTCAGAGCCCTGGTTCCCACGAAGTACCCCATTCGTGACTATCCTGACATCACCCACAGCCGGCAGTGCCAGTATCCGGTTCCGGACTGGGACATGGCCTATGCCATCACCGAGGCGCGCGAGATCATCAACCCGCGCCCTCTCGGCCAGGCACGAATATTCCGGCTGTTCCAGGAGCATACCAATGGTTTTCTCACGTACTCCGAAGGGTGCAACGACGATGTCAACAAGATCGTCTGGAGCGCGCTGGGCTGGGATCCGAACACGGATGTGGTCGAGACCTTAAGAGAGTACAGCCGCTACTTCATCGGAGAGCGTTACGTTGACGACTACGCGCAGGGACTCCTGGCGCTCGAAAAGAATTGGGAAGGCGTGCTCGTTAACAGCGGACAGGTTCATACCACGCTGCAGCAGTTTCAATCGATGGAGCAGAAGGCGACGCCCCAGGAGCTGCTCAACTGGCGTTTCCAGCAAACGCTCTACCGGGCCTATTACGACGCCTATACGCGGAGCCGCCTGCTCCACGAAACCGCGCTGGAAGAAAGCGCCATGAACGCGTTGCGCTACGCTCCGAAGACCGGATCGCTGAAGGCCATGCGCGATGCTGAAGCCATTCTGGCGCGGGCTGTCATGCAACCGGTTTCACAAGACTGGCGGGCACGGATTTTCGAGCTGGCTGAAGCCTTGTTCCAGAGCATTCGTATGCAATTGAGTGTGTCGCGCTACAAAGCCATAGCGGTCGGAAGAGGCGCCAATCTGGACACGCTCGACATGCCCCTTAATAGCCGCACATGGCTCGAGCGCCAATTTGACGAGCTGCGCCGGCGCGAACAGGAACAGGAACGGTTGAGCGGCATTGAGGCTATCGTCAACAGGACGAATCCGGGTCCGGGCGGCTTCTACGATGATCTGGGCAATCCTCAACGACAACCTCACCTCGTGCGCGGCGCTGGTTTCGAGAAGGACCCGGCATTCCTCGAATCGGCGCTGGTCGGGATTCGCATACCGGCCTGACGGACCCACTTCGTGGTGGACTTACGCGGAAGCGCTGAATGATGCGCCGCTGCGGATGCGCTACACCGGTCTGGATCCGTCGTCCCGTTACAGGATCCGCATCGTGTATGCTGTGGAGAGCCCGGCGCCTGAGATTCGTCTGGTTGCAGACGAAAAAATCGAAATCCATCCGTTTATCAAGAGAGAGAATCCGCCCCGTCCGGTGGAGTTCGATATTCCCGCCCCGGCCACACGCGATGGCGAGCTGAACTTGAGCTGGTATCGGACGCCAGGCCTGGGCGGCAACGGACGCGGTTGCCAGGTCGCCGAGGTGTGGCTCATCAAAACGCAAGCGAAAGAGCAGTAGGCAGTAAGTCGGGGGTTGCGCACTGCCTCATTTGATTATTGCGTTTCGTGGTAAAAAATTGATGGGGTTGCGCGATCAGATCCGCCAGCGTCTCGCCGAGGTGGAGCAGCGCCGGCTGACCACTGGATTCTCCCGCGAGGCGGCGGTGCTGCTCCTTGTCTTCGAGCGCGAGGGGAAACCTCACATTCTGCTCACGCGGCGCACTCAGGACGTGAGAACTCACAAAGGCCAGATCTCCTTTCCCGGAGGAATGCGCCTGGATGGCGAGAGTCTTGACCGGACGGCACTGCGCGAGACATTCGAGGAGGTCGGAATCAATGACACGCAGATCGAACTCCTGGGGCGCTTTCACGACTATGTCTCCAGCAGCGAATACCTGGTGGCTCCCTTTGTCGGCTTCATTGAACAGGCCTTCACAACCGAGCCGCAAGCGCGGGAAGTAGCCGAGATCCTTCAGGTTCCATTTCAGGTATTCACCGATCCCGACAAGATGCGGGTGGAGCGCATGATGCGTTCTGGTAAAATGCTCGACGTCTATTTTTATTCCTTTGCGCCTCATGAGATCTGGGGACTGACCGCGCGCATCATAAAGGACTTTCTGGAAGTGGTTCGGTATCCCGACTTCGTGTCTTAGAGGTTGGTTGTTTCCTCCGCATTAACCACGAAGACTCGAAGACACTAACAGCCTTGGTTTTGCGAAGCTTGGTGAAAATCATGAAACGACTCACTGTTCTCCTCTTCCTGGTTTCCGCAGCCTTCGCGGCGCAGCAAAAAAATCCCTTCGCCTCCGACCCGCAAGCGGCCGATACAGGGCGTGGCATGTTTCGGATCTACTGCTCCCCTTGCCATGGCATCAAGGCCCAGGGAGGACGCGGTCCCGACCTCACTCTCGGAGTTTATTCCGCCGGGGACCAGGATTCGGATCTATACCGGGTCATTTCCCAGGGTGTGGGAGGGACCGAGATGAATGGATACGCCGAAAGCATGGGCGAGGACAATATCTGGCGCGTGGTGTCCTATATCCGTTCGATATCCCAGCACACGAGCACTCCCGCCGCGGGCGATCCGGCAGCCGGCCAGAAACTGTTCTCGGAAAAGGGGCGCTGCGGGCAATGCCATCGCGTGGACAACAAGGGAGGCCGGCTAGGCCCTGACCTGACGCGCGTCGGGCGCCAAAGGAGTCTGGCTTATCTGCGGGAATCGATCGTGTCGCCGAACGCCGACCTTCTGCCCGATTACGCCACCCTGCGCGTGGTTACCCGCGATGGGAAGGAAATTATGGGCGTGCAGAAAGGAATTGATAACTTCTCGGCCCAGTTGATGGACGCTGCCGAGAATTTTCACTCGTTCCTGCGCAGCGAAGTATCCGAAATTCGGAGAGAGTTTCGATCGCTCATGCCTGAAGATTATGGCCGCCGTTTCACACCGGCGGAGCTGGACGACCTGCTCGCCTACTTGAGCCGCCTGCGCGGCACGGAGAAAAACCAATGATCAGATTCTGGCAGCTTTTGGTAATGGCGCTGGCAGCCCTCCCGAACAACGATTCGTCCACCTGGTTGACGTACGGAAAGAATCATTCCGGCTGGCGCTACAGCGAGCTCTCGCAGATTAACACCGGAAACGTCGCTCGGCTTGCGACTCGTTGGGCGTTCCAGAGCGACGTCAGCGGCAAGCTCCAAACCACGCCGCTCGTGTTCGATCGCCAGATGTTCGTCACCGCCCCGAGCAACCACGCCTTTGCCCTGGATCTCTTGACCGGCCGATCCCTGTGGCACTATCACAAATCGGCGCCCCGCGGGCTGAATCTCTGCTGCGGTCAGGTCAATCGCGGCTTCGCGACGATGGGTGACCGGCTCTTCAAGGTGAACATCGAAGCTACGCTGGTCGCGCTCGATCGCAAGACGGGCGGCGTGATCTGGGAGACGAAGATTGACGACTTCAAAAAAGGCTACAGCGCAACCGTGGCGCCTCTGATCGTGAAGAACCTGGTGATCGTCGGCATCGCGGGCGCCGAGTTCGGTGTCCGGTGCTTCATCGATGCCTACGACGCCGATACCGGGAAGCGCGTCTGGCGCTTCTGGACCATACCCGAGCCCGGAGAGCCGGGAGGCGATACCTGGGGGCGCCGGAGACTCATGGAAGCGCGGCGGCGCGTCCAGCTGGATCACCGGAACCTACGACCCCGAGCTCAATCTCGTCTACTGGGGCACCGGGAATCCTGGCCCGGATATGTACGGGGACGACCGGCCCGGCGACAACCTGTACAGCTGCAGCCTGGTCGCGCTGGACGCCGATACGGGAAAGCTGAAATGGCACTTCCAGTTCACTCCTCACGACGTCCATGACTGGGATTCAATCAGCGATCCTGTTCTGATGGACCTCACTTCGGGCGGCCGCAAGGTAAAGGCGGTCGTGATGGCCAATCGAAACGGCTTCTTTTACGCCTTCGACCGCACCAATGGGAAACTGCTCCTTGCGAAACCGTACACCAAGGTGACCTGGGCCGAGGGAATCGGCGCCGATGGACGGCCGAAGCTGGTTCCCGGGCAAGATCCGACCGAGGAGGGCAACAAATCGTGCCCCGGCCTCGGAGGGGGTCACAACTGGCAGGCCACCACGTACAGCCCGCAGACCGGTCTGTATTACTTCAATTCAACCGACGGCTGCCAGATTTACTACAGGACAAAACAGGGCTACGTCGAAGGGACAGTGGTATCAGGGAAGTACGGTCGCGGGAATCCCGACCGATCCCAGCACAGGCTCGATCATTGCGGTCGATCCCTCGACTGGTGAAACAAAATGGAAGTTTCCCCTGGTGACACCTCCCACCAGCGGGCTGCTGAGCACCGCCGGCGGGCTGGTCTTTGCAGGAGATCGCGAAGGTTACCTCTTTGCCCTCGACGCCCGATCGGGCAAGCCGCTCTGGCGGTTTCAAACCGGAGGCGCCGTCGTGGCGCCGCCGATCACGTACCTGCTCGACGGAAAACAGTACGTCGCGGTGGCGGCAAGCTCCTCGATCCTGACCTTCGCCCTGCCGTAACGTTCTAGCGCGTGACAGAAATTCGGTGACTGGCTCCAAATGTGCAGGGTTAAGTGACCCGAAGAATGCTCTTCTTGCAGTTGAGCCTCGCGATCAGCTTATAACTGGATCGTCCCTGGCTCGCGAGAAACCCTCACAATCGGAGGCTGAATCATGCGGCGTTCCCCGAATCGTCTCCCGCTGTTGCTTCTGGGCCTGCTTGTTATCCCGATTTCGCTATCGGGCCAAACCGAGTATGGAAACATTACCGGCGTGGTGTCCGACCCGACCGGCGCGGTCATTCCCGGCGCCGAGGTACTTGTGACCAACACTGCCACCAATGTGAAAAAGACGACGATCACCACGGCAGGCGGCGAGTACAACGTCCCCGTTCCGCCCGGCACCTACCAGGTCCAGGTCACTCTGACGGGCTTCAAACGGCACGTCGGCGACAACGTGGTCGTCGCGGCCGCAACGACCCTTCGTCTGGACGTCAAGCTGCAGCTGGGCGAGATGTCGGAGGTGGTGGAGGTCAGCCCGGGCTGGCGCAGATTCAAACCGAAAATGCCAAGATCTCGACCGCCGTCCAGAACCGATTGGTGGACGAACTGCCGCTCGTTGTCCTCGGGGCGATGCGCAGTCCGTTTGACCTGGTCAACATCACGTCAGAGTCGAAGGGGCGCGGCAACACCATCTCGCTCGGCGGAGGCCAGGCGGCGGCCTGGGACGCGACGCTCGACGGCATCTCGGTGACGACTAACCGGTCGGCCGACGCGGCGGAGATCACCTATACCGCGCCCTCGGTCGAGGGGATTACGGAGTTCACGGTCGACACCAACGGCTTCAAGGCGGAGTACGGCCAGGCCGGCGGCGGAGTCATGACGTTCGTCTCCAAGTCCGGGACGAATCAGCTCCATGGCACGGCCTACGACTTTCTCCGCAACGACGCTCTGGACGCGCGCGGCTTCTTCCCTCAAACCAAATCGGTCTACAAGCAGAACGACTTCGGCGCGAGCCTGGGGGGCCCGGTGTTTGTGCCCAAGCTGTACGATGGAAGAAACCGGACCTTCTTCTTCTTCGCCTTTGAGGGATTCCGCAACCGCGAGGGCGCCAACGACCAGATCCGGAGCATTCCGACGCCGGAGATGTACGACGGCGATTTCTCCAAGTGGGTGGATGCCAGCGGGCGACTATTGCAGATTTACGACCCCGCCACTACCCGCCCGAACCCCAGCGGCACCGGTTTCATCCGCGATCCCTTTCCCAACAACATCATCCCGCAGAACCGCTTCAGCGCGTTCAGCCGGCAGGTGATGAAATACGGCCAGGCAGTCCAGCCGAACCGGGGCGCGCTGCCGGGAACGCCGGACTACGTCCGCAACAACTATATCGTGACTTCGGGAACGATCCTGAATCCGCAGACCAAGGGAAGCGTCAAGATCGACCACACGCTTTCGCCCAAGCACCATCTGGGCTACTTCATGAACATCACGAGATACTCCCAGCAACTCAGCTCCGCCGGCCCGCCGGGCCTGCCCCTGCCGCTCTGGGATGGCCAGGTGCAGGTCTTCAACACGTCTGCCTACCGGTTCAGCTACGACTGGACACTCTCGAACCGGGCGTTGAACCACTTCTCGATCGGCGGCAACAAGTTTTTCAAGGACAGCCTTTCCCCCAACGTCGGCGGGGACTTTGGCCTCTGCTTCAAGGGGGCGGTCGACTGCGCGAAGAACTTTCCCGCCGTCACGTTCACCGAGTTCAGCACCTGGGGCGGCGTGGCCGACAACGGGACCGAGCAGCCGCTCTGGTCTTACAAGGACGATTTCAGCCTCAACCACGGGAAACACAACCTCAAGATGGGGGTCTCGTTCCAGAGCCAGCGGGCGATCGGCTTCGGCGAGCAGGACATCGCGGGCCGCGCCGGCTTCAGCTTCCTGAGCACGTCCGTTCCGGCCGCGACCAGCGCCACAAGCGGCAGCTCGTTCGCTTCCTTCCTGCTCGGCGAGGCTACTTTCGGCCGGACCGAGACGATCCGGTCGGTGCCGCAGCTCTATCGCTACTACGGCTTCTACTTCCAGGACGACTGGCGCCTGAGCCGCCGCCTGACCGTCAATCTCGGGCTGCGGTACGAGTTCACCCTGCCGCCGGTCTCGATGAACGACGACCAGTATTCCGACTTCACGCCGGACCGGCCCAACCCGAAGGTCAACAATTACCCCGGCGCGCTCCGCTTCGCCGGCTTCGGCCCGGGGCGCGAGAACGTGCGCAGCCTGGTGCCGGGCTGGTATGGCGGGGTCGGGCCGCGTCTCGGAATCGCGTTCGCGCCCACCGAGAAGACGGCGCTGCGAGCCGCCTTCGGCCGCTCGTTTTCCAAAGTGACCGTCGTGAGCGGCTCGGGGCACTTCGCCGGCTTCATCGGACAATACGTGTTCGAAACGACCAACCAGGGGGTCACCTCGCTCTACAACTGGGACAACGGCCTCCCCTCTTATCCGCTGCCACCTCTGATCGACCCGAGCTTCTCGAACAACAACAACATCGATCACTGGCAGCCGCAGGATGCCGCGCGAGGGCCGGAGACCTACTACTATACCTTCTCGATCCAGCACCAGCTGACCCCGTCGACCGTGCTCGAGGTGGCCTACAATTCCACCGTCGGAACCCATCTGCAGACAGGTCTCGTCAACCTGAACCAGGTGCCGACGGCGGTCTGGGATAGTTACGTAAGCCGGCTGGGAGCAGCGGGCGCGCGCGCGCTTTTTGCCGCCCAGGCCACCTCGCAGCTGGCGCAGGATAACGGGATCAGTTCTCCCTTACCCCAACTTCGCGGATCCTACGATCCAGCAGAACCGCAGCGTCGCACAGGCCCTGCGTCCTTTTCCTCAGTACCTCAACGTCGTGACCGGAACGCAGAACGGCGACAAGAGCGGCCATTCGGCCTATCACGCCATGGTGATCAAAGCCGAGCGGCGCTTCTCGCAGGGGCTGCTGTTCCAGTGGAACTACACCTTCTCGAAGATCCTGACCGACTCGGACTCGTACTTCACCGGAACCGGGGCCCAGGATCAGTACAACCGGAGCGCCGAGAAGTCGATCGGCCAGTTCGACCAGACCCACGCGCTCAAGCTGAACACGCTTTATGAGCTCCCCTGGGGCGCGGGACGGCGCTGGCTCACCGATGGCTTCGCCTCGCACGTACTCGGAGGTTGGCGCCTCGGGGTGATCCAGGCCTACCTGAGCGGCTACCCGGTCGCACTCACGCGCAACAATCCGCTGCCGATTTTCAACAGCCAGACCCGGCCGACAGTCAACGGCTACGATAACTGGCGCGGGGCGATTGCCGGCGACGGCTTCGATCCGGGAGTCGACCGTTTCCTGGACCGCGCAGCCTTCCCGACCCAGCCGGATGCGTTCGGAAACGTCACGCGCTACAACCCGAAGGTGCGCGCGTTTCCGTCGCTGACCGAGAACATCAGCATCGCAAAGGGCTTCCAGCTGGGCGAGAACGTCCGCTTCGATTTCCGCTGGGAGATCTTCAACATCTTCAACCGGACGGTCTTCGGCACCGGAAACACCAACCTGAACAGCAACACCTTTGGAATCGTGACCAATCAGGTCAACGCTCCGCGACAGATGCAGGTCGGGTTAAAGCTTTACTGGTAGGCCGTAAAATGGGGACGTCCGGTGAGACGTCCCCTTTTCCCGCAACAGTGTTCTTCGCGTTTCTTTGTGTCTTCGTGTCTTCGTGGTTGAAAGGAGAACCCATGCGGATTCGAACGACTGTCTTGCTATTTATTATCCTGGCTATCCCGCCAAGTTTGCCTGCGCAGGGCTCGGTCACCATCTTCGGAACCGTTTCCGATTCATCCGGGGGTGTCATACCCTCCGCCACCATCACGGTCACCCATATCCAGACCGGTACGGTGCGCCAGACCCTCTCGGGAGCCCAGGGAAATTACCTGGTGTCGCATTTGCCCATCGGAACCTATTCCGTGAGGAGCGAGGCGCCGGGATTCAAGACTTTTCTGCAGGAGAACATCCAGGTTCAAGTGGATGAGAATCGCCGGCTCAACATCGCGATGACCGTGGGCTCGGTCTCCGAAAGCGTCACGGTCGCGGCCGAGCTGACTCAAGTCGAGACACGGTCGGGTGCGCTGAAGGAGGTTGTGGATTCCCAGCGCATGGTCGACCTGCCGCTCAACGGCCGCAATCCCCTGCAGCTCCAGTATCTCGTGGCGGGCTCCGGCGGCCGCGCCGCGCAGGGCCAGGCCCAGAACGAATCGGTGTCGATCAACGGATCCCGGACTAACTCCAACAACTACGCGCTCGACGGCGGCGACAATCACGATCCCTATTTCAATACGCCGGCGGTTTTCCCATCCCCCGATGCGCTCGAGGAGTTCGGCATCCAGACCAATGCCTACGGCGCCGACAAGGGCAGAAATGCCGGGGCTTTCATGAATGCCGTCACGCGCTCCGGGACCAACCGGTTCCACGGCACCCTGTTCGAATTTCTCAGAAACGAAGTGCTCAATGCGCGAAACTTCTTCGCCAACAACGTCCCCCCTTTCAAGCGCAACCAGTTCGGCGGCACGCTGGGCGGGCCTGTCCGGACAGACCGGACTTTCTTTTTTGTCTCCTACCAGCGTACGTCACAGCGCAGCGCGCCCGGCTCGGTTACCGCAACGGTTCTCACCGCCGAGCAACGCAGCGGCGATTTTTCGGCGCTGGGGCGGCCAGTGCGCGATCCGCAGGGCGGCAATTTCCCCAATGGCGTCATTCCGCCTAGCCGGCTGAACCCGGCCTCGCTCAAATTTCTCGAGGCATTTGTGCCGCTTCCTAATCGAGCGCAGGGTTTGTACACGTTTGCGAGCCAGGAGCGCATCGACGATGATCAGTTCATTACCAAACTCGATCACCATTTCACGCCGGCCAATCACCTCTCGGGGCGACTGCTCTACAACTTCAACGATCGGGACGAGGCCACGGGGAACCTTCCGGGCTTTCTGGCCCGGATCGAATACAGCAACTGGAATGTGGCGGTCATCGATACTCATATCTTCAGCCCCACGATCGTCAACAGCTTCACGTTTTCCTACAACGACATCGACCGGCGCCAGCTCTCCATTGTCCCGGGAAACAAGACCTGGAACGACTTTGGAGCCCAATTCACCAGGGCTTTCACCGCGGACGCTCCGGCCGGTCACGACACGCAGGTCGACAGCTATTTTCAGGCGTTCTCCCGTTTTCCTTTGAATCACTTCCGCAAGAGCTTCCAGTTTTCGAATGCCCTGAGCCTCGACCGTGGAAAGCATTTCATACGAATAGGCGGCGATCTCCGCCGATCGATCCTCGATCTCCAGGAACTCTTTCGCGGCGACCCCTTCGTGCGCTTCCGCGCGACATTTACCGGCGACGCGGCGGCCGACTTCATGATCGGAAGGCCGACTCAGACCGAGCAAATCGCCGAAGACAGCAATCGGCCTCGCGCCACCGAGTACGCGCTTTTCGTGCAGGATGACTGGAAAATCTCCCCACGCCTGACCCTGAACCTCGGCCTGCGCTGGGATCCTTATCTCCCCTTCATTGATCTCGACGACAAATTCTCGCAGGTCCGTCTCGGCCAGCAATCCACGATTTTCCCCAATGCGCCCCCTGGTATTCTTTTCGCGGGCGACCCTGGAATCCCGCGCGCTACGATCGAAAAGAGCCTCGGGAATCTCGGGCCGAGATTCGGATTTGCCTTCGATCCTTCAGGCAGCGGCAAGACCAGCCTGCGCGGCGGATACGGCATCTTCTACTCCCAGATTCGGCAGCAGGCGCACAATCAGATCTCGACCAACCAGCCTTACTCGATCAAGCTGACCATCAACAACCCGCCGCTGGGTCTGGACAATCCGTACTCCGAGACCGGCAATCCATTTCCCTTCACCGCGCCGCGCACTCAAGAAGAACGGGCGGCATACCGCTTTCTGCTTCCATTGACGGTAACTCAGTGGAACCCGGATTTCCGGAATGCGGTCGTGCAGCAGTGGAATCTGAATCTTCAGCGGGAGCTGTTCGAAAGCTACATCGTTACCGCGGCCTATGTCGGCTCGAAGGGGAATCATTTGTTCATGACTACTCAAGCCAACCCCGCCATCTTCGGTGCGCCCGGCGCCACCGCCGATAGCCGCCGGTTACTGGCTCCGACTTTTGCCGCGATCACCGACCAGAACAGCCGGGGCAACTCCACTTATCACTCGATGCAGCTCACCCTGAACAAGCGTCTCTCGGGAAACATTACCCTGTTGAGCAACTACACCTGGAGCAAGCTGCTCGACGACTCGTCCGGCGATGGCGATGGTCCGGCGAATCCTTTTAACATCCGCGCCGAAAAAGCGCTCTCCGGCTTCGACATTGCCCATCGCTTCGTGAGTTCGTTCATCTGGCAGTTACCCGAGTTTGCAGGCAGTGGCGCGGTCGTCAGACATCTTTTCGGGGGCTGGGAGACGAACGGCATCATAGCGCTGGAGAGCGGCCGGCCTTTTACCGTGCTGTCGGGAAGAGACAATTCCGCCTCGCTGGTCAACCAGGACCGCGCCGACCTGGTGGGCAATCCACACCTGGATACGGACCGGCCCAGGAGCGAGCTGATCAACGAGTACTTCTCCCGCGCCGCGTTTGCTCAGAACCCGCCCGGTACATTCGGCAATGCCGGGCGCAACATCCTGATCGGCCCCGGCTCGGCAACGGTCGATTTCGGAGTGATAAAGAACTTCGCGCTTTCTGAACGTCAGCGGCTGCAGTTTCGGACCGAAGTGTTCAACCTTTTTAACCGGGTCAACCTGGGCCAGCCGAACGCCAATCTATCGTCAAACACCTTTGCGCGAATCACCTCGGCCGGTTCGCCCCGCGTCATTCAGCTGGCATTGAAGTACATCTTCTAGATGATTGGTGTTTCTTCGTGTCTTTGCGTCTTGGTGGTATCAGGGGCTGGCCTTCCAATTCAAGAGGACGATGATAGGCGAGCTGGCTTCTTCCATAATCGTGTTCATCAGAAACCGCTGGCCGTCGGGGGAGACCATGTACTGCTGCCTGTCAGCACCCCGAGCGGCGCCGCCTATATGAGTGGTGAACAGCACCCTAGGTGCTCCCACCTCGATCGACTGGCCATTTGACGCGAATCGCATCGGAACCGCCATCAGTCGGCCGTCCAGCGCGACGTAGAACAATTCCTTGCCGTCCCGTCGCCAGCGCACCTGGGCGCCTCCATTTCTGGAAACTGCCGACTTGGGTCCAGGGCCGGGAAACGGCTGCACGTAGATCTCGAAGTGTCCCGTCTCGTTCGACTGATAGGCGACCCACCTCCCGTCAGGAGAGAGTTGCCCGTTCGTCTCATCGAAATTCGTTCGCACAACCTGCACCCGAGTCCCCGGCCTCCCGCTCCCGTCCATTGGTAATGCCCAGATATCCCAACCCGTCTTCGGGTCGCTGCTGCGATAAAGAAGGAAGCGGCCGTCGGTCGACCAGTCCGTGGCGGCCTTGGGCTGGTCCGTCTCGAGTAATAATTCCGCCTTTCCATCGCTGACCGACATGCGAAACAAATCGGTAACTTTCTTCGCAATCGACGCGAAGACGATTTTGCTTCCATCGGGCGACCAGATCGGACGGATAGCACCCGCACCCGCAACACCGGTAATCTCCTCAGACGTGAAGCGACTGGGGGCGGCGGCGCGCCCGGTTTCCAGCAACCAGATGTCCGGTCTCCCGTTTACCGTTCGATACAACGCGACACGGTGCTCGTCGGGTGAAAGTGATGGGTCCAGTGGATCCGCGTTATCAGGATCGCCCACTCTCCCAATCTCCTTCCCGGATCGATCGAGCCACAGGAACTGCCGCCTGCCGGCCGCCGAGCCGGCGCGATAGATGACGATGCCCGTGGACGATGCTGACACTGCCGCCGCGTATTTCGCAGGGTCAAACGCCACACGTTCGTCTACTGGAAACGGATTCCCGCTCAATACCGTTCCGACGGGATCGAATGCCTGGCCAAAGAGCGTCCCCTGCCGGACAAAGAGCAGGTGACCGGAGGATACATATACTGCGGCAGTATGGGCATCGAGCAACCGCCGGGGCTCGGAGCCACTGAGATCGCCGACGTAAATACCGCGAGCTTCGGGACTACCTGCGGCGTAGTAGAGGAAGTGACGCCCATCGGGGAGGAACTGCGGCAAACGGTGACGTGTATGACGGGGCGGGTCAGTGCGCGTCACGTTCACACGTGTCGGCAGGGCCGGCCCTCCACCTGTTGCGGAGACTCGGCTGATCGGACCGAACATCGGAGCTGAATAGAGTATCGTGTCATCGGCGTTCCACGTGCCGCCGCAAGCCAGCGCCGTCGCCAATACTCGGACAGATCCACTGTCGACATCGATCCGCTTGAGCTTGCCGTCTGCAAAGAATCCGACGGAGCCGTTATTGGGCGACCAAAACGGGCACGACGCGCCGTCGGTCCCCTCTAGCGGCCGCGACGAAACGGAACCCAGCGAACGCAGCCACAAGCGCGATCGCCCTTCGTGAGTGGCGACAAAGACTAGCTTGCGCCCGTCCGGGGAAATCGCAAGGGACACTGGATCCGCGCTCGGCGGAGTGGTGATTTCGAGGCGCATCTCGAGGAATGGCGGCTCCGGGCGCAACCTCCACAGTACGAGCAGCCCAGCGATCAGCGCCAGGAGCGAGATGCTCGATATCCATACGAGACGCTTGCTGGGCACGTGCCGCTCCACTACCGGGATGTCTCTCTGTGGCTGGTTCTGATCGCTGGCGATCTCAATACGGGCATCGCCGATATCGCGTAGCCTCCAGAGAAGATCCTTGTGCAAGCAACGGCGCAGCAGATCCTCAACTCTTGCGGGAACCATCCTCGGTAGCGCGCTCCAATCCGGTTCTCGTTCTACGATAGCTGCCAGCGTGTCGGTGACCGTCTCTTTCTCGAAGGCCCTCTTTCCCGTCAGCGCCTCGTAGAGCACACATCCAAACGCCCAAATATCCGTGCGTTTATCGGCGTGTTTGCCACGGGTTTGCTCCGGGCTCATGTATGACGGCGTACCCAGTACCACGCCCACACTGATGCTGTCCGGTGAAACTGGCGGCGCGTCCGTCGACATCATCTTCGCAATCCCGAAGTCCAGCACTTTCACGACCCCGTTGGGCGTGATCATCACGTTTCCCGGCTTCAGATCCCGATGCACGATCCCTACCTCGTGCGCCGCTTCCAGCGCCTCCGCAATCTGACGGCAGATGACGAGCGCTTCAGCCACAGGGATCCGGCCTCGCTTCAGCCGGCCCGCCAATGTCTCACCCTCGACGAACTCCAGGACCAGACACCGAACGGCTTCCGATTCCTCCAGGTCGTATATCCCGGCAATGTTGGGATGGCTCAATGAAGCGAGCAGCTTCGCTTCCCGCTCGGAACGATCCAGGTAGTCGCGGTCCCTGGAGAATTCCTCGGGCAGGACTTTCAGCGCCACATCGCGGCCCAGTCGGGTGTCGCGGGCCCGATAGACCACTCCCATTCCTCCGGCTCCGATCAAAGAGAGCACCTGGTAATGCCCGATTTGGCGGCCGATGAGCGGTTCGGTGTGATTTCGATCGATAATGTCAGCGGCCACGTCCACGCCTGCCCGTTCGACGAAGCTCAGTCCCTGATCGCGGGAGGCGAGAAGCGACTCCACTTCCCGGCGGAGCTCGATGTCCGCGCAGGCTTCAGCAAGAAAGCGTGTCCGCCGGTCCGGTTGCAATTCGATGGAAGCATGGTAGAGTCTTTCGATCTCCTTCCACTGTTCCGGCTTCATATCTCTTTCCTTGAACCCAGCTCACGACTGAGCCAGGCTTTCGCCAGATCCCATTCCCTAAGAACCGTCCGGGATGATACTTTCAGTACTTCAGCCGTTTCCTCCAGGCTCAATCCAGCGAAGAACCGTAACTCTACAATTTCGCTTTTGCGTCGGTCGATGACGGACAAGCTTTGAAGTGCCTCATCGAGAGCCACGATCTCGCGAGCCCGATCGCGTGAAACGGCGGGCGCCTCCTCCAACGAAATCACCATACGTACGCCGCCCCCGCGTTTCGCGTAATTTCGCGAGCGGGCAAAATCCACGAGAATCCGGCGCATCAGTCGTGCCGCCACACCGAAGAATTGCGCACGGTTCTTCCAGCGGACATTCTTCCAGTCGATCAGGCGCACGTAGGCTTCGTTGATCAGCGCGGTCGTTTGCAGCGTGTGGTTGGAACGCTCTCGCCGTATGTACCGGTGTGCCATGCGATGCAGTTCCGCATAGAGCAGCGGCGTCAGCTTTGCCAGGGCTTGCTCATCACCCTCGCCCCAATCGCGGAGCAGCTGCGTGATTTCCTCGCTGGATGACATGAAACGTTTTCCTGGGATCTTTGCACCAAAATAGCACAAATGGATGGGGCCTGCCAACTTAGGCGATACGGATACGCGTGGCGCCCCACTGAACTGTCAGATTTAAGACGATCAACGTCTCCTCCGGTTCCCCCATCGGGGAATGAAATGTGCGCGTGATTCTCAGAGCGTGTCGCATTTCAGACCCCGATTCAGCGCCTTAAGTTCTGGAGGACAACTGGACCGTATGACTTTTCCATTCACAACATCTCGCCGGTTTAACCAGGCGCACAAGGAGATTTTGCCAAGCTTGTGCTGGCGGAAAAACTCAAAGCATACGCCACCGCCCAAGAGGACCCGAAGGAGACAAACAATCATAGGAGACTAACGATGACTACAAAAAGAAACCGACTCTTAACAGTTGGATTCGCAATGCTCTCGATAGCAACACTCATCAACGAATCGTCAGCGGTTCAGGCAGGGTCTGCTATCTTCACGTCAATCGATTTCCCTAACGCTACTGCCACTGGCGGTCCCGCCAGATGGCTCGGAATCGATCCTCTCGGCGATGTCGTGGGGGCGTATCGGACGGCTGCCGATAATATAGCTCATGGTTTCCTGCTGAGGGGGAACGAATACACTTCGTTCGATCATCCTAGCTCTACTGGGGGCACGTTTGCCAACGCGATCAATCCTAAGGGCGATATCGTGGGAGGTTACTTCGCAGGGGCGTTCGGCCATTCATATCTTTTGAGGACGGGCGCTTTCAACTCCTTCGATCCTCCCGGCGCGACGATTAGCTTCGCGCTTGGGATTAACGCTGGCGGCGATATCGTGGGAGCCTACAATACTGGTTCTACCAGTCTCACCACCGGTTCGCGCGGATATCTGCTAAGGAATGGCGAGTTCACATCCATCGATATCCCCGGCGCGATCTACACATGGGCAATGGGCATTAACTCCGAGGGCACGATCGTGGGACGCTACCAAAGTGGCGACGGCAGGGTTCACGGATACCTGCTCTACCAACACACCTTCACTCCGCTGGATTTCCCAGACAGTCTGTTCACTGAGCCGCGAGCTATCAGCCCGCGCGGCGATGTTGTCGGAACGTATCAAAGCGCCGATGGCAAATTTCACGCGTTCCTGCTAAACGGTGGCGAGTTCACATCCATTGATTTCCCCGGCGCTGTGGCGACGTACGGCCAAGGTATCAACCCTCAAGGGAACGTTGTTGGAAGTTACATGACTGCTGACGGCAAGTTTCATGGCTTTTTGCTGACGTCCTGACGTTTTCAGGTTCGATGTCGCGGTGGGTGATTCTCGCGTCATGGGCAACGCGGAGAGCCTGAGCCATCTGTCTTGCACACTTGATATTTCGGTTGAGCAGGGCTGACCGATGATCTCGCGAGTCTTCGTGCCAGCTACCAGCTCTGGAGAGGGACCGTTGAGGGCGATAGCGGTATCGATGGGCGCCCGCGATCCTGCCAGCGCCCGGTCGGCGTCCTGGAACTCAGCCTATTTGCCCGCGCCGAGAGCGGCGGCGTCAGCTTTGCCAGGGCTTGCTCATCGCCCTCGCCCCAATCGCAGAGCAGCTGCGTGATTTCCTGGCTGGATGACATGAAGCATTTTCCCGGGATCTTGACCAAAATAGCACAAATGCATGGTGCCTGCCACCTTAGCACCGCAAGTCGCTATTACTGCGACGTGTTTTGGAGTGCGTCAGCTTGCTGCCGCCTTGGTTGGGCGAAGCTTGCTTCGCCGGACGGTCATGGCACTCACATGATTCTCTTCATTGAGTGAAATTCAAACGCTTCCGACCTTTTCCGAAGTCTCGTGAGGGAGAGCAGAGGGAAATTGCGTCCGTAGGGTGAGAGCTTGTCTATAGCGATTGAATAGAACTGGCCGAATCTTTGAGCTCCAGATGGGTAGTCCTCCTCTGGCCTTGCGCGAAGCAAGCTTGCGCACTCCAAAGGTTCCCCATCGCGAATGAAATGTGCGCGTGATTATCAGAGCGTGTCGCATTTCAGACCCGATTCACGCCTTAGGTTCTGGAGGACAACTGGACCGTATGACTTTTCCATTCACAACATCTCGCCCGGTTTAACCAGGCACACAAGGAGACGCCATGAAAGGTAACATTTACAGCATCAGCCTCGCTCTGACTGTCCTGCTAGTGCTGGGTCTGGTCGAGTACAATGCCGATGCTGCCTCGAAGTTTTCGGACTGGTCTGCTCCGGTGAACCTCGGGCCCATCGTCAATTCGCCGTTCAACGATTTCGCGCCGGCCGATTCCAAGAAAGGGCTGAGCCTGTACTTCAGTTCGGATCGACCCGGCGGCTTCGGTTCCATCGACATCTGGGTCTCGCAGCGCAACAGTGTTGACGACCCGTGGGGCCTCCCCGTGAATCTGGGGCCGCCGGTCAATACGTCTTTCGGGGAACGCGCGCCACACTTCTCTCGAGACGGTCACTGGATGTTCTTTGTCAGCGAGCGCCCCGGCGGAGTCGGGGGCGACGACATCTGGGCTTCCTGGCGAACGAACATTCACGACGACTTCGCCTGGCAGCCGCCGATCAATCTGGGGCCCGGCGTCAACACTGCAACGTTTGACGGGGGTGGGGCCTTTTTCGAGAACGACGAGGCGGGCACGCCGCTGCTCTTTTTCGGGAGCACGCGAGCCGGAGGGCCTGGGGGGGAAGATATCTACGTCAGCGCCCAGACGGCGGAGGGATCGTTCGGCCCTGCGACGCTCGTGTCAGAGCTCAGCAGTCCGCAAGCCGACCGGCGACCCACGATTCGTTTCGACGGCCTGGAGATCATTTTCTTCTCAAATCGTCCTGGCACGTTCGGCGGCGCCGATCTTTGGGCATCCACCCGCCAGAGCGTGTTCGACAGCTGGTCGGTGCCCGAGAATCTTGGTCCCGTGGTGAATAGCACCTCGAACGATGCGCCGTCGTACCTGTCGTCCGACGGGCGCACTCTCTTCTTTACCTCCGATCGTCCGGGGGGCTTCGGCGGGCTAGACCTCTACGTAACCACGCGGACGAAGGCCCATGGGCACTGATCGAGTCCGTGGTGTCGCGTCATCTTCGTGGAGATCCGATGAGGCCCATGCGAACTGCGATCTTGCTACTCGGCTTTGATCAGCATCAGGGTGATGTCGTCGTGCTGCGGCGCGCCGTCGACAAAACGGTCGATGCGCTCGAACACTTCCGCGACCATCTCCGCAGCGGGCCGGGCTGCGAGTTCCTTCAGCACCGCGATAAATCTCTCATCCCCGTATTGAACTTCGCTGGGATTCTGCGCCTCCACGATTCCGTCTGAATACAATGCCAGGAGATCGCCCGCGCGCAGCTGGACTTCCGCCCCCTGGAAAGGAATTCGGGGAATCAGACCCAGCGGCGGGCCGGTGGATTTTAACGACTCGACCTCGCCGTTCGATCGAATGAGAATTCCATCATTGTGGCCCGCATTCACGTATTGGATCTTCCTTGTCCCGGGTTCGATATGCGCAAGGATCGCCGTGGCGTACCGGTTTGAACGGCGTCGTGGCATACAGCAATTCACTCGTGCGAGTCGCCAGCTCGATGATGGATTTCTTTTCGTCGAGCAGAGCGCGCAGCGTTGCCTGGATATTGCTCATCAGCAACGAGGCCGGGATCCCCTTGCCCGAGATGTCCGCAACGCAGAATAGATACGAAATCCGATCCGCCGTGTCCCGGATCACCAGGGCATCGTAATAATCGCCTCCCACCTGGCGCGCAGGGCGATTCTGAGCCGCCAGATCCAGACCCTCGAGCGAAGGCATCGCGGCGGGAAAGAGGTCGCGCTGAATGCCGGCCGCCAGATCGATCTCTTGTTCGATCTTCTTCTTTTCGAGCGTTTCCTGAAAATGCCACGAGTTGTCGAAGGCGACCATGGCCTGGGCGACCAGGCCGGCTCCGAATTCGAGGTCAGATTCATGATAGGCCAAACCGCCCGGGCGCGGGCCAAGGACTACCAGCCCCTCGGGGGAGGAACCCGCCTTTATCGGAAACAGGACCGTGCCCTGCCTGCGCTGGAGCGACGCTCTCAGGCTGCTGTCAGGAAGATCGGATACGAGGAGCGGCGCCTCAACACATTCAATGTCTCGCCTGAGGCTCCCGACATCCGGTAGTTCCAGCCCACGCTCGCGACGAACAACTGGATGACCATCCTTCCAGGCCGCTACGGCGTATCGGCCCACGGCCCAGCGGCCAGCCAGCGTCAGAGCAAGCAGGTGCGCGACTTCACTGGCGTCCACCGTTGAAGTCAGATTATGGACCAGCTCCAGCAAGGTTCTCAGGTCCTGGACCTTCCGATTCAGGTCCTGGTTGAGCTGCTGGACTTCGGCATGTGAGCGCGCATTGTTGATGCCGCTTGACGCTATGCCGAACAGGGCATTCAGAAAGGCTTCTTCGTCATTGTCCGCCCGCCTGGCCGCGCGGCCTATTGCCAGGATCCCCGCTGGAAAATCACCGGTTCCAAGGGGAAAAAACCGTTCGATTCCGGCTGCGCGCGCGATCCCTTCATCAAAAACATCCCCGGGCTTGAAACCCGGCAAGCCGCGAAGAAGCGCCAGCCGCATTCCATCCTGATCTGAGATCGCAATCAGTCCCCGGCTAGCCAGGAGGCGACCCATCACGGTGCGGAGCAGGTGCCCGAGAAGAGAATTCAGGTCCAGTGAGGCATGCAGAAGGTGAGCGGATTCCAGAAGCGCTTCGAGCCGGGAAGTTCCCAGTGTTGCTTTCATCTTTAACGTCTTCGCGGTAGTTGTGGTTTTACTCCTGCGATTCCGACAGTAGCGGGTCAATAGCCCGACGTGCCAAGGCGGGGAGCGCAAGACCGGGTAGTCCAAGATCCGAAGGAGCGGCATTCCCGCTGTGCCCTACCCTCGGCACTCGTGGTTGTGAGACCTAAATTCTCGAACAACCGCAACAGACGGGTCCCGAGCACGTGCACGACCACGTTGACGTGCACGTGATCGTGGACGTGGTCGGTTTTTTCGTCACGATCGGCTACATTCTGCAACTTGAAGCAGCCGAGACCCGTGACCATACTCGTCGCCGTCGGAGTTCATCTTCCGTTCGATGACACTCATGGCCGGGCCCGCGGCTGGCCACGTATTGCGGTCGAATCGATCCGCTCCTGGCGAGGGATCGAGCTCGGGTCGAACCGACGGACTGGCGGAGACTCTGGCGGCCGCCGGGCAGAGCATCGTCGGCTTGAGCGGCCGTGTAGCTTTGCCAGTCTACGGTGGCGATACCCAGCGAAGCGGCGAAGTCCCGCGCCCTGGCAATCATCGCCTCCCGATCCAGCGAGAATCCGAGGTCAAGGCTCTTCGACTGTTCGTACAAGAAAAGTACTCCGAACAGGTAAGCGAGCGGCGACAGGGCGAGGAAAAGAATCCAGGTCTTTCCTGATCTTGACGAGGGAGCTTGGTTTAGCAGCATGTTTGGCGGAAAGCTGGCTACGAAGACGCGCTCAGAATAATGGTTTTAGGCTGGAATGGCAATTGTTATCGGGGAACCTTAGTGTTTCTTGGGGTCTTCGTGTCTTCGTGGTTAAAGCTGCAGAACAAATACCTCTAAGACGCGAAGACACGATAGAATGCAGTAAGCTATGAGACGAATCTTCGAGATAACCACGCGCCAGCGGGAAGAGCTGGTCGATATCACGGGTGAAGTTCGAGAGGCCGCTAGCCAGTCCGGTATTCAGAATGGTCTGGTAGCGCTGTATGCCCAGGGCGCAACGGCTGCGATCATGATTCAGGAAAACTGGGACGAAAGCGTCCAGACCGACGTCGTCCAGTTTCTGCGGAAGCTCATTCCGCCAGGGGTCTGGCTTCACGACCGGCAGGATGATAATGGAGACGCGCACATCAAGGCGGGGCTCGTGGGGCCTTCGGAAACGATTCCCTTGATCGGTGGAAAGCTGGGGCTGTCGCGGTGGCAGAACGTGTTCTTTTGCGAGTTCGACGGACCGCGAGACAAGCGCGCGGTCGTATGCACGATCCTCCCGGATCCGTCGCCCTGAAGACCATGTTCTCTTAGCGTTTCTTCGAGTCTTTGAGTCTTAGAGGTTGGTTTTGTTCCCCCGTCCAAGATACTCAGCGTGAATACTCGGAGAGACTCCCTCTTTCGCTTCAGCCGCCGGCACGTTCATTCAGTTGCCGCACTCCTTCTCTACTCGGTCCTTTCGGTCATCCTGACTTATCCCGTTATTCGCGATCCCTGGCATGCGGTTCCGGGTGATCTGGGAGATCCTCTGCTGAACCTCTGGATCCTCGCGTGGAACTTCCACCAGGGGCTCGGATTTGCCGCTCACGATTTCTGGCAGGCGAATGTTTTCTACCCGGCTCCCGATGTCCTCGCCTATTCTGAACATCTCTTTGCCAGTGCACTCCTCGGATTACCGGTCTACCTGTTTTCAGGCAGCCTGATCCTGACTTACAACCTTCTTTTCCTCTCCTCCTTTGCCCTGTCAGGTTGGGGAATGTATCTCCTGGTGAGAGAACTCACCGAAAGAGAGGCGCCCGCGCTCGTGTGTGGGGCCATCTTTGCCTTTTGCCCGTTTCGTTTCGCCCACCTGTGGCAAATTCAGCTTCTGACCTACCAGTGGATACCATTCGTCTTTCTTTTCCTGAACCGCTTCTTGAAACAGCGCTCCTATCGCAATCTTTTGCTATTCACGCTTTTTTTCCTATTACAAGCCTTGTCATGCGGTTATTACGCGCTGTTTACAGGTCTCTTCGCCGGCCTGTTCATCGCGTACTTTCTTTACACTCAGCGTGAACTCTTCCGTTGGGACCTGTGCCGTAAGGTCCTGATCTCTGTCTTTGCCATCGTGCTCTGCGCAGGTCCCTTTCTCTATCCCTACCTTCGGGTCAAGCGGCTCTACGGGCTTTCCCGAAGTGTTGGAGAAACGATTCAGTTCTCAGCGGACTTGACCAGCTACATCTGTGCCCCGCCGGCTAACCGGATATGGGGCCCCATCACGCAGCAGTTCAGCAAGGTTGAAGGGCAGCTCCATCCTGGCTTGACCCTTATAGTCCTGGCGGCCGTGGGGGCGGGACTTTCATTGAAGCGTGGCCGTGCTGCGCCGTCGCAAAGACGCATGGCTGGATTCGCCCTGCTCACCGCGATTTCGGCCCTGGTGTTGTCACTGGGGCCCAAGGTTCAGCTGTTGGGAAGCTTCTGGTTTCCGGGGCCGTATTTCCTTGTCTACAAGCTCGTGCCCGGGTTCGATGGTCTCCGGGCTCCAGCCAGAATCTCGCTGTTCTTTATATTCGGGGCGGCACTGCTTGCCGGTTACGGGATTCTGGCATTAATGCAACGGAGCCGGAACCCCAGACTGATTGCGTCGCTTCTCGGAATCCTGGTTCTCGTTGAGTATTTCTCGGTGCCGATTCCAGTGACGACGGTTCCGGGAAAAGGCCAACCGCCTCCGGTTTACCAGTGGCTGGGCAAACAGACAGGGAACATGCCCATCGCAGAGCTGCCGATACGAACTCTGGACGTTGAATACAACTATTTCTCCGTGTTTCATTGGAAAGATCTCGTCAATGGTTATAGCGGCTATTACCCGCCGTGGTTCAGGCCGATGCGCACACTCCTGGAAACCTTCCCGTCTTCGGCTGCCCTCGATTTTCTCGAGGAAATCGGCGTCCGTTTTGTGATTGTGCATACCGGCAAGCTCGACCAGGAAGCCAGCGAGAGCATCACTTCGGCCTCATCTCACTTCGCTGACCGCCTTCGAAAGATCGAGAGCTTCGGGCCGGACGAGGTTTATGAAGTCATTCGGGCGGAGAAGATCACCAGGGAAACCGCGGCCCACCGCCTGGCAGATCGGATGGCTCAGCGTGGCCTCGACGGCGGCGCGCTCAAAGAGTTCTCACAGCAGATCAGTTCGCCTGCACCTCCGAAGACTTTACGCGCAAACGAAACCGTCCGCATCCCGGTTTCGGTAAAGAACAGCGGCAAAGTACCCTGGCCGGCGTTCGATTTTGGAGACATAAATCCGGTGCATTTCGCTTATCACTGGCTTGATGAGACAGGCAAGATGTATCAACGGGATGGCGAGCGCACGGGATTACCTCATGTTGTGGCTCCCGCCCAGGAAATATCGCTAAGGGCGATCGTTAAAGCTCCCGGTCAAGCGGGACGGTTTATTTTGCGGCTAACCATGGTGCAGGAAGACGTTGCGTGGTTCGACGCACGTGGAGGTAAACCCCTCGACATTGCGGTTGTCGTTACCGCCGATTAGCGGTCTTCTTCGTGTCTTAATGGTGGCTTTTGTTCTTACGCGCTACCGCGGCCGGAAAGAGGCGGTGCGCACTATTATCCAGAGGTCCTTGGCTAATGACCAGGTCTCAATGTATTCGAGATCCGAGCGCAGTCTCTCTTCCACCGAAGTGTCTCCGCGCCAACCCCGTATCTGGGCGAGCCCCGTCAGACCTCCGCGCACGTCGAGCCGTCGTCTGAACTCCGGCATTTTAGCTTCGAAGATCCTGAGGAATTCCGGGCGCTCCGGCCGGGGCCCGACCAGGCTCATCTCCCCTTTGAGCACGTTCCACAGCTGCGGCAATTCGTCCACACCATACCGCCGCAGCCAGCCCCCGATCTGAGTACAGCGCGGATCGTCCTTCACGGCCCAGGTCGGTCCCTCGTCTCGTTCAGCATCCTCCCGCATGGTTCGGAGTTTGACCATGTCAAAGCTCTGCCCGCCAAGTCCAACCCGAGACTGAAAAAAGAAGCCCGGACCGGGCGAGCCGAGACGTATCGCGAGAGCCGTCAAAAAAATCGGCAAGCCAAGTATGGCCAAGCCCAGGAGAGAGACCGATATATCGAGGCCGCGTTTTAGCAGTCCCGAGATTCCTGACAACGAAGGATGAGGGTGTCGTGGCGGCTGTGCCGGACGAAGAGCAAAGACCGATTTTCCCTTCGATGAATTCTGCGCCTTTTCGACAATCGCGCGCATCGACTGCCGGAACCTCTCGGCTGAAAATCGCTCCGCGTTCGCCCGCAGCTCTCCCGGCTTGAACTTGATTCGCTCCAGTCGCCGGACCGCTTCAACCAGGGCATCGGTCGTTTGCCTCCGGAACAGAACTCCTGTCACTTCGTCGATGACTGATTCGAGAGATCCGCCGGCGCCATAAGCAACGGCCGGTCGGCCACACGCCTGCGCTTCGAGCGAAGCCAGGCCAAAGTCCTCCTGGCCGGGTATGACCAAAGCGTGGCATTGCCGATAAAGCGTACGGAGCTCGTCCTTCGGAACAAAACCGCGGAACTCGATGTTAGGGCGCGCCCGTTTTCTGAGAAGCTGCAGATCGGGCCCGGAGCCCACCACGATCAACGAGCGTCCAAGTTCATTGAAAGCATCCACGGCCAGGTCCAGGCGTTTGTACGGCACCAGAGCCGACACGATCAGGTAGAAACCCGGGACCCCATTGGCGTCTTGAGCCGGCGTGAAGAAGTTTGTTTCCACCGGCGGGTAGACCAGCTCTGCCGAACGTCCGTAGCAGCGCGAAATTCGATCCTGAACGTGGCGCGAATCGGCGATGAACTGATCGACCCGGGCTGCGGTAGCAACATCCCAGGCGCGCAACGGCGTTGTCAGTGCTTTCAAAGCGGCTCTGCGGAGGCCGAGCGGGTCTGAATAGTGAAAATACTCTTCCTGCATGTCCCAGATGTATCGCATCGGCGTGAGGCAGTAGCAGATGTGAATACTCCCAGGCGGCTTGCGAATTCCTTTGGCGGCCGCATGGCTGTTGCTGAGGATGACGTCAAAGCCACGAAGGTCGAAACGGGAGACCGCCCATGGGTAGAGCGGCAACAAGTACCTGTAATGGCGGGCTGCGCCCGGCAAACGATCGAGAAAGGACGTCCGGATCGGCATCGCCTCGATCCGTGGCGTCACGGAGCCCCGGGCATGGAACAAGGTAAAAAGAGTGGCGTCCGGGAATAGCTCGCACAGCTCCTCCAGAACGCGTTCTCCTCCGCGCATTCCGGTGAGCCAGTCGTGCACAAGGGCTACTCTCACCCCGGGAATGGTAGTCTCGAACGCTCGAAGGTGTCAATTCCACAGGCCCTTCTTTGTGTCGATTATTCGCTTTCCACTGACATAGTCGTGATTTCTTCCGAACCATTAGAGCAAAAACGCAATTCCATTGCCGCAACCGGACCGCGCGGGTAGACTCACAGCTCAAGGGTGGGAAGCCGCAAATGGAAACCCGCGACAATCAGGAGCGAGTGACGCCCGAGGTTCGGATCCGGGATGTGGTCATGATCTTTGCGGCGATAACCGTATTGCATATCAGCATCCTGCAGCGCTATCCGATCATCTATGGAGGGGACACCATCATCCGGCTGGTAAATTTCCCTAAAATCCTGATCGGCTACCAGCTCCCTCTTTTTCAGGTCCTGCTCCACTACACGATGCTCGCGTTCTACCATCCCCTGGCAGTATGGATCCTGATGGCGCTCGTGTCAGCGGCTGGAGCGTCAGGACTCTATGCTCTGACCCTGCAGCTCAGCGGTGACCGGCGCGCGGCCTGGCTTGCGGTTGTCCTCTACGCCACCCATCCTTTCATCGTCCTGTATTCCCGCGTCCCTTACCAGGAGCCTCTTCTCTGGGCGGGGCTGGTTTGGGGCTTCTACTACCTCTTCCGCCCTCCCTCGGCGCGGAATCTGGTTCTCTCGAGCGTCTGGATCGGAATAGCGTGTCTTACCAGGTATGAAGGATGGATCGGGGCCGCGGTGGCCGCGGCGTATCACATCTGGAGGACCCCGGAGATCGGGGGCAAACTTCGTCTCCGACATCTCGTTCAATCCGCGATGCTCTTCGGCTGGGCCCCGCTTTTGTGGCTGGCTTGGAACAGAGGCGTCAGTCCCGGCGGGACCTATGTGCTGGATTGGGGGTCGGAGTGGGCGCGGCTCTACCGTCCCTACTTCGTCGTGAAATCCGCTCTGTGGTGGACCGATTCCGCCGTGATCCTGATGTCTCTATTGGGACTTGCTTTGACCTGGGCCCATGTCCGAACGCCAAAACAAAACCAGTCTCACGCCACGCTCGCTTTCTTCACCATCCTGTTTCTGGGCGCGCTCATCTTCTCAGCACACGGCATCAAGCCCGACCCACTGCGGTTTGTAACCGAACGGGAAGCATATGTGCCGATTGCCTTGCTGATCCTGTACGCAGGAGTAGGCGGGAGCCGATTGGCTGGAGAACTGGCTCGAATGCTTGCCCGCGCCCCGCTGTTTGCGTAATGGCCTGCTGCTTCTTGCGCTGCTTCTGATCGCGGCGCTAGGTCTCAACCGGGGGATTCACCGCGTCGCCGCAGCCAACGAAGATCCCGAGGTGAAAACAAGTTTCGAAGTGGCGCAGTTCCTGGCCAGGAAGCAAACGCCGGCACTGATTCTGGCTCGACCGCTGCCCGAAGACCAATTGCGCTTCCACCTGGATCGCGCCGAAAAAAGTGGCGGGGCCAGGGGAAGAGAGATGGCCATTCGGATGCTGCGGGAGACGGAGACCACACCTTTCGATTACCAGCGCGTCCTTGCGTTTTCGTGGATGGGGCGGGAAAAGATTCTGAGCGCGATCGGCTCAAAGATCTCGAGGCATCATTCTGCGAAAAATTTGTACGGGATCGGCAAATCGAGTACCTTGTAATTTTTGATGACTTCGTTCCGGCTCAGAATCATGAACGGCTGCTGTCGTCGTATGCGGAAGGCCGTCATCCCGAGGTTGAAATCCGGAACGGGAATAAAGGCGCCCGGATTTACCGATTGAGCACTGAGCATTGACATGTGCGATAATGTCCTTCTCTCCTGCCTCTCCCGCAAGCTCGGTTGTATACTTGGTGTATAACCACCAAGACTAGCGAATCGCGAATATACCTCAAGATGACTGAAAAGCTTGCCGATGCGTGGGATCTTTGGGTCGGGGCTGCCCGGCTCGTTGGTCGAGCACTTACGCCGTTGGGTGCTCACCTGCGGCTCGAAACCAACAGCCCGGAGGTCGTCCAGGCGTGTGGGCAGGTTCGGGCGCTATGGCTCTCCATCTTCACCGGATTCCAGAGACGCTCAAATCGTAATCCGACTCCTGGTGGACAATGCTTTCAATGAGGTTCCTCCCTGGCCCGACCCGGTTTTCCGAG
>CAWHCF010000017.1:0-105583 GCA_963827655.1 uncultured Acidobacteriota bacterium
TCAACTGCTCCAGATTCCTCTGACGCGCGCGTGGCTGCGACCGGAGATTTTCTGGAGTCGCGGCTGGAAATGGGCGCCGACGGCGGGCTTCGGCCCGGTCTCGAATGGCGGCAGTCCGCCGCAAGGCTTGATGCCGTTGTTCCCCACCGCCGTCATCCTCGCCCAGAATCTAGCCATCAATCTGGACATGACCAACGAGAAGAACTCTTCGAGCTGGTCATCAATCAAAACCAGCGCATCGTTCGGCTGGGGGCCGTTCTCGATCAGCGGCAACTACAGCAGTTCGGATTCGCAATCGAAGTCGGGCTACACGCAATCGAACAGCGGCATTAAGGTTCCGGGGCCGCAGATCATCGCCTACGTCTGTGAGGTGATACCGCAGTCGCCGAACCCCGATCCCAAGCTCGACTGGCCGAAATAGGGCAGGGATTTTGTCTCGCACACGTAGTTTGAGAGTTAGCCGTCCGGCGCGCGCCCACAGGGGCCCGCCGGACGGCTCATTTCGTGCTAAATCGGAATTTGAAAGATGGAGAGACTTGAGGATTCACACGGCGTAAGTTCCGAAACCTTGAAGCATGGCAATGGCTGAATCGAACTCGCCCATCATAATTTATAGCGGAGGTATCCCGATTGCTCCGGCTGATCTGGATTTCGGCGGCAGCGTCACAAAGGCGCAAATCAACGCCCTGTCCAGTTTTTCGCAGATGGTAAACGCCATTCCGGCGGAGGGGAATACGTGGGTGCCAACCGGCTCAGAGACATGGGACATCTATCAACTAGTGCTGACGATGGCCCAGTTTGCCGAGACCGCGCAGGGCGTCGTCCCGTCTGCTGCGTCCTTCGCCACACGGCAGGTGGCTGTGGCTGAAAGCAACGCGAAGATCAATGTGGTCGAGCCGATTCCGCAGGCTACAGTCGACACTCCGTCTTCACTCGCGGCGCTCAATGAGAGCATCTCGCCGCTGCTTGAACAGGCGGGCTTTCAATTCAACCGCTCGCCGCTGCTTGAACAGGCGGGCTTTCAAGTCAACAGCTCCAGGCTCGCACCGATTCCTTTCGACGGCACGACAAGCCCTGCCGTGTCGCCGACGTTGTCCGGCACACAGCCGACGGGACTGGCCGCGATGTTCCTGAAATTGCAGGCGCATCTCGTCACAGCCACGAGACCGACACGCTCGGTAACGCTTTCTATCCCACGCCGCTCTACCCTGCGAACTTTTACCAACCGCAGTATGACAGCAGCTGGAAACCGTTTACCATCACTCCCGGCCAAGGTGATTCATGGCTGCCCGTCAGCAACGGAAGCGCAGTCACCGGCGAGATGACGACGATTCCGCTGCAACGCGCCTGGTGGAGCACTTGGATTTTCGCCAATCGCGGTTGGGAATTCAGCCCGTCTTCCGGGATGGGCCAACTCTCGGACGGCGGCAACCCGCCGCAAGGCATGATGCCCATGTATGCGAGTGCCGTGATCTTCGCGCGGAATATCAAGGTCTCTTCCCAGCAAGAAACGTTGACGCCAACGGCGGCGGCGGCTTCATTCACTTCACGCCACGCGGGCGCGGCTCAGGCGGCGCAAACTGCGGCGCGCGCACTCGCGCCTCAAAGTGAAGACGACCCGAGCTCCATGCTCATCATCGGTTTCGTTTGCACACCGCTGACGCAGTGCCCTAATCCCGATCCGACGCTTAATTGGGGAAGCTGATAGGATTGCGGACAGACGACCGACAAGATCGCGGAGCTACTGAAGGACCGCAAGGGCTCGCGCAGAAATAACTTCACATTCTGGCGCGAAAGCCGGCGGTCAATCATGAACCGGTTTCTGTTCGCTAAGCACGCTGAGAATCGCGCCCCTTCGGGCTGCGGCCCGCAGGCCCGCTGGCTTTGTTGCTCGCTCCTCACGTACCGCACCGGGTACGCATCGTCGCTCGCGCCTCGCTTGGCGGACCGCCTAAGCCGCCGCCTATCCTCGCACGTCGTAACGAAGCTCCACCATGCCGCTCTCGTAGGCTTTGACCTCCGCCAAATGGAGGGCGATGTCTCTGTCGAGTCTCTCGAAGAAAGGGATCCCATCACCAATCAGGATCGGCAGGATCGAATAACGAACTTCGTCGGCTAGCCCGAGACGAAGGCACTCGGCGGAGACTACACCGCCTCCAACAAACCAGATGCTACGGAACGTGGGCCGCAGGCGCCCATTCACGAATTGCGCGAGATCGCCTGAGTAGAACTCGACGGTATCCCGGATCCGAGGCAGCTCGCGACGAGTGAGGACGAAGGTGGGTTTGTCGCCGTACGACCACCCCAACCCTTTGGCCTCAAAATTCAACGCGGTCTCATATGTTCGCGATCCCATGACGTAGCAGTCGATCGTCTTGAGGAACGCCTCGACGAATCCTGGGTCCATGGTCTCCCCGCCTACGAATTCGTCTGAGGTTTCGAGCCAGTCGACGCTCCCGTCCTTTCGAGCGATGAAGCCGTCGAGGCTCGCCGCCATGTGGATCGTTACGTGAGAATCAGTGTTTGCCATCGTTTCGCCCTGACATTGCGAACCGGATCCCAACAGCTTGGATGGACTGTTGCACACACTGCAAATTCGATTCACCGGAGCTAAGGAGCACTATTTGCCTCGCGGACTCGGCAAGTTCCAAGGGGACAGCCGCCTCCTTTGCGAGGAGCATCCCGTCGTAACATCCGAATAGATGCATCGAAAGGGTGACAATTCTCTCCGCCTCCTCATCGGACGCACCCTGGGCGCACCCTGCGGTTGAGCCATCGTGCAGATCTACCCAGTTACTACGACATGTTATTGGATAATTTGGGGTTAATGGCGGGGCCGACGAGACTCGAACTCGCGACCTCCGGCTTGACAGGCCGGCGTTCTAACCAACTGAACTACGACCCCGCTGGTCGGAAACGCGAAATCATAACCCATCGAATTACACCGCGCAAATTCTATTTTGCCCGGCCCCCGTCCCCTTGCCTAAATCGCGTCTTCGCATCGGCTTCTGCTTTTCCCATCAGCACCCTCCAGGCTAAAGTCGCGAAAATAAAAAGATATGAACCTTCGGCACCCCCGGAAGCATCTAGGAGTCGTTGGCGCTAGATGTGTCTCGAAAAGGTGTTACAATGCAGCGCCGACGAGGTTCGCAATGATTCGGTTTACCAGATTGATTATCGCCCTCGCACTCTTGGCCTGTCTCCTGAGCGGGTCTCCGGCCATCGCTCAGAAGCCAGGCGAGGTGACGCTTCCGGAAGGAACTCGAATTGCCCTGCATCTCAACGATCATCTGAGCACCAAGCAGAACAGTGAAGGGAATGCTTTCACCGCCACGCTGACGGCCCCGTTGAGCCAGGGAGATCGAGAGGTCCTCCGCAAGGGTAGTGTCGTGACCGCCAGTGTCTCTCGCGTCGTCCGGCCCGGTAGATTCCGCGGAAAGGCGATGATGACCGTCATGTTTCACTCCATACGGATCCCGGGAAGAAGGGAACTGCCGCTCGCAGCCTCTCTCGTGAGTATCGATGCGGAAGGGAACGTTAGCGTCAAGTCGGAGGGGAGCATCGAGGGGGATGGGTCCAAGGGCAAAGATACTGCACGTGTCGCTCAGTCCGGAGCCGGCGGGGCCGGAATTGGCGCCCTGGCAGGAGGAGGCAAAGGCGCGGCAATAGGAACCGGCGTCGGCGCCGTCATTGGAATTGCCACGATCTTTGCTACCCGCGGGCACGATCTCGAGATTCGCCCTGGTTCAACCCTGAATATCGTTCTCGATCGACCGCTTGTCGTCCCGCTCGAGTCTGAGTCGAGTCTCGTCAAACAACATTAGATCGCGCGAAATTCGGTGACAGGCACCAAATTGCGTGGCCAAGCACCAGTCTTTGGTCTCTCTTAATCACGCAATTTGGAGCCTGTCACCTGCGAATTGGCGTGCTAGGCAATCTCGTCGAAACTTCGAATAGTCCGATGAGGGCCGGCAGGCGGCGGCGACCTCGCCTCGAACACAAAGGGCGGTCTCCAAGCCGGCCGACCGTGCGGCATCCAGCTCCGAAACGACATCCGATACAAACAGCATCTCTTCCGGAGACCGGGCGCACGCAAGCGCGATCTTCCGGTAACTCTCGGGTTCGGCCTTGGGCCCGGTCGTGGTATCGAAGTACTTCCAGATGAAGGGCGTCAGATCGCCTTCCGTCGAACTTGAAAAAAGCAGTCTTTGAGCCAGAACGCTGCCCGAGGAGAAAATGCAGATGGTTCGGTTCCGGTCGCGCCAGCGGACAAAAGCGGACGGCACATCCGGGAAAACTTCGCCGCGCAACTCTCCTGTTTCATAACCCGCCTGCCAGATCTTTCCCTGGATCGATTTCAATCCAGTCGATTTTCGATCCTGGTCCATCAACCAATGAACGTAGGCAACAACCGAATCAGCCTTTCGATCCTCGCGCCAGGCAGGCGGCTGGCAGTCCCGGCGCAGGTCTGCGCTGTGCTCCTCGGCGAGTCGCGTGATATCGGACGAGAGAGCCTCAGAACGCCAGTTGCGACGGACGAAATCTTCGACCCGCATTCGAGCGTAAGGAAAGAGGACTTTGTAGACGAAATCAACCGGCGTGGTAGTGCCTTCGATGTCCAGGAGGATCGATCGGACCTGGGTGTCTGTGGAGGTTGGCTCAGACCTCATGGAGCCGGAGCCATATAGGCCGGCCCGAAGCACACGGGCTGGTATTTCTGATTGACGCCGCTATCGGTATAACGGGGAGCCCACCCCGCCGGGTCCTGGAACAGGCGAATGGCTCGAATGCGGCGATCCCCACAAAGATCGAACCAGTGCCAGGTCCCGCGAGGGACTCGGATCAAATCGCCCGGTTCAACTTCGATGGCGATCACCTGGTTATGAGTGTGAATGTGAAACAACCCTCGCCCGTCAATGATGAAGCGCACTTCGTCATCGTCATGCCAGTGCTCTCGATTGAACTTCGCGAGCATCTGGTCCAGATTCGGCGTTCCGGGATTCACGTCAATCACGTCGGCCGTCACATAGCCGCCGCGTGCTTTGAGCCGTTCTATTTCAGGAGTATAAGCACGCAGAATCTCTTCCGCCGGGGCGTCCGCAGCCACCGGATGCGCGGGTTCCCATCGCTCGTAATCGATCCCGATCGCTTCCAGATGACGCGTGATAGCCGCAGGATCCCGGAGAGTGCCGGCATTCGTGAAGGTCTTTACAATGGCCATCTCATTACCTCCCTGATGAGGGCGCTATGAACTGGGCGGTTTGGAGACCCGAGCCGCGGCGCAATACCTCCGGCCCTCCACTTCCAGCAGGAACTCGAGGATTTCCAGATGGCGCTTGGCCTGGGCCAAATCCTCTCCCCAGGTATAGAGGCCGTGACCGCGCAGAAGATAGCCGTGCGTGGTGGGGTGGTCCCGGAGGATGGTTTCAACAGAACGGGCCAGGGCTGGAACGTCCTGAGAGTTTTCGAGGATGGGGAGCCGCTCCCGGTGATGATGGCTGCGCACACCGTTCAGCCCCTTCAGCATTTCGTACCCCTCGATGATAAGGGCGCCTTCAGCAGCGTAGGCTTCTGAAAGAATCGTGCTCCAGATCGAATGGGTGTGCAGCACAGCCTTTGCCCCGAGAACCCTCACCACGGTCAGGTGAAGTCCCGCCTCGTCGGAAGGGCGCGCGGACCCCACGACGGTCTTGCCGGCGGTATCGATCTGCACAATCTGGTCGGCGCTAAGCAGCGCCTTATCGGCGCCGGTGGGAGTAATGGCCAGGCGCAGCGGATTCTGGGTCAGCACAACGCTGAGGTTTCCGCTCGTCCCGAGAACCCAGCCACGGTTGTACAGGGTGCGCCCCAGTTCAGCCAGGAGTGTCGCAGCCTGGGCGAAGTCTATGATCTCGTCCCGCCCGGGTATCGGCTCGGTTTGAAGTATTCTTTCACCCTCTGGTTTTACCATGGCCCGTGAGCTCCGGAGGAGCAAGCGGTATCTTAGGCCCAAAGGTGCTACGTGGTCAATCGATTGACGATTGACGATTGACGATTTTACGATTGACGATTGACGATTGACGACAAGATTGCCAGCTCGCCAAACCAGGGATTCCGATCGCATACAGGCAGGAGTGCTCAAGCTCCGTAAGGTCCTCACCGGCAACTGGGCCCGAAGTTTGGCCGAATTCGCAGGTTGGAAGACCGGCTAGCGTCGCAGGCGTCTCCGGATGTCGGGCCAGAATTCCTCAAAGATCTTGTTGGCGACATCCCAGCCTAGCGAAATGGCTCCATTGGTGAGACCATTCTTGACGGTTCTGCTTTCTTCCGGCTGCCAAGTTCTCGAAATGAGGGCTCCTCCAAACACACCCATAAGACGCGAATAAGCCAGGCGGCTTCCGCCGTCGTCTTTACGCGTGATGAAGCCGTGCGCCACCGCGTAAGACGCTCTCGGCCAGAATCCCGTTCGCTGGGAAGGGAAGTAGCGAGGGTCTTCGTGCAGCCATACCCCGGCCCCAAATTGAATAGTCCGCCTGATCGAATGATGAGCGAATTTGGACGCGAATCGGCGGCCGTAGCCTTCCATTCCCTGACCCCATTCCGTCGGGTCATCCCGCCATTGATTGATGCCGGCGAGGAAAAGCGACCGCCCTATGGCAATAGGTCCATAAGTTTTACGGAGGTAATAGTCGAATTTCTGTTGCGGGGTAAGCGGACTGAATGAAAATGGTTGAGTTACCGGAACTGCGGGACCGTTATTCGGCGAGGCCGCCGCCGGGTCTTGAGTGCCAAGCTGTCCCCTGCCGTTGGTGCCCGCTACGAAATGGGACCGCTTCGCGGCAACGGGTCCGTATGCTCCACTCAGGTGAAGGTGGAATTTCTCTTTGGGAGCAAATGGACTGAACGAAAATGTTTCAACGGCTGGAATTGCGGAAGCCGGAGTCTGCAGACCCGCGGCCGGGTCTTGAGCGCTGAGATCTCCGCTCAGCAAGAACAGAAAGCAACAAAACACCGGAAGTGAAAAACTCGCCGGAGCACCCAGGCCGAGGTTCTGCCATTTCAATAAAGACTGACACTTTCCACGTCCTCTCATTCAACAGCAAAAGAACACCGCTCCGCACAGACCGAACGCAAAGATCGTGCCAATTTCTAAACTGCCGCATCTACTTTGCCGGCCACGGATTACTGGCTCTCTTCGTCGGGCGACTGGGAGGGTTCGGTGAAATCTTACCCGATCGGCCTCGCATTCCTCAATGCAGCCGAAGTGCTCTTAGCGTTTCTTTGCGGCTTCGTGTCTCAGCGGTAAGCGCGTGAAAACAAGCCCTCGCTAAGAGGCAAAAGGACGCAAAGAAGTTTCAAACTTCCTTGATCGACTCTCGAAGATCTTCCAGGGCGGCCTCTACCCGGTCCAGGTGAGTTCGAAAGGACAAGACGCAGACGCGCAAGACGAATCGGTTGAACAGCGTTGTTCCTGAAAGATAAACTCTCTTCTTCGCATTGACATGCTGGAGAAGCCGGCGGTTCAGCTCATTCAACGTCTCCTCGCTCAGCCCGGGACGGACCAGGCGGAAGGCGACTATCGTGAGTTGGGGCGCGGCCACAATCTCGATTTCAGGGAGTTTGAGCAGTTCGCTCGTCACCCACTGGATCAAATCCAGTTTTTCATCGAGATTCTCGCGGAAAGGCTCTATGCCGTGCATCTTGAACGGGAGCCAGACCCGCAAGCCGCGGAACCCCCTGGATAGCTCCGGCGAATAGAGACAAAAATCCACCAGGTCGGGATCATCCTGCATCGCGGGAAGGTAACGCGCATGGGCGGCGTGGGCTTGCCTCAGACATTCACCCTCCCGGACCAGAAGGGCGCCCGTCCCGTAGGGCAAGAAAAGGGCTTTGTGGGGATCCAGTGTAACGGAATCGGCGCGCTCCATACCACGCAGAGCGGTCCGGCCGCGCTCCGTGAGCACGAAAAAGCCGCCGTAGGCGGCGTCAACGTGAAACCAGAGATTCTTTTCGGCCGCGATCTCGGCCAGAGCTTCGAGATCATCCACGGCGCCCGTGTTCACAGTGCCGGCGTTCCCTACAATCATGAAAGGTGAAAGACCCCGGTCGCGATCGCGATCGATAGTCTGGACGAGAAGGTCGGTGCGGACGCGAAATCGCTCGTCCGAGGGAATCTCATGGAAGTTCTCTTCAGGAAAACCGGCCATCACGGCTGCTTTCGCCATCGAATAGTGCACCTGATCCGAGCCGTACAGAACTCCGGTCAGGAAGTTCGCCGGGAGGCGAGTTCTACGAGCCGTAACTACGGCCGTGAAGTTCGCCATTGAGCCTCCCGTAGTGAGTATCCCGCGGGCTTCACGCGGGTAACCCACGAAGTCGCAAAACCAGCGAACCACATTGGCCTCCAGTTGCGACACCCCGGGCGCCGCGATCCACACCCCCGGGTAGCGATTGACAGAATCGGAGATCAGGTCGGCCACGGCGGAGTGAAAGATTCCTCCGCCGGGAATGTAAGCCAGATATCCAGGCCCGGCGGTATTGAAACTTTTGGGAAATACCTTCTCGAAAAGCAAGTCGAGCAAAACGGGGAAAGGAGTGCCGCGCCTGGGAGCTTCTTCTACCAACGACTGGGTCAGCTCCCTCGCCCCGCTTACATCGGAGGCGGGTTGCCAGGGGAGTGATTCTATGTAAGCCGCGATCCGCTCCATGGCCTGGTCGACCAGAGAGTGCATCGTTTCAGACGACAACTCGAGTTCTGCCGTCGATCGAGTTGCCGCTCTGTCGCTGGATGTAATCAAAAACAAACCTCACACAAGCTATCGGCTAGAATAACACAACCACGAAGGCGGAAAGACAAAGAACGGAGCTAGAGCGACGACCCAGACGAGATTCTTATCCAAGCGCTACTGAGAGATGCGCTGGGGGCGAACGGCAGTCAGAAACTGAAGCATCTGGTCACCGACCAGTTCACCGGCCACAATCGGACCCGAAGCAGTGATGCGCATGTAGCCTCGAATCTGACCGCCGATGTCAGTTATCAACTGAGGTAACGTCCGCGACACGCGCTCTCCGGCCCCCAGATCCACAGCCGCGGAACCTCTTTTCGTCCCGTTCTGATCAATGACATCCAGAGTAACCCGAACGTCATGACTATTCGGATTGTAAAGAGCCACGCCGGTGAAATAGGGTCTCCCTCCCCCATCCGAGCTTCCCTGGACCACCTGGGAGAAGACCAAATCAGACGCGCCTTCGGTCTCGAGCGGAAGGGCGGCCAGAAAAGTTTCGCCGAGCGGATCACCAAAAAGCGAGTCGCCGATGACTCCCGGTCCGTCGGATTTGACCACAATCGATCCTTCGGTAAGTGTTCGCGTCGAGACCGCGTCGGCCAGTCCGAATAGGAGATCGCCCCGCGAACGGATCTGCCTTCCCGGGGCGAGGGTCAAGGTCAGGGGATTCCTGGTGCCGGCCACAGGCGTGCCGTTATTGGCCACGAGAGTAATCTCTACGGATCGCGTCTGCGTGCCTGTGTTGATGAGATTCAAGTCCGTGAAGTATTGGAACGTACCCGTCCCTCCTGAAGCAAACTGAGCGGAGTACAGACGCGAGCCGGCTGGACGCGGCCTGTCCTGGAAGGGCAAAAACAGCCGAGCCTCCTCGAATGGATTGATAGCCTACAACGCCGGCGTCGCTCGTCACCCTGATGTAGCCGCCGGGTCCCGGCGCGCTCGAGAAAAGACTCGTAAATTCCTCTGCCAGTCGCCCGCGCGGGTTGAGCGTGCGGCGCGCGACAGCGCTGACCATGCCGAATTCATCAAAGAGGGTGAATTCAAGAGCGGCGATCGAGGCGCCCGGATTGATGACCTCGAGCGTGTTGCGGTAAAAAGAAGCTTCGAGTCCGCTCTGAATGCGTGTGAAATAGAACTCCGTATGGGTCCGCCCCCCCACCACCGCGCCATCGAGCAGGCTCGAGTCTACGTCGCCCTCCAGGAATAAACCGGTGACCTGGCTGCTGCTGGACCGCGCCTGGATCCAGCCATTGCGGACATCGTCAAGCGACAGTCCGTGAATTTGCTCGCCCAGCATATCCAAGTGCTGACCCGGACCCAGCGTGACCACCCGGGGGTTAACGGCAGAACCTCCAGTCTGGTTTCCGGAATTGTCAAACGCGGTGAGCTGTACATCTGCCGCGATTGAGCCCCAGTTTGCAAGCGCGACGCCGGTGAAGTGGCTACGGTCGCCTTGAAAGTGAGGAAAGTAAAGCTCGGCCGGCGTTGTTCCCGGCGACGTTTGAAGACTGGTATCCACCCAGCCTCGCCCGCCAGTCTGCCGGTTGAAGAAAGAAACCCACGCATCGCGTATGGTCTGGACCTTGGCGATCTGTTCGCTGGTGGCAGGAGTCCCTTTCCTGGTCAAAAGAATGAATGCCTGCCGGACAACCTTCGGAGACTGCAGGACCGAGGGTGTGCGGTGCCCGTTGGCTGCAATAATGCTATCGATGCTTATTTCTTTTCGCGTGCCGCCAAAAGCCACTCCCACCTCGGGAGCGCTCGTCGGGGAACGGCTGGTTCCGGTGGGATTCACGACTACGAACATCTCAGGCACCTCGTCTTTACCTGCCAACCCCATGATGTACCGATCGAGCTGGCTATAGGTGCTTGTGGCCGCTACGGTGGCAAAGCGTGAGTTGCCTCTGTCGGCTCCGCGGTCTTCAATGTCGGTTCCTTCCATGACGGAAGCATCGGAGTCAAAGAAGAAGCTCCAGTGCGCCGATTGCCGTCCCAGGATTGCCCTCGAGTTGGCCGCTCCTTCCTGGAAACCGGCAAAAGCGAGCCACCGATGTCCCGCCTCTTGGCCCAGGATGCCAAGCGTGCTGTTGCTCCCCAGGTATACCTGGTTCGGATCGGCCGGAAACCGGCCGGGACCGTCCAGCCCGCCCATCATGACGAAGCTGCGCAGCCGTCCGTTGCTCCCGTAAAAGGAGCTATTGTCGATCTGTCCCAGGCCGATGCCTCCGATTTCATTTCTCACGTTGATCTCGTACGCGTATGCGCCGCCGAGGCTGAAATCGAAGGCGAGAAAAACGATGAGGTGATCGAAGGTATCTGGATGGGTTTGAAAGAACAGCCGCGCCAGCGCGGTTTCTGATAGGCCTGAGTCGCTCGAAAAGACCTCCACGACCGTGCCTGCCAGGCTGCCGGTAGGGAGATCCGAAGAGAAATTCAGCGCATTAAGCCCTCCTTGATTGAAACCGGGAGAAATCCCGACCACGGCGCTGCGGCCATCCACTCTCGCGGCGTACACGAATTCAATGTTCCCGTTGAGGAAGAGCTTCACGCTGAAACTGTTTGAATTGTTGGTCTGCCAGTTGGGAACGTTGCTCCAGATGAAGAGAATTCCGTCGGCCTCATTTCTCACGTTGACGCCGCGATTGGTGGGATCGAGATCCGAAAAGAAGGGACCGATGCGCGGCGGACCGCCGGAGAATCGTCCCAGGTCGCGCGGTGAGCTTATCGTGTCCGGAGAAGTAAAGGTAAGGTTGCCATCCGAATTCACATACGCCGATGAATAACTTGCGCCATAAAAGACGAAGTTGAAACCCGAGGTTGACGGGCCGGGAATCGTCGTCGCCAAGCTCGATGGGATTTCCACTCGGGGAATCGAAGGCTCGATTGATGGACACGACACGGTACGTGCTCGCGCCCGTAGGTTCAAAACGGAACGAGCGCGCTTCGAGGTCGAAAAGATTCGTCTGCGAAATAACGGTCCCGTCGTCTTCGACCACCGCAACATCACCCAGGTCGGCCTGAATGCGCCTTGATGCGGGTGCGGCGAAAACGCGTCCCCGGTTCCGGCTCTCATAATAAAGTCCCCGGGCCAGGGCGTCGACCTCGCGCTCGGCGCTGGTGCCGCAGACGAATACTCGGTCGCTTCCCCGTTGGTTGTCGCTCCGTGAAAGTGCAATGCCGGGCAGAAGAAGGAACACCAGGACCGAATTTACGATTGACGATTTACGATTGACGATTGATTGACGATTGACGATTGACGATTGACGATTGACGATTGAAGACAGATTTTCAATCGCAATTCGAACGCCGTCTTCATTGACGATTTACGATTGAACGATTGTCGATAAAGACGCGCGTTCGAATTGATGATTGACGATTGAAAACATCTTCCACGTTAACCACCAGCCTCCAATCGTCAATCGTCAATCGTAAATCGTCAATCTAAGTATCGGCTGCGGCGGCACGGCGGCGAGGAACTCCAGCGCCTGATCCCCGAAAAGTTCAAAGGCGATGACCGATCCTCCGGTAACCGCGATTCGAATGTAACCGCGGAGCTGCTCGGAAATCGCCGGTATGAATTGAGGCAGCGTTCTCGAGGTTCGGTTGCCTCTCGCCAGCGGGAAAGTCACGGTCCCGGTCTTGACCCCTGCTTCCGAGAAAACATCCAGCGTCACCATCACGTCGTTTTCGTTCGGATTGAACAGGGCGACGCCGGTGAAGTAAGGTTTCGGACCGCCGCCGCTTCCCTGGGCAACTTGCGAGAGGACCAGGTTTGAGGCCGGCGTGCCGTCGAGGGGAAGGGAGGCGACGAACCTCTCGTTGAGAGGATCGCCGAACGTCACATCTCCGATGACGCCCGGACCGTCGGCCGTGACCACGAGAGACCCCTCGGTCAAAACCGTAGCCAGCGACGCATCGGCGAGACTGAAGATCGATTCTCCCCGGGCTCGGATCTGGGCCCCGGGAGCAAGTTGCCGTGATACGACCGGCGTGACCGGTGTGCCGTTGTTGCCGATGAGCTGGAGCTGAATCGTTCTCGGCTGAGCGCTGGTGTTGATGAAGTTGAGGTCGGTGAAAAATCGGATATCCCCGGTTCCACCCGAGGCAAACTGGGCGGAATAGAGCTTTGTGGCAACAGAAGGAGGTTGGGCCGGCAGGGCGAAGACCGTAACGCCGCCATCGATAGACTGGTAGCCGATGACTCCGACGTTGCTTGTGAGTTTGACGTATCCGGTCAAGCGCGGCTGCGCGATGCCGGGAAAGAGAGTGCTAAGGTCCTCCGCTATTCGACCGCGAGGAGCGAGAGTACGCGCCACCATGGCCTGCACGGCTCCGTTACTGTCCGTGAGCCTGAATTCCAAGGTAGCGCTGGTCGCATTGGGATTGACGACGTCGATGAGATTCTTGTAGGTATTGCCCAGAAAAATCCCACTACCCAGCTGGGCGCGCGTGAAATAAAGTTCCGTGTAGGTCTGGTTCCCGGCAACCGCGCCATCCAGCAAGTTCTGATCCGAATCGCCGTCCAGGAAGAACCCGGTTACCTGACTGCTGGTGGACTGCGCTTGAATCCAGCCGTTTCGCGGATCACTGAATGAGAGTCCGAGAACCTGCTCGGCCAGCATGGCGACCTGTTTGCCGGGGCCGATCGTCACCATTCTGGGGTTAATGATGCTTCCGGGTGTTGTCGTCTGATTCCCGCCGTTGTCGAAGGCGGTGAATAAGACATCCGCCGGCGTCGAGCCCCAGTTTGCCAGCGCAAGTCCCGTGAAGCGCTTGGCGTCACCCTGGAAATAAGGGAGGTTTATGCTGGCGGGCGTGGTGCCCGGACCTCTCTGAAGATCGGTCACAATCCAGCCCCGCTCTCCGCTCTGCTCGTTGAAGAACTTTACCCAGGCATTTCGGATGTTCTGAACTTTGGCAATCTGGTCCGGAGCCGGCTGCTGGCCCCGCTTGGTGAGAAGAATAAAGGCCTGGCGAAATACTTTGGGAGACTGCAGCACTGAAGGCTCGCGCGCGCCGTTTGCGGCGATGATGCTGTCGATGGTGACCTCTTTCCGGGTGCCGCCAAACGTCACGCCGATCTGCGGCGCGGAACCGGGCTGACGCGTGGTGCCGATCACGTTTTCGACCACGAACATGTTGGGAACATCTTCCTTTCCCACCAGCCCTATCGCATATTGGTCCAGACGGCTCAAGGTATCGGTCCCTCGGACTGTGACAAAACGCGTGTTGCCCGACTCGGCCCCGCGATCCTGGATATCATTTCCTTCCATGACGGAACCATCCGAGTCGAAGAAGAAACTCCAATGAGCCGCGTCCCGGCCCAGAATGGTTCTGGAATTGATCTCGCCATCGCGGAAGCGAGTGAAGGCCAACCACCGATGACCCGATTCCTGGCCCAGAATGCCCAGCGTGCTGTTGGTTCCGAGGTAGACTTGATTCGGGTCGCTCGGATAACGTTGCGGGCCCGTCAGGCTTCCCATCATTACGAAACTCCGCAACCGCCCGCCGCTTCCGAAGAAAGAAGTGTTATCACCTCGCCCGAGACCGATCCCTGAGACTTCGTTCTTGATATTGAGCTCGTAAGCGTAGGCGTCGCCCAGATTGAAATCAAAGTCGAGGAAGATGATCAGATGGTCGAAGTCATCCGGGTGGCTCTGGTAGAACTTCTTGGCCACAAGCGTCTCGGAAATAATCGACTCACTCGAGAAGACCTCGACAATGGCGCCGCTCAGCGCGCCGGTGGGGAGATCGGAAGAAAAATTCACCGGAGCAATCCCGGTCTGGTTTGAACCCGGAGTGATGCCTGTGATGGCCTCTATGCCATCCACCCTCGGCCCGTAAACGAATTCGATAATTCCATTCGTGAACAATTTGATACTGAAGCTGTTGGCATTGGTGGTGTCGAATTGCGGGACGTTTTCCCATATGAACACGATGCCGTCGGAATCACGACGGAAGCTGATTGATCCGGTCGAGGGATCGAGGTCATTGAAAAAAGCACCGATCCGCGGAGGTCCGTAAGCAAAGCGGGCTAAATCTCGGTCGGTGCTTTCGGGGTCGGGCGTATTGAACGTCAGGTTCCCGTCAGAGTTCACGTTCACCGATGTGTAACTTGCGCCGTAGAAGGTGAACGAGAATTCGAGGGAGATGGGACGCGAGTCATCATCGCTCAGGGGGATCCGGGTTCCTCCCGAAGCGTTGAAACCCGTGCTGGTGCTTGAAACACGATAACTGTTTGCGCCGGCCGGTTCGAAGCGTGAAAGACTTTCCATCAAGATCGAACGGGTTCGTGTCGGTTATGAGCGTGCCGTCATCTTCAATGACAGCGACGTCACCAATATCCGCCTGGATCCTGGATTCGCCCGCTGCCGCCAGCAGGCGGTCACGGCCCGGCCTTTTGAAGTTCAGTTGTTCGTAGTAGAGCCCTCGCGCCAACGCATTGAGCTCTCGCTGGGGACTTGTTCCGCAAACAAAGCGATGTTCCGAAACAGCCTGGGTTTTGATCGCCAGGTTGTTCTTGGAAATCCCAAGAGCCGGGATGACGGTGAAGGTCAGGATGCAAGCTATGCGTAGTCGTACTTTTGAAAGACTCATGTCGTTAAGACTTGGAAAGCTCCTTTTGATTAGTTGGCTGTACTTCGCGTTTCTTGGTGTCATCGAGTCTCCGTGGTTAATGGGGCGGAACAAAACCCAAACCTCTAAGACTCGAAGAAACGCCGAGATACCAAGACGCGCAGAAACTCTATAGAGTACCGGGAACCATTTCAAGGTTCATCAAAGGCGCCGCTTTCGGGCACAAACCCGGTAGCCCGATTCGAGTAGAGCGCCCGGTGGAGCGTGCTCGACACGCCTCCGAACCTAATGATATATCTTGGCTTGTGGTCTTTAGGATGCTATACTCGCGTCAGTTTTTTGGGGGTTTCGGTCAGGAACCTCGTTGGTTGAAATCGGTTGGGGTGCCGGAGCATCCATAGCATGTCGCTAGCTGCATTCACGGAGGTTATGGATCATTATGGCGCAAGCCGCACGTTCGCTCGCTGTGATCCTTGCTGCTCTCCCGCTCACGATCCCTGGGCTCGCCCAGCAAGATCAGAAAAAGAAATCGACAGCTCCATCGTTGGACGGCACGTCCGGGCTGTTTCGAACCTGGGACGCGGAGACGCTCCGCGCGGGGGAGTTCAACTTTACTATCGGCTGGAGCCACCTGAACCGTGATCCGGGCGAACTTATCATCAAAACTCTCCCGGTAGGTGTGGCGTTCGGATTGGCCGACCGCTTCGAGGTCTTCGGGTCGGTCGATGCCACAAAGCGCATCGAAGGGCGAGGCATTGGAATCTACCGCGTGCTCCCAGGCCAGCTTCCAAGGCCGGCTACCACGCTTCAAGGAGCGACCTACTTCACAAACGAGGCTCCCTTCATCGATGTTCCGCGCGCGACGGGCCTCGGAGACGCCCGTCTCGGTGCCAAGGTCAACTTTCTCTCGGAACGGAGCGGAGCTCTGTTGTCGATGGGGTTGGCGGCTTTTGTCAAGCTCCCCACCAACGATGCCATCGGTTATCTCAACCGCGGTCTGGGAACCGGCGAAATGGATGCCGGGTTTCTATATTTGCTTTCAAAAACCGCCTTCAATGTCGGCCAGTTTCATCTGAATACCGGAGTCAACTTCGTGCGCAACCCCAACCCGAATGGGGGATCGCTGGCTGATCTGCAGCACGAGTTCCTTTACCGGGGAGGCGCGGCTTTTCCAGCCTACAGCAAGCTCCAGCTCATCGTGGAGGTCGATGGCAAGACATACTTTGGCGCTCGAAGCGCAGGGCTGAATCCCAGAAGCCCTGTGGACTTGCTCGCGGGCGCAAGGGTGCATCCCGCTGACTGGATTTCATTCGGCGCGGCGTACCGCGCCTCTTTTAACCGCATCAGGGAGGATCCTCCGGCCCAGCTCTTCCCCGCCGGAATCAACGGCTTCGTGGCCCAGCTGGCCTTCATGAAACGCAGGAACGATCCGCCCACGGCCACATGCTCGGTTACCAATGCCACTATCAAGCAGGATGAAACGACGACGGTGCGTGCCGGCGCCGTCGATCCGGATGGCGATACCTTGACCTATACCTGGACGACGACCGGAGGCAAGGTAACGGGCACCGGCGACACCGTCACCTTCGACGCTACCGGTGTGGCTCCGGGCAAATATACGGTTACGGCGACGGTTTCTGACGGGAAGCACCAGGTTACCTGCAGTTCCGAAATCACGGTTGTGAAGAAGAATCTCCCGCCCACGGTGGAGTGCTCGCCCGCGAATACCACGATCACGATGGGTGAGAGCGCCACCATCACGGCCAAGGCTACCGATCCGAACAACGATTCTTTGACCTACAGGTGGACGGTCAACGGCCAGCCACTGGCGGCGGATACGCCTACAGTCACGTTTGGATCGGAAGGACGGCAGCCTGGCACCTATAAAGTGGAATTGACGGTAAGTGATGGCGAACTGACTGCGAACTGTTCGGTCACGGTCACGGTTCGGGAGCGGCCTAACCGCCCGCCGACAATCGAGTGCCTGACCACGAGCCTCGACATCGCCGCCGGCAGGACTGCCGACCTTAGAGTGCGAATGTCGGATCCCGACAATGACAAGACCACCGTGACCTGGTCGGCCACCGGAGGCACCGTCAGTGGAGCCGGCGAGACAGCGACCTTCAACTCGACCGGGCTGAGGGCCGGAACCTACACGGTAACGGCAACGGTCGACGATGGCCGCGGCGGACGCGCTTCGTGCAACATGACCGTCAATGTCAGCGAGCGCATGACGCTGCCAGGCAGCTTCCGTCCCGGCAGCGCGCGTCTGGATAACGTGGCCAAGGCTGCTCTGGACGACATCGCCGTGCGCATGCAGAACAATACCCGGATGCGGGCTAACATCATCGGGTACACGGATGACAGCCGGCAGGATAAGGGCCTGGGAATCAAGCGCGCTCAGGCGGCGGCCGATTACCTCCGCAAGAAGGGAATCGACGCCTCGCGGCTGACCACGACGGATGGCAGCACATCCAATCCTGTTGCCGACAATAAGACGGTGGCAGGACGCAGATCCAATCGCCGTATCGAAATAGAATTCACAGTCAAATGATTCTGACGTCTTCGCGTCCTGGTTGTGTGTTCGAATTCGCGCCGGGACGCGAGGATGCAAAGAAAAGAGGTTTAGCATCCCGCGCCCCTTGAAACACACTTCCTTTGCACTTGTCTTGCTGCTTCACGCTTTCAGCTTCCGACTGGGGATGCCCGGCCAGTTGAGCGGCGCTACTGCTGTGGCTCAATTCGAGCGGCTGGGTCCCTTTGGAGGCGATGTCCGTTCACTCCTGATTAACCCTCATAATCCGGCCATGGTTTATTTGGGAACGAGCGACGGCCAGATCTACAAATCAGCGGACGGCGGCGCTTCGTGGAATCTCCTGGTTCCCGGAATCGGCCAGCGCAAGTTCGTGATAGACACGCTGGTCCAGCATCCGGTCGAGCCCGACGTTCTGTATGCGGGCGCCTGGGACCTGCGCTCGAATGGCGGCGGGCTATTTGAATCGCGCGACGCAGGGTTGACCTGGACCAGATTAGCCCTGCCCCAGCAGTCGTCTTCCGTGCGCGATCTTGCCATCTGCCGGAACAAGCCGTCGTACATGGTCGTGGGAACACTCGACGGCGTCTACGTGAGCGATGATGCCGGAAAGAAGTGGCGGCGCGTCGGAAGGGATGTTCCGGGACTCCGGAATGTGAAGTCGATTGCGATTCATCCACGTGACCCCAGACTCCTGTTCGGTGGAACATTCCGCTTGCCTTATAGATCCACCGACTTCGGCAAGACCTGGACACGCATTGAGCAGGGCATGTACTTCGATTCGGATGTCTTCTCGATCACCGTGGATGTTCAGAATCCCGAGGTTTTGTTTGCCGGCGCTTGCAGCGGGATCTATCGCTCGGTTAACCGCGGAGAATCGTGGACGAGGTTAAGGGTGGTTCCCAAGCGTTTCACGGTCCGAACCCACGTGGTTTACATCGATCCGTTCAATTCTCATTGGGTTTATGCCGGGACGACCGAAGGACTGTTCTTGACCCGCGACCGCGGCAAGACCTGGAAGCGTCTTACGTCGCAGGCACTCACGGTCAACGCCATACAGGTGGATCCCAAGAACAATCGAAAAATTACGATTGCCACCGACGACCAGGGAGTCTTGAGAAGCGACGATGGCGGCGAAACATGGAAAGAGTCTAACCTGGGTTTTGTCCATCGCCAGATATCGCGCATTATGCCCGACCCGGAAACATCAGGGCAATTCCTGACCGGGGTCGTGTCGGATGGGAGCAAGGGTGGATTCTTTGCTCTCAACAAGCATGGTCAATGGTTGCCGCTAACCTCGCAGATCGCGACCGGTGGACTGGAGATACTGTCGTTCCTTTCACTTCCCGGAGAGCGCGGCAGACTCGCGGGCACTGCCCGGGGTCTTCACTGGGAGAAACCCGGGTCAAAGCTCTGGGCCAAAATTCCAGGGGATATCGCGAGAGCCGTGGTCAATGACCTCGTCCTCGATCCCAACAACGAGTGGATTTATGCTGGAACCAACGAAGGCGTGTTTCGAGCTGATATCGAAACCGTGGAATTTCAGAGACCGCCTGCATTGCGTTTTAAACCAAACGTATTGACGCTGGCGGTCGTTCCAGGGACGCCCCCATGGATTTACGCCGGGACAAGCTTCGGCGTGATGCGTTCGTCGGATCAGGGGATCAAATGGGAAATTGTGTCCAACGGTCTCCCCTACCGGAGTGGCGTCGAGTGCCTGGCGGTCTCTCCGGCTAACCGTCAGCATATTTTTGCGGGCACCGTGGCGGGACTCTTTGAAACTCTCGACGAGGGAGTCTCATGGCGCAAGGTCCGCGACGGCCGCCTGGGGGTCGAAGTGACGTCGGTAATCTTTCTCGACAACGCGGGCAAGCGGATTATGGCCGCAGACAGGACTTTCGGCGGAGTGTTCCTGTCTGAAGATGGCGGCGCGCGCTGGGAAAAGGTTGCTGCCGCGGAATTCGCGTCCCCTGTCCGCTCCCTCGCTCGCGACCCGGCGCGCCCGCAGGATTTCTATCTCGGTACTCAGTCTGAAGGTGTTTACCGCCTGAGACTCCAGAGCTCCCCATAACCTCGAGACCGGTCCCGCCCTTTTAATTTCCCGGCGCCTTTTTGTCTTCACCACAACGACGCGAAGTCGCGAGGATCAGGGTATAATCTCCGACATGTCTTACGGACGCTGGATCTTGATCGGCTCGCTTGCGGTCGTGGTGTCTTCGCTTTCCTTTGCTCAGACGCGGAGGCCGAGTACCCAGCGCCCCAGGCCCGAGACGACTCGTCCCGGTCACGTCTACATGCAATACATGAAGGATTTCGAGGAAAGAGAGGACGTCACCAGAGCCGTCCTGAAGAACGGACTGACAGTTCTGGTCAACGAGTCCCGTACTGCGCCCCTGGCGGCAATCTCGATTTACGTAAAAGCCGGTTTCCTTCAGGAGCCGGATGAAGTCGCGGGTGTTTCGCGCGTGATCGAGCGCATGCTGTTTAAAGCCACCTCTACGCGCGGTGCCGGCGTGATCGACAAGGAAATACGGGCGATGGGCGGCGTCCTGCGCACTTCGAGTAACTACGATCATTCCGCATTCCTCATGGTGGTGCCGTCGAGTCAATGGAAAAAGGCTTTGGAAATACAGGCTGACGGGTTGCTGAACCCCTTGTTCCAGCCGGAGGCCCTGAAGAGAGAAGTCGAAGCCATCCTTGACGAGGCCAGGGAGAAGCGCGACCACCCTCAGGGCTCCTTGTCCGAGAAGCTCCTGGCTCTTGGATTCACTCAGCATCGTCTCCGGCGGCCGACCATGGGGAGAGAGGACGCCCTTCAGCGTCTCGGCCCGGAGAAACTTCTGGATTTTCACAGAAACATTTACCTGCCTGGCCGCATGGTGCTCGTCGTCTCGGGAGACGTTAACACGTCGGAGATTCTGAACGAGACCGTGCGACTGTATGGAAAGAGCCGGAGTGCTGGTGAGAAGCTCTCCATCTCTGCCACAGAACCGGAACAGGGCAACTTTCGCTACCAGGAGGTCCGGGGGCCGGTCCAGCTTCCGCAACTGCTTTTCGGCTTTCACGCCCCTCGGCCAAGCTCTGAGGACTACCCGGCCTTCGAAGTTTTGAGGGCACTCATCGGCATGGGCGAAGGCTCCATCCTGGCGCGCAGGCTCAAGGCGGAAAAAAAGATGATCCTGCGCGGATCGGCGAACCTCCTGGCAATTCCGGAGTTAAGTTACCTCATTCTTGAGATGGAGGTCGAACCCGGGAACATAGATCAAAGCGAGCTGTCAGTTTTAACGGAATTGGAGGTGCTCAGACGCGAAGAACCGGACGCGGCGGATCTGGAGCGGGCGCAGGCCTTGCTGGAACGGAAGCGCTGGGGCGACATGCAAACCCTCGAGTCGCGGGCGGAGACGTTTGCGCGGATCGAGGCCCTGCGAGGCTGGCGAGGGATGAATGACTATGTCGGCGCGTTTCGTAAAGTGAAACCTGCCGACGTAACTCGGGTGGCAAAAAAATACCTGAGCCTGGAGAGTTGTTCTGTGCTCGAGTACCTGCCGGAAGGAGGAGAGCCGCGAAATCTATCCACGGAGGTCATTCAGAAAACGCTGCGCGGACTGCTCGAACCTTCCACCCAGGAAGTGCTCGCGGCCCGGGAGAAGGCTACCAGGCTGGCGTTCCAGGCCGGGGAGCGTGCGGGCGACTTCAAGTACAGTGAAGTTCGTTACCCGATGCAAAAGGCCTCGGTTCTCCGAGGGCCCGAGCTCTTCATCCGGGAGGATCATACTGCGCCCGTCATAGATCTCGGTATTTTCCTGCCGGGAGGGAAGCTGTCCGAGAACAAGGAAAACGCCGGCATCACCTCGCTGATGCTGGCTACCATGCTCGCCGGAGGGACCAAGGAGATGGTTCCGGAGCGGTTCTTTCAGCAGCTGGAGATTTTCGGAGCCGAAATCGTTCCGGTAGTCGGCGACGACTACTTTGGTTTTTACTCTTCGGTCCTGTCGCGGAACATCGAGCGGACCATGGATCTACTGCTCGAGTTGATCCGGAGGCCGCAATTCGATCCGGAGCAGGTTGCGCGTCAGAAAGAATTACAGCTGGCCGGAATCCGGCGTGATTCGGATTCAAGTTTCGCATGTGCTTACCGCCTGTTGGAGCAAGGCCTCTTCGGGGACTTTCCTTATGCCTTGAGGGCGGCCGGAAATGAGAGCAGTGTTTCGTCGCTGACGGTCGACGCACTTCAAGCCTGGTACAAGTCTCAGGTGCAGGAGCGCAAGCCACTGGTTGTAATCATAGGCGATACTCATGGGACCAATCTCGCCCGCTATTTCGTGCGCAATTTCAGCGGGTCCCGGTATCAGGATGTCAAGCTGGCTGAAACTTTCCCGAAACCGATCGAGAAGAGACGACGTCAGACAGGCGAGTGCGGCAGCAACCAGGGTATTGCGATGATTGGTTTCCCCGCGCCGCCCGATGGCGACGAAGACGCTTTCGCGCTCGAGGTGCTTCAGAGTTATGCTTCCGGACCCGGGGGCCGTCTGGCGGAACAACTGAAAGAGCGGCACGCCCTTATGCGCAATGTTTCGATGAACTATACTCCGCGCCTTCGAGGCGGCCTGATAGCAATATATACGCTCAACAGCACGGAAGACGCGGAGAAATCTCTCAAGGGCCTCGAAGAGGAAATCTTGAGACTTTCCGACACGCCTGTCTCGTTCAAGGAGTATCGCTCTGCCGTTAATTCCGCCGTCGGCGGCTACTTGGTCAATCACCAGCGACGTCCGATTCAAATCTCAACCTTGGTCCGTCACATCCTGAACGGCACAGAAATCGAGGGAATGAATCAGCACGTGTCGCAGCTGCAGGCCGTCAACCAGGAAGACCTGCAGGAGGTCGCGCGCCGCTTTCTCAAGATGGACAGGTCGGTGACTGTGGAGCTACACGGCAAATCCAATAAGCCTGCCGGAACTCAACCCTAGCGTCTTCGCGTCTCAGTGGTTCAGCCATCAGCACCAAACCACCACCAGGACACAAGACATAAAGAAGCGCAAAGATCGCCGTGTACTGGAGCCGAGGTAAGCTTCCGATTCGATCACGGATGGGGATTTTCACACTCGTCCTGATCATAATATGGTTCCTGAGACTGGTCCCGGCGATCCGGGGCGCTTTATCGCCTGGCCTGTTGCTGGTGTTGGACCTCACCGGTCTTCTGCTGGTCATTCCAGCCATTTACTATATCTGGAAGCTCTTTACCTTCGTCAAGAGTGAGCTGCTCTGGAAAATACGCCGCCGCTTGATCCTGGCACACATGTTTATCGGCGTGATCCCGGTCATCCTGGTTCTCACGATTCTTTACGTGTCTGCGCTGCTCTTCTACTACCAGCTCAGCTATTACCTGATTCAGAACCAGATTGGTATTCACATCGCGCAGGCCCACGCATTGAATCTTTCACTGCGCAGCGCGATGGAGCAGGCTCTGGCTCGTTCATCCGCGGCACCCGGCGTTTTGAGATCTGTCCTGGATCGCGACGGCAAGTATGTGCTGGGGACTTACCCATCCGCCTCCATCATTCTACGCATCCAGGATCAAACATCCGGTCAGGTCTCCGTAGATGCGAATCGGAGCATGAAAAAGGAATGGCTGGGGAACTATCAGCTTCCTCGCTGGACCAGCGATCATGAATTCAGCGGACTCGTGGTCGAAGACTCCCAGCCGGAATTGTATCGTGGGGCCGACGGCTCAGACGACGATGGGGGGCGGGGAAGGCTTTTTCTGCGAAGTCTGGTCTTCAGTGATTTCAGATCCGACACTCCATTCAGCCTCGAGCTTTCGGTTCCCTTGGATCAGTACCTGTTGGATCGGCTGAAAGCGGCCGTGGGCCAGGATCTGCTTCTGGCCCATCACGTCCCTGCGTCGAGTCTCAACGTGATGCTCCAGAACACCGATATTCTGCGGCGGAATATCTTGAGTGCCACATTTGATATGACGGAAGAGCAGCAATCGCTGGGTCGTCCGGTCTGGTCGATTCTCCTGTTTCCGGTCTCGTGGAACACCGGAAATGAAGAGGGCCGCGCGGCAACCGAAGTCCTGTTCGTCGAACTGTCGACCTCGAAACTGATCCAGAACGTCTTTCGCTCCGAGAGTAATGTGAGTCAAACCATTCTCGGGCTCTTGCGCATCGTGTTGGGTTTCTTTCTTGCCATCGAAGTCATTTCGCTTTTGGTCGGAATCGTCTTGACCAAATCGATTACACAGGCGGTCCACAACCTCTATCGCGGGACTGAATTCGTCAAGCGCGGCGATTTCAGCCATCGAATTGTAGTCAAATCGAACGACCAGTTGGGCGCTCTCGCCAAGTCCTTCAATCAGATGACCGACTATGTTCAATCGCTGGTCAAGGAGCGTGTGGAAAAAGAACGGCTGCAGCGAGAACTGGAGATCGCCAAGGAGGTCCAGGAACAGCTCTTTCCGCGCGAAGCTCCGCGCATGGAGCGCATGGAACTCACCGGACTCTGCCTGCCGGCGCGAGTGGTCAGCGGTGACTATTACGATTTTCTTAAGTTCGATGCGCACAGCCTGGGGATGGCGCTGGGGGACATTTGCGGCAAAGGGATTTCGGCCGCCCTCTTGATGGCGAACCTTCAAGCGACGCTCCGCAGCAACGTGATCAACCTCTTCGGCGACGAAAACGCCCCCGCCGAACGGCTCCAAGGGGAGGGAGCCGTTGCCCAGGTGGTCAAGATGATTAACCGCCAGATCTACAATTTCACGGCATCCAATAAGTTCGCCTCGTTTTTTTATGGAGTTTACAACGACGCCAATGCTTCGCTCACGTACTGCAATGCAGGACACAATCCGCCCCTGTATTTCCAAAACGGCGGGTTTCAGCGCCTCTCGACCGGCGGCACCGTGGTCGGGATATTTCCCGACGCAGAATATCAGCAGGCTACACTGTATCTGCAGCCCGGCGATCTCCTGCTAGCCTATACCGACGGGATCGTGGAGAGCGTGAATGAATACGGTGAGGAATTCGGCGAGCAGAGGCTGATCCAGATTCTCGAGCAGAACCGGCAGCTTTCGGCGCAGGAAATCCAGAAGGTGATCGTCGACCAGGTCTTGGACTGGGCCTTCGAGCAGGAGCGCGACGACGATATGACTCTGATCGTGGCAAAATTTAGTTGATTTGTCGTAGTTTAGGTATGATTATTAAACTATCGGATTAATATCGAGCAATTGTAATGGAAGATCAAGAATGAGTGGAGAAACATCGTCCGTGCTTGATCTGCCGGATCGGTGGGCGTCCATCGATCGGCAAGGGATGCGGGATGTGCTTGAGTCATCTCCGAACCAGCTGCGATCGGCAGTTGAGATAGCCGGTCGCATTTCGGTTTCGATTCCGGGGCAGATCGCCAACGTTGTTGTCACCGGGCTCGGAGGTTCGGCGATTGGAGGGGACGTCGTCTCCTCGGTGGCAGGAGAATTGCTGCGCGTCCCCTTGATTGTGAACCGCGACTACGGGCTGCCAGCGTTTGTAGGTCCGTCTTCGCTGGTTATCGCGTGCAGCTATTCCGGAAACACGGAAGAGACCCTGGACGCGTTCGCGGAAGCGCGCCGCTCGGGCGCATCCGTCTTCTGCGTCACCTCGGGCGGGCGGCTGGCTGCCCTGGCGCGAGAACAAGAGATTCCGCTGGTACTGATACCCGGAGGGTTGCAGCCCCGGGCGGCGCTCGGTTTCTCGACCATCGCGCTTCTGGGCGCGCTTCGAGCCTTCGGATTGGTTCCGGACTTGACGGGCGCTTGTCAAGAGACCATCAACCTTGTCTCTTCACTCGTAGATCGCTACCACCCGGAGATTCCGGAAGCAAGCAACAGAGCCAAGGTTCTGGCGCGCTCACTGCACGGACGAATTGTGGTGATCTACGGATCGACCGGTGTGGTAAGTGGAGCGACGGTCCGATGGCGTGGTCAGATGGAGGAAAATGCCAAGAATCTCGCGTTCCATCATCTGCTGCCGGAAATGAATCACAACGAGCTGGTTGGTTGGGAATACCCTGCGGAAATCCTGAAGCAGCTGGGTGTCATATTCCTGAGGGACCGAGGGGATCACCCTCAGGTACAGCGGCGGTTCGAGTTCACACGAGAGTTTATCGCCGCCCGCGCCGGAGTGGCGCACGAAGTGTGGACCGAAGGGGAGTCTCGGCTGGCGCGCATTTTTTCAGTCATATGCCTGGCGGATTTTGTCAGCCTGTATCTCGCTTATCTGAACGAGGTCGATCCTACGCCGGTTGAAGCGATCGAAGCGCTGAAGCACAAACTTGGCCGCTCTTAGGGTTCGCGCAGAAATAAGTTCGCATTCTGCAGCCCGAAGGGGCGCGATCCTCAGCCTGCTTAGCGAACAGAAACCGGTTCATGATTGACCGCCGGCTTTCGCGCCAGAATGTGAAGTTATTTCTGGGCGAGCCCTTAGGCGCTTGACGAAACGTTCAGACCAACATGTTGTCGTTCACAAGGGCCTTTCGTTCGGGGCGAAGTCCCCGAACGAACCTTAGCGTCTTCGCGGTAACGCCAGGCCCGAACGCACACGAAGAACCACCGGGGGAGAAAGAATTGCGACGAGAGATTTTTCGGGAATACGACATCCGCGGAATCGCGGGACGAGACTTGACTCAGGAGTCGGTCGAGCTCATCGGACGGGGGATCGGGACCTTGCTGCATCGCGCCGGCAAACGCAGGATCACCGTGGGACGCGATTGCCGGCCAAGTTCCGATCCGTTCCGGGATGCGCTTACCGGCGGGCTCACGGCCAGCGGCGTCTCGGTGATTGATGTGGGGGTTGTGCCCACGCCGCTCTTGTACTACTCGATCCATCACCTGGCAACCGATGGCGGCGTGATGATAACCGGGAGCCACAATCCGTCCGACTACAACGGGTTCAAGGCCTGTATCGGGACCGAGTCGATTTACGGGAGCCGCATTCAGGAGATTTACGAATTGATCCGAGCCGGCGACTTTGCCCGCGGCTCGGGGGCGGTAGAGAACGCGGAAATAACCCAGTCTTACCGGCAGGCTCTTCTAGACCAGATCCGTGTGGCGCGAAAGGTCCGGGTGGCCGTAGACTGCGGGAACGGCACGGCGTGCCTTGTGGCGCCGGATTTGTTAAGAGCCCTGGGATGCGAGGTGCGCGAACTCTACTGCGAGATGGACGGAAGTTTTCCCAATCATCATCCCGACCCGACGGTGGAGGCAAACCTGCGCGACTTGCAGTCGGTCGTCCAGGCTGAAGATCTCGAGCTCGGGATCGCTTTTGACGGCGATGCCGACAGGATCGGCGTGGTGGACAACGGCGGAAGAATCATCTGGGGGGATTACCTGATGGTGCTTTACGCCCGGGATATCCTCAAACAGAGGCCTGGTGCCACAATCATCTCGGAGGTGAAATCTTCGATGAACCTTTTCCGGGATATCGAGAACCATGGCGGGCGGGCCATTATGTGGAAGACGGGCCACTCCCTGATCAAGGCCAAGATGCGCGAAGAACGCGCCGCGCTGGCCGGTGAGATGAGCGGTCACATGTTTTTCGCAGACCGATACTTCGGATACGACGACGCAATCTATGCGGCGTGCCGGCTGCTGGAAATCGTTGCGCAGTCTTCACATTCTCTTGCCAGCATGCTGTCGGATCTTCCGCCGACCGTGATGACGCCTGAGATCCGGGTTCAGTGCGACGACGATAGAAAATTCGAGGTAGTGGAGAAAGTGAAGGCTCACTTTCGGCGGCTGAATCAGGTTATCGAAGTCGACGGAGCCCGCATCCTCTTCTCCAAAGGGTGGGGGCTCGTCCGAGCCTCCAATACACAGGACGTCCTGGTTCTGCGTTTTGAAGCCGACGACCAGAGCAGCCTGGATTCTATTCGTTCCCAGGTGGAGGAACAGGTCCACCTGGCCAAGGCGTCATAAGCTCCCAGGCGGCGTCTCGGAAACCCCGGGTCGTGGCGGTTAGAAAGAGTCCCGGAAGGCCGGGGTCGTTGACAGTTCTCAAGAGTATTTGTAAAAATAGCGCATAGCTTCCAAAGGACCTCCCTTCGTTATGGCTGAATATCACGTCTTCGTCGTATCTGACGGTACCGGCGAGACCGCGACGAAAATGTCCAAGGCGGCGCTGTTACAGTTCACGCCGCGCAACACGATCTTTACGCGTCACAGCAATGTGCGCTCGATCGAAATGATTCGCGAAGTGGTAAAGGACGCGCAACGGGATCGCGCCCTGGTTATTCACACCTTTGCCTCGCAGGAACTCCGCCGCGCGATGGAAGAGGCCTGCCAGGACCGCAACGTTCCAAGCCATGATCTATTGGGATCCCTTTTCGAGACGCTGCAGGAGTTCTTTGGTGTTTCCCCCACCGAGAAGCCAGGACTCTTGCATCAGGTGGACGACGACTACTTCGAGCGCGTCGATGCTCTTTCGTTCACAGTGCGTCACGACGAGACACGGTCCGCCGACGGCCTGCATGAGGCCGAGATCGTCCTGGTCGGCGTGTCGCGTACCTCGAAGACTCCTCTGAGTGTCTATCTCGCCCAGGAGGGGTGGAAGGTAGCCAACATGCCGGTGGTGATCGGAGAGAAGCTGCCTGAGGAGTTGTTCCAGCTTGACCAATCGCGGATCGTGGGGCTGACGATTACTCCGGAGCGGCTGGCCGAAGTGCGGAAGGCGCGACTCTCCCGCCTGGGAACCGCCGACTCCACGTATGCGGATCTGAAGCGAGTTACCGAGGAGCTCGAGTACTGCCGGAAAATCTTCGACCAGAATCCGCGCTGGTTGCGCGTCGACGTCACCGGGAAATCGGTCGAGGAGATCGCTTCAGAAATACTTGACAAGATCGTCGGCAAGGAGCGGCGCCTGCAGTGATGGAGTTTGCCAAGCTTCACGCACTGGGCAATGACTTTCTCGTGATGAATGTCGCCGGCGCGGCCTATGCGCAGGCCCTTGCGTCCCACGCCAGACAGATCTGCGACAGGCACTGTGGCGTCGGCGCCGACGGCATTCTCTACTACCAACCCACGATCGGGGATCCCGAGTCGGACTTTTCGGCCCTTATCTTTAACGCGGACGGAAGCAAGGCAGAAATGTCCGGCAACGGCGTGCGCTGTCTGGCGGCCTTTCTTCACCAGAGCGGGCAGAGCCGCCAATCGACGGTTCGGATACGCACGGTATCGGGCATAAAGCGTCTCACGCTTCACGGGAACGATGGGGAAACTTACACGTTTGAGACTTCAATGGGCACCCCCATCACCGATCCGGTTCGTATACCAGCGCGGCTCGCAGCGTTGCCGGGCCCGGTGGTACGGTACCCGCTCGAGGTGGGATCAGAGGTGGTGAAGGTGACACTATGCTCGATGGGAAACCCTCACTGCTCGACCTTCTGGCCTGACCTGGATTCGGCGCCGATCGACCGGCTGGGCGCGCTCCTGGAGCGGCATGACATTTTTCCCAATCGCACCAACGTGGAATTCATCCAGGTGGTGGACCGTCATCAGCTTCGAACCCGCTTCTGGGAACGTGGCGTTGGCCGGACCCTGGCCTCGGGTACTGGAAGTTCCGCTGCCGCCGTGGCGGCCATCTTGAGTGATCTGGCCGAAAGCCCGGTGACCGTCCATACGGAGCTGGGAGCCCTTTTGGTGTCCTGGGAGAACGAGGGCGAGGTGCTCCTTACAGGGCCCGCCGAGTTCATCTGCACCGGGAGGTACACAAAAGCGGTAGGCAGTGAGCAGTAGGCGGCAAGCAGTGGGCCTGGTGCCCATTGTTTACTGCTTACTGCCTGCCCCCTACTGCCTGCTGCTATGCTTGCTGACGCGCTAGTCGAATATTTCCAATCTAACCTCCCGGGCGCTCTGGATCTCCTGAGAACCATCGTCGAGATCGAATCCTGTTCGTACGACAAGCCAGGAATTGATGCGCTGGCGGAGTTTCTGGCTCCGCGGTTCAGAGATCGCGGCGCTGTCGTGGAAATCCTGAGCGACCCGGTCCGGGGCAACGCTCTGAAAGCTGTTTATGAAAGCAAGCGGGCGGGAAAGCCGGTCATGATTCTGGGACATCTCGATACCGTCTGGCCTTCAGGTTCCACAAGCGCTCGCCCCTTTCGAGTAGAAGAAGGGAGGGCTTACGGTCCCGGCGTCTTCGATATGAAGAGCGGGATCGTCCTCTCCCTTCTCACTTGTCAAGTTCTTCATGAGAAGAAAATCGATCCGGGCAAAAACCTCATATTCTTTTTCTCGGGGGACGAGGAGATCGGCAGCAAAACCGCTCTGCCGCATCTCAGTTCGATCGCCAGTTCCTGTGGAAATGTCCTGTGTCTGGAACCGTCGCTCCCTGGCGGTAAGGTCAAGACATTCCGTAAAGGGGTTGGGAGGTTCGATATCCGGGTCGAAGGGATTCCGTCGCATGCCGGCGTCGACCACGAGACGGGCGCCAACGCGATTCAGGAGTTGAGCCGGCTGGTGCTACACTTACAGGGTCTCACGGATTACGCGCGGGGGATCACCGTCAACGTTGGTAAAATCCAGGGCGGAACTGCTTCCAACGTAGTTCCCGCGCTGTGTGAAGCGGAAGTCGACTTCCGCGTCGCCACGGTGGCGGATGGTCGCTGGTTGGAGAGTGTGGTGCACTCCGTTCAACCTGCGGATCACAGGTGCAAGATTCAAATCCAGGGAGGTTTGGAACGACCCCCGCTGGAGCGGACACCCGCTGTGATTGCGCTTTACCAGAAAGCGCGAGGGCTTGCGTCTTCGGTGGGGATGGACCTCGGGGAAGGCTCCACGGGTGGAGGGAGCGATGGATCGTTCACAGCCGGAATGGGCATCCCGACTCTCGACGGGCTCGGAGTGCAAGGCGACGGAGCCCATGCGCTGCACGAGCACATCGTTGTCGGCGACATAGCGCGCCGGACCGCCTTGCTGACCTTGTTGGTGCAGTCGCTTTAAGAGTTTGATATTCTGTCGTAGCGTAGTGTGAATATGTGCACAGACACTTCCTTCCGGGCTGGCGATACCGACGCGCGAATAGTGGCGCCTGAAAAGAGCCGGCGGTTGCCGCGTTTCAGGAACCCACTGGTGATGTCCTCTCTTGCGGTTGTTGTATTCGGGCTGGTCAGCGCCGGCCTGGCCGCGGGCCAGGGAGCAAAAAAGCCATTTGCTTACGCCGGGCCGCAGTACGTTATCACCGCTGAGATCGGCGGGTCTCATAGCTTTATTGTGAACGTCATCAACCTTTCGGATTTTGTCATCGTAGTGCAGGCGAGCGACCTGATCTATAGAGGCGCATCCGAGCGCTACTATATCGGACAAGTTTTCGAGCAAGACCACCAGGACACGCGTGGAGAACCCCAGAAATATACGGCGTCCGTTCTCTTGAAGGGACAGACTTTCACCGGCCTGACCGTGCTCGGGGCCTTTCGGGAACTGGATCAGATCGAAGAGATGAGCATCCGGATCGGAGCCAAGCGCTTCTACCTGGAGCAGTTGGAGCAGGTTCATTTCGAACAACTGGCCGCGAAGATCGGCGAGCTGGACATGAAAAAAGGGAATCCGACGGAGGCGCTTCGGGAAGCCAATATTCCCGAAATTGGAAAGGCTCGGAGCCCGGATGGAACATCGGAGTGGGACCGCGATTGGCAGGGTCTCCTGAACGCCGAAGGAGTGAATCCACCGCGCATCATCCAGAGACTTGACGTGACTCCGACCGACGAGGCCCGTCGGGCGAACGTGCACGGCAAGCTCAGGCTCAATGCTGTGATTAACAAGAACGGAGGAATTCAGGACCTCAAAGTACTCAAGGGATTGGGCCGAGGCCTGGACGAGCGAGCCCTGGATGCGGTTAAGAACAGTTGGGTTTTTCTCCCGGCGACCAAAAACGGTGAAGTGGTGGAGACCAATGTCACTTTCGAGATCGAAATTCCACCTTCGACTGAGGCCAAGCGCCCATAGGCAGGCCCGGCGCTTGTTTTGCGCCTGTTTCTTCGCGGTTGACGATGGAGCAGGTTTAGATTTATGAGACTGATCTATGAAATCCTTGATCGCAATCTGTGTTCTGCTGCTATACGGTGCGCCGGAGTTGACGGCTAAGTGGCAAGGCCGTTCCGACGATTCGTCGGCTCCCAGAATCACCCTGGAAGAGTTCAAGAGACTTCTCGAGTCTGACAGTATCGTCGTGTTGGACGTGCGCAGCCCGGAATCTTACCGGGAAGGCCACATCCCCGGCGCGATCTCGATACCGAATGACGCGGTCGTTTCCCGCGTGAATGAGTTGAAGGGATTCAAGAAGCCGATTGTCACCTATTGCAGTTGATCGGCCGAACAGACCAGCGCCCGTGCGGTGCTGACGCTGCAGAGCCTGGGAATCGGCAAGGCGAGCGCTCTCCTGGGGGGCTACCGCGCGTGGCAAGCCGAAGGTAAACCCGTGGTCAAGGGCGACAAACCCAGGTAATTGAGAATTCCTCACCACCAATTAGGCGCAGCGCGCCAAGATTCGCCGAAGAGGGGCTACTCGTAGTATTGCGCGATCGCTTCCAGCAGTGATTCAGTCGTGTTTTCGCGAGCCCGGATCTCGGGCTGCTTGCCCAAGGATTCCACGGTTCCGGCTGTGATCGGTCCCAGAACCGCAACGTTTGCGGTTCGAAGGATGCGTTTCCCCTCCGGGTCGCCCATCAACTTCACAAAATTGCTCACGGTCAAGGAACTGGTAAAGACGATCAGGTCCGGAACCTGGTTTAGAAGAGTGTTGAGGGTCGATTCCTCCACCTTGGGCAATACGCTCTCGTAGCAGGCCACAACATCGACCCGCGCACCGGCGGACTCGAGGGCGCGCGGCAGCACATCCCGCCCTTCCTTCGCGCGGGGAATCAGGATATGCCGGCCGGCCAGATGTTCAAGTCCGCCATGGAATTCGGTAAGCGCGCGGACAACGCCTTCGGCCACAAAATCGTCGGGAATCAAGTGGACTTCAACGCCGGCGTCCATCAAGGCCGCGGCGGTAGCAGGTCCTACCGCGCAAACCTTTGGATTGCGCAAGCGCTCCATCGGGATACCTCGCTCGGTCATCCGCCGGAAGAAATAGTGCGCCCCGTAGGAGCTGGTGAAGATGATCCAGGCGTATGCTTCGAGAACGTCCAGCGATGCATCGATAGGGTCGGTATCGCCGATTTCCTGGATTTTAATGGTCGGAAACGGGATGACTCGGGCGCCAAGCCGGGCGAGACCGGCGGACAGCCGGGTCGATTTCAGCTCGCTGGCGGTCAGAACCACGATCTTGTTTTCGAGCGGCAAGTGAGCGGTCATTCGACCCACGAAGTCAAGCCGGACCCCGGAGAATCTCCTCACCTCCATCGGCGAGAATTTTATCCGCGAGCGATTGTGCGGCTTTTTCTGCAAGGTGTAGTGGTTGCGAGATCGATGCGCGAACAAACTTGCTGCCGTCCGGGGTTGAAACCAAGCCGTCGATTTCCAGGATCTTGTCTTCGAGACTTGCGTGGACGGCGATGGGGCTGTTGCATCCGCCCTTCAACCGGCGCAGGAAAGCCCGTTCCGCCAGCACGGCCGTGGCGGTAGGACGATGGTTCAGAAATGCGATCATTTCGGACACTCGCTTGTCGTTTTTTCGCGTTTCGAGCCCCAGCGCTCCCTGGCCCGGCGCCGGCAGCATTTCGTTCAGCTCGAGACGAGCGCTGATGCGATCCTGCATCCCGAGACGATTGAGTCCCGCGCAGGCAAGAATGATGGCATCGTAGTTTCCATCGTCGAGTTTTCTCAAACGGGTGTCGACATTGCCGCGGATGTCGCGGACCTTCAAATCAGGACGGGCGGCAAGGATCTGGGCCTGGCGGCGCACGCTCCCGGTCCCGACGACCGCGCCCGAAGGGAGGGCCTCCAGACTCTGGGCCCCGTTTCTGCTGATAAGCGCGTCGCGGGCATCCTCTCGGATGGGGATGGCGCTGATCTCCAGAGGACCTGGAATGGAAGTGGGCATATCTTTCATGCTGTGAACGGCCAGGTCGATCTCCGCCGCCTCCAGGGCTTCCTCGATCTCTTTTACGAAGACCCCGCGGGCCGACCCGGATCGGATCGAGGCCTTTGCGTCTTGATCGCCGGTGGTCTTGAAGATTTGGATCGTGACTTCGAGGTCAGAAAACCGGTCGAGGACTTGTCTTCTCACCCACTGGGCCTGGGCCTGGGCCAGCACGCTGCCGCGAGAACCGATCCTTAACATTGCAGATCTACTCGATTGCAGATTGCTGATTGCGGATTGCGGATTGCGGATTGCAGATTTTTACAAGCAAGAGTCATCTGATTTTCCTGGTCTGCAATCGGAACCCCGACTATCCAGCAAATCCGGTTTTTCAATCCGCAATCCGCAATCTGAATTGCAATCGGCTAGGTTTCGCTGTTTTTCTGCAACTTGAAAATACGCCTGATGGTGTCCAGATAGGCTTCATCGTGCAAGGAATCATGGCTCATGCTCTTCATTTGCGTGATGAGCGGGTGCGCGATTTTGCCCGCAATGCGCGATACCATCCACTCGAGCTCCTGCAGTTCCTTCTCACTGCGCGGGCCGGATCTTTTGAGATAGCGTTCGAGTTCCGCCTGGCAGATCTCTTCAATCCGGCGTTGAAGCTGTGCGACCACCGGGCTCCGGTCCAGCGAGCGCAGGCGGGCGCAGAAGGATTCCACCTCCTGTTCCACGATCTTCTCGGCAAGAACCGCTTCCTTGCGCCGTTCCTGGAGGTTGGCGTCGACCACTGCGCCGAGATCATCGACGTTGTAGTAGAAAACATTATCGATCGTGCCCACCCGTGGATCGACATTCCGGGGGACTGAAATGTCGATGAACACAATAGGTTCATTCTTGCGCTGCATCATGACTTCTTCGGCCATCGGCCGGGCTATGAGAATCTCCGGCGAGCCGGTCGAGGTAAGGACGACATCAGACAAAGATATCCACTTCATCAGGTTGTCGAAAGGAACGGCTTCACCCCTGAATTTTTGAGCCAGATCGTGCGCTGCCGCCGGGCTGCGATTGGCCACGCGGATAAGTTTGGCCCCGGCTCCTGCCAGATGGCGGACTGCGAGTTCCCCCATCTTACCGGCTCCGACGATCAGAATGGCGGCTTTTCGCAGCTCTCCGAGGATCTTGCGCGCGAGGTCGACGGCAGCCGAACTCACTGATACCGCGTAGTCTCCGATGCTGGTTTCAGAACGGACACGCTTGGCGGTGTGGAAAGCCGCCTGGAGCAACCCGTTGAGGTAGGTCCCCGTCGTGCCGGCCTCAACCGCGATGCTGTAAAACGATTTCAACTGACCAAGGATCTGGGGCTCTCCCAGAATCATCGAGTCGAGCGAGCTGGCAACCCGGAAGACATGCCGGATGGCCTGATCATCGTGGTAACGGTAAAGCTTCCGGGAGAGGTGCTCGCCGGTCAGACTGCTGGTTTCGCTCAGGAACGATTCGAGAGTCTCCAGTCCTTCAGGCTTTTTTTCAACCCGGGCAAGAAGTTCGACTCGATTGCATGTGGAGAAGATTATCACCTCCTCCACGCCGGGGCGTCCCGCCAGCCGGCGCAGAGCTTCAGGCAAACCCGATTCGTCGAAGGAGGCAAGCTCGCGCGTCTCCAGGCCGGCGGTCCGGTGATTGAGTCCAACCAAAAGGAGGTTCAAAATCGAATTACCCGAAGAGGACTTGAGACGCCGCAGTTGTGAGCGGACCAGACCTGAGGCCGTCTCGACTGCCAATCGCATCGCGTCGCCGAAACAAACTCCAGCGGCGCCCTGCGGCGGCGCTCGCGTGTGCCATGATCATAAATACGCGTGCAGGCTCCTGAACCAGCTCATGCTGAATGTAAAGAGCGCCGAAACAAAACCAACGATGCTGATGTACGCCGCTCGGCGGCCACGCCAGGACGAGGAGAGGCGGTATAGAACCAGGATCAGATAGATGGCCCAGGTGATCAGCGAGGTGGTCTGTTTCGGATCCCAGCTCCAAAAATGGCCCCAGGCTTGCTGGGCCCAGAACGCGCCAGTAATAATCGTAATACTCATGAGGACGAAGCCCGCAAAAAGCGATCGCCTCAACAGTTCATCGCAGACCTGTAATGAGGGCAACCTGAAATAGAAAAAGCGAAACTTCTTGGACTTCAGCTCTTTCTCCTGGATCAAATAGAGGACCCCTGAAATGAAGGTCAAGAAGAAGGCCGCATACGCCAGGAATGCCACGCTCCCGTGGAAATAGACCCAGTTGCTTTTCAGAATCGGCGGAATGGCGTGATTTTCCTCCCAGGCGAGCTCGGACAGGATCATCAAGGAGGAAACCAGGGGCAAGACGAACGCACCGAGCACGTTGATCTTGTAGCGGAAGTAAGCCACGATAAAAGTCAGGGTAAGGCTCCAGGCAAAGAAACAAAGAGATTCCGGGAGGTTGGTAATGGGGAAGTGCCGGCGCTCGATCCCCAGGAGGATCAAGAAGGCAGTGTGGGAAGCAAACCCGGCGACGACAAGTATCAACGCGAGATTGATGAATAGTTTCCGCTTTTGATAGAAACCGAACAGGGAATGGAGGAGGCCCACCGCATAGAGGGCCATTGTAATCTGCAAGACCCAAGCCATGGAGATGACTCAAGAAGTCAAAATGTTAACACTTGCGCTGGACCACTCCAACCGAAAAGGTTCTTCGCGGCTTCCTGTCTTTAAAGGCCACCCCTAAGGGTTCGTGCAGAAATAAGTTCGCATTCTGCTGCGCCCCAGGCCCGACGGGGCGCGATCCTCAGCGTGCTTAGCGAACAGAAACCGGTTCATGATTAACCACCGACTCTCGCGCCAGAATGTGAAGTTATTTCTGCGCGAGCCCTAAGACGCGAAGACGCTAAGAAACACAAAGAAGGTGTGCTATAGTTTCGTTTTTTTTCAGTCATCCCGGAGCGCCGCGCGGGTGGATTTTATTCAGAGAATCGACATTGCGACTTTACTCATTCAATTTGCGGTTCTTCTCTTCTCGCTGAGCATTCACGAAGCATCCCATGCCTGGGTGGCCGACCGATTCGGCGACTACACCGCCAGGTATTTGGGGCGGGTGACGCTAAACCCAGTGGCCCACATCGATCCGATCGGCACCCTGCTGTTTCCGATTATTGCGATTGTGACCGGCCTTCCCCTTATTGGCTGGGCAAAACCGGTACCGGTAAACTCGGTACATCTCTCGAATCCTCGGCGGGACCAGATCTATATCTCGCTCGCCGGCCCGGCTTCCAACCTGCTGGCGGCCGCGGCCGCCTTCGCCTTTCTTGCGGCAATAAAGTTTGCATCCACTCACGCTGGCGCTCTGGTCGACAATATGGTGATTACGATGAGAATCCCGAGTGAGAAATCGGCACTGGCGCCAATCCTCGGGATGCTGTTCTTCATCGCGCTTATGAATCTTGCGCTTGCTCTTTTTAACGTTATCCCTATTCCCCCTCTGGACGGGCACTGGGTGCTCTACGGGTTACTCCCCTCTGGGGCCGCCCAGATCATGGACCGCATGAGCTCCTACGGAATTCTGATACTTTGGGGATTGATGCTTTTCGGGGCATTCAACTTCATTTTCGAATGGCCCCGGAATGTGCTGGGCCTTTTGTATTATCTTTAAGAGTCTATGGACAGTAACAATCTGCTCGATTCCCAAGGCGAATCGTCGACGGCATCGACCATCACGATCAAGTTGGATGGCTTCGAGGGTCCGCTCGATCTTCTGCTTCATCTACTTAAACGAGAGGAGATCGATATCTGGAATATTCCCATTGCCCGCATCACAGAGCAATACCTGGAATATCTCCAGCTCATGAAGGACCTGAATATTAACGTTGCGGGCGAGTGGCTGGTGATGGCGGCTACTCTGATTCACATCAAGTCGCGAATGCTTCTGCCCCCAGATCCCGTGGCGGCCGCGCCCGAAGCGTCGGATGATCCCCGGACCGACCTGGTCTACCAGCTTCTGGAACACCAGAAATTCAAGAATGCGGCTCAGATGCTTTACACCCGAGAAGAAGTGGAGAACGCGGTTTGGAGCAGTCCCCCTCGTGAAGTACTGGAAGGCGAGAAGGACGTCGTTGCCGTCAGCCTGTTCGATCTGTTGAAGGCGTTTCACGACATTGTGAAGCGTTTCGAAGCGCAGCGCGCTCTGGAACTGGGGGGAGAGGAGGTTTCCATCGATGAGAAAATCGCCGAAATCAGGCGCCTTCTTCTGATACACGACAGCATGGTGTTTTCCGCATTCTTCGCTCGATCTCCGTCAAAACACCACCTGATTGTGACGTTCCTCGCGCTGCTCGAACTGGTAAGACTGCACGAAATCTGGCTTTATCAACTCAAATCCTTCGACGAAATCCACATCAGCAAAGGGAAACGGTAGGGACTCCCCAAAGCTGTGTCCCGCCCAATGAATATGGAAGTTGATGAGCTGCTACCGATACTCGAAGCGATCATCTACGTCGCGGATCAGCCGGTTAAACGCGATCAGTTCAGAGAGATTCTGCCGGACGAAAGCTCCGACAAGATCGAGTTGGCGCTGGCCAAGCTGATGGATGAATTCAACTCGCGGCCCGGAGGAATGATCATTCGCGAGGTGGCCGGCGGTCTCAAAATGACGACGCGTCCTGAGTATCACGAGCACGTGCGCGCGTATCTGAAAACAAAGCCGAGCGCGAAACTTTCGATGGCATCCCTTGAAACTCTGGCCGTGGTTGCCTACAGGCAACCCGTTACGCTAGCCGAGATCCTCGCAATTCGCGGCAAGAAATCATCCACTGCGCTCAATACTCTTCTGGAAAAAAAGCTGGTTGCGATTGTTGGGCGCAAGCCTGTGGTCGGCAGGCCGATTCTCTATGGTACCTCGCGCGAGTTCCTGATTCATTTTGGCCTGAAGGATCTTTCAGATTTGCCCACTCTGGAAGAGTTTGCGGAAATTGCCGGCGAGCGGCTGTGAGTGATGGCCGAGCGACTTCAGAAGATAATCTCTGCAGCCGGACTAGCGTCGCGCCGCAAGGCCGAGGTTCTGATCATGGACGGGAGGGTCACCGTCAACGGCGAGCTTGTCAGGAAACTGGGAACCAAGGCTGACCCTTTCCGAGACCACATCAAGGTCGATGGCAAGTTGATACGGCAACTCCCGCCGAAGGTCTATTTGCTGCTCAACAAGCCGCGGGGAGTGATCTCTTCCGTGGCAGACCCGCAGGGCCGCGTCAAGGTCACCGATCTGGTGAAAACCAAGGAAAGAGTCTATCCTGTAGGACGTCTTGATTATGATACTGAAGGATTAATCCTTCTCACCAATGACGGCGGCTTTGCGCGCATCGTGAGCAGCGCCGGCGCGCACATCTCGAAGGTGTATCATGTGAAGGTCAAAGGCAAGCCCGAAGTGGCTTCATTGACGCGGCTCAAGGAAGGGCTGCCGCTGAAGGATGGTCGACACCTCGCTCCTTCAAAGATTCGGACCTTGCGGGAAGGAAGCAATAGCTGGTACGAGGTTACGCTGACTCAAGGCAAGAACCAGCAGATTCGCAAGATGTTTGAGGCGGTTGGCCACAGGGTCCTCAAGCTGCGGCGCGTTGCCATAGGATTCCTTACCGGATCAGGGCTTGAGGTGGGCGCTTACCGGCGGCTGAATGAGCGAGAAGTTGCCCGCATCTTAAGACTGGGCCGGCAGCTCGATTGACTTTGAGGTCTCAACTGCTCCAGGTACGTCACGTATTGCGACAGTACTTGGGTTCGATACGATTCTGCGCAGCTCCAGCGCTGCAGCAGCGAATGCACGCTGGGTCAGGCAGCTACATCTGCGCCGCAGACGATCGCACTCGTGCGCGCGCAGGGCTTGCAGAGAAGCAGTACTCCGAGCACGGCAGGAGTATGTTTACCGGGATTATTGAGGAGACCGGCGCCGTCCAACGTTTGAGTGTCGGTTCGCAGGGCGCAACTCTCACGATCGCCGGGGCGAGCATCATACCCGGCATGAAGCCTGGGGACTCCGTAGCCGTGAACGGTGTTTGCCTGACCGTGACTGAATGCAACTCCGGGATGTTTTCCTGCGATCTTTCCGCCGAGACCCTTGAACGCACTACGCTGCGCTGTCTCACTCCGGGGTTGGCGGTTAACCTGGAACGACCGTTGGCGTTCGGCGATCGTCTGGGCGGACATTTTGTCATGGGACACGTGGATGCGGTAGGAAGCCTGATTTCCAGGAAGCCCTCCGGAGAGGGTTCGATAATGTTTTTCGGTTATCCGACGGAGTTGGAACGATACCTTGTTTATAAAGGCTCCGTCGCGGTAGATGGCATAAGCCTTACGATCGCTTCACTCGGCCAACGCTGCTTCAGCGTCGCGATTATTCCTCATACTCTGGACGCGACCAATCTTCGCGATTTGAGACCGGGAGCCTCGGTGAACCTCGAAGTCGATCTACTCGGAAAATACCTGGAGCGATTTTTTCACCTCGGCCTCACCGGAAAACCCTCTGCGAGTTTGACCGAGGAGTATCTCAAGGAGCAGGGATTCTGATGCTAGGACGCACCAACGTGATGGCGCTCAGTATCCTGGTGTTCCTTGGTTGCGCGGCTGGGGCCGAGGCGCCCATTCCTCCCTTTGGGCGCGACACCGTCCTGGTCTGGAAAGTAACCAACGAAGGCGACACTGACGCCGGGACCTTCGTGGTGCGCATCGCCGAGTTTCTTCCCAATCGCTTTATCGAATGGGAAAATGCGCAGACGCAGGGTACGATTTTCATGTCGCACGATGCCGTGACCAAGTCCCGGGTTTTCGTCAACGCGCGTCTTTTCGAGGCGGGGGTCGATAGCAAAGGCAAGGACTCCACGACTCTCTGGCTGAGCCAACGGGTCTTCCGAGAACTGAAAGCGAAGGGGAGAGTAAAACTCGCGATTGATTCGCTCGATGGTTGGATGACTCTCGAAGGGAGTGAGCAGATTCAGGTCGAGGTGAACAAAGTTCCGACGGAAGTGCCGGTGGTCAAGGTAAAGGACGACCGCGGCATGGAGCGGTGGTTCTTAGACCTGGAAGAAAACCCGTTGATGGTAAAGCACAGTTATCGCGCCTACAGCCAGACTCTCAAGAGCATAACCACCGATCGCCCTAACACGTTGCGATGGATCAAGGGGAAGAAGCTTGGTCGAGGTGGAAGCTTCTAGAGGCGCTCCTGAACTCGTACACCTCTTTTTTCCTTGTCGTGCGGGGCAAAACAAGAACACAAAAGCTGCCCGACGCCCAGCCGGCGTATCGATCAGCCGTGCCGGTTGCGCACTAATCCAGAAGCAATCGCGGTTCGTGTCCGCTGCGCGAGTTCGTCGCTGTCGTGCATTCCCGGTTCATGGGTGAAAATCGGGTCATGAAAAATGACCTCGATCACTCCTGGGTGAATTCCGTAGGTTCCCGGAGGTTGAATCTTTCGGCTGTTGACAATCGATACGGGAAGGATAGGCGTCTTCGCTTTGAGCGCCATCAGGAAGGCTCCCTTCTTGAATGGCCCGAGCTGGCCATCCCGGCTGCGTGTACCCTCGGGAAAGGCAACGAGCGAATATCCCTCTTTCAAGAGTCGCACTGCACAGTCAATGCTGGTTTTTGCTCTGGCCGGGTTCGAACGATCGATCGGAACGAACCGGACCTGCTTGAGGAGCACCGAAAGAACGGGAATCCGCATCATCTCCTTTTTGATCAGGGCTCGAAAGTCGCGTGGTATCGCGTGCAAGAGTACGGGGCCGTCAAAGTTTCCTTGATGGTTGGAGACGAAAAAGTAGTTCTGCCCGGGACGAATTTTTTCCCGTCCTTCCAACTTGACTCGGACGCCGCAGAGCCATCCCGCCGTTCGAATACAGAGGTGAGCCGCTCGATAAATGAACGTTGTATTTCCGGACGCAACGGTCCATAACATTGCGACGGGAGTCATGACAAGGATGAACAGGCCGACAAAGAGATAAACCAGGGAGGCTCGGGCGAACTGTTTCATCGACTGGTCCCTTTTGGACTGCGGCGACTTGCCGCGCTTCACGGTCAGTCTACATGCGTCGATCGTCAATCGTCATTCGTCAGTGTTCTTGTGAGAGACCAGAATACCTGATCACTTTTTTTACCGCAAAGAGAGGATAAAGTCTGTGCGTGTTGCGGAGTATCGGGGGTGATCCGTGGGATTCCATTCGATAGGGGAAGCGCTGGAAGATATTCGCGACGGCAAAATCATCATCGTCGTCGATGACGAGGACCGCGAGAACGAGGGGGATTTTACCCTGGCCGCCGAGAAAGTGACGCCGGAAGCCATCAACTTCATGGCCCATTACGGTCGCGGTCTGATCTGTCTGCCGCTGACGGCCGAGCGCCTGGACCAGTTGAATATTCCGCTGATGGTGGAGGGAAATACGAGTAAGTATGGAACTGCCTTCACAGTTTCGATCGAAGCTCGGCACGGTGTTACCACCGGCATTTCCGCCGCCGACCGCGCGACCACGATTCTAACGGCGATCAATCCGAGGAGCACGCCATCGGATCTGGTGCGGCCAGGACATGTGTTTCCGCTGCGCGCGCGGGCGGGCGGAGTCCTGGAACGAGCGGGCCAAACGGAAGCTGCGGTCGATCTCGCGCGTCTTGCCGGTCTCTCGCCCGCCGGCGTCATCTGCGAAGTCATGAACCAGGATGGCACGATGGCCCGCATTCCGGAGCTGCGCAAAGTGGCCCGCCGCCACCGGCTGAAGATCATCACCGTGGCCGATCTGATTGCCTTCCGTTTGAAAAACGAAACCTTCGTTCACAGGATTACCGAAGCCGATGTTCCCACCGAATTCGGCGAATTTCGGGTGATCGTGTTTGAAAACTCGCTGGACCACCAGCATCATGTCGCGCTGGTTAAGGGGGTCATCGATCCGAATGAGCCCACGCTGGTGCGCGTGCAATCGCAGTCGACCATGGCGGACGTATTTCATTCCCTGCTCAGCGAGAGCGGCGCGCAGTTGCGCGCGGCGCTGAGCATGATTGATGGGGCTGGAGCCGGGGTCGTGGTGTACTTGCGCCAGGAGGGCGGCGGAACGGGACTGGCTGAAGAAATATGCGGGTATGGGTTGCGCCGGCACAGGCCCGTGGCCGCAGAAGCCGGCGCATGGCTCGAGTCCAACCCGGACCTTCGGGTTTACGGCATCGGGGCGCAGATTCTAACGCAACTGGGCGTCCGAAAGCTGCGCCTGCTCACGAATCACCCCAAGAAGATTATCGGGCTTCAAGGCTATGGCTTGACGGTGATCGAGCAGGTTCCGCTGGTAACGAACCGGTCGGAACTTTACCTGCGAAAGGATTTGAGTCCTGGGAAGCGCGAGACGCCAAGCTAGACCTTCGAGAGGAAGTGTCCCAGCTTCTCTTTCTTGATTTTTAGATAGTCCCGCGTCGAGGAGTTCGGAGTTATCTCCAGGGGAATGCGCTGCTGCACTTGTACGCCTTCTTTTTCGAGGGCCCGCACTTTTTCGGGGTTATTGGAGAGAAGGCGAATGCTTCGAAACCCGAGATACTTCAGAATCTCGGCCGGCATGCGATATTCGCGTTGATCGGCCTTAAACCCCAGTTCCTGGTTGGCTGAAACTGTGTCCAGTCCCTGGTCCTGCAGTTCATAGGCGCGTATCTTGTTGATCAGACCGATTCCACGGCCTTCCTGCTGCTGGTAGACCAGGACTCCGAAACCGGCCTGTGAAATCAGTTGCATCGATGTATGAAGCTGATCTCTGCAATCACAACGGACGGAGGCGAACACATCTCCGGTGAGGCACTGCGAGTGAATTCGAACCATCGGAATCGAGCCCGCAGGCGGAGGGCCAGCCATCAGCGCCACGGCTTCTTCGCCTGAATCCAGGTCACGGAATCCATAGACCGTGAAGTCTCCGTAGGGTGTGGGGAGCGTGGCGCGAGGAACTTTGGCGAAATTCATATAGTCAATTCTCACTGGGCGGCCCCGGGCGAGGTCTCCGGTATATTTTGGACCGCGGCGGGAGTATTATCCGCATGGATCGCGTGGCTGTCAACCTGCGCGCCGTGGCCTCGGTGTGGCAACTGCGAAGATCAAAGAATCAGGGCATATGGATGACAATCCGGCTAAGAAGATAATCGTGGCCATCACGGGAGCGACGGGATCTATCCTGGGGGTGCGTCTGCTGCAGCTCTCGCGCGGCGCAGGGATTGAGACGCACCTCGTGGTGAGCAAGTGGGGCGTTCGAACACTCATGCATGAAACATCCTATGGGATCGAGCAGGTCAGGCAAATGGCGAGTTTCAGCTACCAGGAGGGTGATGCCGGCGCCGCGATTTCGAGCGGCTCCTTCTTGACCGACGGAATGGTCGTGATTCCATGCAGTATGAGAACTCTGGGCGCGGTCGCGAGCGGTCACGGCGACAACTTGATCCATCGTGCAGCCGATGTCGTTCTGAAAGAGCGCCGGAAACTGGTTCTCGTAGTACGCGAAGCGCCATTCAATGAAATCCATTTGGAGAACATGTTGAAACTGACGCGCATGGGCGCGGTCATTACTCCTCCAGTCCCGGCGTTCTACAATCACCCTCGGACGATTGCCGACGTCGTGGATCACATCGCGTCGCGCGCACTGGACCATCTGGGTATTCATCTGGATCGCGTCAGCCGCTGGGATGGTGTGATGTCATCAGACGGAGCGTCTCTGATGCAGGAGTGAGGAGTATCCTCGGTCTTCGCGAGTTCTGTTAGTTCCGCACCATTAATTCCACTCTGCAATCGCGCGCATTCCTCCTTGCCTTTCTGGGCCCCATACGATAAAAAAACAACCCCCCTTAACCAGGGAGGATCCATCTCATGAAACAGCACACCTTGATCAGCTCCATTGTCCTGACCCTGTTGGGTTGGAGTATTAACGCTCACGCTGACGTAGTCACCGACTGGAACACGGCCGCCCTGAACGCCATCCGCCTTGACCGAACGCCTCCGCCAGTCGCTTCTCGCGCCCTCGCCATCCTGCACGCGTCTATTTACGACGCGGTGAACGGGATCAGCCGCAGCCACGAAGCGTACTTCGTGCCGAGCCAGGTCCCTGCCAGGGCTTCCAGAGAGGCCGCCGCCAGCGCGGCCGCGCACAAAGTGCTCAGTACGCTCTTCCCGAACAGCGCCGCCGCCTTCGATATGCTCCATGCCACAACGCTCGCCGCCATTCGGAACGGTCTGCAAAAGGCAGCGGGCGTCGCCTGGGGCGAATCGGTCGCCGCCCGGATCCTTGCCTGGCGGGCGATCGATGGGTCCGGCGTGCTCGTGGCGCCTCCTTCCGGCAACGGTCCCGGTGACTGGCAGCCGACGCCGGAGGCGTTTCTTCCTTATTTGCTGCCGCAGTGGGGTTTTGTCGCCTCCTTTGCGATTCCCAGGGCGTCCGCTTTTCGTCCGCCCGGACCACCGCTTCTGGACAGTGCGAGATGGGCGGCGGATTACAACGAGGTCAAGGAAATCGGTCGGGCCACCGGTTCTACGCGCACGGCGGAACAGACCGAAATCGCGCTGTTCTGGGCCGATGGTGCCGGCACGGAAACTCCGCCGGGACATTGGAACAGCATCGCGCAAAATGTCGGGGAGCGAAACACACTGGAAGAGAACGCCCGGCTGTTTGCCCTTTTGAACATTGCGCTGGCCGACGCCGCCATATGCTCCTGGGATGCCAAATACTTCTATAACTTCTGGCGCCCGGTGACTGCGATTCGTAACGGTGATACGGATCGCAACGACGCAACCACGCCCGATCCCGAGTGGAGTTCACTGATAGTGACTCCTCCATTTCCAGACTACACGTCCGGCCATAGCACTTTCAGCGGCGCGGCAGCGACCGTGCTGGCTTTGTTCTATGGTACGGACAATATAGTATTCGCCACCGGCTCGGATTTCTTGCCGCGCGTCTTCCGACGCTTTACCAGTTTTTCGGCTGCGGCCCGGGAAGCGGCGCTCAGCCGCCTGTACGGTGGTATCCACTACCGGTCTGCCAATGACGACGGTTTGACTGCGGGCAGCGCCGTCGGCACGTGGACGTTCAGAAATTACCTTCAGCCGAAAAACAATCGTTCGCGAAAGTGAATTTCGGTGACAGGTTCCAAATTGCGTGGCAGAACTCTCGTCTTTGGCCTCTCTTGACAACGCAATTTGGCGCCTGTCACCAAATTTAAAGCCTGGTGTTTCTTCGTGTCTTGGTGTCCTGGTGGTATTGGTTTGAAAGGCCGGAATCAGGGAAGCTGGCGGATGCGAAGATTCCTGAATTCAATCGGTGACCCTTCCGACTCCAGACAGAGGTAGCCGGTGCGAGGTTCGGCGTCGCTGCCGCCCGAGACTTCCTCCCCGTTGACCCACAGCCGCACTTCGCCATTGATGGCCCGGACGTAGTAATGGTTCCACTCTCCGACGCCTTTGCTGAGCTGCTTGCGTGGGAAACTGCGCGAGCCGTTGGGGGAGGTCGGAGGAAACGGTTTGAGCTTGGATTTGCCCACGGCAAAGATGTCGCCGTTGGTGCTGAACCAGTCGCCTTTCTTTCCGGATCGTTTCTCGTATTGCTCGGCGAACCCGTGATCGAGCATCTGCACCTCGATGCCACCCTGGGGCAGCACATTTGGTTTCAGCTCCTTGAGCGCCTCTTCCGGCACCCAGACGAAGACGCCCGAGTTGCCTGCGGGACGCAAATGCCGCCATTCCACGACCAGCTCGAAGTTGCTGAACAGTTGCTGCGTGCGCATCACGCCGATCGGCTGGCCCGTGCAGCTCAGCAGATCGTTCTTCCAGGTCCAGGTCTCGGGATAACAATTGACGTTGGCAAAGTCCTCCTGCCCCAGCGCGCGCCAGCCGGGTCCGGTGCCGTCGACGAACGCCTTGGGCAGGCTCGGTTCCTGGCCGAGGCAGAAGGCGATCGCCGGCAGCACCACCATCCCAAGCCAACCTGAGACTCGCGCAAGAGAAACATGCCACATGAAGAGCCCTCCCACTGTTATTTCAAGAGAAGCGCACGGCACAAACCGGCTTCCGGGCATTTCTATCGAGAAAGCGCTGGGGACGCAAGCCCATTCTCGAATTCCGGACTGCGTGGGGTGCGATCCAATCACAACTCGGGTCAGGATCGGCGCGCGGGGCCTCAAAAAACACCAAAGGGATTTCTCCGAGCGGCCAGCCCCAGGTTGACAAAACCTTCCCCGCGATAGCTACGATTTCAGGGTATGGTAAAAGGCTCGCTCACGCTTCTCCAACCGTGGCAGGGCTTCCCCCTTGATGTAGCGTTCGAAGTGGGGAGTCGACATGTGGGTCTGATAAGCCGATTCATCCGTATATTGCTCGTAGAGGAAGAAGACCTGCGGATCCTCGGCGGATCTGTGCGTCTGGTAAAAGAGGCAGCCCGGTTCCGCTCTCGAAAGGGGTGTCATGGTCTCGAGAATCTCTCGGATTTTTTCCTCCTCGCCGGACTTGACTCGATAGGTCGCTGCGACGACATAAGCCATAGGGACGTCTCCTGTATAAGACTGCACGCTTCAGATCCCAACTTACCACCAGGACGCAAGGACGCCAAGAGACTCGAAGGCTTGGCTCTAGATCTCGACAGTCTTCGGGCTTCGTCCGGGGACTCAAACTGCTAGTCCAGAAACTTGGGGTTTGCGCCGGACTCTTGGTAGAATCCCGGAACCAGAGGCGACCTTATTTCAGACCATTCGGCGCTCTGGTTGACATTGCCGATCGCCTCGTGCTGGAACAGTCGCATCTGATCAGCTATTCCGGAGAATCACGGAGCACCATCGATGCCCATTCGCACGCAGCAAGAAGAGCCGGGTTTGCTTGTAGCCACTGTAAGCGGACGCGTTCATTACCGTGAGTTTCGGCCGCTGTGGCAAGAGAGTGCTGAGGCCATTGGACGGCTGGGCAAAATAAGAATCCTCATCGTGCTCGACAATTTCCAGGGATGGGAACAAAGTGAGGGATGGGGAGACACGAGCTTTCAGGAAAAATACGACCCATTCATCGAACGCATCGCTATTGTGGGGGATAGTCAATGGAAGGACCTCGTCCTCGCGTTCGCAGGCAAGCCGTTTCGAACTCTCCCGATTCAATATTTCCTGCCCACGCAACTCGCGGAAGCGCGCGCCTGGCTGGGTTGAGTCAAATCGTGCTGCGATTGAAGTCGCCCAGTGGTGGCAAGCGGCGCCTGGGAATAGTGGCTTCGAAGCTCGCCCTTTTCTTTGCGTTCACTCTCCCGGCGTCGGCCCAGGTTTTCGAGCTGACGCCACTGTTCGGCTATCGAATGGGCGGCACGCATCCAGGTGAAGAACGAAGGGGAGAGTACGTCCATCAAGGCCAGGTTGAAGGACGGTTTTGCCTATGGTTTGGCGGCAGGATATCGGTTCGACGAAGAGTCGGTCATTGAGTTCCGATGGGCACGCCAGCATAGCCGGCTCCGCTTACCGGATCCTGTCTCCCCGGATCTGGTCTCGCCGATCGATACCACGATCGACCAATTCCACTGTGATTTTACTCACGAGTATGAGTGGGACCATTATCCCGGCATCCGGCCTTATGTCCTGGGAAGTGCAGGCGCCACCAGATTCGGCCTCCCCGGTGAAAGCTTCACGCGTTTCTCTTTCGGCCTGGGCGGGGGCGTGAAGATTTCCATTCATCCGCGCGTGCGTTGGCGCATTCAGGCAGAGTGGCTTCCCATCTGGATCGAGCCGGAGGCGAGAGGCCTGACCTGCAGGGGCGGCGTCTGCGCTGTGTTCTTGTCGGGGACCCTGACGCACCAGTTTGAGGTCAGCTTCGGTCCCGTTTTTCATTTTTGAGAAAGGGAGAGTGGCGAGTGGCTCCGAATCTCTTATTTAGCGTTCGCGCAGAAATAAGTTCACATTCTGCTGCAGGCCCGAGGCCGCCGGCTAGGCGCGAGCGACGATGCGGACGCGGCCGGTACGTGGGGAGCGGGCAACAAAGCCACGATGGGGGTTCCGCCGAGTACAACCTGGCAGACGATTATTCTGCGCAGAATAGTCGCTAATCCCTGTCCTTTTTCTTCCGTTTTTCCCTGCGTGATCTCGAAGATCGTAGTCGTGCCGCTGATCTCGTTCCCCACGACGAGCAGCGGCCCCTTGATCGGACTGTCCTTCTCATCGATGAACAAGATCCCTTCAGGCCCGAGGTCGCCCGCCTGCGGGGTGCCGGGCGCGGAACCGAAGTCGCGCCGGTTTACGTAGGTGATGAAGACAGGTTCATGAGGATCGCTGATGTCGTACACCACCACACCGCCGATGCGCTCGAGCCCTATGAACGCGTAGGTGTTTCCTGCCACCGTCCCGATCGCGATTCCCTCCGGCTCCGGGCCTTTGTCATCACTGCGGTTGTCGAAATCGTTGCTGGTGTTAGAGGCGTTGAAGTTGGCCGGAGAGGTGATGGCGGTTATCCATTCCAGCTGGTCGCTGCTGTCGAATACCAGCTCGCCGGTCTCGCTCCAGATGGAAAACGACCTGGTACCGAAGGCAAACAGTTGTTCAAAGGCGCCCGTCGCCGGATTCCTGCCCAGCGTGTTTGTGATATTCAGCCGGCCCAGGTTGGCATTGTTCTTGAGCACAGCACCGTCAGGAAATGCCGCCGGGTCCAGGTTAACGCTGCCGATGCGCACTGCTTCCTGGAAAGCGCTGTACTCGCGCGCATCCCCTTCGTTCGCGGTCACCAGGTAGGTATCGGAACGAGATTTATAAGAAGCAATTGCCGTCGGGCAAGAACAGGCCCTTTACCGGCCACTGTCGGATGTTGATCTTGTTATCCCGGTCGCTGGCATCGAGGCCGTTCAGACGGACATCGATGATGCCGAGCTGCTCCGGTTCGGGCACATAGTTCAAGGTGAACTTGCCGTCCGGATGGATCGTGATATTGGCCACGCCGAAATCGTTGTCGTTGATCACCGCGAGCGTCCATGGATCAATAACCGCCAATCCTTCGACTTTCTGCGCGCGATTGTAGCCGGCTTTGTTGAGATCCACATGCAGGCTCTTCGCGATCGGCTGGATGCCGTTGGCCACCATTTCGGCGACGCTGAGCTGATCCACGGTCTTGCCCGTCGATCCCACGACGCCTGTGAGCGCCGTCACGTCCGTGGCGCCGGTGAGATTGAACCGGTAGATCTTCTTCTCTATGTGGGCCGGATTGTCATCCGGCAGCGCATCGTCATCGCGCTCCAGCGCCAGGAACTCGCCGTATCCGAGCGAGACGGCGTCACCGATCTTGTCCGCGCGGGTATTCGGTTCGGGGCCGAGATCCGGATTGTCCAGCACGTAGATGAACTGCCGGGTGGCTCGCGTCGTGGGATTGAACTCGACCACTCGGATGTTACGCATCTGGTTGAGCGCACTGTTCGCGAGGGTCGGCGGATTGCGCAACGGGCTTTGCATGAAGGCATAGATTTTGCCGTCGTCATAGGCAACCCCCTCGAAGCCCCGGTTCTGGCGGCGTTGGCCGAGCACCGCGGGAAGGACCTCGGTCCCGTACGTGCCGGCCGGCTTGACCGGCTGCGGCGGCTGTGCCCATCGGAACGAAGCGGTCAAGCAGCACTCCGGCGGCGCTGAAGTGGTAGATCGCCGGGCGATACTCGTCAACCATCCAGAATGTGCCGTTGCTTGGATCGATGACGATGCCTTCGAGGTCGGCGCCAAAGGGGTCGAGCGGGAGAAGGTTGCCGAGCAGGTTGACGGGCACCTCGTCGTTGTAGGGCGTATTACCTGAATCGCCCAGGGCCGTGTTGGACAATCCGGTGAGCGGGGCTCCAGACGCCCAGCTTCAGCGGAATGATCTGGGTCACGTCGATCCGGTTGCCGTCCAGCTCGAACCGCACCAGTTGTGGAGTGAAGTCCGGCAGAAGGAAAGGGCGTAATATGCCGGTCGGCTCGGCATTAGGACCACGGTCGGTGTGGGTGATGAACTTGAGCGCTCCGCTGACAGGATGAGTTCCCTCGAAGTGCAACCCGGAGAATCCGCCCAGGAAGAGCGTCTGGTTTCCCAGTGTTCTCCCGATCGGGGGGAGAGATGACGAACGGAAATTGTAGCGTCTTCGCGGTTGCCTCAACCTTGCTATGGTCCTTGTGACCGAGTGCTGCGAGCTTTGTAACCACGGCTCTCTTGATGTCGATGATGGCAATAGCATTGTTCTCCTGGAGTGTCACATAGGCTGTCTTCGAATCGTGACTGACGGCAATGTACTCCGGTTCCATGTCCTGCGAGACTCTGGCGCCCGGCCCGAAGATGCGGATTCCAGGGGGAAGCGGGCCGGTATTGAACGCCCGAAAATCCACGGTGCGCACATCGTCCTGCTTCAGCTTCGCGACGTCACCTTTCATCTGGATGATGCTCACCGAGCCTTCGGGATCGATGGTATAGGTGTCGTTGGGTTCCCCTTCGTTGGCGATCAGCAGCCAATCCCCATCCGGTGAGAAGGTCAACATGTCCGGGAGCGCCCCGACCTGCTAGAACGTTGAGGACTCTCAGGTCCTTGGCGCTGAAAAACACGACCTTGCCGGGATCGGTCTTGATGGCGTTTTCAACCGCCACAGCGACGACACCTTTGTCCACGGCCACGCTGTTGGCAACGGCCCCGTAGGGCCTGACGTCGATCTGGGCCACGCGGGTGACAGCGGCTGGATTCGCTATAGTCAGCACGTCGACCGTGGCCGACAGGGCATTCACGACGAAGAGCCGCTGGGTCTTGGGGTCGTGCGCTACGATCTCGGCGCCCCCCGCATTGAAAATGCCGCTCGCATAGGAACCGATCGGCTTCAGCTTGATTGATTCGCGGTCGTCCTGGTCGTCTGCCGGAGCAAGTGTCGCGGTCAAGGCGAGGGAAACAGCCAGCAGGGGACCCAACAAGGTCGAAAGCCTGGTTCCACGTGTCAAAGTTTGTTTCATCGGGCGTTGAAATGCCATGTAGCGCATGAGCAGCCTCCGGGTCGTAGAGATCACAAGATTTCGGATGCGAAGGAGGGAGATCGTGCCCTGGAGATGTGAACCATTTTTGACAGTCTTGTGACTTAAAGGTTAAGAACCTGCGGCGGAAAACGCAGCAGTACCTGTCCAGGAACGGGCAACAGATTTACAACTCGGTCCAATACGGAGGAACAGTTAAACCTCTTTTGGTGTCAAAACAGCGGGCTTTCTTGGTCGCAAAGGTCAGGCGTGCCGGGTGAGTTCAAGCAAGTTCAAGGAGGATAAGCATGACGACAAGGGCTTTAACCCTTACCATCCTGTGGCTCATGGAGGCTGCGGTCTATGCTCAGGCTGGAGTCGCGGGTAAGTGGCGCACAGCCGAACAACCAAACCCGGAACTAGTAATCCGATTGGACCTCGAAACAGACGGAGCCCGGGTGTCTGGCACCGTAACCCATTTCGAACAGGAGCCGCGTCAGATTTCAAACGGAAGAGTAGACGGATCGAAACTCAGCTTTGAAACCGCGGGGCTGCTTAACGGCGAAGAAGTTACTGTTTCCTGGCACGGTGAAGTCAAAGGTGACGACCTTGCCCTGAGCCGCCGAATCCAGATGCCCAACGGTCGCATCATCACCCCTTCGGGCGACCCACATAAATTTCATCGAGCGAAGTAGTCGGGCTTGCCTCTCGTGGCTCGCGAAGGGCTCGAGATCGAAGTCCCATGGTCCCGGGCCGCCGGGCCGCTAATCTCGCGGCCGAGCGGCCTGGTCCTCGATGAATGCTACCGCTTTGAAACTGAGGACAGGGAAGCCGCCGGTGTTCACTGTCGGCTCCGCTGGTGACGTGAAAGCGTCCCGGGTCAGCGTGCTTCCGGCGGACGCCGGCAGGGTCGGGATTCATGTTGGGGGCGAATTCGTCAGGGCTTGGTTGCCTGGATCTCCAGCCCGGTGCAGATGTTGGCGCGGTGCGTCTGGAACCGTGCGGTAGCTGAAAAGAGTGCCTCGGCTATCCCCGGGCTGGTCTTGTATTCGGAGATCAGCTTGAGAATGCGCCGCTTGGCTGGGCGGCCAGGTCGTCGAGCCCAGGCCTATGCCGGTCACGACCGGCGCCGGGCGGGGGTCCGCTGGATCAGGCAGGAGGAATGGCCGGGGCTGGCGTAGTAATCCCCGGCACTCAAAGAAACGCTAAGGGCTACCGGTTTTGGGCCGCTGCGCTTTCCGTGCCGGCGTAATAGCCTCGTCGGGCATTGATGGAATAGTCGCTGTTCAGGCGACCGAAGCGGTCGTTGAGGCGAACCTCGATTCTGCGAAAGGTACTGTCACGGGTGCCGTTGCTGGATTGGTATCCCAGGGTGTAACGCAGCTTCAACCGCGATATGGCCGCGGCCATGGCCGCGTCGAGCGAGCCGGTTGTAGAAACGTCAATGATTTCTCCGCCCGTCTCCTCCGTAACTTTACTCACGGAACCGAACCCGCCCAACCAGAGGGGGACCCGCATCGTCACCGGCGCTGCCTCCCCCGCAGTTTTCACGCTATAAATGACGGTTTCCGTTTCCATCGCGAATCGAATGAGCTGGTCCTGGCTCATGCGCGGCCTGGTGGTGGCCAGGTTGTCTGAGATCAGGATGACCGCGCGGCGCTTGTCCGGCGCAACCAGGCTGAGGTAGTTTACCGCGTCGAAGAGCCCATCAACGATATTAGTGCCGCCGCCGGCGCGGATCTCAGAGATGCGATCGGCGATTCGCTGACGGTCGGTGGTCAAGTCTTCGAGCCGCTGCACCTCTCCGGCAAAGGTAAACAGGGCGACCTGGTCGCCACGCTTAAGCTGTGACAGCGCCTTATAGGCGGCCTGGCGTATCTCGGACATGTAGGGGGCGACACTCCCGCTGCGATCAATCACGAGAGCGAGGGCCAGAGGCAGTTCATCGCGGGAGAAGGACTGGATCTCCTGTTCGATTCCGTCTTCAAAGATCCGAAAATCCGGCTGTTTCAAGTTCTCGAGAGGGCGGCCGCCCCGGTCGCGCACTATGGCGTCGACCATCACCAGCCGCACGTCGACTTTGAGCTTGTATCCGCCGGAGTCCCAGTCGGGCGGAGAAGGGAGAGGCGCACTCGAAGGCGGGATCGGCTGGCGGGATGCAGCCTCGGCCGGGGCAGGGCCAGGATCGGCGGATTCAGCTTCGTCCTTCGTGAAATCGGGAACGGGTTCTACCTTGTCCTCCACCGGTCGAGTATCGCGGGTCGACGGAAACCTGCTGAGAATCGGGCGCGACGGAGACGGTGACGGAGATGGTGAGGGCGGCGAAGTATTTTGAGCTATCTGAATTGAGCGCTGTACGGCGGTGACGGGAACGCTGAAAGCCTGGTCGAACATGGCTTCAAACAGCATGTCACGCGGCAAATCGAGATCGGGGCCGCGCTGAAGCAGGATGCTGGCCAGACCGATCCCTGCCCCAATGGCTCCTCCGTAAGCAGCGCCTTTAACTCCTCCAGCCATGGTACCAAGGACGGCGCCCTGCAGTCCCCCTTGAGCCACGACCGTAATGCTCCCGCCGTTGCCGGCTTCACCTTTTAACTGAGGCTCGCCTTTCTTGGCTTTGTCTACCTGGGTCAAACCAGCTCGCGTCACGCTCGCTTTGAGGGGCAGGTTGGTGCCGTCGGGAAGGCGAACCTCCTCAAAACGCAACCTGAGCTCGGCGCGCCCCTTGACTCGACCCGGACGTTGAACCTTGCTGACGGTGGCAGTGACCGAGCTTCCGCTTGGAATCGCGATCTCGCCGCCGACTCGAACGGGTTCGATCGTTCTGAAGTGAACCCGGTCGCCCTGACGTGAGGTCTGGGTATGAAGCGACGTCTCGAGTTGCAAGATCAGCCTCTCACCCGAGGGGACCGCGAGGGAATCAGCCGAGGGGCCGCTCGACTGCGCCAGGAGAGATGAGAATGGAGCAACCATCGCTCCCAGCACAAGAATTGCCACGCTGAGGACTGGTTTTAGGTAAGTCATGGTGCGGTTCCTTGAAACACGTTAAATACGTACAAAAATGCTAAGTATTGTAGATGAAGAGAGGCTCTGGAATGGTTCAAAAAATTCCTCTACATTCTGAATCGAAGTAATTTGTGGTTTCTTCGTGACTTCGCGTCTTTTGGTTGACCAGCCAGGCATCAAGCCGGCATAGCCCCCTTCAGGTGTCGACCGCCGGATCAATTCACGGCGGGACCGATCCAGACCGTCTGGATGTTTACGAATTCTCGAATGCCGAACTCCGAAGCGCTTGAGCATTCTTCGGTCGCGGGATTGATCGATTCGATGATTCCGTGAGAAGCCATATTCACCTCCGGCAGGCCGGCAGCAGGGGCACCCGACTACGACCCACAGCTTTCAGCCTTCAGCCTACTGTTTACTGCGTACTACTTGCTGCCTGTTACTGCTTGCTGCAACCTGGCAACCTGGGCGTCGATGACCGGGTCTTCGATCTTTTGGAACAGGATTTCCCTCGGCCCGAGGGGTTGGCCTTCAGGCAGCCTCAGCGTGGAGACCTCATCCCAGCGGCGGTAGTCGGGCGCCTTCAGCATCTGGCGCAGCTTTTCGGCCGAGAACGGCATGAAAGGCTCCATCAAGAGCGCGAGCGCCGCCTGGAGCTGCAGGGCGGTGTTGAGCGTAGTCGCGCACCGCGCCCGATCGGTCTTTGCCGTGGACCAGGGTGCCGCGTCGTTGAAATACTTGTTTCCGGCGCGGGCCAGATCCATCAATTCCCCTAACGCCCGCCGCACTTGAAATTCGTCCAGTGACTTTCCGATCCGGCCAGCGGCGGCGACCGTCTCGGCCAGAATCGCGCAATCGACGGGGGCGAGCGGCCCCGCCGGAGGAACCTTTCCTTCAAATTGCCTCTCGATGAACGAGAGGGTGCGGTTCACCAGATTGCCCAGCACGTCTGCGAGTTCACTATTGTTTCGGGTCTGGAAATCCTTCCACGCAAAGTCGGCGTCCTTGGTCTCAGGGGCATTGGCGGCCAGGTAATAGCGCAGGGGGTCAGGCGGGAAGATCTCCAGGTAGTCGTCGACCCATATCGCCCAGTTCCGGCTGGTGGAAAGCTTCTGTCCCTCAATCGTGAGAAACTCGTTGGCCGGGACATTGTCGGGCAGAATGTAGTCTCCGTGGGCCATGAGCATGGCGGGCCACACGATCGCATGGAAGACGATATTATCCTTCCCGATGAAATGGATCAGCCGCGTGTTGCGATCGCACCAATAATCCTTCCAGCGCTCTGGAGTGTTCAGTTTCTGCGCCCATTCGACAGTGGATGAGATGTAGCCGATCGGGGCATCAAACCAGACATAAAGCACTTTGCCTTTGGCTCCCTCCAGAGGGACCGGGATCCCCCAGTCAATGTCGCGCGTGATCGACCGGTCGGTCAGCCCTTCGTTGAACCAACCCGAGGAGAATTCGCGCACATTGCTTTTCCAGCGCGCCTTCGATTCCTGCCACTTCTCGAGAGCCTCTTGAAACTGCGAAAGTCTGAAATACCAGTGGAGCGTGGATCTCATTTCAGGCGCCGAGCCGCAAATCTTGCAGCGCGGGTTAATGAGCAACTCGGGTTCGAGCCAGCGGCCGCACGATTCGCACTGGTCACCGCGGGCCCCGGGGCGATGGCAATGAGGACATTCCCCCTCGATATAGCGGTCGGGGAGAAATCGTCGGCACGTGACGCAGTAGTACTGCTTCACCTCCTGCTGTCGAATGTGCCCCTTGTCGTAGAGCTTCGAAAAAAAGTCTTGCGAGATCTTATGGTGCAACGGAAGAGAAGTGCGAGAGTAATTGTCGAAATTAATACCGAGAGCCCGAAAGCTCTCCTTTATCATCGAGTGGTACCGGTCCACGATCTCCTGCGGCGAAACACCCTCACGATCGGCGCGGATGGTAATCGGTACACCGTGCTCGTCGGAGCCGCAGATGAAAACGACGTCGCTCCCTTTGAGCTGCTGATACCTGACGTAAACATCCGCCGGAATGTAGGCCCCGGCCAGATGGCCCAGGTGTAAGGGCCCATTGGCGTAGGGGAGGGCGGCGGTTACAAGTATTTTTTCAGGCACTGCATCCCTCCGGCGTCGTGGATAAAGAGCGTAATAGTACCATACGCCTCAAATGGAGACTGACCATTGTCCCTGCGGCTTCAGGTCAAGAAATCGTCAATCGTCAATCGTCAATCGAGAGGTGGCTGGGGCGAGAGTTACATAGTCGGTGAGGGCTTCATCCCTCCGGCGTCGTGGATAAAGAGCGTAATAGTACCATACGCCTCAAGGGAGACTGGCCATTGTCCCTGCGGCTTCAGGTCAAGAAAATCGTCAATCGTCAATCGTCAATCGAGAGGTGGCTGGGGCGAGAGTTACATAGTCGGTGAGGGCTTCGCGCGTCGACGGGAAGGCCAGCTCTTCCCAGGGAATCTCGGACGGCTCGAAGGCGCGTACTTCCTGGCTTTCGCTGGTTCGGCCGGCAACTCCTCCCGTCACCGTAGCGAGATACACAACCAGCACGACTCCCACCTGGCTGTAAGAGTAGACATTCAGCAGGTCGTCGAGCCTGATATCGAGCAGTGTTTCTTCAAGGGTTTCTCGGATGGCAGCGTCGGGAACGCGCTCCCCCAGGTCTACATAGCCGCCAGGGAATGTCCACCGGCCGTAGCCCGGTTCGATGTTGCGCCGCAGCAGCCAGATCCGGCCCTCCTGACGCGGTACGGCGGCGGCCACAATCTTTGGATTCAAGTAGTAGATGAAACTGCAGCCCGAACAGAATTTCCGCACGCGTTGCTCAAACTCGATAAACTTATCTTCGAGCTTTCCGCCGCAGCGCGGACAATACTTGACCCAGGTTGAATCGACGCTGTGCTGGTGTGGATGGTAAGTCGAATGCATATTCCGAGATTGTACGACCGAGGTCCAGTAGAAATCGAGAAGTATAGTAGCAGTAGGCAGTGGGCGGTAGCCAGTATGGCAATGCTGCCTGGTGCCTGCTGCATACTGATTTGTCCATGATTCGAGACTATCGGCCTGGGGATTTCTGGCGCCTCTACGAGATCGACCATATCTGCTTCCGGTCTGATGTGTCCTATTCTCGAGCCGAGCTTCTCTTCTACTTGAAGCATCCTCAGTCCATTACCCGAGTTGCTCAAATGAAAAAGGAGATTCTCGGGTTTGCCATAGGGCGAATTGAGACGGACCGGTCGGCTCACGTTCTGACGTTAGACGTGGTGCCTGAGGCGCGCCGGCGAAAAATCGGAACCGCGTTGATGGCATCCCTGCACGATGCGTTCAAGGAACAAAGGGTGGTGATGAGCTTTCTGGAAGTGGACTCGGCCGACCAGGGGGCGCAGCTGTTCTACCAGGCGATGAACTACAGATATGTTGAAACTCTGAGGGGTTACTATGGGGGGCGAAGCGACGCCTATCGCTTGATGCGCGTGATGACTGCTTGATTGCAACAACCGCAAAAAATACGCAAAGAGCCGTGGGGCCACAACCAAAGTGATCCTGGTATTTCTCGGCTCTTCGCGGTTAGCGCTGCGGAACAAATACCAACTTGGACACGAAGAAACGCCAGGATCTCGACGAGAGAATCCTGAAAACCGTCAGCTGTCTTTGGACTGATAACCTTTCCGAGTCAGAATCTTGACCTTGTCAGGCTTTCCGTCGTTGTTGATGTCCGCGACTACGTCTACCTTTATCTTCCTGTATTTCCCGTCCTTTTTGGTATTTGAGGAGGCGTAGGCCACGCTGTATTGACTGCGCAGCATGACGGAGACGTTGTTGAAAATGCTCGGGAACTCCGTGACGAAACGCGGGAAGTAAGCCTCTCCTCCGGTGAATTCCGCAAATGATCGCAGCCGATTATCCGACATCAGCAATTCCAGATTGGTTTCAGGGCCGATATAGCCGGCGGCGTCGGCGCGAATCCGAAAGTTCTGCCCCAGACCTATGGCGTAAACGCTGGCGTTGGCGGCCTTGCACCTCTTCAAGGCCTCGTCGTAGGTGTGTTTGGAAAAGGTATCCAGCCCCGTTGAGACCAGCAATACCGCCACTTTTCCATCAATCTCCTCCGTGCGATCCAGGGTATCGATGAGCGCGTCGGAAAGATTGCTTTCGCTGAAAGCAGGATAGTTGAACCGCGCCAGGGCTTCGTGGAGCTTCTGGCGATCTTGCGTGAAGTCGCTGAGGATCGTCGGTCGCATGTCGTAGCCGATGACAGCCACCCAGTCTCCCGGTCGCAGAGTCTTGGCGAAACCGTAAATCGCCTCCCACACTTCGTAGATGAACCAGGAAACCTGCTTGCTGTACTCCACCAGCATCACCACCGTTATGTTGGCGTCCACCGGGGCGAAGTGGCTGATCTCCTGCTTGACGTTGTCTTCGTAAACGGTAAAGTGTTCCGGTCTCAAACCGGTTATGACGTTTCCTTTCGGATCGGTTACCAGGACCTGGAGCGATACCAGATCAACGGCGACCGAAATGGCAGTTTGGCCTTTGGGCCGGTCCTGGTCTTGCTCGCCAGCCGCCGGCTTGGATGTTCGCTGAGGCGGACCTTGTTTCTTGGGCGGGTCCTGCGCGAATGCGCTCGGGGCGCCCGGCGGCAGCGATGAATCGCTGGTTGTCGACACGATCGAAGCCGCAAGAACAATCAAGAGCAAAAATGTGATCGATTTCACGACCTATCCTCCCCTGGGACAGAGTGGATTTTCCATGGGGCGAATGGTAACACAATCCGGCAGTGTTATGAAAGAAAGCTGAGATTTGGAAGCTTTGGGTGCGGGAGAGACACCTGCGCAGCGCGAAAAAGAGAAGTCGCAAAGAGTTTCTCCAAACTATTTGACCTTGGAAATTCAGGGTGACTATAATTCGGACGTTTTTCATGAAATGCGTATCGGAGGTAATCGTGAGCTACTGCCCCGAATGTGAGGCTGCAATCGATGATACTGAGATCGACGATGTCGGGGAAGTCCTTCCCTGCCCGGAGTGCGGCGTGGAACTTGAAGTAGTTTCCGTAGATCCTGTCGAATTCGACCTCGCGCCGATGGATGAGGACGAAGACGACGAGGATGAATATGACTTCGACGAAACGGATGAAGAAGAGGAGTGGGACGATGAGAATTCCCACGACGATGAAGATGAAGATGACGAAGATAAGTACTAGAATTATCCCTGCATGAGTCTGGCCTCCGTTTTATCGCATCTAAAAATCCAGCAACTCGGGGTTGTTATCCAAGAGGATTACTAGGTGCTGAATCATCTTAAGCTCCTGGTGTGGGACCTGGATTACCTCGTCTTCGACTGTTCAGCGCTCAAAGTTTCAGCTTTGCGCCAGAGCCTTATCTCATTTGCCGAATCGATTCCACAGAGTGTCCGCCTTCCTGATGCCATCGATGCCGAAGGGGGTTATCTCGACTATGGATTTCGCTGGCCCCAGTTTCTTGAGATTGGTCTTGATGAGGAGCGATTGGGGCAGTTTCAACGCGCCTTCCACATCCACCAGGACCGCTATGTTCAAGCCGGTGTGGGCCGGGTTTATCCTGGAGTGCATGATTTTCTGATGGATTGCCGGAAGGGGGACATCCGCCTGGCGCTGGGCGCCGAGGCGAGCCGCGACTATCTCCTGGCCGTCACGGATCAACACAGACTCGACAACATATTCGATATGGCGCTGTGCACCGAGGAATTCGGTGTAGGTAGCGCCGACGAGATGTTCGAGGAAATCATGAACCACACCGAGGTCTATCCGAGCGAAACCCTGGTGCTTGGAACCCGTCCGGCCTTTTTTCAGGCGGCGCACAACCTCGACCTGCTTACGGTTGGCTGCGGGTGGGGGCTGCGCCAGCAATACCGGCTCGCCGAAGCCGATCTGCAGGCGCCTGCGCTGTCGCATCTGCACGCGGTCATCGAGCAGGCCGACCACCTCTCTAATCGTTACTCGAGCTGATTCCCGACAGAATCTAAGGGTTCGCGCAGAAATAAGTTCGCATTCTGCTGCAGGCCCCCAGACCCGCTGGCGAGGCGCGATCCTCAGCGTGCTTAGCGAACAGAAACCGGTTCATGATTAGCACCGATTCTCGCGCCAGAATGTGAAGTTATTTTTGCGCGAGCCCTAAAGGGCGCAAAGAAGGGCAGAGAACTTTTGTGTCCTGGTGTCTTCGTGGTAAAGTGTGACCCATGGAACTGCATGAAAAGGAAGCCAGACTGGAAGCCCTGCTCAAGGAGCTCTCTCCGGTCATGGTGGCGTTCAGCGGGGGAGTGGATAGCTCGTACCTCGCGTATAAGGCCCACCAGGTTTTGGGCGACCGGGCGCTGGCCATCACGGCAGAGAGTCCCTCGGTTCCTTCGCATCAGCGCAAGATGGCACTCCAGGTGGCCTCGCAGTTCGGGTTCCTCCACGAGATCATTCATACGGATGAAGTAACCCGCGACGATTATCGAGAGAACTCCCCGAATCGCTGCTACTTTTGCAAGGATGAGCTGTACAGCAGGCTCGCGGCGTTGGCGAAGGAACGCGGATTTTCCGCCATAGTCGATGGACTGAATGCGGACGATCTGGGAGATTTTCGGCCCGGGCGCAAGGCAGCCCGCGAACAGGGAGTACGGAGTCCCCTGGTCGAGGCCGGGCTGCGCAAGGAGGAAATCCGCGAGCTGTCGCGGCGCGCAGGTCTCCCGACTGCAGACCAGCCTGCCTCGGCTTGCCTTTCTTCTCGTTTCCCATACGGTATCCAAATAACCGAGGAGAAACTGGCCATCGTGGACCGCGGAGAAGAGTCGCTGCGAGAAATGGGCTTCCGCGTGTTCAGGGTGCGGCACCACGAGGATACTGTACGGCTCGAATTCGGACCTGAGGATCTCAACCGCGCGCTCGATTTCGAAATGGCGAAGAAACTGACCTCCGTGTTCAAGCGCCTGGGATACAAATACGTAACGCTGGACCTGGAAGGATACCGCAGCGGTTCGCTCAACGAGGTGCTGGTCCGTAGCATTGATTAGGCCGCCCGCCCTCCGACGGTTTCGCGCGCAACTAGCGTTTCTTCGTGTCTCTGTGGTTAGTGCCGCTGATTAAACTCAACCGCGAAGACCGGCAGAAGTCGCCAGGATTTCATGAAGGCCGATTCGAAACTTAGCCCGCTTCTGCGTTTTTCTCTTCTCAGCACTTTCGTCGCTGTCTGTGTGGCTCTTCCCCTGGGCGCGGGCGCCTCAAAGGCCCCGGTGCGCAGCATGCGCGGAATGGTAGTTTCGACCGAGGTGCGCGCGAGCCGCGCCGGGGTAGAAATACTGAAGCAAGGGGGCAATGCGGTCGACGCTGCTGTGGCCGTGGGGTTCATGCTGGCTGTGACTCACCCGTCCGCAGGCAATCTGGGCGGCGGGGGGTTCATGATGATCCGGATGAGCAAGACCGGCGAGACCGTGGCGGTCGACTACCGCGAAATGGCGCCCGCCGGGGCCAGCCGCACGATGTACCTGGACAAGGAGGGTAATACGACCCCGGAAGCTTCGACCGTCGGGTATCGGGCGATCGCGGTGCCAGGCACCGTGGCAGGCTTGTCGCTGGCGTTGGAGAAGTATGGGACCATGAGACTCCCCCAGGTGATGGCGCCCTCGATCGAACTGGCCCGAGCGGGGTTGGAACTGAGCTACTTCGAGAGCGAATCGCTCAAGACCGCGAGAAAGCTTCTAAGCCGATTTCCCGAAACCATGCGGCTCTACCTGCGCGATGGCAACTACTATTCCGAGGGGGAAACCTTTGTCCAGCCCGATCTGGCGCGATGCCTCGAGCTGATTGCGCGCAACGGCCCTCGTGAGTTCTACGAAGGTTCTATCGCTCAGCTAATAGTCAAGGATATGCAGGCCAATGGTGGTCTGATCACGGTCGACGATTTGAAAGCGTATCGTTCGACGGTGCGCAAGCCCATCGAGGGGACTTACCGCGGATATCGGATTTTTTCGATGCCGCCACCGAGCTCTGGCGGAATCGCCCTGGTGGAGATGCTCAATATCCTGGAAGCTTATCCGCTCGCGGACTACGGCCAGGGAGCCAGCCGCACACTTCACCTTCTTGCCGAGGCTATGAAGCGCGCCTTCGCCGATCGCGCGGAGTATCTGGGAGACCCCGACTTCGTCCGAATCCCGATCGCGGGGCTGATTTCCAAACGGTACGCCGCGGAGCGCCGCGCGACGATCGACCCTTTTCTGGCGTCTGATTCCTCCAAACTTGGGTATGGCAAGCCTGGGGACTACGAATCTGAGCAGACCACGCATTTTTCCATCGTTGATGCCGCCGGTAATGTCGTGGCCAACACCTATACGCTCAACGGCGGTTACGGATCGGGAGTGACCATTCCGGGAACGGGCATTCTGATGAACAACGAGATGGACGATTTCAGCTCCAGACCCGGCGCTCCCAACGCCTATGGTCTGGTGCACGGCGAGGCCAATTCCATCGCGCCGCGTAAGCGCCCGCTCAGTGCCATGTCTCCCACGATTGTCGTCAAAGACGACAAGCCGCTCCTGGTTCTAGGAAGTCCGGGCGGCCCCACCATCATCAATACTGTGCTCCAGACGTTGATCAACACGATCGACTTTCAGCTTACCGTTCAGGAAGCCGTGGACGCCCCCCGCATCCATCACCAGTGGATGCCTGACAAGCTCGTGATCGAGCGAATCGGATTTGCTCAGGACGTGATGGACGCATTGAAAGCGCGCGGACACTCTTTAGAGCTGCGCCGCAGCATCGGCGACTGCCATGCGATCATGATCGATTCCAAGACTGGAGTGCGCCTGGGGGCCGCCGACCCTCGTATGGACGGGGTTGCGATAGGCTACTGATCCTGGAGTTTCTTCGTGTCTTAGCGGTATTTGTTCCGCATTTAAGATTGGGGCTTCGCGGCGAAGTAGCCCTTTCGATACCGGAGATGGTGGGTAGGATCCGCGCCGTCAAGAACGACTTTCACTCGCCGAAAGGCGCCGTCGCGCGCGGGATTGGAAGAGATAAAACCGATGCTGTACTGGTTGCGGAGTTCGTGGGCGATCTCGGACACGATGCGCGTTCATCTCGGCTACTTTTTGCGGGAAGAATGCCTTCCCGCCGGTCTCGTCCGAAATCTTTTGCAGAGCGTCGCGCGCCTTTTCCGGCACCGACTTTGAGAAGCGTCCGAACAGACCTTTCTCGGGAGTCGGATTCATGATTCCAATATTGAAAACCTGAACATCAAGCTCCTGGACCTTGGCCACCAGTTCGTCCAGCTTGTAATAGCTGTCACGATCCTCTCCGTCGCTGACCACGACGACTGCTTTCTTGGGTTTCTTGCCGGTCTGCGCCTTCTGGATACTCAGGTAGATCGCGTCATAAAGAGCGGTCCCTCCCGAGACGATCGTGTTCTCGAGGGCATCCGTGATCAGATCGATATCGCTGGTGTAGTCCTCGAGCAGCTCAATCTCATCGTTAAAGCCCACCAGAAAGACTTCATCCTCAGGATTGCTGGCCTTGATAAAGGCGAGAGCGGACCGGTTCACCATCTCGATCTTGTTCCGCATGCTTCCACTGATGTCCAGGGTAATCCCCATGCTGACCGGGACGTCCTCCTGGGAAAAAAACGAAACGTTCTGCGCGACGCCGTCCTCGAATAGCTTGAAATTCTCCTTCTTCAGACCTCCGACGAAATGACCGTTCTTGTCATAAACGGAGGTATGGACAACGACCAGATCGACACTGACGCCGATCGTGTACCCCTTCTGGCGCTCTGGACGCTCTTCCTGAGGGGAGCCCGACTCAAGTTCCGGCTTGTTGGGCCGTTTTCGTTCGTCGGGTTTGGATTTACCTTCGTCGGGTTTGGATTTAGCCTGGGGAAACGCCGAGAGTACGGTTGAGTCTGAAATCGAGCTGGAAATGACGAGGGTCAGGCAGAGCGCAATCGCGGCGGCCGCTAAGCTAAGTCTTCGGCGCATAATAACCCTCCTTAGCGTGGAGTATCAGCTTTGGAAGGCCTTCGGGCGGATCCAGCTTGATCTTGACCTTGCGCCATTTCCCGTCGTGATTCTTGTTCGTGGGCACGTATCCGACGACGTACTGGTTGCGCAACTCGGCGTGAATCAAGTCAATGTAGTAGTCCAGCTCATTGAAGTTATTGGGGAAGAAAGCGCGCCCGCCCGTCAGCCCCACGATGTTCTGTATCTCCGAGCGGCCGTAGCCCAGCTTGCCTTCTTCGCCGATCGCGTAGATCTGCACGTCAGATTCCTTGGCGAACTCCCGTATTTCCGAGGCCGAGTAACGGCTGCTGTTGTCCTCTCCATCGGTGATCAGGATCAGCGCCTTCTTTTCATTCCTGGCCGCCTTGATATTGTCCAGTCCCAGATAGACCGCATCGTAGAGAGCCGTGCGTCCTCCCGGCTGGCTGAAGGAAATCTCGTTTTGAATGGACGAGCTCTGGCTGGTGAAGCTCTGAACCAGTGAAGTCTTCTGGTTGAACGTCACCAGGAAGAATTCATCCTCGGGATTGCCTGACTGGAGAAAACGGGAGACAGAGTTCCGGGCCGTGTGAATGTTGTCCTTCATGCTTCCGCTGATATCAAAGAGAATTCCAACGGAAATCGGCGCGGATTCCTGGGTGAAATGAGAGACGCTCTGCTCGACCTTATCCTCAAACACCTTGAAGTGCTCTTTTTCGAGTCCAGTGACGTAACGGTTCAGAGGATCGGTGACCGAGATCTTGATGAATACAGTTTCGACGCCGACGCGAAAGGTCGGCTTGGCCGGCTTATCCTGGGTTTTAGAGGACTGACCCCAGGCAAGAGTCGCGAAGCAAGCCAAAAGAATCAAACAAGGCGCCAGGCTTCTCGGCTTTGCAAGTGGCATCACGGTACCAGAGAGATCATAGTTTCATCGTGTTCCGCATTTTACCTCACCGAGAATCCAAGTCAAGCACAGTAATAAGGTTCCTGACGTTTCTTCGAGGCTTTGTGTCTCGGCGGTTAGCTCCTATTTCCCCACCAGCCGGTCCAAAAATTCGAGTCCAACCAGAACTTCTCGCGGTTTGGAGCCTTCGGCGGGACCGACCAGGTTGTTTTGATACATCATGTCGACGAGCTTGGCGGCCCGACCATAACCGATACTGAGACGTCTTTGAAGCAAGGACGTGGAGGCACGCCCCTCGCTCACCACAATCCGGACGGCATCGTTGTAGAGTTCGTCATGCGCGCCGCCGTCCACCGGGTTTCCCTCCTCATCGACTTCTTCCTGGCCGTAGGTAAGGACGGAATTGTCGTACGCCGGGCGGCCCTGGCCGCGCAAGTGCTCGACAATCAGCAGAGCTTCCTTCTCGGTGACAAAGGCGCCGTGAACGCGGGTAAGCCTGGACGAACCGGGCGGGATAAACAGCATGTCGCCATTTCCCAGAAGCAGTTCGGCGCCGTTAGAATCAATGATCGTCCGGGAGTCGACCTTCGTGGCCACCTTGAAAGCGATCCGGCAAGGAAAATTCGCCTTGATCACTCCGGTGATTACGTCGACCGAGGGCCTTTGGGTCGCGAGGATGAGATGTATGCCGACGGCTCGGGCCATGGCGGCCAGGCGTGAAATCGATTCTTCAACCTCACGCGACGAAACCATCATGAGGTCAGCCAGCTCGTCGATGACCAGGATCAGGTAAGGAAGCGCCTTCTCGAGTTCCCCCTCGATGTCGTTGCTGTCGATGAGCGACAGCTGGCGTCCGCCCGCTCGAATCAGGGTATTGTACTGGTCTATATTCCGAACGCCTCTCAGGGCCAGTTTTTTGTACCGCGTCTCCATCTCGCTGGTAGCCCAGCGCAATGCATTTGCCGCCTCCTTGGGATCCGTCACGATGGGAGTCAGTAGATGAGGGATGTCGGCATAGATTCCGAGCTCGAGACGCTTGGGGTCGATCAAAATGAACTTCACTTCCTCGGGCGTGGATTTGTACAGAACCGAGGTGATCATGCAATTCAGCGCTACGCTCTTGCCCGCTCCGGTAGCCCCCGCGATCAGAAGGTGCGGCATCTTGGCCAGGTCGGTCACATAGACATTGCCGTTGATTAATTTCCCCAGTGCGAGGGTAAGTCTGGATTGAGACTTTCGGAAGACTTCCGACTCGATCACCTCGCGCAAAAAGATGGTTTCGCGCTGCGGATTGGGCACCTCCATTCCCACGGTAGCCTTCCCGGGAATGCGATCGATTCGAATCGACTCCGCCTTGATCCCCAGGCATAGATCGTCGACCAGCGTGGTGATTTTCGAGTACTTGATGCCGGCATCCGGTTTGAACTCGAAAGTGGTGACGACAGGACCGGGATGAATCTGGGTGATGTTTCCATGCACGTCGAATTCCGCACACTTGTCGGATATCTGGCGCGCCCGTTCCATCAGCTCCGCTTCGTTCACACTCAGATGGTCTTCAACTTCGGCCAGCAGGTCGGAAGGCGGAAACAGGTATTTCCGGTTGCGCGGCCGGTCGTCGACCGGTGAGGGACGGGCGGCTTCGGTCTCGGGCGCTCGTACGACCGGAGGACGCGGTTCGGATCGCGTTGTAACCTGGCTGGGTTTTACGGGCACAGGACGCGGCGTCAGATCCAAGACTGCGGAACCCGCAGATTTTATGTTGACCACGGTTCGGAGTGGTTTGCGACTCTCACGCCAGCTACGAAACCTCTTCAGCAGACCCGGACCTGCCGATTCCTTTTCGGCTGCAAGGCGGCCGACTGTGGCGTCGAGCGAAACGGTCGTCGCTGTCAACAGCCCGAGCACGAAAGTTCCAATCAGCAGCACCACGGTTCCGGTCAGGTTCAGGTTTGGCAGGAGCAGATCCGCCAGCAGCACACCGACGACACCTCCCGGCAGGAAGTTGACGTCCGGCAGCGGAATCGGAACCATCTGCAGGACCGTGCAGGCGGTGGCAATTAACAGCGCCAGTCCGAGCGCGCGCAAGTACGGCGATTGAATTTGCCGGCCGCGGATCAGTTTCCAGCTCAGGATGACCATGGGAATCAACAACAGAAAGGCCGACAGACCCATAGCTTGAAAGAGAAGGTCGCTGACAATGGCGCCGACTCTCCCTATTCGATTCTCGGCTCCTGCCTTGTTGAAGATCGAGTTGAAACTCGAGTCGCTCGGATTGTAAGAAACCAGACAGAAAAAGAGCAGGATGGTCACAAGCAGGCCAAGGACTCCAATGTACTCGTGCCGCTTCGCCGGAGTGTGCAGGGACATGCTCAATCCTATTCCAAATCCAATCTAGATTTCCAGAACTAACGGGACAATCATAGGGCGAGTTCCCGTGCGCTTGCGAAAGAATCGCTTCAAATCGGCACGGATCATTTCGGTCAAAACCAGAGAGTCGGCACGTTCTTCTTCGGTGCTTTCCTTAAGGGTGTTAAGTACGATCTGCTTGCCCTCGGCCAGGATTGCGGAACCCCCTTTCTCGTCAAGGTGCCCCCGGCTGACCAGTTCGGGCAAGCCTTCAAGCTCGCCCGTCGACTTGTTGATCGCTACCACGGCCAGAACGACTCCCTCCTCGGAAAGATGCTGCCGGTCTCGAACCATGAACTCATCGACGTCGGCCATGCCGCTGTCATCCAGGAGCCGCCGTCCCACCGGAGCCTTGCCACGAATCCCGGCCCAGTCCGCGGTGAAGGTGATAATGTCGCCGGTCTCGGCCAGGAGGATCCGATCTTTGGTAATCCCGGTTTCCTGGGCAACCAGCGAGTGATGATAGAGCTGGCGGTATTCTCCATGGATCGGGACAAAAAACCGGGGCCGGGTTAGGTTCAGCATGAGCTTCAACTCTTCCTGGCTCGCATGTCCGGAGACATGAATCGACCACCTGCTCTCGTCGTAGACTTTTGCGCCACGCCGGCAAAAATGGTTTATCAGATGTGAGATGCGGCTCTCGTTTCCCGGAATCGCCCGGGCGCTGATGATTATCGAGTCATCCGGCTCCACTCTGAAGTTCTTGTGTTTGTCCAGCGCAAGCTTTCCCAGGGCCGCCATCGGTTCACCCTGGCTTCCGGTCGCCAGCAGGACGATCTGGTCAGCCGGGAGTTGCAGGCCCTCATTTATGTCCGCCAGAGTTCCGGCAGGAACGCTTATGTATCCCATGCTACGAGCAATCCCCAGGTTCTCTTTCATGCTTCGTCCGACAAGCACTACGCGTCTTCGGAACTCCCGGGCCAGTTCCAGGATGATCTGGATCCGATGAATGCTCGAGGCGAAGCAGGCCACGATGATCTTGCCCTGGCTGGTATGAAAGATCTGTTCGAGGTGCCGCTGTACGTGGTTTTCGGAAGGCGTGTACCCGGGCCGTTCACTATTTGTGCTGTCGGAGAACAGAGCCAGAACCCCGCGTTCTCCGTAATAGGAGAAGCGGCTGTAGTCAGTGGTTTTGCCATCGGGAGGAGACTGATCGAACTTGAAATCCCCCGTATGAATAAGGGTTCCCAAATCGGTCGTGATGGCGAGTCCGATGCTATCGGCTATGCTGTGGGTTACCCGGAGAAACTCCAGGTGCATGTCGCCGACTTGCAGGGTATCGCGCGCTTGAACCCGGTTCAGCTGAACGCGGTCGAGCAGCCTCTGCTCTGAAAGCCGTCCTTCGGCGAAGGCCAGCGTGAGTGGAGTGCCATACACCGGCGCCGGAATCTCGTCGAGCAAGTAGGGAAGAGCTCCAATGTGGTCCTCATGGCCGTGAGTCAGCACGATCGCTTTCACTTCGTCCTTGTGCTCCACCAGGTAGCGAAGGTCCGGCACGACGAGGTCGACCCCGAGGAGGTCATTGCGAGGAAACATCAGTCCGGCATCCACCACCAGAATGGTTCCGGCGTGGCGGATGGCCATCATGTTCATTCCGAATTCCCCCAGTCCTCCCAGGGGAATCACTTCAATCTGGTCGCTGGTCACAGTTCGCGGCTCGTCCGGTAAAGTGCGCGAAAAGTATAACATAGCTTGGCTCTTGCGCAGATTCGCGTCCCGTTCTTAGTGTTTCTTTGTGTCTTCGTGTCTTTGTGGTTAAAGCTGTCTAACTAGCGGTTGAAGTTACGGGCGTAAATGGCCGCCAGTCTTTCAAATTCCTGGATGGTCAGGTCTTCGGCCCGGCGCCCCGGATCGATACGGGCTTGGGCCAGGAGTGCGTCTGATACGAGCCCGATCTGTGGATCGTGGCGGAGAGAGTTGGCAAGCGTCTTGCGTCGATGACCGAATGCCGCTTTGGCGACAGGAACCAGAGAGTTGGTTAACGTCCGGTCTTTTGGCCGTGGGTGTGGTCGAAAGGTAACGACCGCAGAAACTACCTGCGGACGCGGTGAAAAGCAACCAGCGGCGACTTCGAATTCCAGTCGCACCTGCGCGAGATGCTGGCAGTACACCGAGAAGTAACCGTACTGGCGCGTTCCGGGGCTGGCGACTATCCGCTGGGCTACCTCGAGCTGGACCATGGCGGTGATGTCCCGGACGGAAAGATCGAGGGAGAGCAGCTTCTCGATGATGGCTGTGGCTATGTTATACGGCAAGTTCCCTGTCACTCTGAGAGACTGGCCGGCTTTCAGGTAAGGGGATACCAGGGCCGGGATATTCAAGCTCAGGATATCCCCCGCCACGCACCGTTGCGGAGGGAAAGCGGGCAAGGGAAACCTGGAGCGCCGAAACGCAGTCGCGGTCCAGTTCCACCGCGACCAGCCGAGCCACCCGTGGAGCGAGGCGCTCCGATAACGCTCCATACCCGGCGCCAACCTCCAGAACTGTGTCGGTAGAGGCCGGGTCGACGAGACGGATCAGACGGTCCAGAATCCGTGCATCTCTAAGAAAATGTTGCCCCAAACGCTTCTTTGCCCGTGACTTCACTTGACAACCTCCGGACGCGTCCACATAATTAGTCCGTTTTGCTCACGCACGACGGAGCGATCATAGATTTCGGAGGGACACCTGAATGAGCGAAAAAGTTGCGGAAGTGGCGGATCAGAACTTCGAGACGGAAGTCCTAAACTCTAACATGCCGGTCCTGGTGGATTTCTGGGCCGCCTGGTGTGCTCCTTGTCGCATGCTCGCTCCTGTGGTTGAAGCGATCGCCGAAAAATACGCGGGCAAGGCGAAAGTGGTCAAGCTCAACGTCGACGAAAACACCTCAACCTCCGGGAAATACAACATCAAAGGTATCCCCACACTTCTACTCTTCAAGGATGGCGTCATCAAGGAGCAGATCGTCGGTAACACGACGAAAGATACCATCTCCAAGATGATCGACAACCATCTGTAACCGATCGCTCGTGGCGCCGGTCCCGCGCTGGGGTCGCAGGAATGCAGCCTTCCGCCGGGCGCGCAAACATAAGATGATCCGGGAAAGATTCAATCCGTAATCCTCTGCTAGTAGTCTGCAATCGAGAGTTGTGATGGCTAATCTCGTCGTGGTGGGTGCTCAGTGGGGCGATGAAGGCAAGGGCAAGATCGTCGACCTGTTGACCACGCACTTCGACGTGGTAGCCCGCTATCAAGGGGGACACAACGCCGGTCACACGGTGATCATCAGCGGAAAGAAGTACGTCTTGCATTTGATACCGTCGGGAATACTGCATCCGGATAAGGTATGCGTGATCGGGAACGGCGTGGTCATTGATCTCTTGGCCCTGAAGCGTGAGATCGCGGAGTTGCGCGCCGCAGGGATAGACTGCAAGGGGAGGCTGCTTGTCAGCCACCGCGCCCATGTCATCCTGGAATATCACCGGCTGGTCGAGACAGCGGCTGAAGAGCGACGCGGCGAAAACCGAATTGGCACTACCCAGCGCGGGATCGGCCCGGCTTACGAAGACAAGATGGGGCGCCGCGGCTTGAGAATCTCCGACCTTCAGGATCCTTCAACGCTGCGGCGTGTCCTGGAAGAGAACCTTCGCGAAAAGCGCGTGAGCTTGCCCGCCGCAAAGGGGGCGCTCGACGTCGACGCCATTCATGCCGGGACGCGGGCTCTGGGCGAGGAACTGTCGGAGTACTTCGTCGACACGGCTGAGTATTTGAATCGCGTCATGGACCAGGGGAAGCGGGTTCTTTTCGAGGGGGCCCAGGGTACCCTGTTGGATGTGGACCACGGCACTTACCCGTTTGTGACCGCTTCCAGCGCAACGGCAGGGGGAGCTTGCACCGGAACCGGAGTGGGGCCTACCCGCATCGATGGTGTCGTCGGCATCGTCAAGGCCTACACGACCCGCGTGGGAGAAGGGCCGTTCCCGACCGAGCTAAGGGATGATACCGGTGAGGGAATTCGGCAAAGAGGACAGGAATTCGGGGCCTCGACCGGGCGTCCTCGAAGATGCGGCTGGTTCGACGCCGTCGTGGTCCACTACGCTCGCTTGATTAATAACCTGGACACCCTCGTGATCACGAAGCTGGACGTCCTGGATCCGCTCGCAGAGATCAAGATTTGCAAGGGCTATCGTTACAAAGCGAGTCTGCTCGAGTCTTTCCCTCCCGAAATCGACGTACTGGCCGAGTGCCGGCCCGAATATGTAACGGTGCGGGGTTGGAACACGAAGACGGCGGGGATTCAGGACTTCGACGATCTTCCTTCTCTGGCTAAAGACTACCTGAAACGCATCTCGGATCTGGTGCGGGCCGAGATCTCAGTGGTCTCAACCGGACCCGATCGTACCGAAACCATCATGACCTCGCCCAGATCGCGCCTTCAAACCTGGATCTCACCAAACCTGACCTGGGCTTGAGGTCAGACACCTACGGTTCTGGACACTGGGTCAATAAGGAGGCAGGAATGTCAGACGGAACGAAGGGCATGATGAAATGGCCGCTGATCATTGCGGCTGCGCTCGTGCTACTGCGCCTGGTACTCGAGCAGGCAGGCGCCCCTGAGACCGTCAACAACATCCTCGGCGTGTCATGGCTCTATTTCATCACACCGGTCTATTTCGCAAACCGTATTGTCGGAAGCGGCGACACGCGTCCCTTCAGGACTCTTTTTAAGACCCTCCTCGTGTACATCACTTACACGCGGTTGATGATCATCCCTACCTACTGGCTGGCTTATATGCTTCAGTGGAAAGCGCCCCGCTTCGGGCTCCAGATGGGTGGGGTGGTCGGGGAAGGCATCAGCCCGGTCGAAGGTTACCTTTGGATTCCGGTCCGTAACGCGCTTGTCTGGATAGTGGGCGGGACCATCATCGGCATGATTATCGGCGGAGTGACCTTGCTGATTCGAAGACGCGGCGCGGGCGCTCCACGCACTGCATAGTTGCTAAAATTAGGGACGTCCCTAATTTCCCACGGGTCTGGCGTTCTGCTCGGCGAGCCCTCATTCGTTGCGTCATTTCACGGCGGGCGCTCAAAAAGGAATCAAAGACCCTTCCGTCCAGGAGATACTGCTCTCCGGCTATCTTTTCGATTCGAGCAACTATCCTCATCGCCGCCGCCTCCGATATCAATAGAGTCTACGAATCAGAGGCCCTGTCTGGTTTTCAGTTTTTGGTTTATACTTGAAAACAACCTTGCCGCGTGAGGAGATCCACGATGAAGGTCAAGAGTCCTGCTACCCTCGAAGACCTGATGAAAATGCCCAAGGACGGCTACAAATACGAGCTGGTGGATGGATCAATTGTGGCCAGTCCCACCGGCATGTATCATTCCGAGGTTGGGGCGCGTATTTCCTATATACTCCAGAAATTCCTGGATCAGGAACCGCTGGGGCGGATCTACGGGAGCGACGTAGGGATCCAGCTGCCGGATGGGAATTTGCGTTCTCCAGATGCCTGTTTTGTCTCCGCAGCAAAACTCCCGGGAGGGAAATCCCCGGTTACCTTTGGTGAACTGGTTCCGGACCTGGCGGTCGAGGTTCTGTCTCCCGGCGATAGCGCGCGCGAAGTTGCCGATAAAATCGGCGAGTATCTCGAGTGCGGCGTCCCGTTGGTCTGGCTGGTCGATCCCAAGGGGAAAACGGTTACCGTTTACCGGACACTGACCGATGCGCGGCGCCTGAGCTCCGAAGAGATTCTCTCGGCCGAGCCGGTTCTGCCGGGCTTCTCGTGCCGGGTCTCGCAGTTCTTCTAGCAACCCGGCTTCCCGGTTCTTGGTTTCGAGCCTTGGTGGTTAGCGTCCAGGAATTTCATTGCCTCAGTCCACCGGCTTTACCTCTTCCATCAGCGTGAAGAAGCCTTCGGCCAGCGTTGGGTGAATGTAGACCGCGCCCTTCAGCAGCGTGTAGGGGAGGTCGGCCAGCATCAGAGTGCCCAGCATCTGAACCAGCTCTCCACCCTCGGTAGATAGGATTGCGGCGCCTAGTATGCGGTCGTTAGAGGCATCGACGACCAGCTTCATCAGACCTGCAGTCTCGTCGCGTTCGATCGCCCGCGCGACCCGGCTCATCGGGATTTTCCCCACCTTGACTCGAAATCCTCTGTTCTCGGGCCTCCTTTTCACCGATGCCGACACGACCGAGCTGTGGATCCGTGAAAACCGAGTAAGGAACGATGCGGTGGTCGATAGTCAGATTCTTGTTCTCGATCAGGTTGGCGTAAATGATCTGGTAGTCGTTGTAGGATATGTGAGTGAAGGCCGGTCCCCCTTTAACGTCGCCCAATGCCCAGATACCCGGAACGTTGGTTTCCAGCCGGCCGTTTACTTTGACAAAACCACGGCTATCCGCTTCCACTCCGGCTTTCTCGAGACCCAGGTCTCGAGTGCTGGGGACTCGCCCGGTGGCGATGAGCAGGTGAGAACCCGAATGCGTCGAGGAGCCTTCCACATCGAGAAGGATGCGGCCGTTTTTTCGGTGGACGCGCGATGTTCGCGCATTCAGAACGAAGCGGACACCTTCCGCCTCCAGAGCCTTCTGAAGTTCGGCGGCAACGTCAGGATCCTCACGCGACAGCACTTGATCATGAGCGTGGACGATGGTGACCTCGCTGCCGTAGCGACGAAACATCTGGCCGAACTCGAGACCGATGTAGCCTCCGCCGAGGATGAGCAGGTGTTCGGGGAGTTGGCGCAGCTCCATCAGGGTGGCATTGGTCAGGTAATTGATCGCGTCCAGTCCTTCGATCTTTGGAATGGCGGGATGAGTTCCTGTGTTTATGAAGATTCGTTCGCTCTCGAGTGTTTTATCGCCGACCGTGACGGCGCGCGGACCTGAAAAGCGGGCCTGCCCCCGGTAGAGGTGGAGGTTCGGACGGCTGCTCACGCCGCGCTCAAGGCCGGCGCGGAAACTCTGCACGACCTTGTCTTTCTGTGCCACAATTTCGGCCAGGTCGACGCTCACTTCGCCGGCGCGGATACCCCACCGGGCGGCGTTGCGCGCGTAATGAGCTATCTGGGCGCGCGCGACCATGGTTTTGGTCGGCGTGCAGCCGGTGTTGACGCACGATCCTCCTAAATGTTCTTTCTCGATCAGGGCCACGGACCACCCCTGATCGGCCAGTTTCTGCGCCAGCGGGTTGCCTCCCTGGCCGGAGCCGATTACGATCGCATCGTGTCTCATGGGATTCCTCCACGCCTCAGCTTAACGCCTTTGTCCCTTTGTGGTAATAGAAAGAACAAAATACACCTGGAATCCGTAGAGACGCTCGTAGGAATCTTGGTTGAAACCTTTATCCTGATAGCGCCACTTACCTAGCGTGATTTTCCACGCAACAGCATCGTAATCGAGCTGTGCCGTGAAAGGAGCATGAAGTTGTATGAGGAGAATTCTGGCTGTTCTTGCTGTAACGCCGTTCGTCATGGCGCTGACGGTGGCAGATCCGCTCATCGCTCAAGACTTTCAAAAAGCTTACTCAATCAGCGCGGGCGGGCAGATCCGGATTGCGACGGTCTCGGGTAACGTTGCGGTGGCCGGCTATAACGGCGATACGATTCTGGTTCACGGTTACAAGGAAGGGCGCGATCGTGACCAGGTTCAGATTGAAGATACCAGCGCCGGCGACCGAGTCGACCTGCGGGTACGATATCCGGAGTCGTGCAACTGTGACGCGAGCGTTCGGTTTGATGTCCGCGTGCCGCGCGCCGTCACCTACAATTTCGAACGCATTTCGTCGGTAAGCGGTAATGTTCTTGTAGAGGACATCACAGGGCGCCTGAAGGCGGAGGCCGTAAGCGGCAACGTCGATGTCAAGGATGTCTCCGGTCTGGTCAGCGCATCGGCCGTCAGCGGAAACGTCACCGTCGAAATCAGGAGTCTCGAAGGCGCGGGAGACATGAAATTCTCGGCGGTCAGCGGCAATGTCACTGTCAAGGCTCCGGCAAATCTGGACGCCGACATTGAAATGTCGAGCGTGAGCGGTTCGCTCAAGACCGATTTTCCAATTGAGGTGCAGGAACGTCGCTATGGCCCGGGCCGGTCCGCGCGCGGCCGGTTGGGAGCCGGGTCACGCAATCTGCGGATAAGCAGCGTTTCGGGGCGCGTGAGCCTGACGCGCACGTGATGGAACCTTGGTAATCTTGGCGTTTTGACGGTGAGAAAAGCCGGGGACATCCGGAGGAATAGATTGGCGGAAGCGCGACTGCTACAGAGTTCTGCGGCGTGGGGAAGGGAAGAGGCGGAAAATATCGTGGCCCGTGCCCGTGACGGCGACGAGGAAGCCTTCCTCGCGATTTTTAACCGCTACGCGAAACCGGTCCAAGCCTTCATCTTCAATCTTCTAGGGGATCGCGGGCGAGCCGAGGAATTGACGCAGGAGACGTTTTATCGTGCTTTCCGCAGGCTCGAAAGCATGCGGGCCGAGACGGAGCTGTCAACCTGGCTTTTCGGCATCGCACGCAATGTTGTGCGCGAGTCGATCAAGGGCAAGTACAGAGAACAACGCCGGAGCTCCCCGCAAGACCCTGCAGGTCTGAACCTGGAGGATCAGCGACTCGGGGCGGACCAGCTCTTGATATCGAGCGAGTTTCAGCAGGCGATCGGGCGAGCGCTGGACTCCCTCAGCCTGGACCATCGGCTGGTTTTCGTGTTGAAGGCGTTTCATAGCATGAGCTATCAGGAAATCTCCCGGATCACCGGTTGCTCCATCGGTAAGCTCAAGACGGACCTGCGCCGGGCCAGGCAGGAGATCAGGCGCAGGCTGCGTCCGTATTTGCGAGATCCGGGAGTGAAATCGCGAGGTGAACCGTGAAATGCGCGAGAGTCTTGGAACTCATTGAGGACTACCATTACGGGGAGTTGGACCGTCGGGCGGCGGACCGGTTGGAGTCTCATCTGCGCCATTGTGGTGAGTGCTCGAAAGCCGTCGAGTCTTTGGAAGAGGAGAGCAGGCTCTTTCGCGCCTACGCCAGGGACATCGAGCAGGCTCAACTGAAGCCTGCGGTGTGGGAGGCCGTGCGCCGCCGGATCAGGGACCTTCCTCGATCGCGATCCGGGTGGCGTGGTCTCATCCACCGATACTCGGACGTAGCGGCACAACCGCGGAGTGGTTTGGTTCTGGCCTGCACAGCTGCAGTCGTCATTCTGCTGGTCTCGGTTGCCGTGGGGTATCGATACCTCGACCCGAAGCCTTTGGGGCGAGGCGCGGCTGAAGGACAAGGAATCAGCCCGGGATCACAGGATCCTGGAGGCGGGCTTTCCAGAGATGGCGCGGCTCGTGGAGGCGATTCCGCCCAGCACAGGAGCAGCATTCAGTTTGCCGAGTGGTCGATTCGCAGAGCAGAAGAGCAATACATTGAAGCGATCGAGGTTCTGAGCGCGGCGTTCAGCGAGCGGAAGGACAGTATCGATCCTCAGGTAGTTGCCTCATTTGAGCGCGATGTGAAGGCCATCGATCGAAACATCGCTGCCAGCCGGAAAGCATACCGGGCCCGCCCCCGCGACTTCGATCTTGGGCAGTACATGCTCACCGCCTATGCCCGAAAGCTGGAGATGCTGCAAACGCTGGGGTCATAGAATCCTTCTGGTCTCGGCCTCGTCATGACGAACGACCGGAACAGAATTCGCCGCTGAAAACGGGGACAGCCAAGGTGTTCCCCGAAAGAAGTTCCTGTATTTCCCATTAGGATAATTTTGGGTGGCAACAAAGGGCGTCCTTAGTCTGCCGAATCGCGCCAGGTGCTCCAGAACCGCCTTTGAAACGGCCTGACCTACGTGCTAATCTTCCCGTCGTTACGCCGCACATGTTGCGGCAAGAGGTCGCGGCAGGCTCGAACAGACGGCAGGGAGTTGAACTACTCGCACGAAGGATTCCCCTGCAGGAACCGCCGACGCCGAGCAGCGCGATGGCGGTGAATAGAGCTTGTCAATAGGATGGGCCGTTAGCTCAGTCGGTAGAGCATCTGCCTTTTAAGCAGAGGGTCGCTGGTTCGAGTCCAGCACGGCTCACCAGTTTTTTCAATGGTCACCAACAGTAAACTGCGGAAGCACCGCTGCACCCAGACTTGCTTCCTGACAGGCGTCGGACCCTTCAGCCATTACTCTTTTCGGTAATTCTTCGATTCCAAGTGCACGAAGCCCCAGGGTAATAGACTTTTGGCGACGGACAGGGATCGCCTGAACGGTGAAATGAACCACCTCACGCGAGGAGCTTCTTCACCACGTTCCCCGAGACGTCCGTCAGGCGATAGTCGCGGCCGAGGAACCGGAAGGTAAGCCTGGTGTGGTCGATGCCCATCAGGTGAAGGACCGTAGCGTGGAGGTCGTGGACCGGCACCGGCTCCTCCACCACCCGGTAGCCGAACTCGTCGGTCCTTCCGATAACCTGGCCGGGCCGGATGCCGCCGCCGGCGACCCACATCGTGAAGGCGTGCGGGTGGTGGTCGCGGCCGAGGAACTTCGATCCGCTCCGCTCCTCGTTCATGGGGGTGCGCCCGAACTCACCGCCCCAGACTACCAGGGTCGAGTCGAGCAGCCCGCGATCCTTCAGGTCACGCAGCAGTGCGGCCGATGCCTGATCGGTTTCGCGGCAAAGGCGCGGCAGCCCGATGTCCTTGATGTCGGAATCCGCGCTCGTGCCGTGGTGGTCCCAGCCATTGTGAAAGAGCTGCACGAAACGGACCCCGCGTTCGACCAGCCTGCGCGCCAGCAGACAGTTGTTGGCGAAGGAGGCTTTTCCCGGCTCGGTTCCGTAGAGCTCGTGGATCCGCGCCGGCTCGCGGCTGATATCCATGAGCTCAGGTACACTCGTCTGCATCCGGTAAGCCAGCTCGTAGGATGCAATCCGAGCGGCCGTCTCCGGGTCGCCAACGTCCAGGAAGTGGCGGCGGTTGATTGCGACGATCGAGTCGATGGTGCGCCGGCGCGCTTCCGTGGTCACTCCCGGTGGGTTGGAAAGGTAGAGCACCGGGTCGCCGGAGTTGCGGAACTCGACCCCCTGGAACGTCGTAGGCAGAAATCCATTCCCCCAGCAGGATTTTCCTCCCTCGGGGTTGTTCCTGCCCGAAAGCAGCACGACAAATCCCGGCAGGTCGCGGTTCTCGCTTCCGAGCCCGTAGCTCAGCCACGCTCCCATGCTCGGCCTTCCCACGATCTGATGCCCGGAGCTCATGAAGATCTGGGCCGGCGCGTGGTTGAACTGCGTCGTCTGCATCGAGCGTACGACGGCGATGTCGTCGGCCACCGAGCCGAGGTGGGGAAGCAGCGACGACAGCTCGAGGCCCGAGCGGCCGTGGCGCTCGAAATCGTGCGGAGACCCGAGAAGGCGCGGCACGCCCTTGATGAAGGCGAAGCGCTCGCCCTGGAGCAGGCTCTCCGGGCAGGGCTGGCCGTTCAGCTCACGCAGCTTCGGCTTGGAATCGAACAGGTCGACCGACGAGGGTCCCCCGGCCATGAACAGGTAGATGATGCGCTTCGCCCTGGGCGGGAAATGCGGAGCCGGCCTTGCGCCGTCCCCGGCGTAGCCGACGAGCTCCGTCAGCGCGAGCGCGCCGATACCGAATCCGGCATCTCGGAAGAAGTGCCGGCGTGTGATCTGCTTCACGGCCTCGTCGGTCTGAATACGCATCTCACTCCTTAGTCTGGGTCTCGTCGAGATTGAGCAGCACGTTCGCCACCATGGTCCAGGCCGCCAGCTCATTACGCTCCGCGTCCGAGGAGGGCGCGGAGGCGAGCCCTTCGAGCACCGAGTCCGCCGCTCTTTCCCTGGCGAACCGCGCCTTCTCGCTCTCGTAGAGTGCGACAAGGTCGTCGAGGTCCAGGGCCGAGGGGCGTCGCGCCGTGGTAATGCGGAATCCGTACGCGGCGCGCGAGCGCGGGTCGTTCCCGCCTTCCCTCATCATCCGGTCGGCGAGCGACTGGGCGGCCTCGAAGAACGCCGGATCGTTGAGCAGGTTGAGCGCCTGAAGCGGCGTGTTCGTTCGGACCCGCCGGACCGTGCAGACTTCGCGGCTCGTGGCGTCGAAGGTCATCATCATCGGGTAGGGCGCCGACCGTCTCAGGAAAGTGTAGATCGTTCGCCGGTGACGGTTCTCTCCGGTCGAGGTCGTCCATTTCAGACTGCTGCGAGAAACGTTCCAGATTCCATTCGGCTGCACCGGGAAGACGCTGGGCCCGCCGATCCTGGGCGAGAGGAGTCCACCGGCGGCGAGGGCTACGTCGCGGATCATCTCCGCCTCGAGCCTGAACCGCGGTCCGCGCGCGAGCAACCGGTTGTCGGGATCCTTCTCGAGCAGGCTGGACGGCGCGCGGGACGACTGCCGGTACGCGGCCGAGGTCACAATGAGGCGGTGCAGCCTCTTCATGCTCCAGCCCTGCTCGATGAATTCGGTGGCGAGCCAGTCGAGCAGCTCCGGATGCGTGGGGGCGGCGCCCTGCGTGCCGAAGTCCTCGCTGGTCTCGACGATCCCGCGGCCGAAGAACTGTTCCCAGAAGCGATTCACGGCGACTCGCGCGGTGAGCGGGTTATCCGGGTCAACGAGCCAGCGGGCCAGCTCGAGCCGGCTCGCCGGCTGGTTCTTGCCGAGCGATTGGAGCGCCGCCGGAACCCGCGCCTGAACGCGCTCGCCAGGGCTCGTGAAGGCGCCGCGCACGCGCAGAGGCGTCGATGGAGGTTCAGAAGCGGGTTTCTCCTGCATCACGATCGCGGTCGGAATACCGAGCGCGTCGATCTTCTTCTTCAGCTGCGCGATTTCGGTGCGAACCGGAGCGAGCAGCGGCGCGATCGTCCGGTAGTACGTTTCGAGCTCGCGGCGTCCTTCCTGACGCCTGTCCCCATCCTTGGCCAGGAGAACCGCCCGCACGCCCGCCGGCAGATCGAGCGTGCGCGCCGCGTCAGACACCGGCGAGGTCGACAGGCGGAAACGACCGATTCCGTGCTGCGGGTGAACGGTCTTGTACTGCAAGTCGATCCTGAGCACGGTCCCGCGCTCGCTGTGAACCGGCTCCTTGAATGTGAAGATGGCGGTCGGCTCCTTTCGTCCTGTCACGGACCACCCGGTGCCATTCTTTCCGTCGATCGCCTCTGCTATCGTCCAGCCGGTCACGGACGAGTCGGCGGCCGCTTTTTCAATCGCCACGGGTGCGAAATCCTTCGCGTCCTTCCGGCGCACCGACAGCTTGAACTCTGACAGCGCGAAGTCGCCGTTAGGCCCGCGGCCGGGCCCCGATGACGGCAGGCTCGGATCGGGCAGCAGTTCCAGTCGGAGCGCGGTTGCCCGCGGTCCGGGGACCTTGGTCATGAGCGTGTAGCTGTCATTGATGGGGTTCGGGCCCGACACGAGGAGCGACTTGTCGGGCTGACGCCGGAGGCGGGCGCCGCTCTCGGCGTCGGCTTCGCGCGACTTCAAGGGTTTCCAGCTACCCAGGAGCGCCCTCGTTTCTGACACCCAGCGCGCGCGCGCCGCGGCGAGCTCCGTGGTGTCGGTCTCGAGGATCTTGACTCGCTCGGCGATCTCGGCCTCGAGAGCACGAAGGCTCGCCTCCTGTTCGGGGCTGGGCACCGAGATCTTCGGGTCATGCCTCACGGCGTTCGCGCCCGCGCGGCGGTCGACATCCACGACGCCGTTGTCGAAGAAGGCGAGCATCCCGTAGTAATCCCGTTGTGAGAAGGGGTCGTACTTGTGATTGTGGCATTGAGCGCAGCCGAGCGTGGAACCGAGCCAAACCGTGGCTGTCGTGTTCGCGCGGTCGACCAGGACCTCGAAGCGGGCTTCCTCTCCATCGACACCCCCCTCCTCGTTGAGCATGGTGTTGGCATGAAAGCCCGAGGCGATGCGCTGCGCGACGGACGCATCGGGGAGCATGTCGCCGGCGATTTGCTCGATCGTGAATTGGTCGAAGGGAAGGTCGCGGTTGAAGGCTTCGATGACCCAGTCGCGGTACTTCCACATGACCCGAGGCCTGTCTTCGTCGTAGCCGTTCGAGTCGGCATAGCGGGCGAGGTCGAGCCAGGGCCGCGCCCAGCGCTCCCCGTAACGAGGCGAGGCGAGGAGCCGATCGACCATTCTCTCATAGGCATTCGGGGCGGTGTCCGACAGGAAGAGGTCGAGCTCGGCGATCGTTGGGGGAAGTCCGGTGAGGTCGAGGGTGACGCGGCGCAGGAGCGTCTCTCGACTCGCCTCCGGCGCCGGCGCCAGGCCCTCCTTCTCGAGGCGCGCGAGCACGAACGTGTCGATGGGGTTACGGACCCATCCCTCGTTCTTTACCTTCGGGAGCGCCTGCCGACGAGGCTTGACATACGCCCAGTGTTTCTCGGCCTTTGCCTCCGCGTTCGCGGCCGAATCGGGCCACGTCGCACCCTCGTCGATCCAGCGGCGGATGAGGTCGATTTGCGCTCCGGGCAGGGGCTCCCCCCTGAACGGCATCCGTTCGTCGGGATTCTGGTTGGTCAGCCGTTTGATGATTTCGCTGCGCTCGCTCATGCCCGGCAGGATCACAGGCCCGGACACGCCTCCCTTCATGGCCAAAGCCCGGGCGTCGAGCCGGAGCATCCCCATTTGAATCTTCGGGCCGTGGCACGGGTAGCACGATGTCTGGAGAATCGGCTGTATGTCGCGTGCGAAGTCCGCTCGGTCCTGGATTGTCGACCAGGCCGCGACAGGGACCGACAGCAAAACTGCCGCGAAGAGCAGATGGATCGATTTCGAGCGCGAGCGCATGCCTGAACCTCAGTGAGACTGACCCGTAGCATTATAGATTGGTTCTCGACAACACGCCACCCAGCGGCATGCGATTCACGGTGCTTCCGTCATCAATTGTTGGTATGCCGCCAGACGCATCCGCGTCTCAAAGACAATGACGAAGGCGGGTGCTTGTCCGAACGCGACTCTCTTTGATGTCCAGAGAACCATCGGCAACGGGAAGCTCTCCCTTAACGCCAGCCGTATCAACGATATGTACCGCGTGTACAGCCGCAGAATCCTTGACTTTTTCCGAGCAGTTGGAGCTGTGAAGACATCTCTTCCCGCCGCATTGATGCTGTTGAGAGTTTTTGTGACGTTCTCTGTGGCGTAACTCTGGTTAGACTACCCAGTGTAACGCACTGAAACACAGTGATACAGATTTACGACGATAGTGCTGAAACCCGTGTCAGTCGCGGGTTCCGGCACCATCGGTTACGCTTAGTAGCGCGTCACTTTTAGAACTTTTTAAGCAGAGAGTCGCTGGTTCGAGTCCAGCACGGCTCACCAGCCTTCATTCGGGGTTTCGCCTTCCGCAGCTAGCGCAAGGACGCACGCCGGAAATGGAACAGGCTGGGCGATCAACTTCGCTGAAAGAATCGTCCCACCATCCCCATGACGTCACGATGCGAACGGAACGGCCAGCGCCCGCTACTTCGGGGCCGGACTTTCGCGGCGCGCCGCAATCGAGCGCTTGTCGGCGGCTTGCAGGACGAGCGTGCCGTCCGGCCGGATCTCGAAGCGTTGCACGCCCCGCAGGATGCCGAGGAATGCCTGCTCCTGCTTCATCAGCGGAGTTGCGCACGCTTTCATCGTCCCGATCGTTTGGCCGATGGTCAAGTTCTCTCCCGCGATCTTGTAACTCCCGCTGTACGAGTTGCAGGAGGAACTGCCCGACACACGGCCGTCCTGGCCGAAGCTCAGGGTGACGCGCGACTTCTCCACCGGCGCGGTGCCGTTGATGTCATGGACGACCCAGGTCCCGCCCTGTAGCTGCTGCGCACCCGCATCCACCGGCGTACACTCCGGATAAGTTTTCCCCTTCACAACCAGCGTGCCGTTACGGCCCTTGTTCCAGAACGAAGTCGTGGGATCGCCGGCAACCTCGAACTTGGCGCCGGAGGCAGCTTTCACTTGCTTCATCTCGTAAGTCTGGCCGCCCACGATCACGCGCGCGATGTCCCGATCGAAGCTCACGGAGATCCGCTCGGAGCCGCACATGAGCGTGGTCTTCAACGGCTCCGCCCGGACCTGAGTAAGCCGGATCATGCCGACGTCGACCGAGGGTGCGGCGGAATCGACGGCGATGTCCTTGGAAGCCCACATCGGCCGGCCACCTGACACAATGGCGCCTCTGACGACGTAGCGCTTTCCGGACGAGAGTTTCGCGCGATCAACGGACAGCTGGAAGGGTACCGGGACCTGCCGGCCCTCGAGGTCGATGCGCTGCTCCGCGACCGCCGGGGTGCCCTCGGGCGCCGCAGCGTCGCGCAACTCAACGACCGCGCGGCTGTCTGGCGGGAGCGCGATGCGCGCTAAATAGGTGAGCGAGCCTTTGATGATCAGAGGCTGGTTCTGCTGGGCCACGGCGTTCGCGGGCACGCCCACGAGCGCCGCCCACCCCGCGAAAGACGTCACGACACCAGTAATGACACGGAACATGGCGTTCCTCCCTAGTGTGTGCTTCTCCCGACTCTACGTCAGGCCGCGCGAACAATGCAATCCGAAATACCGAGGCGAGTGCGGCAGGCGAGACGGCGGACCATTTTCTGTTGGCCGCGCAGTCTGGTCACCCTGCAGGATCGCGCCTTTCCGGCTGCGGCCTGCAGGCCCGCCGGCGTTGTGACTCGCCCTCTCGTACCGCTCCAGGTCGGCATCGTCGCAGCACCGCGCCAGAGATCCCAGTGCGAGAGCGGTAGAATGCGGACTTATTCCTGCGCAGTCGCCCGACCTTCCTGACGTTCAAATCCCTTGAAATTCGGCACCCCGGTCCGTAGTATTCAGGCTCCGGGCGGTACGCGTGGGACTTGGACCAATGCTTTCGAGAAGCCTCAGGCAACCATGCGGAGAACCAGCAACCCGTCACCTCCGCTAATGCTGCTTTCGCATCCGTCCCCATCGTCTAGTCGGCCTAGGACACCGCGCTTTCAATGCGGCAACACGGGTTCGAATCCCGTTGGGGACGCCAGTTCTCGAATTTGTCTTTCCGCGCCAGGATGTCGAAGGGCTTATGGTATGTGGGACAAAGACTTCCGCGCGCGAAGGCGCAGTTCGATAGCAGGGTATTAAGCAGTCTTCGTCTTTCGGGGTGGTCCTGCCGTAAGTACAACTGGTGGGCTTTCTTGGCCAGTTCTAGAATACTGATGCCAAGCTCGTAATTCTTCTTAGTGGCATTTTCGTAGCGGGCCATCGAGAGCCTGATTTCCCTGAGTTCGCTCTGCCATTGTCTGGACTTCCTGGTCCAGAATTCCTCATCGATCTTTCCCGCTAGCTTATCGTCGTAGGCCCGATCCAATCGCTCCTGAACTGCTGCGTACTGAGTGTGGAGCTTCTCGATGGCCTCCCTATGGAATTTCTCTATGTCCCGGTGACTTTCCTGGAGGGCAACGCCAATCTTCGCCGCTAGATCGTCGGGGATCTCGATGGCTCGAACGATCTCACCAAGAAGATTCGACAGTCTGTCTTCGCGTATGTACGTGTTACCGCACTGCCCCTTGAATCCTGTGCAGTGGTAATAGACATAGCGGCTCTTCTTCTCTTCGGCGGTCATCGAGCAGCCGCAAAGCCCGCAGGTCAAAAGCCCAGAGAATGCGAAACTCCGCTTCGTTGCGCGAGGGCGACTTGAGCTCTTGAACACTTCCTGAACCGTGTCGAAAAGCTCCCTGGAAATAATGGGCGTGTGCTTGCCAGCGTGGATTCTACCTTTCCAGACAAACTCGCCGCAGTAAATCGGGTTATGCAAGATTCTGTGGATCTCAGATTTCGCCAGCCGTTTACCGGATCTGTGATGGAGAAGCCCAGAATTGCCGGCGATTTGCACTATTTGTTTGAGCGAATAGCTGCCGCTTGCGTAGGCCTCAAACATCTTGGCGATCAGTGGTGCTTTCTTGGGATCAACCTCAATCACTCTGGTCTCCCGGTTGTTGACGTATCCTATCGGGGCGTAGCTGGGCCAATGTCCCTGCTCGGCCTTCTCACGCATTCCCTTGCTCGTCTCTTCCGACAGGTTGTCCAGAAAGTTTTTCGCAATCAACACCTTCAGCCCGTGCATGAGCTTCTCTGAGGAGCGCGACGTGGGAGAAATGATTGAGTTCTCTTTAACGAGCCTGACCTCGAGTCCAAGCTCATCAATGATCACATAGTCTTTGAAGTTTCGGTAAAGTCTGTCGGTCTTTTCCACAAGGATGATCCGACAGCCTGGATTCCGCCTTAGGAATGAAACCATTTTGCCGAAGGCAGTCCGACCTGACTGTTTGGCGGTCTCAACATCCACGAATTCCTCTAGAACGTTCAGGCTGTGATCGTCTGCATAAGCGAGCAGGAGCTTGAGCTGCGCAGGGATAGAGAAGCCCTCTTTCTCCTGCTCTTTGGAGGAGACCCGCGCATAAAGGACCGCCTTCATGCGCCCCTTATCGGAATGTTCGTTCTTTGGCATGTTGGTCCTAAAGGGACTTCAAGGTTTGCGGCTAGAGCTTTGAGAGTAATCTATCATCAACGTTGGGGCATCGCGCAAGATTTTTTGGGGATCTGGAGTCGTCGGCAGTGGCGGAGTTTTCCTTTCTCTCTCATGCCATTCATAGAGCACTCGAAAGAACCCAATCAAATTGGGAGTGATGGTGAGCTCTGGTCCAGCTTCGGGGAGATCCGTCTGCCAGTTCGCAACTGATTTCTTCTGATCTGATTGGCTGACTTTCACGAGGTTTTCCAGCGATCAGAGCTTCTCGTTTGCAGTAGCTGAGGCTGCTCCGTATTGAACTCCACGTGCTTCGAGTTCATACGGCGGCACAGATCCCCTTCAACTCGATCTCAAAGCCGAACGGGGAGAGATCGTGGTCATGGACCATATGAGCGTGCATTCGAAAGGAGCGTAGACGGTTTCGAATCTCCGGCCGCTCCCGGATTCGCTCCTTCAGCAGGTCCAGATTGATGGCGCACTCGTCAATCAGAACTAACTGAAGTAAGTCGTTATCGCGAGGAAATGGTTTCCAGATCCACGCCGCCGTCCACACTGCGGATGCCACGCAGTAGCTGACGAAAGACTTACCCTCGATGACGCGCCGTAACACCTTTGTCTTTTTCTCACTCGATCGTGGACTCGGAACTCACGGCTCCTTCGGTCTGGTGGTGCGGTGCTCTCTTGCCTGTGGTCCTGTTGCGCTTGAGCCAGGCCTGAAATTCCTTGTCTCGACCGAAGGTATAGCGAAGCGCCTGCTCGACTACATAGTGCTGGCCGCTATCTATAAACTCACAGTAACTCCGAAGCAGATCGCCCACGGCAGGATCGATCCGTATGTTGAGCTGGTCCTTCTTCTCAACCGGAGGTTCCTTTGTAATCAGAGCCACCACTTTCTCCTCGACTTGCTGGTGCCTGTAATCGCATTTTGCTAGCAGCGATTGCCTCATCTCTGCTAGCAAGCTTTCGCGAAACCGTGCTAGCAAGGAATCCCGTAAGTCTGCTAGCAAGATTCTCTCGTCTTGGGTCAAGGGACGGGCGGGAGCGACCCCCGGGAGTTCGAAGCAAAGCTTCAGAACGATCCGAGGGGTTTTGGGCGGCCCAGCCGCACAAAAACCGGGGTCGCTCCCGCCCGTCCCTTGACCCCGCGGCCCGCCCAGATCGGACTTGACGGCTTGTGAAGTCATTGTGAGAGCTTTGATTAGTATCGGGCGGGCACAGAACCACGAGCCAGAACATTGACCTGAACATCCAATGCGTTGGATGGTTCAGGCTTCTTCCGCCCAATCTGAGGTATTTCTGGCAGACGTACCAAAAAGGTCATAGTTTTCATCGAGCTTGTAGGTCAGAAAGTCCGCTGTGAGGGCACCAGAGCGATCGCTTCTTGGGAACAAAACAGCGATCACATGCACACCAGGGAGGTCGTCTTTCCTTTCGTCCGAAGGATTGAAAAAGCCGCGACACGAAAGGTTTTCTCGGCGGTAGGAAGTGCCTTTGTTCGTCGCGACGTGCACGATTCGGACTCCGCCGAGCGCGTCAAAAGGTTTGGTACTGCTTCAAAAAGTCTGAAATCCTGAAGTGGAAACGACACCCTCAGCGACGCAGCAAAAGGAGACCACAGGAGCTGAGAGCGACAATAAGTTCGGCCGGAATGAAGATCGGAACCTTGTCGAGAAATGAGATCGCGGATTGGACGCCGCTTGAGCGATAGATCTTGGTGGGATTATCGATTCCGATGCCGCGCTCGCCCGTGAAATAGGCGATTTTTTCCTCCTCTTCTTGGTCCAGAAAGCGCTTCCGATTCGCGAGAACGAAGTCAGTGCCATCAGTTTGGCCTTCGCAACAAGCGCCGGTCGCGTGCGTCTGGGCGGTTGTTCGCTTGACCAATGGCACCGTAGAAGGACTGGGAGCATTGGTGGTAAACAAGGCTTTGCGTCGCCACCTGTACATTGGCCGTGGTCCTGGCCAGGATTTTCTCCACAAGTACGTCGTCACGTCAGCCGGTTTCTTACCGCGGAACTGGCAATACTGGCGCAGGACGAAGTAGCCGCTATGAGCCGTCGCCAGACAGAGAAACACAGCTTCTCGGTCTGTGTGTAGCCCAGGGACTGGAGTGCTGCGATGCGTTCCTGGTGTGTCACGATAGCGAGAGGATTCCCGGCGGTTTAATGCGGCATAAAAGTCAGGCAGACGCACCCTGCGAAATAAGACGAGCGGCGCCTTGATCGCGACTCTGCAGCTTTATATTAGTAACGAAAAATGGGTAAATGTAACACGAGGGGTCAAAAAAACCCGAGACTGTAGTGCGGGCATCCTTGAGTCTTGACGTTTCTCGCGGGAGTTCGACGAAATGAAACACACTCAGAATAAATATTCCGAGCACGCTGATGGCCGAGGTTTTAGGACGGACGAAATCTGTCGCCTTGCTCTCAAATCCTATCGGGTCGATCGAGTAGTTGTTTTCAGCTCTTTCGTGTTTGTCGTGCGGAAAGCTGATCGAATTGGATAGTGCGACGGATCGTCGAAACGAAAAACCAGAGACGAATCGGAACGTTGGTAATGACAGCTGTACATAAGGCGTATGGGTCTTGGTTCTGCGTCCACGAGTTCGCGGAAGTGAAGGTGTGAGTTGTCGAGGAAGTAAATGTTTCCTCGGATTAGTCCTGCATCGGGGCTGCGCTTGTCGAGTGCTTCGTTGTACGAGCTGACGTAGGAAGATTCGCCGAGGGCTTCCAGCAAGCGTGAAATATAGTCTTCAATGGACAATCTGGGCCCCATGAAGAGTTTCGTACTTTTTCCTGAGTACGGGTGTTCCTGGCGAATTCCGAATTTGCCGTCATTTCCATCCACGTGTCCAGGGCGAATTGTCGCAATCCTTCGATTTTCTGATCTTCAACGCGGCATACGATTGCGGAACGGATCAGTCGGCCGGGGGCGCATGAGGAGAGCACACAAGCCGGCGACGACGCGATCGCAGACGCGCAGATTGGGTGAACGGTGTCGGGAACGATTCAGGATCAGGAGTTGCTGCTTGACCAGAACAGATTCGGCGACCACAGAACGTGCGCCGCCGGGACCCGCGAGTCGGGCAATCGTCGTAATGAGATGGATGAAAGTACAGCTAGATCACGCATGAGAGAGCATCGTAACAGATCGCGAAATCCAAGAAATGCCCTAAAACTAGCAATTCGCCACCGACAAGATCCGCAGCGCGGCTCTTCAGGTACGTCACCGGTCGAATATCTTTCCTTAGATGCCCATGCATGGATCCTCGGCCCGAATTCGGTACCGAATTCGGACCGATTGCAAGCTTTCTGCCGTCCGCGAGAATTCGGTTGTTTCAGTCAGGCCGCTGCAAAGGTACTGCGGGCCCCGGCAGGACAACGCTCCAGGGTGCGACCGCGTTCCCCGGGCCGACAGCCTGGCCGCCCGGCGGCACGTTCATCTACGGGCATACGGTGGTGCCGCGGCTCAGGACAGTCTTATCGCATTTTATTGTCCCGATGGCTACCCCATCAAAAGTCACCCGGGTCCCAAAGCCGAGGTCCACATCGGTGCCATTGCGTGTGATGGCAGACGGGTTCGCTGGTATCGACACAAATGTCAGACTGTCGGCGGCATCCGCCAGCACTCCGGTGTCGCTATTGTTTCGCACGGTGAGCCCGCCAACGACGAGAGCCCCGGACCCCTGACCGAAGTTCAAGCCTATGGCGTTGTTCTCGATCAGGAACGTGCTGTTTCCAACAGGACTGACGAGTGTGCCGTCGACAACAAAGATCCCCGTCGGATTATTTGAGGCGCTGATTGTGCTGCGGGCGAACACCGTAAAGATTGAGCTGGCGATGACAATGCCGCCAGCACCGTTGTGGTGTGCGGTTATGCTGCTTCCCTGCGATGTCCCGAACCCGAAGATGGCCACCTGGCCGCTACCGGCAATCAAGCCGAATGCACCGTTGTTGCTTAATTGAACCGCCGCCCCGCGGATTTCCAGAGTCGACTGACCGTTGACCTCTATGCCGTTCCCCACATTGTTAGTAATGTCGATCGCGTTCTTGAGGACGGCGCTGGAGCCTGTGAACACGTCCAGGCCGAAACCGTTGCGCCGCATTGTGCAACCGATAAGCTCGGCCGAGGAGCTGTCACCGACTGCAATACCTGTGGCGGCATTATCCTGCACGACGGTGTTGTGCACCGCAAAGGCCGCGCCGCGCATACCGAGAATCCCTTCTCCGGGACCGCGTTGTATGGTGAAGCCCTTAATAACCACGCCGCTAGCTCCATCTATGGTCACCACCCCGTCGAACTCGGTCGGCGCACCGCCACCTCCGTCGAGGATCGCGGCGCGTTGCCCGTCAAGCGTGATCCGGTCTGTAGTGATGGTCACTCTCTCACGGCAGGTGCCGCTGACGATGATCGTGTCGCCCGCTTCGGCTTTGCTCAGAGCCTCGGCGATCGTTTTCCCCGCGCCGCAATCTACAACTTTCATACCGGGGGCAGCGACGGCCTCTGCAGAGGAGGCTGCCGCGACCAGCGCGATCATCAGCGCAAAAAGCTTCGTTCGTGCGTCTTGAGTTTTCATGACTCTCTCCTTGGTCGGTTATCAATCATTTGCTGCAGCGGGGTAATCACTCCTTCATTATTTGGCATGTTTGTATTCTCCTTTTGTTCTTTAACGGCACCTGAATGGGGCCAGAATGTTTCAACCATTTCTTCTCTCAAGCTCGCGCCGAATGTTGCAATCGACGCCTTCACTTTCATTAACGGAAATGGCGGCGAAAGAGGATCATGCAAATCAAGGATTCGATTACCAAATGCAACCAAGCGGCGCGCAAGTGGTATAATGCTCGGCGTCTCAGCCTGAACTCATTGCACGAAAGGGGTGATCGCCCATGACACCCTCGCCCCAAGAGATCTCGCAATTGCTCGTCGAGTGGAGTAACGGCGATCAGGCCGCGCACGACAAGCTGATGCCACTGGTCTACGACGAACTGCGCCGGATAGCGAAGCGTTACATGAGACGTCAACATCCTAGCCACACGCTGCAAACCACCGCGCTCATCCATGAAGCGTACCTCCGGCTGGTGAATCAACGAGAGGCACACTGGCAGAACCGCACCCACTTCTTCGCCGTCGCGGCGCGTGTGATGCGCCAGATCTTGGTCGATCACGCCCGCTCTCGTCACAGCGCCAAGCGTGGGGCTGAGACACGCGCAATCGTTCCGGAGGAAGCTGCCGTCATTGCTCCGGAACGGGCCGCAGAGATGATCGCCCTCGACGAGGCGCTGCAGACGCTGACGGCCATCGACCGGCGTCAAGGCCGGATCGTGGAATTGCGGTACTTCGGCGGGCTGACCGTGGAAGAGACCGCCGAGATCCTCAAAATCTCGCCGATCACAGTCAAACGCGACTGGAGTCTGGCCAAAGCTTGGCTCCATCAAGAGCTCAAACTCAAATAGTCCCTTGTTGCTGATCCTTGTTCCTTTATCGGTTGCCACGGGCCATGGCCTGTGATCAAGAATCAATGACGCCCGAACGTTGGCAGCAAATCGGCCGGCTCTATGACGCTGTCTTAGAGCACCCGCCAGAGGAGCGCCCTGCCTTTCTCGCTCAAGCTTGTGCTGGCGACGAAGACCTGCGCCGAGAGGTCGAAATGCTCATTGCCTCCTCCGAGCAAGCGGGCCGCTTCCTGGAGTCATCACCGGGGGATATGGCGGCTGACTGGCTTGCCGAAAGCCAGGCTCGAGCCATGGTCGGGCGGAGCCTGGGCCCTTACCGGCTCATTTCCTTGCTCGGCGTGGGCGGAATGGGTCAAGTCTACCGCGCCCTGGATACGCGATTGGACCGCGAGGTGGCGGTCAAAGTCTTGGCCACACACCTGGCCCAGGATGCTGGGGCGGTGGCGCGCTTCAAAACCGAGGCCCGAGCTGTCGCGGCGCTCTCGCATCCCAACATTCTGGCGATTCACGATTTCGGGACGGAGCAGGGCGTCACCTTCGCAGTCATGGAATTGCTCGCCGGGGAGACGCTACGCAGTTGCCTGGCGCGCTCGGCTCTGGGCTGGCGCAAGGCAGTCGAATATGGGATGACGCTTGCTGACGGGCTGGCGGCGGCGCATACCAGAGGGATCATTCACCGCGACCTCAAGCCAGAGAACATCTTCCTGACCGAGGACGGTCAGGTGAAGATTCTCGACTTCGGCTTGGCGCGAATAAAACGAGTAGTCTCCGCCCAAACGGCGGTCTCGACCTCGGTGATGCCTGTTGTCACTCAACCGGGCGTAGTGTTGGGGACGGTCGGCTATATGTCGCCGGAGCAGGTACGCGGGGAGGAGGCTGAGGCGCCCAGTGATATTTTCTCCTTCGGGTGTGTGCTTTACGAGATGGTGACGGGCGGTCGCGCCTTTGCGCGCGCGACGGCGGCGGAGACTATGGCAGCGATTCTGAAAGACGATCCGCCCCGTCTGGCAGAGGCCGGGCAAAGCATTCCCCCCGCTTTAGAGCAATCGATCGGGCGCTGTTTGGAGAAGCAGGCCGAGAAGCGCTATCAATCAGGGAGCGAACTGGCTCTTAATTTAAGGGCCACCGTAGGCGGGATCGGAGGAGCGAAGGGCTTGCCGTCGCGCTTTGTGGTCGGCTTTCGTCGAGCGGCGTGGGTTAGCGCCCTGTTGCTCGCGGCCTTAGTGGCGGCTCTGTGGTGGCAGCCCTGGCAGAAGCCGCAGCAGCCGGTCCAGCAACTCATTTCCACTTTCCCGGGGGCGCACACCGCTGCCAGTTTTTCACCGGATGGCAGCATGATCGCATTAATGATGCAGGATGGGGCGGGAGTGCCTCAGATCTGGATCAAGAACCTGGCCCAGGGTGATCCGATCCAGGTCACTTTCGATCCGGGTGGCGCTGGCCCGCCACGCTGGTCTCCCAAGAATGACCAGATCATTTTCAGCCGTGGCCGGGGCTGGCAATCCATATTGTCGGTCCCACCTCTCGGTGGCCGACTCCGGATTCTCATCGATAGAGGTCATAATCGAGATGGCACACGCCATCCCGAAGGCGGCAGGAACCCGAGTTTTTCCTGGGACGGATCCCGGATTGTCTTTGAGAGAGCTGGTGAACTATGGATCGCCAATGCCGACGGAAGTAATCAGCACAAGGTCGAAGGCCTAGTCCCAGGTAATGACCGAAGCGGTTCACTGGGGCCTACGTTTTCACCCGATGGTTCTCTCATCGCCTATTTTCATTCCACACTCGGTCCAGTGGGTGAAATCTGGGTGATCTCCTCTCAGGGTGGAAAACCGCGCCAATTGACTTTCGACAATGACCTTTGCGCAACGCCCGTCTGGACAGCGGATGGACGTCACATCATCTTTTCTTCCAGTCGGCGCGGCAGCCAGACTCTCTGGAAGGTGCCCGTGGGTGGCGGCGAGCCGCAGCCGGTGTTGGTGAGCGCGGGTGAAGACACGAATCCGGAAGTTTCCCGCGATGGCACAAGATTGATCTATACCACGGCGCGCAATCATTACGCCTTGACTGTTCTAGACCCAGCAACCCAGCAGAAGCGGGAACTGAGGGAAGTCCGGGCCGACATGGCGGGGCCCGTCTTTTCTCCCGCGGGCGATAAGATTGCATTCTGCAGCAGTACAGTGAGTTGGCGATTCGCATTTGTTTACGATCGATGCGGATGGCCGCAACCTGACCCAGGTGACCCATGGCAAGGGGGAACGAAACATTTTCCCCCGCTGGTCTCGTGATGGGTCAGCCCTGTATTTCTATCAGGACCGTCCGGTTCCGTCTTTTCGAAAAATTTCGCTCCGAGGCGGGCAGAGTGTGGAGCTGGTTCGCGGTTGGAGTTTTTCGTCCCAATGGCTGGTGCATGTCGATCCTCAAGAGAAGCTCATTGCCCACTCCCAGATCGAGAACGGCATTGTCATCGGAACCTTTCTTCGGGAAATTGCTACGGGAAAGGAAACCCTGTTCCGCAAGCTCATGTATGAGCCTCAGTGGTCGAAAGACGGCCAATGGATTCTGGGCACTGAATTGAACTCTGGCGTCCGCAGCTCGTTCGGTGACATCGTGGTTTGCGCCGTGTCCACGGGTGAGTGCCGCAAAATAGCAGCCGATGGTAACCGTCCCATCTGGTCTCACGATGGTTCCCGGGTCTATTTCCACCGCTTCAAAGGAGGGAATCGAGATCTCTTCTCAGTAGCTAACGATGGGACCGATGAACGTCTGGTTGCCGAGCTCGGACCCTTCCCACCCTATAACCATCTCACGGACGTTTCCCGGAAGGGAGAGGTAGCCTACGTGCAATTTAAGGCAGGGAAACCAGAGCTGTGGATGATGGATTTGAGGTGAGGAACCACCATGACCCGTACCGGCTTCCCGCTTGCGTCTCAAACGCTCCGGCGATTGAAAACCCTATCATCTTCAACCCGCCGACGCGACGGCGAACTTCGTCCGTCCGAGCGAGCTCAGAAAGCCTGACGGCCGGATCCACGAACGGCGTCGCTGGGGCGGCCAGCCGCATACCGTCGACAACTGGTTTGTTTCAGTTCCTGTTTACGTATAGTAAACTTTCGCCGTGCGGGTAATCTCGCGGCGGCGCATCAATGAATTTTGCGAGCAGCATGCGGATGCGCTCCCTGGTCTTCACAACTGGTACAAGACCGTCCGTCGTGCCACTTGGAGGAACTTCGCAGAACTTCGTCAGGACTTCAATTCAGCGGATGTGGTTGGACGGCGGACGGTGTTCAACATTCATAAGAATGTTTATCGCCTGATCGCTCGGGTGAATTATCAGAAGCAGATCGTTTTTGTGTTGTTCATCCTCACACACAATGAATATAAAAAAGGGAAATGGAAATGAGGGCGCCAGCACGGATCAATAGAGAACGATATGGACGGCTTCTCCTCGAGAAACTGCCGCGGCCAATTCGGAACGATCGTGACCTGGAGCGTGCCGAAACAGAGCTCCTTGCGCTCGACGAGAAGGGGAATGATCTGACTCCCGAGGAAGGCGAGTACTTCGACATGCTCGCGGTCTTGATCGAGGATTACGAGAACAAGCACTACCCTGTCCCAACTGTTCCCGCAAGTAAGGCATTGAAGGAGCTGATGTTCGAACGTGGACTTCGGCACAAGGACATCGCGGCAATCGTTGGCAACAAAGGGCTGACAACGGAGATTCTGGCTGGCAGGCGTGGCATCAGCAAGACCGTTGCGCGAAAGCTCGCCGAGCGCCTGCAGGTCCCGATAGACCTATTTCTCTGAGGATCAGGAAGAGCTTCGCCCCTGGTGTCTTCGCCGTCGCAGACTGCCTAGGCGTAGGGCTTCACCCCGGCCACAGGTTTACGATAGACATTGGGACGGCCATCGTACTCGAAGAACTCAACTTCCAACGCTCTGGCCACATCCCACCCATCAATGGCAAGGATGCGTCTTAACTTGGTACAATGCAACAACCCCACGAGGAGGACCCTGATCATGCTGAAGACCGTGGATGGCGTTTATCGGAATGGCAAGGTCGAGCTCAGCGAGATGCCGGATGCTGTCCAGGATAACACCCGCGTCCTCGTGACGTTTCTTGGGCCGGGTGCAATCGACCTGCGGAAGCGAGGGATAACTCCAGAGCAAGCAGCGGAACTGCGCGTGAGGCTAGCAGCCTTTGCCGAGGATTGGGATAGCCCCGAAATGGCTGTTTACGATGACTACGACTCTGCCAAAGCGCGGCTGTAAGCGCGGCGATGTCATTCTTGTGCTGTTCCCGCATTCTGACCTACGCACTGCCAAGCCGCGCCCGGCGTTAGTGGTCCAGGCCGATGAGCTTCAGAGCGGATTGCCCCAAGTCATCGTCGCTATGGTCAGCAGCAGGATCGCTCGGGCAAACCATCCAAGCCGGGTCATGGTGCAACGTTCGTCGGCCGAAGGAAGACGGTCCGGCCTTCTCGCCGACTCCGTCATAATGACCGACAACTTGGCGACGATCGCCGAAGTAGCTATTGACCGGGTCATTGGGAATTTGCCCATGACTGAAGTCGATACGGCCTTGCGACACACGCTGGGCCTTTGAATGGCATCCCTTTCCTCGTGCGTCAGGCCACTTGGATAGCCCAGTTGCGGAACTCGTCCACTATGGGACGCCAGTTCTCGAATTTGTCTTTCCGCGCCAGGATGTCGAAGGGCTTATGGTATGTGGGACAAAGACTTCCGCGCGCGAAGATACAGTTCGATAGCAGGGTCTTAGTGGCATTTTCGTAGCGGGCCATCGAGAGCCTGATTTCCCCGAGTTCGCCCTGCCATTTCCTGGACTTCCCGGTCCAGAATCCCTCATCGATCTTTCCCGCTAGCTTACCGTGCGCCAATCGTTAGTGATAGGTTCAATTCGAACTGGCACTATCATCTTCGTCCCACGCGGTCTCCCTGTCGCGCTGCAGATCGCCACAAGAGCACCACTGCCCGACGTGCAGCTGTACCACACAGAGGAATGCGATCACCATCCGTTGCTTCACTTGACGTCCACCTGCACCTTCATGATCTTCCCGGTGAACTTGTTGCCGTGTTGCTTGTAAGCCGGGCTTACGTTGGTGCCTTCGTCCACGCCCACATCCGCAGCGTCGTCAGCGGAGAAGATGTTGGCGTTGGTGTTCTCGACTCGGCCGGAGCCGACCTTCTTGCCGTTGATGTAAAGGGTGGCCGTTCCGCCTTTGCCGCGTCCGCCGTCGTAGGCGAAATCCAACTTGATGGTCGCCTTGCCTGGGGCGAGCGCGTCGGTGGAATTGACGGTGTACTGATGAAGACCCACATGGTTGTAAGTGTAGGCCGGCTTGCCGTTCACCACGTAGAGACTCCATCCGCCGAAACGTCCGCCTTGGCAGAGGATCACGCCATTCGCGCCGGCAGGAACTTCGACATCCGCCGTGATGGTCTTCGATTGGTTTTTCACGTTGATGAACGCGTTCTCCATCATGCCTGTCATGCCTTCATAGACCGTGAGCGACTTGCGGCCCGCCATCAGATCCGGACGGCCCGCCATGGCGGGATCGAACCTTTCGAGCGCCCGGTCGTCAATCGGCAGCACGCGGTAGCGCTCTGCTTCCTTCATGAACAGCGCTTGCAGCTCCTTGAGCTTGGCGGGATTGCTGGCCGCAAGGTCGTTGGTCTCGCTGAAGTCCTCGTCCACGTTATAGAGCTCCCAAATGTCGTCGGCGAGCCTGCGTCGTGGCTCTGCTTCCCACGGGGCCTTGTGCACGGTGGCGGCCACCCATCCGTCGTGGTAGATGGCCCGGTTACCGAAAATCTCGAAATACTGCGTCCGGTGCCTGCCCGCAGCCTTGGGGTCGTCGAAGGTGTACATCATACTCACGCCTTCCATCGGCGTCTGAACCACCCCGTTGAACGTTTTCGGTTCCGGCAGACCTGCCGCCTCGAGAACGGTCGGTGCGATGTCAATCACGTGGTGGAACTGGCTTCGGATTCCCCCGGTCTTGATGCGCGCGGGCCAACTGATCACCAGCGGATTGCGCGTGCCACCGAAGTTGGCGGCCACCTGCTTGGTCCACATGAAGGGCGTATTGCCGGCCACCGCCCAACCCGCCGCCATGTGCGGGAAGGTCTCGGGCCCCCCCATTTGTCGATGTTCTCGAGCATGTTGGGCACCGACTCCTGGACGCCGTTGAAGTAGGTCATCTCGTTGAACATGCCGGTCATGCCGCCTTCGGCACTGGCGCCGTTGTCGCCCACCAGGTACAGGATCAGCGTGTTGTCGAGTTCGCCGAGGTCTTCGATCGCCTGCACCACGCGGCCGATCTCGTTGTCGGTGTGGGCGGCGAATGCCGCAAACACTTCCATCTGGCGGGCGAACAGCTTCTTCTCGTCGGCCGTCAGCTTCTCCCAGTCCTTGATGTCGCTGGGCTTGGACGCGAGCTTTGCGTTCGGCGGGATAATGCCCATCTGCTTCTGCCGGGCGAACGTCTCCTCGCGGTACTTGTCCCAGCCGCCGTCGAACTTGCCCTTGAATTTCGCGATCCAATCGTTAGGCACGTGATGCGGGGCATGCGTGGCACCGGTAGCGAAGTACGTATAGAACGGCTTGTCCGGGGTCAGCGATTGCTGGTTCCGGATCCATTGAATCGCCTGGTTCGTCATGTCGGTCGTGAAATGGTAGTTCGGGTCGTCAGGCGGCTCCACTTTGATCGTGCCGTCGAAAATCAGCGGCGCCCACTGATTGGTCTCGCCGCCGATGAAACCGTAGAACTTGTCAAATCCGGAGTGCGTGGGCCAGCGATCGAACGGCCCGGAGACGCTGACTTCCCACGGCGCTGTCTCGTGATACTTGCCGAAAGCGGCCGTGCTATAGCCGTTCTGGCGCAGGATCTCGGCCAGCGGCGTGACGCTCTGGGGCCGCACCCCGGTATTGCCCGGAAACGCCGTAGCCACTTCCATGATCGCGCCCGCATTGTTCGTATGGTGGTTGCGGCCGGTCAGGATGGCCACGCGCGTCGGCGAGCAAAGTGCCGTTGTGTGGAAGCGGTTATACTTGAGCCCGCGGCTCGCGAGGAGCTCCAGCGCCGGCATTGGAATCTGCCCGCCGAACGCACTCGCGTGACCGAACCCGATGTCGTCGATCAGAAAGATGATAACGTTCGGAGCGCCCTGCGGCGGTTTCACCTCGAACCTCGTCGGCGCCTTGACATTGCGCGCATCGAGTTCGGTGGCCCGTGGATAGTCAGGCTCCGCGATAGGAAGCACGGTTCGATCGAGCCCGGTCACAATCCCGGCAGGTTGGGATGTCCCCTTTTCCAGCTGCGACCCGCCGCAGCCGACCATGGCCGAGATGGTGACCGCGACGGCAAGGGCAACGAGAATGCTTGGTATTTTCATGATCGTTTGCTCTACTCCTTTGATGAAATGCTTCACCTCAAGTTTTGCGTTGTGAACAGAACCTAATTCTTCTCGAAGGGGTGAATTATTTTCCAGTCCCTTTTCATGTCGACAGCCGTCCAACCTTTGACACTCGCTTCATCCAAGCCTTTATCTAATTTCCCGATGTGCGACGTTCGGTCGTAGGCCCACTCGCGCGCGGCGTCGGTGTGGTGGATGTAGACGCTCAAGCGCGCACCTTTACCGGCTGCCGTCCATTGCAGCATCTGCAGATCGCCGTCGGAATTGCCGAACGCAGCGATGGGCCGGCGGCCAATATACTTATGGATGGCGATCGGCTTGCCCTCCTTGTCGTCAACGAAGTCCAAGGCCGGCAACTTGATCAGTACGGGCTTACCGTCGCGAAGTTCGAACTTCAGCTTGCCCGTGCTGCCGATGACCTGTTCGGGTGGAATGCCATAGGCCTTTTCCGCAAAGGCGCGCATGAAATCGACGCCACCGCCCGAAACGATGAACGTCTTGAATCCGTTGGCACGAAGATATGCGAGCAGTTCGAGCATGGGCTGGTAAACCATCTCCGTGTACAGCCGCCCCGTTTTTGGATGCTTCGCGGTGGCGAGCCAATTCTTTACAACGGGCTCGAACTCCTCCGTGGTCATGTTTGAATGCCCCGCGACCATGATTTCCATCAACGCCCGCTCGCCGCCGGCCAGCGCGCCCTTCATGTCGCCTCCGAGGAGCGACTTGAACGGCTCCTTCTCTTTCCACTCCGGGTGCTGAGTTGCTTCCGCTTTCACGCGGTCAGCGGCGAAAAGGAATTGGAAATACAAGGGCTGCTCGGCCCAGAGTGTGCCGTCGTTATCGAAGGTGGCGATGCGTTCGGCGGGGGTCACGAATTCCGGTGAGCGTGCCCTGGTGACCCTTGCCACGAAGTCCACGATGGATCGCTTCGTCTTGCCCTCGTTCCACGATGGCAGCGGGTCGGCGGATTGCGCAACGGCCGTCGTCGAAGCCATCGCACAAAAGATCGCGGCTGCGATGATCCTTTGGTTGTGGGTGATTTTCACACGCGTCTCCAAGCTATTGATGGCGTCATTCATCGACTCGAGGTCCGGCAGCTTCCATGTTCCGTCAAACAAACGTTCTTTTGGCTGTAGAAGGGGAACATCGGATAGAAGCGGCCTTTCCGGGAACCGTTTGACTGAATCCCGTAACAAGAAATTGTCCCACACAACCGCATTGCCGCCGAGGGTTCAGGGTTTCTCCGTCATGGACTCTGGTTGTCGTAGGCGCCGCCGCTCTTCCATGTCGCGGTCGAGGAAATAGGCCAGGAATGTCCGGATCACCGCAATCGCACCCAGGCGACCGATTTCGTCCCAGGTCGGCGCAACCGCCGTATGCACGATATCGCCCGCGAGCTGGAACGTGAGGCCTGCGACGATCCAGCGCGCATAGCGCATCCACATCTCGCGCATTTCGGCGGGCACGCGCGCGTGTAGCCACAATGCGCAGCGCGTTGACGACCGCATCTATGGAACCGACAGCGATCACGATAACGGCCACTGCCTCGATACCCAGCGCGATGTGTCCCGCAAGTTCCTTGAACAGTTCTTCCATTACGAACTCAGAGCTCGACCGGTCTGGCGTCAGCTTGGCGGCGGCGCCAAGCGATATAGATCGCGGAGGCGATGAGCCCGATGATCAGATGCCATAGCACCGCGCCGAGCACGAGCGTTTCGCCGGGTGCGGCGGCGTGCGCGACTGCCATGGCGACTCCGGGATGGCGCGTAGATGTGGCGAGCGCGAGTACGACACGGTCGTCCGGATCAGGACCACCCAACCCATGTCCGGCCGCAAGTCCGGCAACTACGAATACGGCGATCGCGGCGAGCGTACCGTTGCCGACCAGCGCTACCGCCGCCGGCCATGCTGCAAACACTATCGGCAGGACGCCTACCAGCAGGGCCACGGTCGCAAACAGGGAAACCGGCCTTGCGATCCGTTCCGCAAACCGCGGAGCGAAGTGCCTTACCAAGATACCCGCCGCAAGCGGCGCAATGACGGTGATGGACACGATCAGCGCGACCCTGGCTGGCGTGATGTGCGCGGGTTTATCGAATATTCTGCCGATAATCTCTACCGAAAGTGGTATCGACACGATCGTAAATAGCGCTGCTGAAAAAAGCAGCCCGACGGTGTAGTACGCGCTGCCGCCCGCTTTCAGTTGTTTCTTAGGAAGGATGGGCGGGACGGGCGACAGCGCCAGCGCTATTAGTGCCACTTTCAGGGCGTAGTGAAGATCGAAAGCGGCCACCAGCATTACCGCCAGCACAGGCATGACGATGTTCATGGCGAGAAGAGACTTTACGAGCTGCGCCGGCACGCCGCAGCAGATAGAGAGCCTCTTCGAAATTCGCACCTAATCCCAGCGCGAAGACCAGCAGAAAGACGCTGGTACGTATCGCGATTGGTATCAGTTCCGCTAGATCCATTGGCGCGGCCTTGCGTGGTTCACGTAACGTAGCCCGTTTCGTCGACGAACCTGCGGAATTCGGCGTTCGTCACGACGCTCGAGTCTCATCCAGAAGGCACCGACCGTGACTTTGTGTGCCGGCGCCTCCTCGGGATAGTGCTGGTCGGAACCCGTGAGGAAGGTCCCGCCCGGGATCCAGACCATACCCTCGGCGGGCGGTTTGCCGGGCGGAGGCGCACCCTGGGGGAGCCTCTTCTCTTGCGTCGGCGAATTAATTGTCACGAGCGTAGGCCGCCTTCGTGTTCTAGTCGACGGCAAAAGCGGCCGCGGCAAGTTTCTCCAGATTGAGGTATTGCTTTTCTCGACAGTCACGCCGACGAAGAGGATGGTGCCGCCCTTGAATTCCCCAGGCGACTCGTAATCTTCGCTCACGGCATCGCCGCTGTCACGGCCGATGCACAGGCCGTCGTCGGCCAGCGTGAACTTGCCCGGCTGCCTTAACCATCAGCAAACGACTGATCAACTGCCCGGGAGCGAAATCGTCTCGAGCTCCTGGAGGCGCTTCAGGGCGTTGGCCGCCTTCAGGGACTGGTAGTTGATTCCCGCCGCGTTAAGGCTGCTGCCTTCCTGGAACGGGTAGTCCGGTATCGTCGCCAGGAACTTTTTGATGAAACCCTGCGCCGGCACGAAAGCCCATAGATTGTCGCCGTACCAGCGGAGGTAGCCCAGGTCTGCCTCGTTCGGCCCCTTCTCGTACGGGTCCGCGCGCAGGTTGATGAGCAGCGGCCAGCCGGGTACCGCCCGAATCCCGGTCGCGATGTTTCCAACCTGGGTGGCGAAATGGATCTTCCAGTTCTTGACGCGAAGCGCATTCAGCTCGCCGCCCTGGCTGAAGTAGTAGATCTCCTCGCGCGGCCCTTGCTTCACCTCGCCCTTGAAGTAGGGCAGAAAGTTGTATCCGTCGGCGTGGATCTTGAACGTCTTACCGTTGGCTTTGTGACCCTTCTTCAATTTCTCGACGATGTCCGGCTCACCGGCTGCCGCGAGCAGCGTCGGCATCCAATCCTCCTGCGAAATGATATCGTTGTAGACCGTGCCGGGCTTGATCACGCCGGGCCAGCGCACCACTAGCGGCACGCGGAAACCGCCTTCCCACGTGGTGCCTTTCTCGCCGTGGAAGGGAGTCGTTCCGCCATCCGGCCAGGAAAATGTTTCGGCGCCGTTGTCGGTCGAGAACACAACGATGGTGTTGTCGGCGATCTTCAAGTCATCGAGCTGCTTGAGCAACGCGCCGACTTTGTCGTCGAGCTCGCACATGCCGTCGGCATAGATGCCGATGCCGGTGCGGCCATAGGTCTCCTTCTTCAGGTGCGTCCAGACGTGCATACGCGTGGTGTTGAACCAAACAAAGAACGGCTTGCCGTCCTTGACCGAGCGGTCGATGAACTTACTCGCGACGTCATGGATCTCGTCGTCGATCGTCTCCATGCGCTTGGTCGTCAGCGGTCCGGTGTCTTCAATCTTTCCACCGGCCCACGAATGTATTACGCCGCGAGGCCCGAACTTCTTCTTGAACTCGGGATCCTTCGGATAATAATAGGTCTCGGGCTCCTCCTCGGCATTGAGGTGATAAAGGTTGCCGAAGAACTCGTCGAATCCGTGAGCGGTTGGCAGATGCTTGTCGCGATCTCCCAGATGGTTCTTGCCGAACTGGCCGCACACATACCCTTGCTCTTTAAGCAGGTCGGCTATGGTCGGCGACCAGTCCGGTATGCCGTGCTCCGACCCCGGCATGCCTATCGTCAAAAGCCCGGTGCGGAAAGGATGCTGTCCGAGAATGAAGGAGGCACGGCCTGCGGTACAGCTCTGCTGCGCGTACGCGTCGGTGAAAAGGGCGCCTTCCCGCGCGATGCGATCGATGTTCGGCGTGCGATACCCCATGATCCCGTGGTTGTAGGCGCTGATGTTGTGCACGCCGATGTCGTCACCCCAAATGACCAGGATGTTCGGTTGTTTCTGCTTTTGCTGTGCCATGCTCTACTCCTTTCACATGATAAACGTTGGCTGGCCGAGGTGGCCCTCACCTCGAATCTCCGCGTATTCTCGTGGTCCCGCTCTATCCCCACCGTGTCCTCCCGCGGCTTTCTTAGAACAATAGGCCCGCCAGTGCCGAAACGATGTCATCGAACGGCAGACCCAGCAGCACCACTGGCGCAAATGGCAGCAAGGTTGCTACCGCGAGCATCACCAGACTTCGGAAATCCACCGGCACGAGCCGCATCTCGTGCACCCGGTCCGCGACCTGGTACAGATCGGTCGCGGCGGAGAAGTCCGGCTGCTTCAAGATGCTGTCGTCAGTGTGAGCTTGCCGCTGCAGCCACTTCCGCTCGAAATGGCGGCCGAATCTGTCTACGAGCTCACCATACTCGAAGAGCCCCCTCCGCCACGCTTCCAATAGCTTCCCAAAAAATACCAACAGCGGAGCGGTAAACAACGCGACGGGAGTCAATGCCACCGCTGCGATACCGTAGCGGTAGTCGAACAAGACCGCTTCGTGATGTACGATTTTGGTCGCTAGCACGCCTGCGACAATCGCACCCAAAGTGAACCCCAGCGGCCACCAAGCCCGAACCGTATAGGACACAAACCTAAGTCCCGCTGCTCGGTCTGGGTGAGAAGGAATAAGACGCAGATCGAGCCGCGATACCAGCCACAGCAAGCGCGTCCAAAGTATCCAGCGCCAGGCCCATCCCAGAATCAGAATAAGCAGGATGGGCAAGCTGACGAGCAGCCCCCACCATCCTGCCGGTGACAGATTCAGGCCTCTCCCGGGATCCGAGCGGTGCCAACCCTGCACATCGGACTCAAGCTGGGAATAGGAAAGCGCGCTAACCAGGGCGTACGCGAGTATCACGACGGCGATCTCGACGGGCGTCGAGTCACGCAGTTTTCTGGTTGAAGCAACCGCAGCGTCAAACCTCGCGTGCTCCGCACTCGCCACCAGTCGAGCGTCGATGAAATGCCGTGCCGTCGCACCCAATCGCGGCCCGCACATCGCATCCGCAAGAATCAGCATAGGAATCGCAACCAGAAAGCGCGCATGCACGCCGAAATCGGAGAGCAGCGACTGGCCACCGCTTTCATGCGCGAAATCGCCTCGTATTGCAGTGAGCACGGCGAGGGGCAACCACGCGACCAGGGCGGCAATCAGCGCCCTGCGCTTGATGCGCAAGTCCTCGGGACCGATCAATCCCAAGACTGCCTGCAGCCTATACGGCGGGCCGACACTGAACAACTCGCCGTACTTCTCGGCAGAAGCCGGCTGTTCTCGATGGGTATTCGCCACGTCGGATTGTCATTGTCCCGCTACAGGGACGGCACCCCTGGCCTCAGCGGGCGGTGACCCAAAATGCTGCCCCTTAACCGTGCATACAACACGCTTACGGTGAGCCCGGAGGAGCATACCTTGAACTCCACATACGGCTTCCGCCCCTATGATCTTCAAAGTTCCAGGTCCGACCGCGTCCAGAGCTTAACGGTAATACGAAATCGCTCGGGTATCGCCTGCCCTAAATACTAATCGGTTTCGCCAGACATTTGGAAAAGGCTAGCCACTAAACTGACAGCGCAGGCGGCGGCTAATCCGCGCTATCGGTCCGGAGAT
>CAWHCF010000018.1:0-56573 GCA_963827655.1 uncultured Acidobacteriota bacterium
CCGCTCTCTTCGGAGATGCACGGCGGACACGCGAGCCCTTAGTGTTCTGATTGCCGCCGCCCCGGCTCTTCCTTCAGCTTGCCTGACGGGGCGCTCGAGACGTTCGGTTGAAATCATGTTGACCAACTCGGAGAATACTTTGTTGCGCATCACCTCTGTTTCGGTCAGGAAAAGAGCATTGCCTTTCTCTCCGCGACGGCCGCGCCGCTAAAAACTAACCACCGGAGGTCTCCCCCAATGAACACTGTGAGGGTGTTATTAAAAAATGGGAAGCAACTCTCGTTTCCCAGAGCCATTACCCAGGAAAAGGTTTGGAACAGACTGATAATCGTTGATGAGTTCTACAGAATTCTTGCCGACCTTCGCAACAAAGAGATCGCCAGGGTGGAATACGAGGAAGTGGCAGAGGGAAAGTGGCCGGCTAACCGAAGAATTCAGAGCGTCCGCAAGGATTCCATTGTCTTTCGATCATCGCGCTGCTCCACTAACGCGGTCTTCAGTTCAGGCATTGCTTCTCCGCAGGTAGTCATCGCCTGTTCTGGATCATTGTGGCAAAGGAACGCTTCGTTCGGATTGCTCCATTGAGAGATGATTTCCCGATGGCAGCAAAATGGGTGCGTTTTTTCGGGCACGATTTCACATCGCCATCTTTGTGAACGATCAAGCCTGCGCCAACGCAAACGAACGTGCCAAGTTCGGCCCACCCTCTGACGCAACACCTAAAGGTCGAGGTCCCAGCGTGGCCACGTTCCCTCAGGACAAGAGCACGCCAAGTCATTCCTAGAACTGCCAGACCGACCTAAGGCTGGCCGCTTTATTTCTGAGGCCATCGCCCTACCTCCTGTTTCGCTGAAGCTGGCCTTGTCCGCCCAGAAAGAGAAACGTTGCGGTGGGAAGGCTCAATCAAAGAGTATGGGCGATCCCAAAACCTGTGATACGGGACGAGTTTGGGCTGAAGCTGTTGGTGAAAGACAAACGGCGCTGATCGCGTTTCCGGAAGACGCTATAGCCATTCGCCGTCACTGATTCAGAGGCATTGAGTAGATCTGGCTGCGGTTGTAGATCGCGTTATAGACCAGCCGTTCGCCAACGAGATCATAGTCGACCACAGCTTTCCAACTGCGAACTCTGACCGCTGTGTTCCGCCGCACATCCAAGCGCCAAAGTCCGGCGTGATCAGCCATTGTGGGAAACCGGGAATACCATACGCTCGCGCCATCCGCACTCCAGACCGGCCCATAACCGTCTTTGACGAGTTGGCGCGGTTTTCCCCGTCCTGGTTCGACCACCCAGACTCCATTGCTCGCCGCGTCGGCTGAGACTATGGGGCCGCTCCACGAAAGGGCCGAGCCGCCGGGCACCCAGCGCAGCCCGGCATACTCCGCGCCTTCTGCCAGTATCACGTCGGCGTTCTTCTCCACGTCTCGCATCACCACTTGCGGTCGCCTTTCCGGCGATGTTCGCACGACGGCGAGCCTTGGCTTGTAGGGATCAACGGCCAGCCAGTTGGCTTTGCCTGCAAACCGCGTCCAGGCGGAATCCACGCCGGTGGTCAAATTCAAGATCCGCACTTCAGTGTCTTTCGGGTCGGCCGCCGAGGGTGAAAGGTAAGCCAGCCGATCTTCATCCAGCCAGCAGGGATGACGCGCAGGCCGGTTGCTCAGCGGAGCGCTCTTCCTGGTCTTGAGATCGGTGACGTAAAGGTGGTCGCTGAAATCGGGTCGTCGCGCCACGCTGGCTACGCGCGTTCCCGAAGGAGAGAGTCTGGGCCAGTGATGATACTCGGCTTCAGTGAGGTTCTCCGCTTTGGGGTTTTCCACGCCCGCAGCCGTGACCAGATTTATCGCCTGATTGCCGTGGATGAAAATCAGCGTCTTTCCGTCCCGCGAGACGGAAGGCGTCATATAGTCTCCCACACCGCTGGTCAGTAGCTTGACTGGACCGCCAGCCAGCGACGCTTGATGGAGATGAAAAACCCCGTCGCGCCGCGCGCCGAAGATGAGCGACCGGCTGTCGGCAGTCCAGGTCAGGCCGTAGATTGGCTGTCGCTCTGTCGTCAATTGTTTGCCTTCCGAGAACGAAGCCGGCACCACCCGGAGGTCTCCATCACTGCCTTGCAGGTCGCTGGTGGTATAGGCGATCCACTTTCCGTCCGGCGACCAGCGCGGCGTAAAGCCCATCTTGCTCACCTCACGGTGCTCGTCCAAACGTTCCATTGGGCTGATCCAGAGCGCCTTTCGGCCAGGCAGGTGCTTGGTGTAGGCCACCCATTTCCCATCCGGCGAGAAGCCCGCGCCGCTCGCTTCCGTGATGAAACGTCTGGGGAGGCCGCCCAGAATGGGAACGTTCCAGAGGTCGGGCAGACGGCTGCCATCTTCCCCGCCCCGGTAGCGCGAGAAGACCACCTGGCTGCTGTCCGCCGTGAAAGCCGGCAGGTCTCCACTGGCGCCGAACCGGTCGGTAATCGGCATGGCATTGCCCCCGGCGGCAGGCATCAGAAAGACATCGAGCATTCCTGGCGCTCCGCCCTGGTAAGCGACGAAGAGCAGAAATTTTCCGTCGGGAGAAAACGCCGATTTGACTGCGCTGACTACGCCTGAAGAGAGTTGTCTCATCTGTCGCGGCGGCGGGGCAGCCTGAGCGAGCTGCGATTCGCGCCCCTGCCGGACGAACCAGATCAGGCTTGCGGTTAAACTCACCGCCAGGACGATCAAGCCTGCAATGAGCCAGACCGAGGGCAGCCCAATTCGTTTCGGTGCGGCAACCTGCAAGTGGGAAGCGGTCGTGGCTTTCATCTCCGCGAAGGGCAAATCCGCCGAGACCGCACCGACAAAACGATAGCCCTCGCGCGGGACCGTCTGGATAAAGCGGGGATTATCTTTGTCATCTTTCAGGACGCGGCGAATCTCGCGCACCGCATGCACCAGCGTGTCTTCAGTGACGGCAACATCTTTCCACACCGCGTCCAGCAGCGATTGTTTCTCGACTGTGCGTCCGCGATGCTCGACCAGATGGATCAAGGTCTCAAGCGGTTTGGAAGTCAGGTGGATTCGCTCCTCGCCGCGAAACAAGGCGTGCAGATCGAGGTCCAGGGTGAACCCATCGAAGTGATACCGGCGCGGGTTTTCTTTCATTTCAGCAGGACGCATCTCGACTCCCGGCGTTTTTCGGCGACGCTTCGGAGTTTTTCACCAGCTTTTTCAGGACATTTCACCGATTGAACTCGTAAAGTCTGCGCGTGTTTTGACGGAATCTGCGAGGCAATCGTGCGGCGGCGATTATACGCCTTGCCGTCCCCTTAATGAAGCTGAACCGGACTGCCTTCAACGTTTGTGGCTGAACGGCTTAACTACCGGAAAGAAAGGTCAAAGTCATGAACCACCTGAAAACCTCAAACGAACAACCGTCATTCTTTCTGACGTTGCTCATTGCAGGATTGATAGTTGGCCTGATCACGATCAGAGGCTCCAGGTCTAGCCCGGCACAGGGCAACAGTGTTGGCAACCGGAAGGATGGCAAGCACCTGTTCGAGCGGGAGACATTCGGAGGCAATGGGCGCACCTGCCTGACCTGCCACAGCCGCACCACAGGAACAGTGTCTCCGCTGGACGCCCGGATGCGACACGCGGCGAATCCGAGGGATCCGCTTTTCGTACATGATGGTAGCGATGACGGGCTTGGCCACGGCGTCACGCGGATGCTCTCGGATGCAACCATCCTTATGGAAATACCTCTGCCTCCGAACGTGAGCCTGGCCGATGACCCTCGCGCCCGGTCGGTGGTCCTGAGGCGGGGTATTCCGACCACGCTCAACACGCCCGCGCTTGACCCGGTACTAATGTACGACGGGCGTGAGCGCAACCTCCAGACCCAGGCCCTGGGCGCCATTCGCGCCCACACTCAGCATACCGAGGAACCGAGCGAAAGCGACCTCCGGCGGATCGCGCAGTTTCAGCTGACGGACGCATTCTTCACCTCGAGCGAGCTGATGCGATTCGCCCGTGGAGGTCCTGCTCCAGGGTTGCCGCAGGGCGCGACGGACTCCGAAAGGCGAGGCCGGCTCTTCTTTGAGGATGTCGGGGGCTCTGGTAGCTCGAAGCCCGGGATCTGTGCCACGTGCCACAGCGGCCCGATGCTGAACCAAACCAACCAGTTTTTCCCCCTTCCGCTGCCGCCCGGCTCGCGTTTTCAGGACGTGCTCGTGTCCGCACTGAACGCCGCCGAGAAACCCGGTGAGGGATTTTCTTTTCAGAAACCCGGACGGAACCACGACGGTCGTGAGAAGCCCCGACCCCGGGCGGGCGCTCATCACCGGGGATTCGCGTATCTTCCCCTTCGATAACGTGGACGCCTTCAAGATCCCTTCGCTCCGAGGAGTCCGCCTGACCGCGCCATACTTTCACGACAATTCCGCGAAGACGCTCGAGGACGTCGCGGCGCACTACGCAATTTTCTTTGCGATTGTCACCGACCCTTCGGTCGATGGCGACCCGGCGGTGATCCTGACGGCGCAGGACCAGGCCGACATGGTGGCCTTCATGAGGTCCTGAGGCGCGAGCTTGAGACGTCACGTCGTCAGGGAAAGACAGAAATTTCGATCACGATTCGCGGGCAATCGAAAATTCCGAGATGAGCCGTGATTGCCCTCGATATCTCGAGAGCGCCGAGAAAGAGGGGTGTTTGGAGGATCGAGATTGCGATGGGCAAAGACAGCCAGCAATGAATCTCGGAAACACTGGATCCTGGTGACAGCATTGGCCCTGGCATCATGGTCGGGTCTTGCGGCTCAAGAGGCTCCTTGGGAAAAAGCCACCAAAGCTGGTGATCAACTGAGCCAGCAGGGGCGCTACCCGGAAGCTGAAAAGAGCTACCTCGAGGCCTTAGCCGAGGCCGAAAAGTCAGGAGCTCAAGATCCTCGCCTGGCTAATAGTCTGAGCAATCTTGCCGCCCTGTACAGAAATCAGGGGAAATACACCGAGGCCCTGAGGCTTCTTCAGAGGGCATTGGCTATTTGGGACACGATTCCGGAAACGAATCATACCGACCTGGCCACGGTTCTAGATAACCTGGCATTCGTTTGTCTGAATCAGCGTTTGTACGATCAGGCCGAGGCTTACTACCGCCGATCCCTGGGCATCCGTGAGAAGGCACTGGGTCCGGAACATACGGATGTGGCGATGACTCTGAGTAGTTTAGCCGCCGTGTACTCTGCCCAGGCCCGTTATAAAGAAGTGGAACCGCTCTACAAACGAGCGCTGGCCATTAATGAGAAAACCTTGGGATCGGAACATCACGAGGTTGCCAGCAGGCTCAATAACCTGGCGGTCCTCTACCACAATCAGGGTCGGTATGAAGAAGCCGAGCAAGTCTTCCTTCGGGCTCTTGCGGTGCAAGAAAAGACTTTGGGCCTGCAGCACCCCGATTTGGCGACGACTCTCACCAACCTGGCAACACTCTACGGTGTTCGCGGAAAATACGCGTTGTCCGAACCCCTTTTCCGGCGGGCCCTGGCTATAATCGAGAAGACCCACGGGCCGCATCATCCCGAAGTCGCCATCGCTCTAAACAACCTGGCGGCGCTCTATCACGAACAGAGAAGGTATGTCGAGGCAGAGCCGCTCTTTTTGCGCGCCGCCGAGATTCGAGAAAAGGCACTGGGGGGGACAGTGTCGAGCTGGCAACAAGTCTCAGCAACCTGGCAACACTCTATGGCATTCAAGGCCGCTATGTCGACGCTGAACGGCTCTCGCGGCGATCCCTGGCCATTTACGAAAAAATTCTAGGATCAGACCACCCCGAAGTGGCCAGTATTTTGACCAATCTGGCGAACTTGTTGCAGGCGCGAAGGCAGCCCGTCAACTCTGAACTTCTCTACCGGCGCGCACTGGCCATCCGAGAAAAAGCTCTTGGTCCGAACCATCCCGACTTGACCCACAGCCTGGAGAGTCTCGCGCTGCTTCAAGAGAATCAAGGCCGGCACACGCAGGCTGAGCTGCTTCTCCGCCGATCGCTGGCTATCCGGGAAAAAGCCTTGGGCGTTGAACATCCGTGGGTAGCTCGTACTTTGTTGAAGCTGGCGGCAAGCTGCTACGCGCAGAATCGTCACTCTGAAGCTGAATCGCTATACCGAAGGGCACTGGCCATCCTGGAAAAAACCCTTGGACCTGAGAATCCGGAATTAGCTGACTCTCTGCAGAAACTCGCTCTCGTTCTTCGCAAAATGAAGCGAAACAAGGAAGCGATGGACGTGGAATCACATGCCCGGACGCTTCTTCAGAAGTAAGGCCGCTTGTCCCTCTTAGTGTTTCTTCGAGTCTTCGCGTCTTCGTGGTTAGAACTACTATTACCGCATGCCGGTGCGGCCCATCTACAAAAGCTATCCTATCTACGCGCCCGGCAGAGAGCCGCCAGGCTATCTCGATTGGCTCAAGCAGCAGGAGCCGGAGATTGTTCCGGAGACCGTCTTTGATCCGGCTTGGCTCAAGACGGAAGCTGACTGGATTAAGGCCGGCGAACTCGTCTTCGATGCCCTGACCACTTATGAGGGTGAGCAGGGGGGATTTGTGGCGGTGGCTGACGTGAGAAATCCGGCGTGGTACGAGCAGACGGGCACGCCCATCGCTAAAGATGGCACGATGCCTTTCGCGCGCTACGTGATCAGAAAAAAGGGAGAAGTGGTAGTAGGCAACCAATCCTGCGCGATGTGCCATATACGTGTGATGGCCGACGGGACAATCATCAAAGGGGCGCAGGGTAATTTCCCCGTTGACCGCGTGATCGTCGCCGACACGCGGGCACGCGTCTCGCTGGAACGCGCGCGCGCGGCGGCCCGGCGCCTGTTCGCCGTGCCCTGGCTACGGCCCGACTCGCAGGCGCGGATCGAGCAGATGTCCCTTGAGGAACTCGCTGCGACGCGTCGGGCGATCCCGCCCGGCGTGATGGCCCGCCACGGCACGAGTCTCTTCTCCCCCGTGCAAATACCCGACCTGATCGGCGTCAAGGAGCGCCGTTACCTGGATCGCACCGGCCTGGTACGCCATCGCGACATCGGCGATCTGATGCGTTACGCGGCGCTCAATCAGGACGCCGACGTGCTCACGCGCTATGGTGAATTCAGACCCATTGAGGTGGTCTTCGGCAGACTGCCCGAGCCGGACCGGCTCGGGCGCTACAGCGATGAGCAGCTCTACGCGTTGACGCTCTACATCTACTCGCTCAAGCCACCGCCGAATCCCAACAAGCGGACGGCGCTTGCGGTGCAAGGCGAAAAGGTGTTTCAGCGCGAGGGCTGCGCGGCGTGTCACACGCCCCCGCTCTACACCAGCAACAAACTGACTCCGGTGGAGGGATTCAAAGTGCCTGGCGATCATCGCACGCGCTTCGACATCCTGCCACTCTCGGTAGGCACTGATCCGACTCTGGCTCTAACCACCCGTCGTGGGACGGGCTACTACAAAGTTCCTTCTCTGAAAGGCGTCTGGTATCGCGGCCCGTTCGAGCACAACGGCTCGGTAGCGACGCTTGAAGACTGGTTCGATCCGAAGCGGTTGCGCGACGACTACGTGCCGACGGGCTGGAAAGGCTATGGCGTGACAACGCGGGCGGTGAAAGGGCACGAGTTCGGGTTGAAGCTTTCGGCGGAAGACAAGCGGGCGCTGATCGCGTTTCTGAAGACGGTGTAGAGCTCAGACCAGTATCCCGGCCGTCAGGAGGGGTGCTTCCGCAATCTACTGTTGCTGGCTCGGTCCCATCTAATTGTGTCTAAGATACTTATGTCCGATTTAGCTCAGATTAGAACTGCTGAAGTCAAATTCGTCTGTAATATCCTGCCTCATAAAGTTTTAAGTCCATCCCAGCAACACTTGATGACGGAAGCACCGCGCGAGCCCTAAGACACGAAGACTCGAAGAAAAGCAAAGGACCTGGTCGTATACGCTTTGAAAGTCGCTCCCGCAAGTTGACAGTACCCCTCCGGTGAAGCCGAAGTTTGATGGCCCGGCGAGCGGATGCGCGTTTCGCGGGCTTGCTGCGAAGCCTTTCGCGTCGTAGCGCTCGCCTTGCTTTGGCGCGCTGACCCAAAGACACTATCGCGACAGAATCCTTGTCTCCAACTGCGACATTTATTAGCATAAAGACCCCCTTCGCAAACGCCTGGTGAACAGTGCGTGCGAGGCATTGCACGCCCGGACTTGGTATCCTGAGGCTCGTTCCCGCAAACCATGGGACAGAAAGCTGCAGTTCCTTCATCGTTAGACATCCGCCTGCTCGGCCCATTTCAGATCGCTGTGGACGGCACGACGCTCGAAGATCGCCGATGGCCACGCCGGAAGCCGAAGATGCTGGTGAAACTTCTGGCGTTGCAGTCCCAGCATCAACTTCACCGGGAGCAGATGATGGAACTTCTCTGGCCCGAAATCGACCCGGAATCCGCCAGCAACAACTTGCATAAGATCATTTATATGGCGAGACGGGCCCTGGAGCCCGGCCTGAAATCCGGCGCCCATTCCCGCTTCATCATCACACAGGAACAGCTGATCCTGCTGCGCGCTCCGAGTAGCCTGTGGATTGACGTGGAAGCGTTTGAACAAGGGGCGGCCGAAGCCATCCGGTGCGGGGAACCCGGAGCCTACGAGGAGGCGCTGGCCTTGTACCGGGGCGACCTGCTGACCGAGGATCTCTACGAAGAATGGTCCGCCTTCCGGCGTGGTCAACTGCGATCCTTGCGTCAAGATCTTTTGACCAAACTGGCACAACTCTATGAAAGAGACGGCCAGTACTTGCAGAGCACGAACTGTCTGAAAGAAATTCTGGCTTCGGAGCCGTCCAATGAAGACGTGCACCGTCAGTTGATGCAGCTATATGCGCGCACAGGCAACCGCCATCAGGCGTTGCGCCAGTTCCAACAGTGCTGCGAGGCAGTGCGGAAAGAACTCGATGCCGAGCCTGAGGAAACCACCCGTCAGCTCTACGACCGGATTGTCTCCGGGCAGGTCGAACCCTTAGCGCGGAGCGCGACGGAATCCGCCGGGGAACGCGGCGATTCCATCCATTCGCTCGCGGTCCTGCCTTTCGCCAACACCGGTGCCGATCCCAACCTGGAGTACCTCTGTGAAGGCATCACCGAGAGCATCATCACGAGTCTCTCGCAACTGCCCAAGCTGCGTGTAATGGCGCGAGCCTCCGTCTTCCGCTACAAGGTCCGGGAAGCAGATCCTCAAGTCGTGGGCCGGGAGCTGGCGGTGCGAGCCGTGCTCCTGGGAAGAGTCGCTCAGCTAAAGGACACTTTGAGCATCTGGACGGAGCTGGTGGACGCCCGGGATGGATCGCACTTGTGGGGCGAGCAATACCACCGCAAATTGGCCGACATCTTCGCCATCCAGGAAGGGATTTCCCAGGAGATATCGGAAAACCTCCGGTTGCGCTTGACCGGGGAAGAAAAGAAGCGAATGACCAAGCGCTATACAGAGAGTGCCGAAGCCTATCAGCTTTATCTGAAGGGGCGCTACCACTGGAACAAGAGGACCGGTGAAGGCCTGAAAAAAGGCATCCAGTACTTTCAGCAGGCAATCGAGAAAGACCCTGGCTACGCCCTGGCCTATACCGGGTTAGCCGACTGCTACAACTTGCTGAGCCTTTACAGCGCGCTTCCTCCAAGGGAGGCGATGCCCAAGGCCAAAGCGGCGGCGCTGCAGGCGCTGGAGATAGACGACTCGCTGGCTGAAGCTCACAACTCACTGGCCTATGCCAAGCTGTACTACGACTGGGACTGGAACGGCGCCGAAGGGGAATTCCGGCGAGCCCTGGCGCTGAACCCGAACTACGCCATTGCTCATCATTGGTATCACGAGTATCTGGCGGCCATGGGGCGGTTCGAGGAGAGCCAGGCTCAGATCCTGCGCGCCCAGGAACTGGACCCGCTTTCCCTCATGATCAGCGCGGATGTTGGATGGGGACTCTACTTCGCACGGCGCTACGACGAGGCCCTCGAACAGCTGCGCAAGACTCTGGAGTTGGAACCTAACTTCGCCATGGCGCACTTCATCCTGGGCCTGACCTATCTGCAAAAAGGCCAGTTCCAACAGTCCGCGGCGGAACTTCAAAAGGCGATTGCCCTTTCCGGAGACAGCCCATTGACCCTGGCTCTGGGAGTGCTCGGCCACGTTTCGGCGGCATCGGGCAGGAAACACGAGGCGCACAGGATGCTGGAGAGGCTATCGGCCCTATCCCGGCAACGTTATGTATCCTCCTATAGCCTGGCCATAATCTACACCGGACTGGGCGAGAAAGATGCGGTGTTTGCGTCGTTGCGGAAAGCGTGTGAGGAGCGCCATGACCGCCTGATTTACCTCAACGTCGAACCTATCTTCGACGGCATTCGCTCAGACCCAAGATTCCGCGATCTGCTCCGGCCCATCGGGCTGGAGCGCAAGTCTTCGAAAGCGGCCGGAAAGTATTGAATCCTTGAATCAAACAGGACCGACAGCGTTGTTTTACGCCTCGGTGTTAGAAGAGCCCGCCGGCAAGCGAGCGGGAAGATTTTGGGAAGTTGCGGCGAGGACAATGCCTGATGATCCTGATCGACTCGGAGTCGGACAGGAGCTGTGCGGCCCCCAGGATGACAACGGTTCGAGGAGTTCAAGATGGCATTGTCCCAGCGATCGACTCAGCTTGGTCCTCTCGAGGCCCGCTGGATGGCTCTCATCCAGCGGATTGCGCAGGGAGACCAGCAGGCCTTGGCGCCGCTCTACGATGAAACCAGCCGCTTCGTATATGCCCTGGCGCTGCGTATTCTGCAGGACTTCGGCCTGGCCGAGGAAGCAACCATGGACGTCTATCTTCAGATCTGGCGTCAGGCCCATTCCTATGCGCCGGCCCGCGGAAACCCTTCCGCCTGGCTGTTGAACATGGCCCGAAGCCGTGCTATCGACCTTCTGCGCCGCAAAGCCAGGAAGAAGCGGTTGGAGGAGTCGCTCGAGGCGGCTGGCTCGATGGTGGCCAGCACCCATGACCCGGAACAGGCCAGCCTCCTGGGTGAAGAGCAGAGGCGCGCTCGGGAAGCCCTGGCTCAACTTAATCCGGAACAACGAGAGGTGATTGAGATTGCCTACTACGCTGGTCTGAGCCATAGCGAGATTGCCGAATTGCTGGGGCTCCCGCTCGGGACGATCAAGACTCGGATTCGGTCCGGAATGATGAAGCTGCGGGAATCCTTGGTGTCGCTCGAGGAATGGGACCTCGCCAGTTGACGAGGTAACCGCGAAGGCCCACTTTTCCCTCAGCACTTTTAACTTTTTACTTTCCCTTCAGCCCTTTTTACCTTTTACTGAAGGATGTGCCAGCGATTCAGAGTTAAGCATGAGCCGTCGTGACCTCCTCTCGACGATGGGAGCCGCCATCGTAGCCGGCCTGCCGCGAACCGGGGCCGACGGGCGGCTCCAGGTATGCATTTTCTCCAAGCACCTGCAGTGGCTCGATTGGAACGAGATGGCGGGCACAGCCGCGGAGCTTGGTTTTGACGGCATCGACCTGACGCTGCGAAAGGGCGGACATGTCGAGCCCGAGCGCGCCGAACAGGACCTCCCCAGGGTGGCCGAGATCATTCGAAAGGCAGGCCTCGCGTTGCCGATGGTCACTGCGGGGATTGTGGACGACCGCACCCCCCACGCCGAAACCATGCTCCGGGCCATCCACTCCGTTGGGGTGCGTCGCTACCGTTGGGGAGGTTTTCGCTATATCGAGGGCAAGCCAATCCCGGAACGTCTGGCCGAGCTTCGGCAAGACGCGGCCAGGCTGGGCGAGCTCAACCGCAAGTACGATGTTTGCGCCATGTATCACACCCACTCGGGCCTGGAGGTCGGCGCCCCGATCTGGGACCTCTGGGTCATCCTGAAGGACCTGGATCCGGGGGTCCTGGGCGTCAACTTCGACGTCGCGCACGCAACGATCGAAGGAGGCCTTGGAGGCTGGATCGCGTCCCTGGGGCTGGTCGGACCGTGGATCCGCGGCGTGGCCATCAAGGACTTCCGGTGGGAGCGGAATGAGCGTGGAGAGTGGCGGCCGGCCTGGTGCCCTCTTGGCCAAGGAATGGTTAACTTCGGGCGTTTCTTTGCCAAGCTGAAGGAATCGAACTTCTCAGGCCCGGTGCAGCTGCATTTCGAGTATCCGCTCGGAGGAGCCGACACCGGCGCTCGTAAGCTCACGATCGATCGCTCCCAGGTTCTCGCGCCCATGAGGCGCGACCTCGAGATGGTGCGCCGCTGGCTCCGGGAGGCCGGACTCGCCTGACAGGGAACCTACCGCCAAGACACAGCGACTGACACACTGCAAAGTGTTCCTGGTGTTTCTTTGTGTCTTCGTGTCTTCGTGGTTAGCTCAATACATCTAAAACGCGAAGAAACACCGAATCTCAAGGGAGGTGCCGCGATGCCCGCAACCCGGGGTCAACCGAAATCGATCGAGACGCGGCTCGGACTGGTAATGTACGGCGGCGTGGCGCTCGCGATCTACATCAACGGCGTCGCGCGCGAGTTCTTCGGGCCGTACGCGGTAACGGCGTCTACAAATGGCTCAAGGCGCTGACCGACTCCGACATCGTGGTGGATATCATCAGCGGCACTTCGGCGGGCGGCATTAACGGGATCATGCTCGCCTATGCGCTGGCGAACGAAAAAGAGTTTGGCGACGCGGCCAGCTTGTGGCGGCGAGACGGCGATATCCGCAGCCTTCTGCGCTCGCCGGGCGGCGGCGGCGACGGAGCGCCTTCTTTGCTGGACAGCGAAGGCTTCTATCAGCCCCGGTTGGAAGAGGCTTTCCGTCTGATGACCGCCTATCAGCCGCGCGACATGCATGAACTGGAGTTCAATTCTCCGGTGAAGGAACTCGACTTGTTCGTGACCGGGACGGACGTGGACGGACGCATCGCCACGCTTTTTGACGATGCCGGACACCCGATTGACGTCAAGGATCATCGCTCGGTCTTCCTGCTCAAGCATCGCGCCGACCGCAAAGAGCCGTTCAAGCCGGAGTCGGTAACTTACCAGGCGCTCGCCAAGCTGGCGCGCATCACCTCCTGCTTTCCTGCCGCTTTCTCGCCCGTCGGCGTGACCTGCCCGTCGACCGATGAGGAAAAACAGAAAGAGCCGGTGGACACGCGCCTGCAGGAATGGGGTCGCCTTGGCAAAGATGCAACTTTCCTTGACGGCGGCGTGATTGATAACAAGCCCTTCACCTACACGCTGCAAGAGATCTTCGGACGCATGGCCATTTGCAAAGTCGAGCGCAAGCTGTTTTACATCGAACCTGACCCCGAGAGCTTCCGGCGACCGGAGCGTGCCAGCCAGCCGAATGTGCTGCAAGCGGTTCTGGCGGCGCTGATCGGCATCCCGGGGTACGAGAGCATCTCGGAGGATCTCAAGCTGCTGGCGAAACACAATCGCAAGCTCAGCCGCTACAACCGTCTGCTCCAGGCGGCAAAGCAGCGCGACATAGGCCAGACGCATATCGCCGCGTCTCCCCGGGAGCTGAATGAGGTCTATCAGCGCAGCCGCTTGATCTCGATCAGCGACCGCGTCGTCCAGGGCCTTTTGCGCGAACAATTCCGCGACATGCATCTGGCTGACCTGAGCAGCGCCGCATCGGTTCGGCGCTTTTCGCCGAGTTCGACAGATTCCAGAGCACGAGCCGGGACGCGGGCAGGATAAGCGAGGTCGAAATCATCCTCAGGGACTTCGACGTCTATTATCGCTTGCGGAGGCTCTATAGCATGGTCTACCTGCTCTACGATCTACTGTACGGCAAGGAGGCGCCCCCTTCGACCGAGGCCGAAAGACTGGAGCTGGTGAATCTGTGGCAAGCGATCAACCGCCAGATTGAACTGCTTGAGATCGTCCGCGCGCGCCTGGAGCGACTGGTGGACGAAATCGACGTCAAATGGGAAGAGCGATTCAGGAGGTGCGAGGTACGCTGGAAAGAGGGACAGCTCGCCAGCCGGGACGAGGCCGATGCGGAAGCCGCGCGCGAAATCTGGGGGATCGTCGGCGCGGCGATGCATCATCTGCTGGATGCCGACGGCAAGGCCGGCCAGAAGGTGAAGGAAAGCTACGTCACAGGGCCCGATGGAAGGTCACGAGTTGAAGAGCGAGCACCTGAGCGAGATCAACCAGACACTCAAGAGTTTGGCCGGTGAGGCGCGGCAAAAAGTCGACGCTGGAGAATTCGATGATTTCTCTCCGCTGGTCAAATCTCTCTTCACCCTGACCGATGACTATGAACGCCGGCTGCTCGACCGGCTCCTGCGCGGCCCGGGCTCCTGCTCAATCCCAGTCGACCGCATCCGATGCGCCACGTCCTCTGGGCGAAATCGTTCGCGAAGCCTATGACGACTTTGAGGCGCTCGACGAAGTGATGTTGCCCATAGAGTTGATAGGTGATCTGTACGAGAAAGATCCGATCGAGACCATCCGGATCAGCCCCGCCGATGCTAACAAGGGGTTCAGCGATAAGGGTCTGTCGGACAAAGTGGCGGGCGACGCGCTCTATCATTTCGCCAGCTTCTTCAAGCGCTCCTGGCGCTCGAATGACATTCTCTGGGGCCGGCTCGACGGACTGTGCCAGATCGTCGAAACCCTGCTCACTCCGGACAAACTGCGCGAGATAGCCGGCAATCCAGGCGGGCGCAAGAGGCTGCGCGCGTTTTTCTTCGACCCAGCCGGGGAGTGGATTCCCGAAATGAGATCGTCCTGGCTCTTCCCCAACGCCGGGAAGAAGACTCAGGACGAACTGGAGCGCTGGATCAAGGACCTGCTGTGGGACGATGAAGACGAGGGGAAGCGCCGGGCGGCTCTGGCCGATGAGGCGTTCGGCGAACAGGTCAAACTCCTGATCGAAGCGGCCCAATTGGAGATTCTGCACAATGATGTGCCCAGCGTCATCAGCGACGCGCTCGAAGAACAGACGATCTGGAATCAATTCCGCATTTCGCCGGTCAAGTCGGCTCAGACATACCGGCCGCGCGAAAATGGAGCCGGTGAGGGCAAGGATGATTTGTTTTCGTTCCAGCCAGGCGGTGGCCCGATTGATCACTTCGTCGGAGCTGTGGCAGCCGCCGCACAGTCGTTCACCAGGGCCGAGCAGCTCAAGGACGACGATAGCGCGCCCCGCCCCAGGGAGACCAAGCTCGGCAAGCTTTTCCGCCACCAGTACAGGGTCGGGACCGAGGCATTGCTCCGCGATCTGCCGGCTCTAGTGCTGCTGGAAATTCTAGCTGTGGCGCTGCTCGTGCTGCGCGACTGTATCCTGTCGGTGTTCGGCCCAAACGCCCCGAAGATCAAGAAGAACACGCTTTACTTCCTGGGCATAGATCTGCCACTGCGGACCTTCTATGGGGCAGTGCTGTTGCTGCGACGCGCGCCACAATCCTGGGTGGCTTTGCAGATTGGCCTCTTTGTGCTGGCCTTGCTGGCTCTCCTGGTCGGCATTAACTGGCGCAATGAAATCTTGTACACTCCGACCACCTTCGGTCCACAGCTGCAACTAAAATGGTTCGTGGTCTTCATCGCTCTGCCGCTTATGGTGCTTGCGGGCCAGGGAGTTTTCATCTGGAGAGGACGGATCGGCAAATGGCGTTGGGCGCGAGTGCTGCGCGACGCCCTGGTGGCTGCGCTGCTGGTCGCGCCCCTGCTTGTGTTGATCCTGACCTTTCAGACCCTCTCCCAAGTCGTCCTCCGGAATGCCACTGCACTCTATGAAATTGCGTATCACGCCGTCACCGTGCGCCTGTTCGCGCCGGGCTGGGTGGCTCACATCATCACCGGACTGGCTATCGCGGGCTCTCTCCTTGGCATCGTGCTCGGTCTCTGGTGGCTCAACCGCATGGGTCGCAGCCAGCCGCTCAGCGAGCAGGAACTGCGCTTCGCGCTGGAGAACTACTTTTCGCTCGAAAAACTGACACTGGTGGGTCGGCGGGTCTTTGACCTGGACAAGGCTCAGTTCGAAGAATGGGTCAGGCCGGCCAAGATGATGACGTGGAAGAAGCTGAAGCATGAACTGGACAAGACCCTGACGCACGATAAGGTCAGGATCGTCGGCGACAAGCTCCATGCCGCGCCCAGTGAGTCCGTTTCCTGGGAGGAAGTGCGCAAGGCGCTCAAAGAGTCGGCCGAGTTGGACGAAGTAGATCTGGATGCGCTCGCTAACCAGATCGGCATTACCAGGCTGGTGGCATCGCACCTGGTGGCACAGGTCAAACAGCAGCCCACGCGGGTCAAGCGCGGGAGAAAGCTGCTCGATAAACTTGTGATCGCGAAGCAGGCAGCCCGTGAACTGCTGGCACAAGCCAGACAGCGAGACAGGTTCGCCCGGCTGGAGCAGGAGATCCGCGCCATCAACCCCGAAGTATTGCGCTAGGGGGCTAACAAATACCACCAGGACACGAAGAAACGAAACCAGGGGGACTACATTTGCTGCGGAAACGGTGGTATACTCGCCCGATCCTTCCCGAAACCGCCATGACCTGCTCGGGTAAAAAATATAAACCCTTAGCGTCCCGGTGTCGGCGTGTGAGTCCGTGACGCGTCGACCTCAGGGATCACAAGGAGTAATCGAATGAACAGATTAACCGTCGTTGCTGCCGTAGGTTTGATGGCCGTCGCTCTCGGCTACGCGGAGCAGGGGTGGTATCCCCATGAGGGGGGACTGCTCAAGTACCGGGTCAACATTCGCTTTGGCGAAGAGCCCGCCGACACCATGCCGGAGGGGTGGAAGTTCGGCCGCGTCTCAGCCGTCGCAACCGACAGTGAGGGGCAGGTCTACGTCTTTCATCGCGGTAAGAAGGCCGATCCTATTGTTGTGTTCGACTCCAAAGGAACCTATCTCCGCTCCTGGGGGAAAGGAATGTTCGGGAACCCGCACGGTCTTCGAGTAGACAAAGATAACAATGTCTGGATCACCGACAACGGGGATCACCAGGTTATGAAGTTCACCAAAGATGGAAAGCTGCTTCTCACCCTGGGGATCAAAGCGAAAGCCGCGACCGATGAGAAGACGTTCAATCGGCCCACCGACATTGCTTTTGCTCCTTCAGGCGAGTTTTACGTCTCAGACGGTTACGGCAACTCGCGCGTGGTGAAATTCTCCAAGGATGGAAAGTACCTCATGGCCTGGGGCAAAAAAGGGAGCGGGCCGGGCGAGTTCGACACGCCTCATTCGATCGCCGTGGACTCGAAGGGCACCGTCTATGTCAGTGACCGCGAGAACAATCGGATCCAGATCTTCGATGCGGATGGAAAGTTCCTGCGCCAGTTTACTAATCTGGGGGCGACCCAGAACGTCTTCATCACGCCCAAGGATGAGATGTGGATCATCACGCACCGCAACAACATCGAGAATATCACTTACGACACACTGGCTGGACGAATCATGCGCATCGACACCGCGACCGGCCGCATTCTGGGATCGATGGAGAGTCCCGGGCACTGGTTGAACGTCAGCGCCAAAGGAGAGATTTTCATCGGCAGCCTGACCGGTAATGTCTTTCGCTGGTACCCCGCATGGCTGGACCGGGGTCTCGGTTCCGAAGAAGGTCTTCGGCCGCCGAACTAATCTTAATACACGATTGATCGTCGCGTTTCTTCGTGTCTTCGAGTCTTTGTGGTTAATACGGCTAAACAAACCCCACGCCCAAGATACGAAGACTCGAAGAAGAACTGAACAGGAGGTGGTATGTATTCACGTCTCAGGTCCGTTAGCTTCGCGTTATTCGCTTTACTTTATCTGGCGGCTCCGGTTGACCTGCACGCGCAGGTAACGACCGCCGATCTCGTTGGAACCGTGAAGGACGGCTCGGGAGCGGTCGTGGCCGGAGCGCAAGTGACCGCAACCAATGAGGCCACCGGCGTCAGCCGCGCCGTTCACACGGATACTGCGGGGAATTATCTGATCACTCAGTTGCACCCCGGCCGCTACATCCTCACGGCTGAAATCCCCGGGTTTCGCAAGCTGGTCCAGAAAGGAATCGAGCTTCAGGTAAACCAGCGCGCCCAGATCGATCTCGTGCTCCAGATCGGAGAGGTCAGCGAAATCGTGTCGGTAGAGGGGACGGCGCCGCTGCTGGAAAGCCAATCCTCGGTCCTGGGGAGTGTGATTTCGGAAACCCAGGTTCAGGATCTGCCGCTGAACGGGCGCAACTTTGTTCAACTCGCCATCCTGACTCCGGGGGTTTCGGGCACAGGGTATGGCGCGCGCGGGACGATCATGAGCGGCACGCGTCCCGACGATCAGCGCCCCGGGAGCGAGCTCTTTGTCAATGGCAACCGCGAGAACGCCAACAACTACCTGTACGACGGCATCGACAACAACGATCGGCTGACGCTGGCCCTGGTCATCCGGCCTGCGATCGAGGCCATCAAGGAATTCAAGATCCAGACCAACCTGTACTCCGCCGAGCAAGGCCGCAACCCAGGGGGTCAGATCGATGTGGTGACCAAGTCAGGCACCAATGAAATTCACGGCGCGGCCTACGAGTTCCTGCGCAATTCAGCCCTGGACGCGAAGAATTTCTTCGACCGACCCACGGATAAAATTCCCCCTTTCAAGCAAAACCAGTTCGGTTTCGCGATCGGCGGGCCGATCCGGAAGAACCGGACCTTCTTCTTCGGCGATATTGACTTCTTCCGCCAGCGCCGGTCGCTGACTTTCGTCAATACTGTCCCCACCGCCAGGATGCGCTCCGGGGACTTCGGCGAGGTTCCCGGGATCATTTACGATCCGCTGACCACCCGGACCGATCCTAATAATCCCAGCGGATTCATTCGCGATCCCTTCCCCGGCAACATAATCGCGTCCAACCGCTTTGACCCGGTTACGGCAAAGCTGATGAATGCCTACCCGCTTCCGACCACTTCGGCGCTGGCCAACAACCTGGTGACTAATCCCACCAGGAAGCAGGACTGGAACCAGTTTGATGTCCGGGTCGACCACCTGATCAACGATTCGAACAGTTTCTTTACCCGTTACTCCTATTCGAAAACCGACACGGTTTCTCCTCTGACGTTCCCCCCGGTCCAGATTCCCGGCGTTCCGCAAGCGATCGGAGTCGGAAACGAAGACACCTTTGCCGGAACCGCTGCATTGACGGCCCAGCACGTGGTCTTGAACCTGGTTCATACCTTCTCACCTCGCGTCATCGCGGATGTGCGGGTGGGATTCAATCGATTCAACCTGGACTATACCCAGGAGGGATCCGAGTTCGGCGAGCCGCTGGGCAATTTGCTGGGAGTCCCCAACGCCAACCAGCACGAGACGGCCCTGGCCTTCCCCATCTTCAGCCCGGGTGGATATACCGGCGTGGGGCATAGCCGGTCGCTCCCGATCTTTCGCAGAGAAAATACTTTCCAGTATGTGGGCAACGTCACGATAAGCCAGGGCGCTCACACGCTCAAAACCGGCCTTGACATCCGGCGGCGCCAGCTGACGGAATTCCAGACCAATCGCGGCAACGGGCGCTTCAATTTCAGTCCCAGTATTACGAACAATCCCCAGAACAATAGCGGTGGACATAGCATGGCCAGCTTCCTCCTGGGGGCTCCGAGCCTGATCGAGCAGGACTATCTCCTGGCCTGGGTGGGAATTCGCGGCACCGAATACAGCGCCTATATTGCGGATGACTGGAGGGCTAGTTCCAGACTGACGTTCAATCTGGGGCTGCGCTACGAGCTGGACACCCCGTATAACGAGGTCGCAAATCGCTGGGCCAACTTCGATCCCGTGACCGCCACGGTGTTGATTGCAGGCCGTAACGGCGTAGGCAAGAGCGCCGGCGTGGAAACCTGGAAGCGCGGTTTCGCTCCGCGCTTTGGTTTCGCTTATTCTTTATCCAGCCGAACCGTGATTCGCGGCGGCTACGGCATCTTCTACAATACCGCCGGGCATGGCGGCAACATTCTGCGGCTTCAACGGCACGTCCCATTTGGACCGATCTACAGCTTTAATCCCGGGAACTTCTTCGTCTCCCGCCGAGTCAACGATGGATTTCCCGATATTCCGGCTCTCAACCTGGCCTTTGCCGACAATCCGAGCGGGGGCGTGATCGGCGTCATCCCGACTTACAAGCCAGGGTATGCCCAGCAGTTCAACCTGATCCTGGAACATGAAATCGCCCCCTGGAGTCTGCTGTTCAAGGGCGGTTATGTGGGAAACCTCGGCCGGCGCGTGGACAGCACGATCGATCTCAACCAGCCTCTTCCGGGGCCGGGAGCCGTCAACAATCGGAGGCCATTCTTCGGTGTCCGTCCCGACCTCGCAGGTATCACGTATGCACTTGCCGACGGGTTGAGTTCCTATCACGCCCTCCAGTTCAGCGCCGAGAAGCGATTCACCGCCGGCTTGAGCTTTCTCGGCTCATATACGTGGGGACACTCCATCGATAACGTGCCCACTGCCTTTGGCGGCGGCGCCGACGGACCCGTCCCGCAGGACAATCGCAACCGAAGGGCCGATCGAGGGAATTCTCCATTTAATCTCGACCAGCGCTTCACCTTCAGCTGGAATTATCAGATTCCTTTCGGCAAGAGCGGGAGCTCGCTGAAAGACAAGGGCATTACCCGCGCGATCCTGGGCGGATGGCAGATGAATGGAATCGCCACCGCGCAGACCGGTCTCCCCTTCACGCCGACGCTCGCCAGCGCAACCGTGAATACAGGAGGCGGGAGCCGTCCGGATCGCGTCGCCGACGGCAAGCTGGACGACGCAGATCCAACTCGCTGGTTTGACCCGGCTGCGTTCACGTCTCCGGCTCAATTCACCTACGGTAATGCCGGACGAAATATTCTGGATGGGCCGGGACGGGTGAACTTCGATTTTTCCCTCTTCAAAGATTTTCCCATCACGGAGGGATCGAAGATCCAGTTTCGAACCGAATTCTTCAACCTCTTTAACACGCCGCAGTTCGATCTGCCCAATGCGGCGATCGGAGTGGGCAATGCGGGGACCATTACGGGTATCGTCGGCATTCCCCGCCAGATTCAGTTCGGTTTGAAGTTCGTGTTCTAGTTTCGCGTCTTTGCGTCTTGGCGGTTGGTTGGCTGCGAACCGATGCCGAAAGTGCGGGCGGCGTAGCCGGAGGAGACGGGCTTGACCTTCCTCAGGGTCTCTGCCCAGCTCTTGTGACCGTACTTCTTCTCGAACTCGGAAACGGCCGCCTGGTATTCTTCGAGCAGCCGCCGCTTGACCGCCGGCTCGGCAAAGGAATAGGTGAGGCTGTTCCGGCCCAACTCCACAATCTCGTCCCAGGTCAGGTTGAAGTGAGTGACCGCCGTGTAGTATTCGTCAGTCATATTTGAATCCCACACACCCGGGTCGTCGGTGTTCAGACAGACAGGGATTCCGAATCGCAGGAATTCAGGGAAGGGGTGTTTCGACAAGTCGGGCACGTATTCGAGCAGGCGGTTGCTGATAAGGTTGATTTCAACCAGATACCTGTTGTTGCGCATCAAGAGCATCGTGTCGGGATCGGTAATCAGATTCAGACCATGACCGATCCGCGTGGCGCCCAGCAATAGCGTGTCGCGAACGTTGGGGCCCGGGGAGTCGACCTCACCACCGTGGATGGACAGTCCGATGCCGCTGTAAGTTCGACGCATCTTGCGGAAAGTATCCAGAAACCGGAGCGCGAATCCTTTGTCATTGTCCTCGCGCCCGCCATGTTGATGCCTACCCATAGATCTCGATTCCGGTCGACAAACTTGTAGTTGTTTTCCAGGGTCTGTTCGGCCTGGGGACTGAAGCGAAGCATGTTGCTTTGAAATCGCACCGTGACACCGGTAGCCTTGGCTTCGGGCCGGCTGAGCGCCTCCCGCCAGATCTGCGCGGCTTTCTCGGCATCGATAGCATTCCCTTCCTGGTCGCGAAAGTTGATGGTGACCTGGGGTTCCAGGTAGCGCAGGCCTTCTGCGCCAAACCGTTTCATATTCTGGATCAAGAGCTCGGTCGCGATATTGGGATCCCGGGCGAGTTCGTTCAGCCGCCCGACAATCACTTCGAAGAATTCATGGCGCCCCTCGCCTTCGGCATCGAGCTTCATGGCGGACAGCCACTGCTGCTTGAGCGCCGGAGTCAACTTTGCCAGCGGTTGGTATTCTGATTTGCCGCAATTGCTGAGCTGGTTGTAGGTAGTTCGCTGGATGGTCCGGAAGAGCAGGAGCGGATCGGTGGTCTCCGGACAATTAGCGATCTTTGTGCGAGTGTAGTATTCGTTGCCCGCGCGTTACCTTCGGACTGGTTGCGGCTTCGTACCACATCTCCGGCAGGTAGGATAACCCGAGATGATTGTGCAGGTCCCCGCCTTTGGGAAGATCGTACAGAAACGCATAGAGCTGCTCTTTATTCGCGGTCTTCTTGATCTCTTCGAATGTTTGGAAAAACCCCTGGGGGAAGGCTGAACCGCATAACCACGAAGACACGAAGACACCAAGAAACACCAAGCATCTAGTCACGACTACTCTCCAGGAATGATCGTTTCCCATTTCGACCAGTTTTCCAGGAGCTTGTGTAGGACGGTCCTTCCCACGAGATGCGCGGATTCGAGGCTGGGCAGGCCGCCGGCATATTCTGCAAACACGCTTTCCTCGGCGCTCTGACCTGGCGCCTGCATGCTGTAGTTACTCGCCGTCCTCAACACAAGGACTCGCCGGAAGTCGACCTTGTGAATCTTCGCAAGACGAGCCAGAGCGGTGACGGTGCCATTATCCTCCATATTGGTCATGACGTAGTTGCCCTGCCCGCCGGTCCAGAGTTTGACCCAGTCGTTGGCCCACTGATTCATGATCTTGCCGTGCCAGTACGTGCTGGACCCGAGGCTGTCGCCCTTGAGAACGAAGGGCGGGACCACGGCCTTCGGAAATCCCTTGTATCTGGCCCTGTAGGCGGCCATCTCGGGCGTGTCGATCAGCTTCAAGTCCTTTGTGATCGAGTAAGCCCAATCCACCAGCTTCGAATTCAACTGGAACATCACCGTGTCCGCGAAGGGTCGCTTGGGCATCTCGTTAGGCTTTCGGGAACCGAGAGCGAGCCGTCCGTAGGGCCACTGGGCCGGCGCCTCACGAGAGTCGAGTTCTCTCACAAGATCGCCGTCGAGCACGTAGTTAGCCCAGGCGGCGCTCCCGAGGGAAGCATCCTCCGGATCGACTCCCGCGATCCCTGCAATGAGCCAGTAAGATTTGGACAGATCAAAACGAGGATCCATTCCCAGCGCCATAATGGTTGCGCAAGCATTCGTCACACCGGCGCCGGTCAAGACTCCGAGCACGCCTTGCCGGGCGTTGATGCGTAAATCCCGATAGCCCGCCGGAAACGGCAGGACCTGATCGAGTTTCTCTCTCGACCCAAAACTGAAATTCGCCAGGGCGGTCGCCGGTGTCGTTGCCGCTCTCGAACATAGCCACGATTACCGCCCGGATCTTGATCGGCTTTTCCTGGGGCGGAGGCTGGAGCGCGATTCCCGATAATGCGGCAAAACCCAGGACCCGTTTTGTGAACCGAAAAGAGAACATCGGACTGTTAATCACCTTTCGACAATGTTTCGACTACAGAGAGTCGCGGGTAGCGGCATGGTAACTCATACTTGTCGGCACTCTCCACTGCTTTGTAATTCTTCGTGTCTCTGTATCCTGACGTATTTGTTGCGCAGCGCTAACCACAAAGACACGAAGACGCTAGTGAAACGCAATGGTCGTTAGACTTCACGAATGACCGGTTTGCGTGCATACTGTCCTCAAAAGGAGCTCAGTAATGCAGCTTGAACTCACCGCAGTTTTCAAGAAGGTTCCGGAAGGTTATATCGGCTTCGTCGAAGAACTGCCAGGAGCCAATACTCAAGGTTCCACCTTGGACGAAGCGCGTGCCAATCTCAAGGAGGCTGCCTTGATGGTACTGGAAGCCAATCGCACGCTGGCAGAAGAGGAGCTTCGCGGGGCGGAGGTCATACGGGAGCCACTCCGGATCTCCGCTGCTTGAAGCGCATCGATCTCATCCGGCATCTAGAGCGATATGGCTGTGAGGTGTTGCGTGAAGGTGGCAATCACACCATCTACGTCAATCGACTAGCAAGAAAGACATCGTCGGTACCACGACATCGCGAGATCAACGACTACCTGGCAAAGAAGATCTGCCGTGACTTGGAAGTGTGCGAGCCGTGAAGTCTACCCTCGCGCGCTGAGCCGTCAGCCTGAAGACCTGGGTGGGCTTGCCTAGTTTTTGGGTAAGCTCATCGTGCGCATCGGCTGCGGCCCAGCGCCATGGTTAGACAGGGCGTCTTGGCTTAACTCCGCTCTTGTACCACTCGGGCATGCCCGCCGGGGCTCTGAATTGGAAGGGGCTGTTCAGGCTCTTCAAGATCTGACCATCCCGCCCATAGATGTCCTTGCGGAAGCGCACGGTGCCGTCCTGAAGCTCCTCCGCGGTCCAGTAAAGCAACAGGACGGCTACCGGCTTGGACAAGGAAACGGTTTGCGTTTCTCCAGATTCAATCACGCGCTCGATCGCCTCCCGGCTCCACTGCTGCGCGTCAGCGAGGAGAAGCTCCGCCAGCTTCAAGGGATCGTCGATTCGGATGCATCCCGAACTGAAGGCGCGTTCGGATCGATCAAAGAGCTCCGTGCTCGGCGTATCGTGCAAATAGACCGAGTACGAATTCGGGAACATGAACTTCACTCGCCCAAGCGAGTTGTCGGGGCCGGGACCCTGCCGAAGCGTGTAAGGAAAGCGCCGGGAGGAGTAAGTGGACCAATCAATACTTCCCGGATCGATGGCATTGCCGTTTCCATCGAGGACCTGAAGGTTCTTTTCTGCCAGATAGCCGGGATTCTTGGCCACTTTCGGCAGAATGTCTTGGGCAAGAATCGTGGGCGGGACGGTCCAGGTAGGGTTGAATACCAGATACTTCATTTGCGCCTTGAAGACCGGCGTCTTGCGGTAAGGCCGGCCCACTTGAGCGCGCGAATCCCAGATGAGCCGGTTGGACTTGTAGTAGTAGGTCCGGAACGCGGCGATGTCCGCAATGATTAAATCATCCTGGGCACGAATGTCGCTGAAAAACCAGCGGGATCGTTCCAGATTGACTCTCATCTGATCGATCCGGGCGGCCACGGGGACGTTGAGCTCCTCCAGTGTCCCGCTGCCGGCCGCGCCGTCGGCGGCCAGGCCGTGGCGGGTCTGGAAGCGCTTGAGCCCCTCCTCCAGGTTGTGGTCAAAGAGCTCGGAGTCCTGAGCCGAGCCCTGTGGCAAGTCTCCGCTGATCTGGAGACGGGTTCGCAGTGCTGACACACGTTTCCCGCGGGCGCCGGGTTTGAGCGCTTCTCCAGGGGGCACGACCGGCCACCCTCCGCTGGCCGCGATCTGGCGGTATCGAGCCAGAGCCGATTTCAGACGCCCGTAAAACTCCAATTGAGGACTAGAGTCTTCGATGAACCGGGTCAGGGACGCGGATTTGATGGCGCTTTCAAGAGTCTCCGCCGGGTCTTTGCCCGCAAGATCCCTGGTGAAGTTCCAGTTGGGGTACAGCTCATCCGGATCCACCTTTCCGAACCTCAGGTGATATCCCAGACGAATCAGACTCTCGGTCAGCAGGATGTCCAGGTCCCCCCGAAGGGTGGAATTTGCTTCGGCCCGTTCAGCCCGGGCTCGAAGGCGACCGATGGCTTGGGCATGGTAGTCCTCTGGGTTCAACCCTTCTGCGTCCATTCGGGAAATAAGCTGCAGCAGTTCGTCCACGGCGCGCGGCTGAGTCCAGGCACGCTGAAACCCGCGGCGTTCATAGAACTCTGGTATCAGCTTCGTGGCAGCGATGACAGCTCCTTCGATCGTGAGACCTTTGCCGTCGCGGAATTGCTCGATGCGGGAGCGCAGGTGTTCGTCAGCCTCGAACGGGCGACCCATAGACCGCCGAGACGGCGGCAACAGCAGAAGAACGAGAGCGACAAGGAACCAGAGGGTTCGGAAACGCATTGAATCCTGGGTGGGGGAGTGTTTTGGAGTGCGGTGCGGCTTTGTCGAGGACCTTGTCTGGGGGAGAGAAAGGATATCAGCCGGTGATGAAATCACCGGACCGGACAAACAATCGTCCGGCGCCCGGGCAAGGACGCCCGATGAAACCTTGGGAAAAGCATGCCAGTGACACATTTCAAGCTACCTCCTGTACTGCGCCCCGCAAGGGCGCATTGAATGAAAAAATGACCAATGACTAATGAGAGGAAAAGCTTTCATTGGTCATTTCTCATTTCTCATCTGTCATTTGTCATTAGTTGGTGCTGCGGGCCCGGGTTGCGCTCGCAGACTATGCGGGGCCTTGCCACACTCATGAAATGAAAAATGACCAATGACCAATGACTGATGACAGGGGAGTGCTTTCATTTGGCAAGCTTCCCAACCAGCGGACTCAGGTTCCCCGGATGCACCAGAATGGAATCGCGCTTCCGGTCGCTCCGCTTCGGTAGCCGTGCCACAACCTCTTGCCGGAGTTTGTGGTATAGTATTGGACTCGAACCGCTGGATTGCCAGAGGGCTTCGAGAATTAATTCAGGAGACTCTGGTTGGTTCAGCAAGACGCGAAAGACCCCCAGGTTTCAGCCAGTCGCCGCGCGCTTCTTCGCCGGCTCATCCTGGGAATCCCCGCAACGGCCTGTCTTTCATTTCTCCCCAGGACGGCCAAGGCCCGTGAAGAGCGCTCCCTGTCACTCTATCACACTCACACCGGCGAACGTTTATCGGTTGTTTATTATGCCGATGGCCGGTACCTGTCCGATTCTCTGCGCCAGCTTAACTTCCTGCTTCGCGATTTCCGCAATGACGAGATTCGAGAAATCGACCTGAACCTGCTCGACCTGCTGCATGAGGTGTCACGACGGGTCGGCGGATCCAGAACCGTGGAGATCATCTCTGCCTACCGGTCTGCTGAAACCAATGCCATGCTCCGCCGGCGGAGCAACGGGGTAGCCCGCAACAGCCTGCATATGCAAGGTAAGGCCATGGACGTGCGGTTCCGCGGCGTCGACCTGGCCCAGCTTCAGAAGGCTGCCATGGTTCTGGGACGGGGTGGAGTGGGTTACTACTCGAGGTCGAATTTCATTCACCTCGACACCGGCCGCACCAGACGCTGGTGATGGGTTCTGTTTTTCCTCGCGTTTTCCTGATTAATGCTGACCCTCACGAAATCTTGCAAGAAAAAGATTGAAGCCGCCGTTCGAAAAGTCGTAATCTCCGCGGCATCCGGAATTGTATTCTCCGCGTTGCGCCTTCGTGGTTGATTCTGTTCTATCATTCACCGGAGGGATTTCATGGAGTGCCAGGAACGGTTCCGCAGTTGGATTTTGGCCGTCTTGCTTTGCCTCGCAGCATTTTTGCCGAACGCGCGCGGGCAAGGGCAGGCCGCGAATGGGATCATCGAAGGAGCTGTTGCTGATTCCTCGGGCGCGATTCTTCGAGGCGTCAATATCGAGGTGAAGAACAAGGACACCGGCTTCACGCGGGCGGTGGTCACAAATGAAGCCGGCCGCTACACGGCGCCCCTCCTTCCGCTCGGAACTTATGACATCACGGCGGAGCTTGCCGGATTCGCCACGGTGAGAGTCGGTGACGTCCTGGTGCAGGTGGGACAGGTCAGGGTCGTGGATATAATGATGAAGGTTTCAACCATCAAAGAGACCGTGGTGGTAAGCGGCGGAGACGTGCCCCTGATCGAAACCTCACGCGCGCACACCAGCGCGATCATCAACGATCGTGCCGTGCACGAGCTTCCCATTCTGGCGCGCAACTTCAACACGTTCGCGCTGCTGACGCCCGGAACGCTGGTTACCGCTCAAACCGGGTTGATCGAGACCGGTTTCTCGATCGGCGGCCAGAAAGGAACCAACTCCAGCTATGCCGTCGATGGCGCGGACTACACCAGCTCTTTTTACGCAGGCCAGACCGGCGGCGACCGGCCGCCTTTTACCCTCAGTCTCGAGGCGGTCAAAGAGTTCGTCGTGATGGCCAACGGAATCAACGCCGAGTTCGGGCGTTCCGGCGGCGGGCTGATGAACGTCGTCACTAAATCGGGCACCAACGATTTTCACGGGAGCGGCTTCTGGTTTTTCCAGGATAAGAATTTTGTTCACAGCGATGCCTTCGGATTCCCGCCGCTGGGCCGCAGACAGCAGTTCGGCGCGACCATCGGCGGACCGATTGTAAAGGACAGGCTTTTCTTTTTTGCCGCCTCCGATAACCAGAAGCGAAGCTCGCCGATCAACCTGGTTTTCGACGGTCAGTCGATCCTGCAGGCGGCGGCAAACAGTGGCAATCCAAACCAGCGTGCCGCGGCTCAGGCCCTTCTGGGTAAACAGGGTCAAATATCGGCAGGCGACGACGTCTGGTCGCTGTTGGGCAAGGTTGATTGGATGATTAATCCGAACAACAATCTTTCGACGCGTTACAACCTGGCGCGCAACAGTCAGGAGAATGGAAGTTTTGGGGTGATACGCCAGCGTGCCGCGGCGCCTGAGGCTTTCGGCCTGGAGGAAGACACGGTTGACGCCTTCAATCTCCAGCTGGCAACCATCGCCTCGCCAAAGCTGATCAACGAATTCCGCTTCCATGTTACGCGCGAAGATCGGCCCCGCATCGAGAATGGGATCCCCGGAACGGTCCCGATGAATGACATTGAAAACGGCGCCTCGGTGGTCATCTTCGGCATCACTGCCTTTACCGGTTTGGGCGCGCCTTTCTTTCTGCCTATCGGCTCGGTGGAAGAACGCTATCAGTTCACCGATAATGTTTCCTACAGCTTTGGCAAGCATGACCTGAAATTCGGGACCGACCTCAACTTCATCGAATTTGATAACCTCTTCCGGGGCTTTGGCCGCGGCGTTTACACTTTCTTCAACTTTGACGCTTTCGCCGCCAGACAACCGAATCAGTTTCAACAGTTCTTCGGTTCCGGACAGGCGGTAACGCATCCCAAGTATACGGCTCTGTTTGCTCAGGACTCCTGGAAGGCCCGGCCGGGCCTGACCATCAGTTACGGTTTGCGCTGGGAGACCCAGCTCAATCCGACCGGAGACCTGCCGAATGCTGACTTTCTTGAAGGCACCGAAAAGATTCCCAACGACGTGCATCAGTGGTCTCCCCGGCTCGGCATTGCCTGGGATCCTGCGAACGATGGCCTGAATTTATTCCGAGCCTACGCGGCCTATCTCTTCGCTCCTACCCCGACTCTGCTGTGGGCCAATGTGCTGCGCCAGAACGGCGACGTGACCAACGGGGTAACGTTCCTCACGGGTAACCCGGCCGAGATCCCCCCTTTCCCTTTCCCGTACGAAGGCCCGTATCAAACGCCATTCGACCAATACCCGGGCACCATAACCACGACCAGCGGTACCGTGCCTGGCGGCACGGTGAACATGGTAGATCCGAGCTTTCATAACCCGCGCATCTTCCGAACCAATGTGTCGTACGAGCGGGAGATCGTCAGGGATCTGACCGCAACCGTCACCTACGATTTCGCGTCAACTACCGGCAATCAGCGATTCCACGACCTGAACCTCTTTCCGGGGACTCCCCACCCCGTCACCGGGCGCATCATTTATGATCGCAGCCAGCGTCCTTTTCCCTTCGCGGGGCAGGTCATCTCGCGCGAAAGCGGCGCGAGCGCGCGCTACAACGCGTTGATCCTGGCCGCCAACAAGCGGTTCAGCAGCCAGTTCCAGATGCAGGCTTTCTATACTTACGGCCGCAACTATGCCGACGACGAAAACGAGCGCCTGGCGACTACGATCGTGGGCTACGACCAATACAACTTCGGGTTGGACTGGGGGCGGTCGGTTCTGGACGTGCGCCACAATTTCGTCTTTAGTGGAGTGTTTGACGTTCCCTTCGGCTTCCAGCTGAGTCCGATAGTCCGGGCGCAATCCGGACGGCCGTTTAATGCCGTGACGGGAACCGACAGCCCGACAGCCTTCACGTTTTCCGCGGAAGCGCTCGATAACTTCCGCCGTTACATCGGTGATACTGACGCGACGGTGTTCGGTGGCGGCAACGGCGACCTCAACCAGTCACCCGCAGGTACTTTTGCAACCGGGGATCGTCCCATCGTTAACGGTACGTTGATTCCCCGTAATGCCTTCGACCAGCCCGCCTTCTTCCTGACCGACTTGCGGCTGGCAAAGAACTTTCGGTTTACCGAGGCCCAGGAACTGCAGCTAATAGTCGATTTCTTTAATCTGTTTGACAACGCAAACAAATTCACCACCAACTGGGCGGTTTCATCTCCGTCTTTCGGCGCGTTGAATAACGCCGGCAGCCCCTTCGCGATTCAGCTAGCGCTGAGATATCGGTGGTGACCCCGCGCAATGCCGGCGGTAAACAAAAAAGGTGTTGAAGAGCCGTGATGACGAATTCCAAACCGCTCGTAGTTCTCTGCGGACCGATCCATCCCGATGCCGTCGATCTTCTTGAGGGTGAGACCCGGGTCGTAATAACCGAAGAAGTATCTGTGGAAGGTGTGATCGGCGCGGCATCGGAGGCCGAGGCGATTCTGTTCCGGATCGACCCTCCCTGCACGGAACGCCTCCTGGCTTCCTGTCCCAAGCTGAAGGTGGTGGGACGCCATGGTGTGGGACTCGATACCGTCGATCTTCCAGCCGCAACGGGCCTGGGAATCGCGGTCGTTCATGCGCCCGGTGTGAATTCGAATGCGGTCGCCGAGCACGCGATCATGCTGATGCTCTGCGTTGTCAAGAAGCTGGTGCCGGTCGACCGGGTGACGCGCCAGGGGGAGTGGCGCGGGCCGACCTCCCGGGGGATCGGGGAACTCAAGGGTCTGACGCTCGGGATCATCGGCGTGGGAAATATCGGCCGGCGCGTGGCTGAACTCGCCCATGCCTTTGGAATGCGGACCCTCGGCTACGATCCTTATCTGCCAGCCGACGAAGTCCGGCGAAGGGGAACGGAGCCGGTCGCTGAACTGGCCTCACTGCTGCGGCAATCCGATATCGTCAGCTGCCACACTCCCTACACCAAGGAAAACCAGCGCATGTTCAACGAAGGAGCGATCGCTCAGATGAAGCAGGGTGCGATCTTCATCAACACGTCGCGGGGCAACGTGCAGGACGACCGGGCCCTCTATGACGCGCTGGCGAGCGGAAAACTCAAGGGGGCGGGGCTCGATGTATTCGAAGAAGAGCCCGTGCCGCTCGACAACCCGCTGCTCAAGCTCGACAATGTGGTATGCACGTCACATATTGCAGGGGTTAGCGAGCAGGCGTACCGATCTATCGGCCTGCAGGTAGCGGAGGAGATCCTGCGCGTGCTCCGCGGCGAAAGACCCATGGTCCTCGGTAATCCCGAACTCTGGCCTCGTCTCTCTCACCTTCGTTGACGGGATCAACAAAAGCCGACCTCCAAGACACGAAGACACGAAGAAACGCCACACGAAAACGACAGGAAGACGGTCACATGCCGGAAAGTGAAGCCAGGCCGGACTGGAAATCCCACGGCGTTCGGATCGTCCACGCTGGAGAGCTGGATACCAATACCCCTCAGACGCCGGGCATGACCCGCGCCGCTGCCATCAACCATGCGCGCGCCGGGGCCACGAAGCTCTGGGCGGGGACGGTCACGATCAATCCCAACGCCAAGACCGGGGCGCACCATCACGGCGAGCTCGAGAGCGTGATCTATGTAAATAAGGGCCGGGCCCGGATGCGCTGGGGAGAACGCCTGGAGTTCACCGCGGAGGCTGGACCGGGTGATTTCATCTACGTTCCGCCCTTCGTTCCGCACCAGGAAATCAATGCCAGCACGGACCAGCCGCTCGAATGCGTTCTCGTGCGCAGCGGCCAGGAACCGATCGTCGTGAACCTGGACATTCCCACGATCGAGCCTCCGGAGGAAGTTCGCTGGATTGATCCCGCCCACCCGCGCTGAAAGTCCTTGGCGTTTCTTCGAGACTTGCTTCCTAGTGGTTGACTCTGTTCAGCAGCGGGGTCCCTCACTGAGTCGATTTCCCATTCGCCTGCAGTACCCACATGCTGCGGATCGGGCCGGCGGCTCAGCGCATGTTCTGCTGGGAGTGCGGAATAAACAGGTTGCCGGTGCCCAGGCCGCGCCAGAGGATGAGCTGATCGCCGGGACCATAGTGGTCCTGGTGGAAGCCGTCGCGATAGACCACCTTGCGGTCGAGGCTGATGACTTCGGCGGCGGGATCGCTGTCGAACTGGCCGACGAGCAGTTCTTTCAAGGGCGGGTATGCGGTGGAAGACAGGCCGAGGATGCCCTCGCCGTCGCGCAACCACGCAAGCGGGTAGCGGCCGTCGGGGCTGTAGCGCCAGTCCTGGCCGTCGCTGAAGGCGATGTCGCTGATGCCGTTGCCGTTGAAGTCGGCCACCACGGCATCGGCGAACGAGCCCACGAGCTTGTCGTTGAGCCTGTCCGGGGCCGCGGTGCCGCCACTCAAATATGACCAGACGCCGTTGGCCACGAGGACGATGTCCGTCCCACGCACGTCGTCGAACTCGCCGAAGAGCAGCTCGGAAATAGGCGCCGTCGAGACGACGCGTGAGGTCCAGGCGCGTGTGAGGCCGTTCCAGAAATTCCAGCGGCCGTTGAGCGTGTAGAAGAGATCCGTCCGGTCGTCGCCGTCGAAGTCGACGAAGCGGAGGTCCTTCATGGGTACTGATACCGTGGTGACACTTACCGGAGCGCCTGTGCCGCTCTTCCAGTAGTACATCATGCCGTCAGGGTTCCGGCCGAGGACGTCGGTGCCGCCGTCGTTGTCGATGTCGGCGAAGCCCAGCTCGCGGGTGCGGAAGGCCGACACCTGGAGGAATTCCCAGGGCCGGATGCCTCCCCGTGAGAAGAACCAGGCGGTGCCCGTGGCGACGAAGACGTCGGTGCGATCGTCGCCGTCGAAGTCGCCGGTGGCGAGTTCGACGTGTAGTCGGCATCGAAGGCGTTGCCGAGTGGCATGGAAGTTGAACTTGTCGTGAGGTCTCGCTCCAGCCGGTGTCGCCTTTGTTCCATTTCAGGCCGACGGCCGCGTCGAGGTTGTCGTGGACCGCGACGTTGCGGTCGAAGTAGAGCCCCGATCGTTGGCTTGCCGCGCAGCAGGAACGCGGGCCGGGTCTTGAAGCCGGCGTAGTAGGTCTGTTCGCCGCGGATCGTGTTGAAGGCGATCTCGAAGTACTCGCCCGCCGCGCCCCCGTAGCCGTCGCTGTCACCATCACCGTTGGTGTCGTTGGTGCCGTGCACATCGAAGTGCTGGTTCCAGAACGAGTCCTGCATGAAGCCGCCTTGCAGTATGTAGTTGAAGCGGGCGATATAGCCGCTGCAAGCGAAGCCGCTCGCCGCCACGGCGTGGCGGTTGAAGTCGAACACGTTCCCCTCGATGGTGACGTAAGCCCCGCCTCCCACGACCACACCGTAGCCGCCGCCCTCCCGCGCATTGTGGTGGAAGTAGTTGCGCTCGACGCGCACGAGACCCGCGTCCTCGCGCTGGATACGCGGCCAACCGGGACTATACTCCTCGGGCAGCCGCACGTTGTTGCGGCCGTACACGTTCACGCCGCTACCGGGCCACCAGTTGAACTCGTTGTCAGAAATGACTACACGGCGGCCGCGCCCCAGCCCCGGGTCCTCGACCATGGAGATAGCATGGACGTAGGGCTGGCTGTTGCTGCGGTTCTGAAGAGGGTCGGCCGGCCCCCGAAAATGCATGCCCTCGACGCGCACGTCGTTGCCTGTGAGCTCGAAGAGCCCGTATCCCCGGGCGGACTCGCTGTTGCCGACGATCAGGTATAGCGGGTATCCCGAAACCCTGTCAAAGCCCTTGGTGGTCGTGTAGAGGAGCGGCCGGCTGCCCAACGCACCGCGCTCACCGATGAGATGGACTCCCGACCGCAGGGGGATTGCCTCGTGGCCGTCCAGTCTCCACGCCACGTCGCGCGGGATGATCAGCGCGGCCGGTGAAGTGCGACCACAAGACGTCCACGAGATCCTGCGCTGAGGCGACACGGCGCTCATCGACTCGCTCCCCGACGAGGCGGTTGTTGAAGGACAGGAGGCCATCACTGGCCCCTGCGGTGAACCGGCGGCCACGAGCACGTCGTCGTCGTCCTGCCAGTCGTTCAGGGCCGTCGCGCCGCCCCACGCCTCCAGGTAGCGCACTATCGCCGGCTTGCCGGCGCCGAAGTCGGCGACCAGCACGCGGCCCTCGGAGCCGCTGCGGTTCATGAACAGCACCTGATCCCGGCCCAGGCCCGTGAAGTCCCCCGCGAACGCCCGATCGTTCCGGTCGTGCCAGCCGTCCAGGAGCGGCGACTCCGCCGTGATCTCCTCGTAGCGGGTCACGGGTGCCCACTTCCGACGACGCGAAAGTCATCGATGCGCACGCGGCCGTCGCCACGCTGCATGTTGAGGAACAACACCTGATCGTAGCCCAGTCCCATGAAGTCCCCGACATAGCGTCGATCTGCCTGGTCTTTCCAGGTATCGAAATAGGACCGCACATAAAGGAGCGTTTGACTGCCCGGGCTGAAGTCGAGGATCCAGATCCCACCCTGGCCTGGGCTGCCCTCGTTGATGAGCATGAGCTGGTCGTGGCCCAGGCCACGGAAGTCGCCCGCGAGGGCGACATCGCCGTTTTCCAGAGGCGCGTTGGTGGCGATATAGTTCCACGACCCCGTCTCCCGATAACGCACCACCGGCGTGGAGCCATGGTAATCGACGATCATGACATCGCTCACGCTGGGGTTGGCTGTACCCTTGGGCACCTCACGATTGATCAGCAGGACCTGGTCGTAGCCCAGGTTCATGAAGTCCCAGCAAGGGCAAAATCGTCGGCGTCGTCCCAGCCGTTGAGAAACGAGTACACCCCAAAGTTTTCCTCGTAGCGGAGTACGGGCACCTGGGCGCTGAGCGGGCCCCCGGTGGGGGGCGTGGTGGCTCGGGCTGGCCCGGGAACCGGCCGCTGGGGGAGAAATCGCCGATGACGGTCCGGCGCGAGCCGCCCCAGTAGTTCATGAACAGCACCTGGTCGTGGCCGAGGTCACGGAAATCGCCGACAAGTTGCTTGTCGTTGGGACCGGTTAGCTCGGCCAGCGCAGCCGGTCCGTGGTTGAGCCAGAAGCGGATCTGGGGGATGGTGCCGCCGTTAGGGAAGCCGAAGATGGCGGCCCGGCCCGGGTACTGAATGGCGCCCGGGATAGTAGGGTTCTGCGCGTGGACCGGGGTTGGGCCACCCGCGGCCAGCAGTTCGAATACGGCAAACGCCGCCAGGGCGCCGGAAGTTGCTCTCATCGCGTGCATGGTTACCTCTCTCCTCTCGCCGACTGGCGGCAGACCTTTGATGGGTTGTGCGGTCTAACGCCGAAACCGAGTGGCGGGCTGACACTCGGACGGAGAAAAAAGCCTGTCATGTGGCCTGGCAGCTCCAGTGCAGTGTTATTGGCGATCCACAATCAGCACTACATCTACGAAACCCTCGTACGGGTCGTTGAAAACCCCGGACTTATCACGAAGCGCGAAATTGACCCTTACGCTAACCCCCAGGCCGTTGGATGTTAACGTTGCAGAAGCATCGACTTCTTCTCGAAACAGATTATGGTCAGCACTAGTGAATCCAATCCTGAAACCATTTATCGCGGCAGCTGCACTCCGAACGACTGTAGGGAAACCGACAGTTTGTACCTGGCTTTGGGGGCCGCCGCTCTGCGAAGGGAACATAAATCGTGGAAGACTTCGTAACTCGATAGCCATTTTGCTCTCCTTTAGATAGTTGGGATAGATACTGAGTTGCCCTTTCGTGCTTCGTCAGATCACTAATCGCGATCCACAATCAGCACTACATCTAGGAAACACTCGTACGGGTCGTCGAAAACCCCGGACTTATCACGAAGCGCGAAATTGACCCGTACCGATAACCTCGGGGCCCTGCTCGCCGCTGGTTGGCAGCGCAGAAGCATCGACTTCTTTTTGAAACAATTCATGGTCACTGCTAGTGAATCCAATCCTGAAACCGTTTATCGCGGCCACTGCACTCCGAACGGCTGTAGGGAATCCCACAGTTAGTGCTCGGCTTTGGGGGCCGCCGCTGTGCGAAGGAAACGTAAATCGTGGAAGACTTCGTAACTCGATAGCCATTTTGCTCTCCTCATTTTCTTGCCCATGATCTCTTTCCTGTCTTTCTAAGCTGCTATCCTTCTACCATTCACTAATGCGGCAACGGCGCGTGAGAGCTGTCATGAAAGAGTGTGACTGCTGGTGGGAGAGGGTGTTTTTGTGCGTTTCTTCCAACTTCGATAGAAACAATCCAAGTGCCGCCCGTCAGGACAGAGTCAAACTTCGCCTCTTATCTTGTCCAGTCTCGCGCCGATGTACCCGGATGAGATTCGCAAGGGCGGAGAAATCACCCGTGCGGGCGGTGAAGATAAATGCGCAAGAGTCTTTCGGAAAACAATCCGCGTCCTGCCGCCTGCTTGAACAACCTAACCTACAAATACTCTGGAAAGGGAAACCGCCCGTGTTCGCCCACACCCTCCTGTCAGGTGCCGATTGGTGCGCACCTTCAGAGATGATTTCCCTGGTTTGGCGCGCTGTCAGCTTGTGACAGAATTTCCACTGCCGGAGCGCTTGGTCAGCTCCGCTTTGCGGACAACAAGCGGGTGGCATCTCGCGGCAGCGTCCGCCGGTCACGGAGAGGTTAGTCTCGAAGGTGAACATGATACGGTTGCTGACTATTTCCGCGCGCCAGGCTTCGTTCTTTTTGTATTTTCTCCCGACAGTGCCCCATACGGGGTGCCTGACTCAGAACATAATGCCAAGGGCAAAGCGGAATGAGCGCGGACCTTGGAAACTCGAGGCCCTGTTATAGCGCGGGTCGGTCACTAATCTCTGGCTGATGACGCTGTTTCCAGTCTCCGTCGAGCCGAGAAGGTCGCCCAGGTCTTGATAGCGAACCGCCTGCCCCGCCGCCAGATAGTTAGGAAATATATTCGCTACATTGGCCTCATCGAACAGGTTGAATGCATTGACCGTGAATCGCAATCTCACACGTTCGTTGATATTGAAGTAGTGATTGATGATCAGATCGGTGTTGGTGAAAACCGGGGTGCCACCGAGATTACTCGCCCTTCAGAGTAGATGGAAGCGCTGCCCAGCGCGGTATTCTCGGCGAGCACGGTCGAGATCGGGATACCCTGGAAAAGAGTCTGCGCTGCTCCGAATTGAGTTTCCATATTCTTTCCAAACACGTTGTACTTGAAGCTGTAGCCGCCGAAAACCCTGAATGTATTGGGTTGATCGGTAGGCAGACGGCTAGGATTGCTGTTATATGCATCATAGACGAGTTCGGTAGGTTGAAATACTGGTTGCTGTTCGGGCTGGTGCGATATCTTCGTTGAGCTGGCTAGATCGGAATAGTTGCTGAAAAGTTTGCTGAGGACATACGAGACATTACTGTACTAGTTCCGGGAGAAGCGTTTGTCAGGCGCAGTTCAGATCTGTGTATTCGCGCACGGCTCTCGGTGTCGACGGGTTAAAGAACTCCACTGAAGCGCGCTCGAACTCGGGTTGCTGATGGTGTAGATTTCGTTTCTCTTCTTATCTAGATTTTCGATGTTTTCTATGGTGCGGTAATCTGCTTGCGGGTGAACTGGGCACTAGGGATTAGATTGTTATCGAATGCATACTCCGCTGCGGGATTGTATACTTCCGCATCTTGAATGGTTTTAGTTCGGATCGATAAGGGACGCGCGTTGGGCAGGGCTATGTTAGACGGGAATCGGATAGTGTTAATGGGGCTGCGAATGATGTTCTCTACACACCGGTTGGTTCGTAAGCGAAATGCTCGGAAATCTGGTTGTTCGAGTTTGCGGTACGTTACAAGGTTTATCTCACCTCCAAACAATACCAGGGCAGCTCGTATTTCATCGTGTTGTAAAAGATACTGAAGCTGCTGGACAACATCAGCTTCCATTGCTGATACGTTCAGGCGACTCTGAGGCGTGGAGCGATCTTATCACTCCATCAGAAGTTAATGGGTTTGGCTAGTATCGTTGCGCTGCAGGGATATCTGGGTGGCTTTGGGCATTGACTGGAAAAGATGGCAAGAACTCTTTTTCGAAACGAAGACTAAATTGAGCGTTAACTGCTGGCGAATCTGCTAGGCATCTGAAAATAGAAGCTCTGATTGCTGCTGCTGACATCGCTGGATCGGTAAAATTCAGTTACGATGTAAGAGCTGTAGCTGCTGCGCTCATCAAAGAATGCGCGGTAAAGAAGAAGCTGAACTGGCTGCTGGAATTACTGGAAAGGACTCGGTTACTAATAAGATTGCTTTGATACTCGCTTTGAAGATATGTCGCTCAACGAATTCGGCGTTAAAGCTCACGTCGAAGTTCAGATTCGTGCGTTGTGTAATATCGTATTGGGTTAGGAAATTGGTTCGGATCGTTGGGAGTTCGTGGTGGTGGTCAGCTCACAGCTGAACTTATTCGCAGGGCAGGGGGCGCTTATGCTCACGAGCGGAGTATCAACTGGGATGTTGTAAGAGCTTTTGTTATTGAGATAAGTATGACCGCTTCGAAAGCTGAGAATGATATTCGATCGTGCGTAAAAAGTCGCTCCGAGTGCTGTTTGCACGCTGGTGTGTAGCTTTTTGAAACGGATAACGATCATAATAAAAAGCATCGGTGCTTGACGTTTGGAAGCTCAGCGTGGCACTAGACGTTCTGACTGGGCTGGATATGAAGGTCGTAAACGGATAACTTGCTGTTCGGAGCGAAGTTCAGTCGCTCGATGTGGTAACTGGCTCTTGTTTGGATGTCAAAGAACGCGAGTGGACTACTAGGGCTTGATCTCGGTTAATGGTTTTGATTAAGTTCGTTGTACTGGTGAACTGGCTGTATTGAGGGGCAGTACTGGCAAAGAGCTAAAGGCGTTTCTTAATGATCGGGTTGCTGAAGGAAAACACAGGATTAAAGAAGGTTCGTGTCGGATTTGCTTCTTGGGTTTCTGAAATACTCGATCGTTTGCTGGGTGGGATCAACGGGTTGAGACGCAGGATCGGACGATCTTTGCTGCGGAAAGTATCTGAGGTGTATTCAAGCTGTGCTTCGCTATGAAAATCATTTGCTCCGCTTTTGGTACGACATTCACGACCCTCAGTAGAACTGCATATTCCGCTTCATAGCTGGCGCTTTTCACTGAACTCTCTGTGACAAGGGAATATTCATCGTAGATCTGAGAGTGCTATTCACGATTCGGGTGACTTCGACGCTGTTGACTATGAAAGAGTTTTCGAGCTGGTGACCATCGATCTGGAAGCACGGCTTTAGATTCTCCGCGGGTTCGGAGCGAGTCTGAGAACGCTCGAAAAATTCGATGTTTTGGGCTGAACTCGATTCTTTCTGCGTGATGTTGGTTGCTGTTTGGACGAGGTGCTGTCGACGATCGGTCTTTGCGGTTGTAATAGTGACGGTTGGATAGGTCTTAGTTCAAGAGTAGGTTCACTGGAGAACCGAGAGTTCGACGTGACGCTCTCGATTTCGGCTTCTTTGAACCGCGGCAGTTGCAGCATCTTGTAAAGCGCTGGCTGAGGTTGGCGAACTGTACGTACTGTGTTGTCGTGATTACATATGACGCGCTGCTTGCTGGTGCGGTTACGTTGCCTGGGAATGACTCCGCGCTCTGATCTCTGACACCCTTGAATCTCGCAGTGACTCTGCGCAATAAGGTCGATCTGAAATGAGCAAAGGCTCAGGTGAAAAGGAACTTTCACTATATGGAAACCCGTACTCCTTTCAAAAGATCGCTTCGAATAACAGTTGCTATTCTGTACTCATCCGGAGCTGAACGAGTCAGGACGCTAGAACTGGCGGGTACTGCTGGAGGTGAAAAGCGTTGATCTTCGGCTCGTCGGTTCTCGCGGCTTCTTGCGCGTTCTGATCTACTCTGTTGTTATGCTGGTGAAGGAACTGCTGCGATTTCCCACGTTATACTCTGCTTATGATCTCTTTTCTGTTTTTCTAGCTGATATTCTACTGTTATTCACTAGTGCGGCAACGGCACGTGAGAGCTGTATGGAAAGTGTAACTGGCGGGTGGGAGAAGCTTTCTTTGCGTTTCTTCAGTTTTTAAGTTTTTGTGGTGAATTAAGATTCGCTTTATTCACCACAAAGACGCGAAGAAACACCAAAGTAATGTGACAGCTCTTGCCGTGTTGATGACGCTTACTTTATGACGCTTACCTTAAATATAGATGCGTGCGCTAAAGGGGCGCTGTTGGCATATAATGAGGCCCAAAACATGACACCTGAAAGGTGGAGACGAGTAGAGAAGCTCTACACGCTGCGCTGGAACTTCAGCGGAGGCAAGGGCGAATTTCCTCTCCGCGCTGCGCGGGACACGGCGTTGAGAGAGGAACTGGAATCGCTACTGGTGTTCAATGACAGAAGCGGACGTTCATCGAGTCGCTGCGGTGGAGGTGCGGCGCAGTTGCTGTCGGGAGCGAGAAGGACTTAGCTGCTGCCCTTCGGCCATACGCTCGTACAGTTCCTCGGCGGCGGGATGGGTGAAGTCTACTCGCGCGCGACGAGCACTGGACCGCGACGTCGCGCTCAAGCTGCTCCCTTTCCACGTTAACGTTTTGCTGGACAATTGATCCGGTTCAAGAAGGAGGCGCGCGCGGCTCGGCCTCAACACCGAACATTGTCACGATCTACGAGATTGGCGAGTTCGAGGGGGAACACTTCATAGCGGCGGAGTTCGTCGACGGCTTCACGCTCCGCAGCGGCTAGCGGAAGGGGCATGGGACTTCTGGAGGCGGTTGGGGCGCTGTTCAGATTTCGAGCGCTCTTGGGGCGGCGCTCAGGCGGGAATCGTTCACCGCGACATCAAACCCGAGAACATCATGCTGCGGCGGGACGGCTACGTCAAAGTGCTCGATTTCGGGCTCGCAAGCTCGCAATCACGGCTCCGGCGCTTCGGCGATCAGACTCAAGCACCGCTACATGCGGGCATGGTCGTGGGGACGGTTCGGTCATCGTGCCGGAGCGCGCCAGGACAGCATCGTGCTCGTCAAAGGCGCGCGGCAGATGGGCAAGACTTCGCTGCTGGCGCGCGGACTTCAACAGGCCCGGCAAGCGGGACGCGCGGGTGGTTCTCACCGACCTCCAGAAACTCGGCCGCCGACTCACTGGAATCGGCTGAGAGCGTTTTTCCGCGCGCTGGCCGGGATCCTCGCGGAGCAGCTGGATCTCGACGTGTGTCCGGACGAGGTGTGGGATGAACGTCGCGAGTCCGACCATCAACTTCGAGCGCTTCCTGCGCCGCGAGGTGCTGGCCGAGATCGCCATCGGCCGTTTGTCTGGGGCCTCGACGAAGTGGACCGGCTCTTCACCTGCACTTCGGCAGCGAGGTCTTCGGCCTGTTCCGCTCCTGGCACAACGAGCGCGCGCTCGACCCGGCTGGCCCCTGGTAGCGCCTGACCCTGGCCATCGCCTACGCCACCGAGGCGCACCTCTTCATCACCGACCTGAACCAGTCCCCGTTCAACGTCGGCACGCGGCTCACCCTGGAGGATTTCACCTTCGAGCAGGTCGCGGACCTGAACCGCCGCTACGGCTCGCCGCTCCGCAGACGCGGCGGAGTCGCAGCGCTTTCTACCGGCTGGTCGGCGGCCACCCTACCTGGTGCGACCGCGGCCTGCACGAGATGGTTGCGCGCGGGCTCGATCTCGACGCGCTGGAGGCCCGCGCCGACCGGGACGAGGGATCTTCGGCGATCCACCTGCGGCGCATGCTCGTGCTTGCTGGCGAAGGATCACGGCGATGCGCGAAGCGGTGCGCGGCGTCCTGGAGGGCCGGCCGCTGCCCCAACGCCGGAGTCGTTCTACCGCCTGCGCAGCGCGGGCGTATGGCAGGCGACCGACCCCTGAAGGCCCGGCCCCGCTGCGGGATCTACGCCTCTTATCTCAAGCGCCATCTTGCTATGAAAGCACTGAGCCGGCAGCCGGCTTTTACATCACCGGCGGCACGCTGCGCTCACGACGCGCCGTCCTATGTCGAGCGCAGAGCCGACCACGACCTCTCGACGGTTTGCGTCAAGGGCAATTCTGCTACGTGCTGACGTCCCGCCAGATGGGCAAGTCGTCGCTGATGGTGCGGACGGCTGCGACTTCGCGAGGAGGGCGTCGTGATCGCGGTCTCGACCTGACCGCCGTCGGCCAGAACCTGACAGCCGATCAATGGTACTGACGGACTGCTCGTGCCAGATGGGCCGGCAGATCGGGCTGGAAGAGGAACTGGAGCGAATTCTGGCGGGCGCAACGCGCGGCTCGGACCGCTCCCAGCGTTTCTTTGCAGGCCCTGCGGGACGTGGTTCTGCCGCGCTATCCGGGCAGCGTGGTCATCTTCGTGGACGAAATCGACGCCGTCCGCAGCCTGCAGTTTTCCACCGATGAGTTCTTTGCCGCCATCCGCGAGTGCTACAACCGGCGCGCCGAGGATCCGGAGTTCGACCGGCTCGGCCTTCTGTCTGCTCGGCGTGGCCACACCGTCGGACCTGATTCGCGACACGCGGACCACGCCATTCAACATCGGGCGCCGCATCGAACTGCATGATTTCACGAGGGCGGAAGCGACGCCAGCTGGCGCAAGGCTTGAGGCGGAGCGAGTGCCTCGGCGAGGCGCTGCTGGACCGGCTCGTATAGTGGACCGTGCGGGCATCCCTACCTGACCCAGAGACTCTGCCAGGCTATTGCGGAAGCCAAGAGCGTCGCGACCGGACGGAGTAGACCGCACAACGCGACGCGTTTTTCTTCTCGAGCCGCGCCCGCGAGCGCGATGACAACCTGCTGTTCGTCCGGGAACGGATGCTCCGGAGCGAAGTAGATCTCGCGGGCCTGCTGACGCTCTACTCGCAGGTCCTGCGTGGAAAGACCGTGGTCGACGACGAGACCAACCCGCTCGTCGGTGTGCTGCGCCTGTCGGGGATAGCGCGGTCGGAAGACGGCAGGCTCCGGGTACGGAACCGGATCTATGCGCATGCGTTCGACGCCGGGTGGGTCGCGGCTGCCATGCCCGACGCCGAGTGCGGCGCCAGCGGGTTGCCTACCGGCGTGGGTTGCTGCGGGCAGCGGTCCGTCGCCGCTATCGTCATTGCGGCAATTGCCAGTCTCACGTTGATCGCCGTGCGACAGCGTAACCTTGCCAGGGCGGAGGCGGAGCGCGCGGACCGCAACCTGCAGCAGGCCAACGTGAGCGCACAGCGGGCTCAGGAGGCGCTGGTAGATGCGGAGAGACACCGGCGCAGAGCGGAGGGCAGCAATCGGAAGCGGAGATGCACGGCAGAGGCGCTCGACCAGAAGGCGATCACCGAGGAGCAGCGCAATCGGGCGGAGCACCAGGAGAGGGTCAATCGCGGTCAACTGTATGCCGCGCACATGAATCTTGCGATGCAGGCCTACGAGAACTCCGATATCGATCGGCTGCAGGAACTGCTGGAAGCGCATCGCCCGCGGCCGGCGTAGACCCGCGTGCCACCATGAGGATGGGTCTTCCTTGAGGGGCGACCTTTTCGATGCGGGACGAGAAGACCTGCGCGGTTTCGAGTGGTACTTCCTGTGGCGACAGGGTCACCGCGACCTGCGGACGCTGCATCATCGGAGCATGGTCGGTCCGTCGCGTTCCTTCCTGACGGCAAGAGGCTTGCCGTCGGAGAACAAACGCGCATAAGGTTCTGGGATACGGCTACGGGCCGTGAGCTGGATCTTCTCGAGGGAGGCACGGGTTTCGGTTGGCTGATGAGCCTTTCCCCCGACCGGAGAAAGCTGGTTACGGCGGGGGAGGAAGCCGGCACCCTCGACTTGCACACTGGGTATGAGAACCTTGGTCACACTGCGATGTTATGGGACCTCGACACCGGGCGGCAATTTGTAACCTTAAAAGGGCACACTGGCTCGGTTAACTGTGCGGAGTTTTCTCCCGATGGGAGGGTTCTCGCGACAGGAAGTGTCGATAAGACGATCAAGCTTTGGGATGTCGCCACAGGTCGCGAGTTATTCACCCTCCAGGGCCACACGGACAGAGTCAGTTCTCTCTCGTTTTCACCAGACGGCAAGAGCCTGGCTACTGGAGGTGCTGACGGGACTGCAAAGCTCTGGGAGGTAACCGCAGGACAGGAGCCGCGTCTGCTCAGGTCGCACGTCGTCCGAGAAGGGCGCGGGGCCCAGACCTGGGCAGTAGCATTCTCACCGGACAGTAAACGTCTGCTTGCGACGGGAACCTTTACCTTCGTCAGAGTCTGGGATGCGGTGACAGGCCAAGAGCTCGATCCGTTGAGGGGGCACCGGGCTGGTATCACGAGCTTGGTCTTTTCTCCGGATGGCAGGATTATGGCCAGCGGAAGTGATGACCGTACTGTCATGCTGTGGTCCGTCGAAAAGGGGCAAGTGCTGGGGACGATCAGGGGCCATGGGGGCCAGGTCGCTGGGGTAGCTTTTTCACCGGACGGTAAGACCTTGGCCACCGCCAGTATCGATAAGACCGTGAAGCTTTGGGATGTCGCGAGCAGCCTGGAAGTGCCGACTCTGAGAGTCGACGGGATGGCTAACACTCTGGCGTTTTCGCCCGACGGCGAAAAATTAGCTGTGGCGCCGATGGAGAAAACGGCGACCATCTGGCATGTCGCGACGAGACAAAAGTTGATCACCCTTGCGGGCCACCAAGAAGCGGTCATTGCGGCGGCCTTTTCGCCAGACGGAAGGAAGGTGGCGACAGCTAGTAATGATAGGAGCGCCAGGGTCTGGGACGTGACCACGGGGCGGGAGTTGCTCGCGCTCAGGGGACACACGGGCACGCTCAGGTCCATCGCGTTTTCGCCCGATGGGAAGAGACTGGCGACCGCGAGCACCGACCATACCGCCAAGTTGTGGAATGCATTGACGGGACAGGAACTGCTCACTCTCAAGGGCCATACTGCCGAGACCTGGTCCCTGGCATTCTCGCCCGACGGCAGCACGGCTGGCTACGGGCAGCGAGGACAAAACCGTCAGGCTGTGGGATGCGGCCACGGGCCGAGAGCTGCTTGTCTTCGAGGGATACAAGGCCCGCTCGCTGGCGTTCTCACCCGACGGCAAGATCGTGGCGATCCCGAGCTACGACACCAACATCATCAAGCTGTGGAACGTCACGACCGGGCGGGAGCAGGGGACTCTCAAGGGACACGCCAGCAGAGTTTATGCCGCTGCGTTCTCGCCCGACGGAAAAAGGCTAGCCACGGCGAGCAATGACTCCACAGTCCGGGTGTGGGATCTGGCGACCGGGCAGGAGCTGGTTGCTCTGAAAGGACACTTTACCGTGGTCAGTTCCGTGGCGTTCTCCCCCGACGGCAAGACACTGGCTTCGGGGAGCGGTGATCTGACGGTAAGACTCTGGCGCGCCGCTACGGAGCAGGAAGTGTTGGCGCGAGGCAAGGAATGAGCTGCCGCGAGAGGTGCTATTCCCTGGTCTTCTGCTCGAGTGTCGAGCCAGTGGGAGGACGCGATGACAGCCCCCTCGGGAGGTGAGATCAGTCAGCTCCTCCAGGCCTGGAGCGACGGCGACGAGGCGGCGCTCGAGCAGCTGGCGCCGCTCGTGTACGCGGAGCTACACCGCCTGGCCCGGCATTACCTCGGTCGAGAGGGCCGGCGGCAGTCGATCCAGGCCACGGAGCTGGTCAACGAGGCCTACCTGCGCCTCGTCGACTGCAAGGACGTCCGCTGGCACAACCGCGCCCACTTCTTCGCGCTGTCGGCCCGGATGATGCGGCGCATCCTGGTCGACTTCGCGCGCACGCGGGGAAGGCCCAAGCGTTGGGGCGACCTGGAGCGGGTCTCGCTCGACGAGGCGGCCGGGCTTACCCTGGAGCCGCCCGCCGACCTCGTCGCGCTGGACGAGGCGCTGGACCGGCTGGCCGCGCTCGATCCAAGGAAAGCGCAGGTGGTCGAGCTGCGATTTTTTGGCGGGCTCACCGTCGACGAGACGGCGGAGGCGTTGAGGGTTTCCGCGGAAACGGTGATGCGCGAGTGGAGCCTGGCGCGCGCCTGGCTGCTGCGCGCCCTGAGCCTGGATAAAACGCACGAAAGCGACTGACGAGTTTGGGCGTAGCTCCTCGGCCCTCGTTCGAGTGCAACAGCTGACGATATCAGGTGCCTCAACGAATTCACGCAGGCTTGTCGGAAGCCCAATGTTATTTCTGCGCGAATCCTTAATACAGCGGGCGCGTCTTGGGATCGAAGCCGGCCTTCCCCAGAGACTTCAATAGCGGAGCGGCTCCCGCAGCCATCATCCCGAGCTCGCTGCTGGCCTGGAAGAAGAGAAATCCTTCCTTCATGAATTGCTCGACCTGCTCCGCGCTTCCTGCCGGTCGTCCCAGCGGTATGTTGTGTTTCTTCCCGGCTGCCACTACCTTCTTGATTGCTTCCTGAAGTTTCGGGTCGCCTTGCTGTCCCCCGACGCCGAGCGAGAACGAGAGGTCGTTGGTCCCGATGAACATCACATCGATGCCCGGGATTGAGGCGATCTCTTCAATCTGATCCACGGCCTTCGCCTGCTCGATGATGATGATGACCGTGACGTTCCGGTTAGCAAACTTGTAGTAGCCTTCCGGCGCCGGCCAGCGAAAGCTGGCCAGACCCGGTCCGGCGCCGCGAAGTCCTTCGGGAGGGTATTTGCAAGCGGCAACGGCCTGGCGCGCCAGTTCGGGAGTAGACGTGAAAGGAAAGATCACCCCCATGCTTCCTGCATCCAGGGCGCGCTTGGCCGTCCAGAGCTCGTTGACAGGAACTCGAATAAAGGGCATTGCCTTCAGCCCACGGGTGGCCAGGATCATGTTGCGCGCGGTTTCCAGAGTAATCGGACTGTGCTCCATCTCGATCCACAGGAAATCGAAGCCCATGTTGGCCGCCTGGGCCGCCACCTCAGGACTGGGCACGGTAATGGTGGCCCCCACGACGGGCTTTCCCTCGCGCAGGAGCTTCTTCACGGGATTCTCCCAGGCGGCCTGATCCTGCCCGAGTAACCCCCCCAAAAACAAAACAGGTGCCAACAGCATGGTGACGATCTTTACGCACCGCATAATCCCCCCTTAGCAATTGGTGAAAAGTAGCCCCCTCCTTCGAGTGACAGGCTTGCCTTGTTTCTGCTCGACAAGGACATTCGCGCCGCCGTCCGGCTCGCTGAAAAAGTTCAGGCTGGGAAAACGGGCTAGCCGTCCGCACATGAACCGGCAGTTCAACTGTCCTCAATGACCCGCGCCCAAAAGCCAAAGGGCTACCGGTCAATCGAGAGCCGTCGCTGAATTAATTCACAGCTTCTCCGAGGCACTCTTCGGCCCATCGGGTCCTCGCGCCGCCGCGGACTGCGGAAAAGGGAAAGGGAGTCTGTCACCGAATTTCGAATAGCGCCAGGATCAAGACGCCGCTCATCATCAGTGCAATCACCCAGAGCAAATCGAGATTGAACCAGGCGCGGCCGAGTAGCGCGAGTCCGAGCTTTTCATATACCAGGAGAGCGATGAGCGCAGCCACCGAAAGATGTCCGGCGCTGTGCACCCCGACAGCCGCCAGCCACTGCAGTTGGCCGGCAAAGGCAGCCGTAAGCGGCAGCGGAGAGTGCCCCGCCTGTCTAATAGCTGACATGTGCTCGGAATGCATGACGTCGTGGTTTCCTTGGGGCCAGCCTAGAATGACGGGCACCAGCATCAATCCGGCGCCATGAGCCGAGGCCATCATGAAGGACCACAGCGTCAGATCGCGGAAACCGACGCGCATTCCCACCCAGGTTGGGTGCCGGGAACGAATAAACCGGTAGGCGCCGAAGCCGAACAACGTCAGCGCGGCGCCAAATCGCAAAGCCTTCCCAGGCAAGCTGGCCTGGGCCAGCCACAGTATACCGACGACCAGGCCGATCGAAAGCGCGTGCCCCAATGCGATCGGCGGCAGCGCCGCCAGCACCGCGCGCCGGCTTCTCTCCTGCAAGCCGAGAGCCACGGCAAAGAGCCACCCCATTCCGGGATTGATCCCGTGAAAAGCTCCCAGACCAAATAGTGTCAGCCAGGACCCGAGATCACTCATGGATAACAGTAGGAGTCTGATGAACAATCTCCGCCGTCCAAACGGATCTGGTGCGCGCGGTAGCCGTCGAATTCCACAAAGAAGTTAGAATCGAAGTTGATCCCCCCGCCCGGATCGGCGTTCAATTTGACCATCCAGCTGCGCACGCCATCCGGGTAAAACTGTTCGTCCCAGGCGTGGTACAGGGAGTTGGTGAAATAGACGCGGCGTCCGTCGCGGCTTACTTCGACCATCTGAGGCGCGCCGTTCAGCGCCTCGCCCGGTTTTTTGGGATGCGGCGTCCGGCGGACGATTCCGCCGATGTGCACCGAGCCGGTAAGCTTGGGGTTGAACGGATCGGAAACGTCGTACTGCTGGAACTCGCCGGTACCCCAGCACGAGACATAGAGGAAGCGGTCATCGAGCGAGAGGTTGATGTCGGTGACGAGCGGCGGCACTGCCTTGAAGCCTTGCAGCAGCGGCGGCAGCTGCTCAGGCGCTGCCGGCTCGGCCGGAATCGTGATGACCTTGCGGATATCCCAACCGCCGTTCTTGCGGTGCCAGAGCCAGATCGAGCTGGATAAGTCTTTGAGTGAAACCACGGAGTTTACGAAGCCGTATGCCTTGGTGGGATCGTGCGCCGCGCGCAGTTCCAGCGCTATCTGATGTTCGGCGCCGAGATCAAGCGTCTGCTGATGCCGCCGCCGGCGCAGATCCCAGATATGCAGGCGATGGCCGTATTTGCCATTGAGCAGAAGATCCGGGACAACACCGTTCTCTATCATGTTCGGCGTGCCCCACTCGCTCGTGACCATCGTGTCGTAGCCGAGGTGCCACCAGAAATCGTAGGCCAGGTATTGCGGCCCGCGCTCGACCTCCCACTGGCCAAGCACGTCGAAGGAGAAATGGTCGAGCAGGAAGATGCCCCCCGGTCCTTCGCCATCGGGTGAGCCTAACGCGCTGATGTAGATCCCCTCCGGGCCGCAATGGATGGTATGGAAGCGCGAGTAGCGGGCGCGTGTGAAAACGTCTTCAGGCTCGATGACCTTCACGATTTGGGGCTGGCGAGGGTCGGGTTTCGTGTCAAGAATGTGAATGCGCGACGAGCGCAGGCCTGGCGTTATCAGGTAACGTCGCTCCACGTGCGGATGCGGCGCATAGGGGCAGAGCGCTGAACTGCATGCGTTCCAGCCGAAATGATGAAGCTCATCGCCCGCTTGCGGCATTTCCACGCGGCCGACAATCTGCCCGGAGGATTGCGAATCAGGAGCCACGTCGACTACGGTCATCAAATCGGTGCGTCCATCTTTATTCGGATTGAAGGCAACGACGTACGCCAGCTTCTCCGGCGGTCCCTGCATTGCTAATCGCGGCGATGGATAGAAAGTTGGATCCGGCTTCCATAGTGTCATCTTTGATCTCCTTGTCGGCAGGGTTAGGATTTGGAACAGTCACCAATCAGCAGTTACGCTCCAGCCTGAGGCGGAGCCAGCCGCGCCTGATTCCCACACGATTTCACATCGGCCTGCAGTCTAGCCCACAACTTCCGACTTGCTTTTGCGCGCTCTGCATAGATGCTGCGCTCGTCAATCGGGCATCGCCTCCTTGATGATGAATCGGCCGCCCACCATTACGCCCTCAACGGCTGCTGAATGCAAGCCAAACGAACGAACAAATACCACCAGGACACGAAGACTCGAAGAAACGCCAGAATCCGCTTCATTCTATGATTTCCCATCTCCCCTGGTACTTATCCAGCTGTTTCCGGGTGTATTCATCCACGGGATGTTCCCGCTCCGGGGACTCGACATGTTTCGGCGCCCCGCATAGCTCGGTCGAGAAATACCGCTGTCCCGAGTCGCAGATCATGGTCACGAGTCGCCGCAGTTTGGGATGGCGGCCGGCTACCTTCAGAGCCGCGACAACATTGGCGCCCGACGAGATGCCGCAAAAGATCCCCTCGTCTCTCGCGAGCCGCCGCGCCATTGCAATCGCTTCCTCCGATCCTACGGTAACGATGCCGTCGAGCAGACTCAGATCGAGGTCGCGCGGCACGAACCCGTCGCCGATCCCCTCGATCTGATGAACTCCCCATTCACGACGCGAGAGCAAAGGGCACTCGGCGGGTTCGGCGGCGTACAGTTTCACCTGCGGTTTCATCTTGCGCAGGTATCTGCCAATGCCCGTGATCTGCCCTCCCGTCCCTTGCGTTGCTACGTAAGCATCGATCCGACCCGAGGTCTGTTCCCAGAGCTCAGGGCCCGTGGTCTTGTAGTGCGCTTCTATGTTGTCCGGATTGTCGAACTGAGAGGGTACCCAGTACTTCTTCGGATCCTTGCGGCGGATCTCTTCAAGCTTTTCGAGCGCGAGGTCCACATCTGATTCACCGCCGGGGGTGTAGACCATTTGAGCGCCATAGGCCACGTCGGTTTTCTTCCGCTCTTCGCTCATTCCTTCGGGCATGACAATGATGCACGGGTATCCTTTAACGGCGGCGATGAAAGAACAAGCGATGCCGGCGTTACCCGTCGAGCATTCCAGAATCGTCATTCCTTTCTTCAACGCGCCCCGCCGCTCGGCCTTCTCGATCATGTTGAGATAAATGCGGTCTTTCAATGAACCGGATGGACTGAAGTACTCCAGTTTGACCAGGATTTCGGGCTTGATTCCGCCGGTGACGCGATTGAGCCGTACCAGAGGGGTGGAGCCGATGGTATTCAGAATTGATTTCGTGTATTTGCGATTCAAATCCCATTTGGGCATACGGACACTCCACCACGAACGTCAACCACCAAGACTCAAAGACGCAGAGGGTATTAGATATGCCAATCGCTGGAACGATGCAAGGCGATCGTCTTGCCGGCGCGAACCCGAACGGGAAGTTTTGGGAAGTTACTGGAAGTAGGATTCCCGTTTCATTCTCCGATCAGGAAGCGACTGTGTGTATGAGATGCAGGCGGAAAATGATTCTCATCAAGCTGAGAGTTCCTGGGCCGACAATCAGACGTCGGCGTCCCAAAGGCGTTTGCGGAAGTATTCTTTCCAGGCGTCCGGAAGAGCAGGTAGTTCGGTGGCACGCCGCAAAAATTCCTGGTTCTCGGAATCCACCGTGTAGAGATTCACTATATCAGTAATGGTCAACCCGCTCTCTTGTCGATCAGTGAACTCGATCGAATCACCGGCCGCGACTTCTCCCTCGTGAATTACCGCAAGATAGAAGCCGGTGCGTTTGCTGTGAAGAAAGCGCTTCACCATGTCAGGGCGATCAAAGCGAATCCCGAGCTTGAAGCATGGCATTCGCGGCTGCGTCACGATAAATTCGGCCGAGCCGGCGCGCAGACGATCTCCGATATGCACCTGATCTTCAAGGAGTCCCTCGGTGGTGAAGTTCTCGCCGAAGGCGCCCCAGGCAAGATCCGGGTCAGGAAGCTGGCTGCGCCAGAATGAGTAATGTTCGTACGGGTAGGCGTAGATGGCCTTGTCGACTCCGCCGTGCACCGAAAGGTCGGACTGTTGATCGCCGTCCAGGTTGAGTTTTGAAAGACGAACCCTGCCTTCGACAGGGCTCTTCCAGATGGACGTTCGCACGGTCTTGCCGTGCCAGGTGACGTCTCGAGGAAGTCCTACGTTGATGGAGATCAGCTTCATGATGAAAGATCCTTGTTCGCTGGCGGCTTGAAGAATCGGCTGAGTTCACTCGGATTCGGTATCCTCTGGCTGGGTCGCCTCGCCCCTCGAAAGGATCTCCTCCACAATTGCCGTAGCCTGCGCCTCATGTGCGTCTTCAACGATCCAGACCTCCAGCCAGGATTCCGTCCACCCAACCGCCCAAGTCAATCCCGAGCGGTCGCCGCCGAGAATCTCACATGAAATTCCCGCTTCCTCCAAAGAGGTCTTCACAAGTCCCGTCACTAGAGGGTCTGGCGAGGAGTAGACTCGCTTCATCCCGTTTGCTCCGGCGCGGCCTTAAGAAAAGTGCTTCCTGAAATCATAGGACATTGATGGACATTATACTCCGTAAGTCGGTGCTCGGTCGCATCTAACCTCCCGCCATGGACCACTGAGGCGTGGGCGACCGGGGAAAACGCAGCGATAGGCGCATCCAAATAAAAAAAGTTTCGAAGTTTTCGATTTCTCGATTTTCAAGGAATTTCAGGTTCGAGAAGGATCGCGGCTTCAGTTCCGGGCTGAGTTCTTCAACTCCACCAACACACCCAACTTCGTCGCGCCCAATACACAGGTTGACACAGCCGCGGCTGGGAGAGTCACCGCCACCGCCAATAGTCCGAGGCAGATCCAGTTCGCTCTCAAGTACAGCTTCTAGGAATTAACAACCAGGACTCAAATAGGCCTTGGAGTCTTCGTGTCCTGGCGGTTAATGCGCATAAACAAAGCCACCACTAAGATACGAAGACGCTGTTGTAGCTCTTCTTCAGCGCCGATCCAAGACCTCTATGGTACGGCGCGAGTGGTGGGAGCGCGAACCGTCACAGTAAAGGAGCAGGTAGACCTGTTCCCTGCTTCATCCGTCGCGGTGACATCGATGGTGCTGATTCCGATGGGAAACACCGTTCCGGACACTTTCGAATAGCCGACGTTCGGCGGAGAAACAGTGTCGGAAGCGTTCGCCGGAGGATAGTTTACCGTTGCGCCGGCGCTCCCGGAGGCCTCGACGGCAATGCTCTGAGGACAAGCGAGCGTCGGCGGAGCTTTGTCGATCTTGATGACCAGGGTGTGGGTGGACTCGACGTTACCTCCGAGGTCGACGGCATAGTACTTCAATGTCGTGGTCCCCTCAGCGCCGAGCACGAGCGGAAGCGATGCAGCATCAACGGTCCCGCCGCCAATGCTGGCGCCGGTTAGCGAGTACTTGATGCTCTGCACTCCGGCTCCCCCCGCGTGGTCCGCCGCATTCAGCGTCACGTGCACATCGGAAGTGTACCAGCCGTTCGCATTCTGATTCTCCGCGATCGTGGCCGTCGTCAGAGGCGGCCTCACATCGAGCGTGAAATAGGCAACCGGCATGTCGTGATCGGAGACGCGCTCCGGCCGGCTTGGATCGCTGCGCAGAGATTCGGGAAAGTCGGCGTCACTGCGCGCGTAATAGATGCCCCGAACCGAAGACAACATAGCGTCGTTGACCAGGATGTGATCGAGGACCTGCGCATTGCCGTCGAACGAGTAGGAGTATCTTTCGGCGGCGGGGACCGCATCGACAAGATTGGTGAGAACCGGATTCACGAGGGGGGAGCTGGCGAGTACGACCTGGCCGGCCGGCGCTGGCGTTCCCTTGATTGTTCCGATCGTATCGACATAGCCGTCGTTGAACTGGAAGGCGTTGAAGTCGCCCACCAGTACGATCCGCTCGCCGGGATTCAGAAGCTGCCGCGCCTGCACGAGGTTGGCAAGGAATTCCGCCTGCGCGCGGCGCTTGGCCCGGACTCGCGCGCCGTCTGCCGCGTCATCGATGCCGGAGAGCGAGCGGAGGTGGTTTACGATCACCGTAAGCTCAAAGTGCGGATCCATGACACCTGGTATCGCGGCGCGCAGAATCAGCGGAGGGCGGTCGTTCAGAAGCTCCGGTTGCCCGTTGTTCGGATTGACATAGGTTGCGTCCTTTCCTTCCTGTATCACATCCATAACGATCACGCGAGACGACTTTACGAGCAGGCCGGCGTCAATTCCTCCGATATCGTTTCCCTCGACCAGAGCGGCGACGTATAGAGGGTTCGACATTCCAGCAGCGACCGCGTCGTTATTGATCTTGGTTGCCAGGGCCTGCAAGGTCGCCAGGTTCTCGACTTCCTCCACTCCTATGATATCCGGCGACTTCATGACGTTGCGTATGGCGAGCGACGCCTTGTTGAGGCGATTGTTGAAAGCCGTCGGATTCAGCGCCACGTCATCGATCCCGGGGTCATTCACGGTATCGAAGAACCTTTGCATATTGAAAGAGGCGACGGTGAACTGGTCCCGCTCAGGGTTGGGAACAGGCTGAGCGCTGAGATTGCCCGTGACCGTGGCGACAGGAGCCGGGTCGGTCAGGATCGAGTAGGTCCGGAAGGAGAAATCGAGGACACCGGTCACGTTCGTGATCGAGGCGCTGGAGGTGACCTCCAGCTTCGTCGAGCCGGTCTGGGCCCCGCTGTCGATACGCAATCGTTCGGGGTTTGCATCGAAGCGAGGAACACCGGCAGGGCTTCCCGGCGGCAAGGGATCGGGAACCTGGATTCCAGGTTCACGAAACGGGCGCGCCACGCCGGTGATCACCGCATAGAAGATTCCGTTGGACGTCGAGGTAGCGTTGGCTTCGCTGACACTTCCCTGCGTGGGGGCGATCGCAGTGAGCGAATCCACATGTACGCGCATCCCTTCGAATCGCTCCAGTTGTTCGACCGTGCCCGTTGGACTCGTAGTCGCCGAGGTGAGCGTGACCGGAAGTGGCAATGGATTTCCGGTCGATATGAGCGCCACCGTCGGCGCGCCTGAGATCTCGGTTAGCGGCGGACTGGCAGGATCCGCCGAGGGAATAAACTCCGCTACCCTGCCGGTAACCGCGACTGCGTTCCCCACCGCGGCGGCAGCGGGCGGGGTCGAGCCGGTGAAAACAAAGATTCCCTCGGACGTATTCGCATCGGAGTCCACGTCCGTGTCGGGCGTCTGGATGAAGAACCCGTTGCTCTTTACCGCCGTTACGATGGCGACCGTTGTCTGGACGGTGGCACCGACGTGAGGCGAAGTCAGACCGCTTCCCTGGATGTCGTGTATCGTCAACGTGGGTACCGGAGGCAAAATACAGCTATTGAATGGGGTGCCCGAGTTTCTGGGGTTCGGCGTGCCGGTAAGAAAATCGGCCGAGTTGTTGTCAGTGTCGATGCAGCCGCTGTTTCTGCGCATAGCGGCCGTTGTATTGCCGGGAGCCGGAGTCGGTCCGGCTCCTTCAAAACAGTCCGCGTTCGAACCATACCCGGCGAAATCGATGACGGACGAACCTGTGGGACAACCTGCGGAGAGAGGGATGGTAGTCGATACGAGCGCCACCTTTCCGGCGCCCGCAGCCATCGAAATGGACCCGACCACATCGGGCGTGAGGTTGACGGTGCCTCCTGTGCCACTCGCCTCCTGGATGAGCAAGTATCGACCCGGGGGGATCGTCCCGCTCAAATCGGTCTTTTGCCACGAGGTGCCGGTGGCCGATGCATACTGGACGGACCAGCCCGATACATTGACCGCGGCCGAGCTTCGGTTGAAGATCTCGATGAAGTCATTCTTGAAGACGGCTCCAGAGTTGCCGCCGCCGCCGTAGATCTGACTGATGACCACCGCTCCGGGAGCGATCGAATCAGATTGGATCGTCAGAGAAATGCCGGTCGATCCCGTGCGAGCCTGAGCGTCGGTGATCGCCGCCGGTATCGTTTTGGCCCCCGGCGTCGTACCCATCCTTACCGTGGCTTGAAACGAAAAGACCCGGTCGGCCGCAGTCACATCGCCGTTGCTCCCGTCGTCGAACAATGGTTGATTCGCGAGGCCGCCGATCGACGAGAGGTCTGCCCCGACGGCGATCCCACTGCTCGTGGGGTTCTGTCCCGGCGTCACCTGGACCGTCAGTAGCGTGGTTCCACCGGCTGCGACGGTGGAAGGGTTCGCCGAGCCCGAGCCGGTGGGGTTTGTCGGCGAGCCCGAGGGAGCCGAGCTTGTGTTTTGCGGGTCGCTGGGTGCGATCAGTTGAAAATCGGCCGAGTTGTTATCCGAATCCTGTCCGCTTCCAGCGGCGCCTCCCGGCTTTCTTTCGTAGCTGCGATCAAGATTGGAGGTTCCGAGGCTGGCGAGCGGGGTCCCTTCCTTGTACGCGGAGCCCGAGCTCAGGCCCGCCTGGTCGACGATCGTGTCGTCCGGGAGCGTAATGGCAATACCGCCGTCGTCCGTGATTCCGGTGGCGTACGTCTCGTCACCGGGCACCGAACCGCTATAGGGTCCGCCCGCCGTGCTGCTGTTCGTGAATAGATAGTGGCCGTGCGCGGGAATGATCTTTCCTGACGGCACCGTGGCACGCACACTCACGGTTCCGGCGTTGTTTGATCCTTTCAGTTTCCAGCCCGAGATATCGACCGGGCTCGAAGCCAGGTTGTAGAGCTCCACGAATTCGTCGCTGCCGCCGTTCGGGCCGCGAACTCGAAACTCGCTGATCACGACCGTCGTGGAAACGGCGCGCAGGCTCTGAGGCGCCGCAAACCACAACAGGGAAAGGACCAGTATCGAAGCGTACTGAACGGACAGGCGCAAACGACGGTTGGCCGCGAGCCGGCCGAGACAGTCGCTGGAGGCAGGCGAACCCATAAGCGGCAATCTCCCCGAATCCTGGGTTTGAAAACGCGCGACGAGATGCGTAGAAGGGCAGCTTATGCCTTTGCAGAGCAAGGCGCCATGAATTTTTGATAAAGTTTTCGAGCGCTGCGCACCAAATA
>CAWHCF010000019.1:0-87297 GCA_963827655.1 uncultured Acidobacteriota bacterium
TCTTCGTGGTTAGAGGAGTCTGCGAAATACCGCTAAGACTGAAAACACCAAGAATCTTCCTACTTGCGAAAGGTCCAGCGCAGCTTCAGCGCCAGAAGTTCGGTTTCGGGGATGATTGTCAGGTCGTCGCGGCTCAACAGCAGGCGTTTCCAGCCCCGGTTCCACACGATAAACAGATCGTTGCCCGGCTTGATGGTCCAGCGCAGGCGCATATTGTTGCCGACGTTCTGCGATTCGTTATCGTACTGCAAGAAAGTCGTAAGCATGAGGTTCGGGTTGAAGGCGTAGGCAAGGTTAAGCTGCCAGAGCCGTTGGATGAATTTTCCCTCGTGCAGGTCGCCGAAGTTATGCTCGCTCGCGACGCCGGCCTGCCAGTTTCCATCGGCTGACGTAAAGTTCAAGGAGTTCTGCTGCTGGAGAAGCCGCCCGTTGTAGAAGGTGCCGAACCAGGTTTCGTTCCCGAATGCCCACCGCCGATGCTCGCTGGTTTCAAACTCCACACGAAAACGGTCGAACCGATAGCCACCCTCCGGCAACGTAACGCCCTCGGCAATCTCAAAGGGCGCCGGCAAGAACTCATACGAGGGAACCCACGTCAACTCGAAGGTATCGCCGGACTCCAGCTCCACGTTGATGGGCGACCAGGAGAAACCCTGCGACTCGAGCTGGCCCATGTGGTTTACGACCCGGTAGAAGCGATGCTCCATGAAATGCTGGCGAATCCACCCAAATGGTCCGTCCTTGCGAGGCCGCGGCTTGAATTCGCAATCAGCGTCAAACCGGCGAGTGCCGGGTCGTGGGAGAAAACCAAGTGCCGGATCGAGCGCTTCACCGAACTGGTTCAACGAAGTGAAACAATCCCAGAGGTCGTTCGGATAATCTATTTTGAACCCCCAACCTGACCGATCGCCCTCAGCGATGTCACCGGCGCTGAAGGCGCTCCAGGCCCCGATCAAAAAATTCTTGTCGTCGAGGAACTCTGAAGTACGCCAGACGCCGTCGAACCCGGCAAACCTGTTCCGGCGAATGCCGTCGGGAGTTCCGTTCGTTAGCATGGTGCCGACTCGGAGCCTGGAATTCACGTCGTAGGAAACCCTCCCAGCGAAAAGATTCGTGCCGGGCACGAGAGTGTTCGATCCCTGGAGTGTGGCATCGCGGGTCTGCACATCGAGCAAGCCGATATTCCAGCGGCCCGCCCGGCCGTTGAGCTTGACGCCTGCATTGATCGGAATCGGCTGGCCTTCGAACAGACCCACGCGGCGCGAAAAGAAGGGGATGAACTGCTCCTCCAGACCAAGGCCGAACTCGTATTGATTGGCGCCCTCAAGGAAGAACGTGCGGCGCTCAGGGAAGAACAACGGGAATCTCGTCAGGTTCAACTGACGCGAGTCTACTTCCGTTTCGGCAAAATCGGTGTTGACGGTGAACACCGCGGCCATTTGAGGCGTCATGCGATAAGTGACGTCGATGCCAGGGGAACCTTGCCAGGTGCGGCCTTGTTCCTGGAAGAAGTCCTTCATGCGCCCGACTACATACGGGCTGATCTCAAGACCCAAACCCTGCCTCAGGTCCTGGACACCGCTCAAGGTTCCTGCCCTGCTGAGGTCGTAGAAGAAGGAGTCGAGCGTTGCGGAGCTCCAGCGCAGAACGGTTCGGTCGCGCGCGATGTTTCGTTCGAAGTTGACGCCCCAGGAAGACCGGCCCCCGGCAAAACTGAGTGAGCGTGCAGGAATAATAATCTCGGCCCGACCAGCCTCGATCCGAACGCGACGTTCGCGCATCCCAGATGCCGTCCCAATCGAGGCTCGGGTCTTCAGGGTCCGCAACCAGCCCGTCGACGCGCGCACCGGCGGCGTTGATCTGAAAAAAGTAGCCCGTGCGCCGATCCCCGTAGGTGTCGAGGATACGGCCCGGTGTCGTCCGCTTCAACATCGCCATCCCTCTGCATGGTGTGGATGGCAATCCTGAAGGCTCCGTATCGCTGCAATCGAAACCGAAATAGAGCTCGTCGGGCTGATCAGGACCCGCACTGGCGGTTCGTACGGGGCAGACTCACCAGGTTTCGGCGACTGCTGAATCAGTTCGGCAATGTTGGCTACCTGCCGCCACGCCGGCTCATCCAGCTCGCCATCGAATTGGATGGAGCCGCTCGGAGGCGAAGGCGTCCACGGTTGCGCCGGTCGCGATCGCGCTGGGCTGCCCCAGGACTTCGACCGCAATCAGACAAAACAAGACGGCATAAGGCAGGCGGCTGGTAGACAGGCGAGTCGTGATTTGCGCGGCAACAAAACCACACCACTGGACACGCAAACTCGAAGAGTGACACGAAGAAACGCTAAGATCGCCCGGGGATTTCCCGCTCCGGCGGCGCTTCGCCCGGTTTTCCTGCGCGGCGCAGCCAGGCGAGCAGCTGCCTCGGCTCCCACTCGCGCAGATCGTCGAAGTACGAATACACGACCGGAGAGATCAGCAGCGTAAGGAGTAAGCAAAGCATTTGCCCGCCGATGATCGTAACCGCCATGGAGGATCGCGATCCGGCCCCGAGTCCACGACCTCGATCCGCTGGTCGTTGCGCGCGCCCAGGGTAGCGCCAGAGGAAGAATGCAGCGAGACATGGGAGCCTCCTGGGTTCTGTAAGGGTAGACCAAGGTGTTGAAACGTTTCAAGATAGTGAGTCTCAGGTATCAAAGTGGGATTACTATCAAGCGGAAACTGTGGAGACTAAGAACCTCCAAATGATAGGACGCGTTCATCGGGTACATAACCGTTTTTGGGAAAGCGTCCTCTCGTTCCCGTTCCCGTCCACGTTCCCGAAACCGCCGGAAAACGGGAACGGAAACGGGAACGTGTACGAGGAGGGAATTGCCAGTTTCGTTATACACGATCATCTGTATCCTTTAATCCGACCCCCCGCTGTGGCAAAATAAGTCCGTTTGCGCAAAACAGAATCAGCAGAAAAACGTATTAAGCCAACATGAGTAGTATGAAAAGCTTAAAGCTCCTGTGGCAAATCCTGATTCCGGGGGCTGCACTGGCTGTCGCGGTCGCCGGCTGCACGGGCGCAACCGAGGCCGGCAAGGCCGAGGGTGGGAAACGTGCAGGGGTCACGGTCCGCACTGTGACACCCGACCGGATCTCGATCGCGCGGCAAGTCGACATCTCGGGTACCGTGATTTCGCCCGACCAGGCGACGGTTTCGAGTGAAGTGGCGGGCGTCGTACGCGAGGCCGAAATCGAATTGGGTCAGGAAGTCCGTCCTGGGCAGGTGCTTGCGCGCATCGATCCTCAGGAATTGGAGATCGCGCTCCGGCGCGCCGAGAGCCTCCTCAGGCAGACGGAGGCGCAGCTCAACATCGACGGGGTCAAGGTCAAAGAACCTCCACCAGAAGACCAGATCGCCGCGGTGCGGCTAGCCCAGGCGCAGCGCGAGGACGCTCAAGCACAACTCGAGCGCGCCTTCCAGCTCTCGAAGCAGGGACTCCTGCCGCAGGCTGACATGGACGCGGCTCAGACCCGATTCAAAATGAGCGAGGCGGGGTATCAGGCGGCACTGCAGAATGTCCAGAGTCTGAAGGCCAGCCTGCAGGATCGCCGGGCTGCCTATGAACTCGCTCAGAAGAAACTCGCCGACGCCACGATACGCGCCCCGGTGGGGGGGCGCATCAGCGAGCGGTTGATCCACCCCGGCGAATACATCCGCGAGAACGCCGCGATCGTCACAATCGTGCAGATGAATCCACTCAAACTTCGAACGGCGGTGCAGGAGCGGCACGCTGGAGTGATCCGTCCTGGGCTGAGCGCCCATTTCCGCGTAGAAGCGTTTCCTGAGGATCTCTTTCAGGGAAAGGTGGCTTTTGTGAGCCCGGCGGTCGACCAGGCGACCCGCACCTTCACGATCGAGATCCTGGTCGATAACCCGCAATGGAAGCTGAAGCCCGGTTTCTTTGCCAAGGGAATCATTGCCACGCAGGTCGACGAAGGAATCATCGCAGTTCCTGAAGAGGCGATCTCCACGCTAGCGGGGGTCTCGAGCGTCTTCATCGTCGAGCAGAGCAAGGTGCGCCAGCACGTAGTCACGATCGGTGCGCGGCAGGGGAAGCTGCTCGAAGTCCGTGAAGGGCTCCGCGGCAATGAAGTTCTGGCTGGGTCGAACCTGAGCCAGCTGGCGACGGGTGTGCCTGTCGATGTCGAGCCGGCGCGTGCCGGCAAGGAGCGCCCATGACTTTAGCGGATATCAGCATCAAGCGCCCGGTCTTTGCTTTCATGATGACATCGGCGCTCGTCGTCATGGGCCTATTCTCCTACCGCGAGCTGGGCCTTGACCTGATGCCCAAAACGGATTACCCCTCGGTAACCGTCAGGGTCATGCTTCCGGGAGCGAGCCCCGAGGAGGTTGAGACCCAAATCGCCAAGCCGATCGAGGAAGTCGTCAATACTATCAACGGCATCGACGAGGTGAGCTCGTTTGCCAATCAGGGCTTTGCCTACGTAAGTATCAGTTTCGTTCTCGAGCGTGACATCGACACCGCCGTCCAGGACGTCCGCGACAAGGTCGCGACCATTGTATCGAGGTTCCCGCGCGACACGCTTCCCCCCGAGATCACGAAGTTCGATCCCGATTCCGCTCCCATCCTGACGCTGGCGATATCCGGCAACCGCACGCAGAAGGAGATCACCGAGATCGCCGACAAGAAGATCAAGCAGGAGCTCGAAACAGTCAAGGACGTCGGCGACATCCAGTTCATGGGCGAGCGCCGGCGCGAGATCCAGCTCCTGCTCGATGCCGACCGCCTCAAGGCCTATGGACTAACTGTCGAGCAGGTGCGTGCTGCCGTGCAGCGCCAGAACGTCGAAATCCCCGGCGGGTCATTCATTACCGGACCCTCGGAGATCGCGCTGCGCACCATGGGCCGCGTCCTCAAGGTGGAGGACTTCAACCGCGTCATCCTTGCCTATCGCCAGGGGTCGGTGATCACATTGAGCGACGTCGGGCGGGCGATCGACACGATCGAGGAGCCTCGCTCGACGGCTCGGCTCAACGGGCGGCCCGCCGTGGCGCTCGAGATCCGCAAGCAGTCGGGGACCAACACCGTAGCGGTCGTGGATGCCTTGATAGCCCGCCTCGAACGGGTCAAACGGATCCTGCCTGCCGACATTGTCGTGCAGACGATCCGCGACCAGTCGCGCTTCATCCGCCGCTCGGTTCACGACATCATGATGCACCTCATCCTGGGGAGCTTGCTCGCAAGCGCAGTCGTATTCCTCTTCATCCGCAACTTGCGCAGCACGGTCATCGCGGCGCTGGCGATCCCGACCTCGATTATCGGCACTTTCACGATCATGAAGCTCTTCGGCTTCACGATGAACAACATGACCATGCTCTCGCTCAGTCTGGCGACGGGTATCGTCATCGACGACGCGATCGTCGTCCTCGAGAACATTTTTCGCTACGTCGAGGAGAAGGGTATCACGCCGAAGCTTGCGGCGTCGGCGGCAACGAACGAGATCGGCCTGGCCGTCATGGCAACGACGCTGTCGCTCGTCGTGATCTTTCTTCCGGTCGCATTCATGACGGGCCAGATCGGCCGCTTTTTCTTCAGTTTCGGCATCGTGTCGGCAGCCGCGATTATGATCTCGATGTTCGTGGCGTTCACTCTCACGCCCGCGCTCTGCGCCATCTGGCTGCGCCCCAAAGACGCGAAGGCGCATGGGGGTTCTAAGAAGGGGCTGTACGGTCTGATCGACCGTGTATACGGCAGGATGATGGTCTGGTCGCTTCACCACCGATTCGTGATGCTGCTGATTGCCGCGATCGTATCGGTATCGGCTTTGCTGCTTTTCCCCCGAATCGGAAAGGAGCTGGTGCCGGAGGATGACCAGAGCGAATTCAGCGTCTCCGTCCGCATGCCTACCGGAACGAGCCTGGAGCGGAGCGACCGCTACATTCAGGACATCGAGCGCGAGCTGCAACAGCTCCCTGAGGTCCAGACGATCTTTACGAGCATCACGCGTTACTCGAACATCTATGTCGGCCTAACGCCGCATGAGGAACGGAAGCTGTCACAACAGGAGATCATGCGGCTGGCCCGCCTGCGCCTGCGCAGTTATACGATGCAGGCGGCTTCGAAGGCGCCGGGGGGTGGGGCCCGCATCAGCATCTCGGGTGGCACGGATCTGTCGGGGGCATCGACATCAGGAGGAGGCCAGCGCAGCAGGGGCGGCAACCAGAGCACCAACCGGCTGGAACTAAATCTCCAGGGTCCTGACATCGACCAACTGTACGAATACGCGCAGGCGTTGATCGTGAAGCTGCGGACTATTCCCGGCGTGGTCGACCCGGACAGCTATTTCGAGCCGGCTTTGCCCGAGCTTCGCGTTAACATCGACCGCTCCCGCGCGGCGGACCTGGGTGTCCAGATCGACTCGCTGGCTGGGAGTCTCCGTACTCTGGTCGGCGGCGAGGAAGTTTCACGCTTCCGCGAGGGTGACGATAACTACATCGTACGGATGCGGCTGGACGAGCAATTCCGAAATGCCGAGTCGATGGGCGACCTGCTGATTCCGTCGACGACGCAGCGCGTCGTGCGCGTGAGTGACATCGCCCAGCTTCGTTTGGAGAAGGGCCCGGCGTCGATCAGCCGCTACAACCGCCAGCGCAACATTAGGATGTCCGCGAACCTGGACGGGCTGCCGCTCGTCGCGGCAGTCGCGAAGGCCCGCGAGAAGATCGACGAGCTCAACATGAAGCTCGGCTATCAGGCCAGCTTCGGCTCGAGCGCGCGCACCCTCGAAGAAGCGTCAAATGACTTCGTAATCGCCATCATCCTGGCGATCGCCTTCATCTACATGGTGCTGGCGTCACAGTTCAACAGCTTTATCCACCCGCTCACCATCATGACTTCGCTTCCGCTCAGCCTCCCAGCCGGGCTGCTGGCATTGATGGCGATGGGGATGACGGTGAACGTCTACAGCGCGATCGGCCTCTTGATGCTCTTCGGCATCGTCAAGAAGAACACGATTCTCCAGGTCGACTACACCAACACGCTGCGGGCCGAGGGGATGGAACGCCACGAAGCCCTGATCATGGCGAGCCATGTCCGGTTGCGTCCGATTCTGATGACCACGATCGCGATCATCGCCGGAATGCTGCCCATCGCATTCGGCAGGGGTGCCGGCGCCGGGTCGCGCGCCTCGATGGCCGTAACGATCATCGGCGGCCAAATACTCTGTCTTCTGCTGACACTCCTGGTGTCGCCCGTCGTTTATTCGTATTTCGATGACCTGCGGGAGTGGCGTCCCGCTCGCCTGCTCGCAGTATTTCGGTCCCGCGACGTCCAACGGCAAAACCCCCGCATAGGAATTGCGGATTGGGGATTTCGGATTGGCAGTTTGCCGTCACAATGCCGTCCAATCCGCGATCCGAAATCTGAAATTCCAATCAGGGCGCGGAGCCGTGAGGGATCAGGTGCACGGCGGACGCCTTGAAGGCCGCAGCGACTTCACTTCCCACGGCTAAGTCAAGTTCTTCTACGGCCTGCCGACTAACCAGCGCCACAAGCCTGAACCCGACATCGAGGACGACGTTTGCCGTCGAGCCGCTCGAGTGGATTTCCATCACGCTTCAGAAGCCATTGGCGAAATCCGGCTTGGATTGCGAAGCTTGCCTGCGCTTCGAGGCATTCGCGCCGAACCGTACCGATAAGGCTTCTACGAATGACAAATGACTAATGCGTAAGGCCACCAGGAAAGATTTTGGGCCAGAGGTCATCGACACGCCTTACCGTCTCAGGCAAGGGTTCGACCAGCGGGGGAAACCACGCTTTGATCCGGCAGTCGAAAACCACGGGTGCAGACATGCTGACGTGGTATCGAAGCAGACGCGATTGATGGGCATAGATATCGGCCGCCGGCTCGAGCCGCGTAAAGACGGTCCACAGAAAGGATGCCTCATCCCGCACGCAGTCTGCCGCATCATCCACCAGGATCACGAGACGGAACGGCCGGACTGCGTTCTCCTGCAGGAGATCCTCCACCGCGGTGTCGCCTTCGCGCCAGGGCGGGCCCTCGACTACCAGCACACCCGGTGCAAAAACAGCCTGCCGGCGAAAGACCGATTCTCGCAACATCGCCTGCGGTGTTTCTTGAAGCTGGAATTTCCTGTCACCCAGCCCAAGCAGAATTGCCTTGCTCCCCTGGTTCAGGGTCCGGGTCGTGTAATCCAGTGTATCTTGAGAGACGTTGGAAAAAATAAAGAGATCGGTGGCGAAATCGGCGCGCTCCAAAACATGGACGAGAAGGGATCGGAACTTCTTCAGATCCAGACGAGCGTCGGTCACGATCAGAAACTTCGTCAGCGAGAGCTGACCTTCGCCCAGAATGCGCATCGCGGCCATGAACGCCTCGCGGCGGTATCGCTCGCGAACCACGGCGGAGGCCAGCGGGTGCACACCCGCGTCATCGTAGGCCCAGACATCCACAACGCCATTCATGACCAGCGGGAACACCGGCGCGAAGAGTTCCTGAAGGTATTCTCCAATGTAGTGATCTTCCTGGCGCGGACGTCCCACAACTGTCGCCGGGAAGATCGCATCGCGGCGATGATAGAGTTTGTGAACCTCGAAAACAGGGAACTCGTGGGCCAGGGAATAGTAGCCGTAGTGATCCCCAAAGGGTCCTTCCAGCCGCCGCACCCTGGGCGGTATCTGTCCGGCCAGAAGAAAATCGGCTTCGGCCACGATCGGAAGCGAACTGATGCCAGGATCGAGAACGTGTGCCAGACGTCCATCCTGCAACAGCGACGCGAGGATCAGCTCAGGAACATTTTCCGGCAGCGGCGCGACGGCGGACATGATCAGGGCGGGTGGCCCACCCAGGAATAGATTCACCGGCAAGGGCCGGTTCTGCTTCTCCGCTTCATGGTAATGGAATCCGCCACCGCGGTGGATCTGGAAGTGCATCCCGGCTGTCCGATCATCGTAGATCTGGTTCCGGTACATGCCGAGATTCCCTTTTCCGGTGGCGGGGTGCTCCGTGTACACCAGAGGCAACGTAATGAAGGGCCCGCCATCCTGGGGCCAGTTCTGGATCTGCGGCAGCGACGTGAGTCGCGGCGGCTCAATGACCTTCTCGAGCACCGGACCTGTCCGGCGAGACGTCCTGCCCAACCGTATAGCCATTCTGGCCAGGTCGCGAAAGGACCACAGCCTGGAGACGCTGGGGGGCATAAGGGTTTCCGCCGCCTCCACGACTCTCCTGAAAAAGCGGGCAGGCTCTTCTCCGAACGCCAGATCGATCCGGCGGCGCGTCCCGAAAAGATTGGTCGCCACGGGAAACTGAGTTCCCGTCACCCGCGTAAAAAGCAGGGCCGGGCCATGCGCTGCCACTACGCGCCGCTGGATCTCGGCCAGCTCGAGTCGCGGGTCAATCGGCTCATCGATTACGTGAAGCTCTTTCTCGCGTTTCAGGGTCTCGAGAAATGATCGGAGGTTCGGAGTGGCGCATCGGATGGAGGTAGTTCAGCGATTCTCACCCGGAAGGCGCGAAGACTCAATCAACATCTCGGACGAAAGAAGCGAGGCCGCGGCTTCGTCCACCATCCAGGTCAGTGAATCGGCTCTGGGCCGAATCTTCTTTGCTGGATAATCGTTGGTCGGGTCTTCCAGAACCTTTGCCAGCGCCGGAGCCTTGACTGCTCCTGCCGTCAGGAAAATCACCTTGCGCGCGCGTTGAGGATCCGGGGGGTCATTGAAATCCGAGTGCTCGCGAGCCCTGGTACTGAAACCGCGACGACGAGCCGATCCGTTCGTCCCAGACGGTGCCAGGAAAAAGCGAAGCCGTATGGCCGTCCTCGCCCATTCCCAGCAGAACCAGGTCGAAGCTCGGAATCTCGGCGCTGCCGGCGGCAGCGCGGCGGATCTCAGCTTCGTAACGGAGAGCCGCCTTTTCGGCGTCCTCCAGCTCGCCCAGGATGCGGTGGATCCGGTTTTCAGCCACCGGTATTCGTGAAAGGAGCGTCTGCCGGGCCATCCCGTAGTTACTTTCGGGGTGATCAGGAGGAACACAGCGCTCGTCTCCCCAAAAGAAATCGATCTTTTCCCAGTCAATTCGCTCGCGATAAGGAGAACGGGCCAAGGTTTCGTATATTGGTTTGGGTGTCTTCCCGCCGGTCAGGACGAAGATTGCGCTACCCCGCTTCCGCGATCGCACTTTCCAGAGCGCAGCGCGATCTCTTCGGCGGCGGCGCGCGCCAGGGTCTCGACATCGGAGAAGATTTGAATGCTGGGTCGGTTCATGTTTCCTGGCGTCTTTGCGTACTGGCGGTGAATTGCACCGCGCGCTACGTGAAGCTCCGTTCAAGGGCGAGGGCTTCGGCCAGCGCCTGGCTGAAAACCTTGATCCTGGCCGGAAAGTGAAAGCTCGTGGATGAGAAGCAGTGCCTCGTCCCGGGCTTCCTCGGTCACCGAGTGAACCAGCGCCGGGCCGAGCCCTTCGGTTCGGGCCGTTATGCAGGAGGAACCCTTTTCCCGAACTTACCGTGAAGGTGGGACCGTTCCTCGCGCGCAGAACGATCGAAGCGATGCCCGGAGCCTGGTTGAGCTCGGTGGGCGTGCCGCTAAAGCGGACCACGACTTCTCCGCTCGGGCCGTTCCAGCGAGAAATCCATTGGCCGTCTTGCCGTTCGGGCCGAAGTTCTCTGCCAGTTCAGGCGAGAGGCCAGCCATCCAGTCAACAGCAGACGTGCGGGTAGGAATGTTCGCCGGCGACGCCACGCTCCTGAGAATTTCCACTTCGCATATTTCGCGCGCATAGCGGCGCAGCGCCGGGGGATCGAAAAACTGCGCGATGAGGTCCCGCCAGGCGGTCAGACGAGACCAGTTCAGGTCGCGGACGCAAAGCCCCTTGGGAGCGTGGGTCAGCAGAGTCAGGAGGCGCCCCCGGTTGTGCGCGTCGTCTTTGGAGACATGGGAATCAACAATCAGCAAATCCGCAAAGTCAGCCACTTTCACAGCCAGTTCCTGGTCCTCGGGTTTGAAGGATCTCCAGTAAAGAAAGACCGGCAAATCCGGAACCAGGAGCGAAACCAGGATGTTCGGCAGGTCCGCGACGGAGCTGCCGCGGGCGCCAACGGTAACTGTCTCGCAGCAGGTTGGGGACCCGCCCGCCGTGGAGACCAAGCAATGCGCATGAATCCACGCGCGCATTCCGGAGGCGCCGGCGGAGCAGCGGCTCCTTGAATCTCATCTTCCCGGTACGCGATCAGCGAGCGGCAGGGTGCCACTCCGCGACCCGAGCCAGCAGTTCGGGAAGCAATTCAGATTCTGCCCGGTCGTGCGCAATGACAACCAGGTTACAGGAGCAGGCGCGGATCGCCGCCCTCTCGCTTTCGCCTTCCGACTTCCACAAGGATGTCAGTTCCTGCTCGATCACGGCGGCATCGACCGCGACCGGCATTCCGAGGTTAGAAGTCATAGGATTTACGATTGACGATTGACGATTGACGATTGGGAGACTGCGAATGATTGTTCAATCCAGGCGATCACGGGCATGGACCTGTCTGGCATTCATCGTCAATCGTCAATCGTAAATCGTCAATTGTTATAGTCGGCGCCAGCGGCGTCCGTCACGCTCCAAAAGTTTGTCGGCTTCAGCCGGGCCCCACGATCCTGAAGCATACTTAGGGATGGGTCCGCCGTCGGTCGAGGACCAGCGATCCAGAAAAGGTTGCACGAGAGACCAGGCGGCTTCTACCGAATCGATCCGGTCGAACAGTGTCGGATCTCCCAGCATGCAATCCAGGAACAAGCGCTCGTAGGCGCTGGCCAGATGGACTCCGAAGGTGCTTCCATAGCGGAAGTCCATGTTTACTGGGCGTATGTTAATGAGATTGCCCGGGGAGCTTGGCGGCGAATTTCCACGTGATCCCTTCATTGGGCTGAATCCGCATCGCCAGAACGTTGGACTCCACCTCGTCCGTACCGGCCTGGCGAAAGATGAGATGTGGGGTCCGGTGAAATACAATGGCTATCTCCGTAGTGCGCTTGGCCAGGTTCTTTCCAGTGCGCACATAGAAGGGCACACCCGCCCACCGCCAGTTGTCGATCGACGAAACGGAGCGCGGCGAAAGTTTCGGTCTTCGAATCGGGAGCAACGCCCTTCTCCTGGAGATACCCGGGCACGTGTTTACCTGCCGCAAATCCAGCATCATACTGGCCGCGCACGGCAACGTGGTCAATCTCCTCGGGAGTGAAGGGACGAATCGACCGCAGGACTTTGGCCTTTTCGTCACGGACCGAGTTGGGGCCGAAATCCGGCGGAGGCTCCATTGCCACCAGCGTCAAGAGTTGCATCATGTGATTCTGAATCATGTCGCGCAGCGCGCCGGCTTCCTCGTAGTAGGCGCCCCGGCTTCCCACGCCGATGTTTTCGGCGGCCGTGATCTGGACGTGGTCCACGTAGTGGCGGTTCCAGATAGGTTCGAAATTGATGTTGGCAAAGCGAAAAACCAGAAGGTTCTGAACCGTTTCTTTCCCCAGGTAATGATCGATTCGATAGACCTGGTCTTCTGCGAAGACGGCGTTCACCTCCCGGTTCAGCGCGCGCGCGGATTGCAGATCGTGGCCGAACGGCTTCTCGATGATGATTCGCGCCCAGCCGGACCCATCCACGCCTTCCCGCGCCATTCCTGACGCTCCGAGATTTCGGACGATGTCGACATAGTCGCTGGGGGCGGTCGCAAGATAAAAGATCCGGTTCCCGCCGGTGCCGCGGCGAGCGTCGTACTCGGCCAGGCATTGCTTGAGACGAGAGTAGCTGTCCGGTTCGTGGAAGTTAGCCGGTAGATAATGGATCCCCTGAGCGAACGGCTCCCAGGTCGCGGGATCGGAGGGGCCTCCTTCGCCAGCCTTGTCCACCCATTCGCGCAGCCTGGTTCGATATTCGTCGTCACTCAAGGGGGAGCGCGACAGCCCCAGGATCGAGAAGCCTCCGGGGATTAATCGCTTCCGGGAGAGATTGTAAAGTGCCGGCACAAGCTTGCGCCGCGTCAGGTCACCCGAGCCACCGAAGATGACCATGACGCATGGCTCCGGGCTGCGACTCATTCGCCTGCCGTGACGTAGCGGATTGGACTCATCAACCATGATTCGCGATCCTTGGGAGCGGGTGCCTTGGCGGTGAGTGGATCGAGGCAAAGCCACCCCCGGCCCTCGCGTCAGAATGTGAAGCTATTTCTGCGCGAGCCCTATTGACGATTGAAAACCCAGCTCGCCGTCTAGTTTAATCGTCAATCGTCAATCGTCAATCGTCAATCGATCGAAAGCCCGGCTGTCAGGCCAGGCGTTCCAGAATTTTCTGGGCGACGTTCTCGGGCGAGAAGCCGAAATTCTTCATCGAGACCTCGAACGGCGCCGACGCGCCGTAACGGTCGATCCCGATAATCAAGCCGTCTTCGCCGACCCACCGTTCCCAGCCGAATGAAACGGCGGCTTCGACCGCGACCCGGAGCCTCGCCGACCGAGGGATCACGCTCTCGCGGTAAGCGGCTTCCTGTCTGGCAAAGAACTCCCAGCAGGGCATGCTGACTACCCGAGTCTTGATGCTTTTCGCCTGGAGCACATCCCGAGCCGAAAGGGCGACACCGACTTCAGATCCGGTCGCGATGATGACGACATCGGGCTTGCCTGATTCGGCTTCCGCCAGAATATAGGCGCCCCGGTGCAGGCCTTCGGCGGAAGCGTACTTCGACCGATCGATCACGGGGAGCTTTTGTCGCGTGAGCGCCAGGGCTACGGGTCCGGAAGTGTGCCGCAGCGCCGCGCGCCAGGCCTCCGCAGTTTCAGTCGCATCCGAAGGACGAATGAAGATGAGGCCTGGAATCGCCCGCAGCGCCGCCGCGTGCTCGATGGGTTGATGCGTGGGACCATCCTCTCCCAGGCCGATACTGTCGTGGGTCCACACATAGATGACGCGGGCTTTCATGAATGCGGCCAGCCGCACGCTGGGCCGCATGTAGTCCGAAAAAATCAGAAAGGTCGCACCGAAGGGAATCAGTCCCTTATGCAGGGCCATCCCGTTCAGGATCGCGCCCATTGCGTGTTCGCGCACACCGAAATGGAAGTTGCGTCCCTGGTACTTGCCCGCCTGGAAATCGCCAAAGGACTTGACATAAGTATTGGTGGAGGGCGCCAGATCCGCGGATCCGCCCACGAGTCCGGGAGCGTGAGGGAAAATTGCTGCGAGAACCTTTCCCGAGGCCTCGCGCGTCGCAATGGGCTTGGCTTCGGAGACCAGCGACGGAATCTCGCGCTCCCAGCCCTGGTTTAGACCGCCGTTCATGAGGACTTCCCATTCCCGGAATTTGTCGGGATGAGCGGCCGCATACCTGTTCAGCATCTGATTCCACTGTGCCTCCCACCTTGCGCCTCGCGGGATGGATTCTCGGAAAACTTCCAGCGCCTCAGGAGGCACATAAAACTGGGCATCTTCGGGCCAACCGAGATTTTTCTTGGTAAGGCGAATTTCATCTTCACCGAGAGGGGCGCCGTGCGCCTCCGCCGTATCCTGCTTGTTGGGACTTCCGTAGGCGATGTTGGTTCGAACATTGATCAGTGAGGGCCGGCCGTTCACTGACTGAGCTGTCCGTATCGCGTTCTCAATGGCATCGAGATCGTAACCCGAGACTTCCTCGACGTGCCAGCCGTATGCCTCAAACCGGCGGCTGGGATTCTCCGTGAAGGCCAATTCGGTATTGCCCTCGATGGTGATGTGGTTGTTATCGTAGAGATAGATCAGTTTCCCAAGCCCCAGGTGCCCGGCGAGCGAGGCGGCCTCCGATGCCACCCCCTCCATAAGGTCGCCGTCGGAGACAATGGCATAGGTAAAGTGATCCATGACAGGGAAGTCGGGCGTGTTGAGGCGCGCCGCAAGATGGCGTTCGGCAATAGCCATTCCGACGCCGTTCCCGAATCCCTGGCCGAGCGGGCCGGTCGTCGTCTCAACCCCAGGCGTTTCGCCATATTCCGGGTGACCGGGCGTCATGCTCCCCCACTGCCGAAACAGTTTCAACTCGTCCAGAGAGAGGTCATACCCGGTCAGATGCAAGAGGGAATAGAGCAGCATAGAACCGTGACCCGCCGAGAGAATGAACCGATCACGATCGGGCCATTGCGGATTCCGTGGATTATGCCGCAGGAACCGGGTCCAGAGAACGTAGGCGGCGGCGGCCATTCCCATGGGCATTCCGGGATGTCCCGATCTGGCTTTCTGAACGGCGTCCATGGAGAGGGTTCGGATGGTGTTGATGCAGAGTTCATCCAGGCTGATTTGAGTCGCCATGCTTGATTCACCTCGGATCGGGCGATGACCATTGTACAAGCTTCCTCGCGTGCTCGGTCTTTGCGCTTGATTTTGGAATTGGGATGGTAAGCGACTGGCCGGGTTTGAGGTTCCGGTTCGGCGCGACATCCAGCAGATTAGGTCCCGGTTGATACTTGTCGTCGAGAAAGAAAAGTTTGCGCACCAATTGAATCTCAGCCGCCGGGGACCGTACCGGTTTTTCTCCTTCGGGAGCCGGGGCTCGTCGGCAGCGGATTCGCAAACTCTCGAGATCATCCGGACCCGTTCCAGCCGGAAGTTCGACGGTCGAGCGCGCGCATCCGCTGCGGCCGATCGCCGACTTGGGATCACCATGATCCGAGCTGAACCAACCTTCACCCCTTCGAAGCTTGAGGTGAAAGTAAATCTCCGTTCCGCGCTGCAGCGAGCATACTTCCAGGTAGGCGTAATTACGCAGTTCGGAGACACCCGCGGCATGCGGATTTGCGGGCCGCTCGAGTTTTCCTTCGCGCGCCATTTCTTGAGCCATCACGGCGTAGGTCCACGGCAAGCGGTCCATCATCACTTCGCGCGCCTGTCCCTCGAGGTCGGCAAAGATTGGAAATGGACGGACCCGAACCTTGGGCGCCTCCGCCGATGCGTCGGCAAAATTGTTGTTCACGGTGACATTGTAAAGAATGGGATGCCCGCCTTGCTTTCGTCCTTGAAATGGCAATGTCTTGTGATCGCGCCCCTGAAACGTCTCCTCGAAGGAGTTTCCCGACTTCGAATAACGATAACACCATTCAATGTCGGTGGTGCGGCCCCAGCGCGCCATAAGGCGCTCGGTATTGGTTCCGCCATCTTCGTTGCTGAAAATGACGGTGTAAGTAACCTCGTCTTTTTCCCGTTCCCAGTAAAGAACCAGCGGAGCATCACTGAAGCGCGCTACGGTATCACTTCGAATATACAGGATGGGCGCCCGCAAGATCGGTTCCTGGGCCGGATCGGCGCGCTTGAGAGCGGTTAGATCTACTGCAAGGATTTCCGGCGCGGTCTCGAGGGCGGGGGTCCAGGAATTGTCCCAGTCAATGCGCAAGCGATGCTCGCCAGGCGCCAACGGGCCAAGGAGGACATTGTAATCCATATCTCGGCCTCCTCCAACCAGGAAGACATGCTGGTCGTAGCGGTCGTCGACGAAGATCTTGAGCAGCGCGCCCGGACGTTCCTTCCGATCCCACGAGGTTCCAGGGGCGCGGGCGCGGATCTTGAGATGAAATTCGGCGTCTGGCTCTGCCACCACAATCTTCTCGGAACGCAGTACCTGATCTGGCGCACCCGTCTGGGAAGCCGGCGCGAATAGCACCCACGCAAGAACGCGAAGCAAGGCTAGGGAGGCCATGGCAGGCGTCCTACCGAGCGAAAATCCAGCAGTCCTTTCGATTCCATCGAGCTCTTCGGTAATGGCGAAACAAGGCCTGCTTCAGGATTCCTCCAGGGCCTCGGAATAGCAGTCGTATGTTTTCTTGTCGAAACAGACCACGACGACCTTCAGCTGGGGGTTTTCCTTTAGATGATTGATTATTTCCCTGAGAGCGATTCGAGACGCGCGCTCAATAGGAAACCCGTAGGCACCCGTGCTGATCGATGGAAATGCTACGGTCCGGAACTTTTTCTTCTGTGCCCAAGCCAGGGATTTCCGGTAGCAACTCGCCAGCAGTTCATCCTCATCGTGTTTCCCGTCCCGCCAGACAGGTCCGACCGTATGGATAACATACCGGGCGCTCAGGTTATAGCCTCCGGTGATTCTTGCATCTCCTGTGGGGCAGCCGTTGAGTCTTCGACACTCTTCGAGCAGTTGGGGACCCGCGCCTCGGTGAATCGCGCCATCGACTCCTCCGCCTCCCAGGAGCGTGGTATTAGCGGCATTGACGATTGCGTCGACCTCTTGACGGGTTATGTCCCCTTGAGCGATCTCGATTCGGTCTTTCATGACGTTCCCTCAAATTTCCGGGCGATTATACCTTAGTGCTTCTTCGTCTCTTCGCGCCTTAGTGGTATTTCGCAAGCGCCTGACCACAAAGACACGAGGAAACACCTCGAACACGTCCATCAAGTTTGTTGAATTTGTTCAACTTTCCCAGCGTCGGGGGTGCGGCGGATCTTTCAGAATGGCTGATGCACGACACAAACTCTGGGCAGGTTACTCTCCAAGAAATACTCCCAGTAGGTGGAAGGCGTATCGTTGAAGAACTGGCCGTCGGGGGTCATTATCTGGGAGCGACATGATGAAGTCACAGCCTGGCCACTTTTGACACAAAGTTCAATTCGAACGACGCCTGCCGGCATGGAGAATTCTCTTGCGTCGGAATTCGAGGACCATTGTTTCATGAACCTTGCCCAGATCGGCACCGCAACGGATGCTCCGTACGCGCGGTTCTGACTTTTCCATTGCGGTCATGAACCTTGGTGATTTCCTCCATCTGCGGCACAGACTCGATACTTTTACTGTTCACGTTGCCGCTCTGAAATCCCAGACAGAGAATCACCGCCGCAACCGGGATGATGGTAATCAGCCCACGGGCTTGGCTCCTTCCAAGCCTGAGCTTCTTGTAGCACAGCTTCGTGTTCCACCGCGGCTTCGCTTCTTTGATGCTCTGGGGATCCTGGGTCATGATTCCGCTTTTGTTCCTTGTTCGAAGGTTTTCTACATCTCCTTCCCGCGACCATTCGGACTACGCAAATAACGTTCCCGTGAACATGGCGCTCGGACCGGCGAGTATTTGTTCAATGGCCTTTGACCGGAAATTATCGGAACACGCGGAAGAATTTCCCTGGAGTTTGTCCTGCCGGCACCTCAGGCCACTCGAACCGCGCGCCATGCTCGAGGATCCACCATTTTTGAACTCTGAGCCCTGGTTCCCAGCGGGATCGAGGCGCGACTCCCCGCCCCATCGGAGTGTTACCGGGTATTTTTCCCCGAGGACCTTTCCCGGAAAAGACGCGCCTCCGGACGCCTCAAAATATTGAGGTCCTTTCAAGTCCTTGATAACGCGGTAAAAGCTTGCATGGCTGCTGGCTGATCCCGTTCGGCCATCCTGTGGCACGCTCCTTGCGTTTAACGGAAGGCGGTATACAGGTTAGTTAGTCTGTATCCCTGGCAAAGAACTAAACTGCGAGAGACCTAAACCTGTAATGTGAGGAACTAACTTTATGAAACGGACAACGTTAGCGATATGCTTCACCGTGGTATGTAGTCTCGCGCTGGTGCTGTATGCCCAGGCGCCACCCCCTGCCCAGACGCCTTCCCAGGCGCCCGCTGCACAGGCGCCGCCTGCCCAGGCGCCGGTTGCCCAGGCGCCGGCTTCCGCGGAGAGAGGCTCGACGACTCTGACCGGTTGCTTGAAAGCCGGCGCCGAGCCGGATAGCTTCATACTCACCAATATTGGCCCCGCCGGATCTGACACGGCTCAGAAGAGTGCGCCTGGAGAGCTGGCAAAGACCGATGTTTCCTACAAATTGAGCGCTGACGGCGGCGTAAAGCTTAAGGATCATGTCGGCCACAAGGTCGAGGTTACCGGCACGCTCGCCGGGAAGGGCTTCACCGCCACCCCGCCTGCCTCTACCGAGAAACCAAAAGCTGAAATGGCTAACTTGAAAGTAACCGCCATCAAGCACATCTCACCGTCCTGTCCATAAGAGAAGAGCGAACGGCTGGGGCCGGCTCGGGCCGGCCCCATCGCTGAAAACGCCTCATGGGCGAAGCAAGTTCGACCCAGATATAACGGTCACAGAGCCTGGCCGATTTAAAGTATCTTTGGAGTTTGATTTGAAGCTGCGGAGCGCCGACCTTTCGGCGCTCTTCGCTGCTTAGGAGGCCTGTAGGCCTTCACTTTTCCCGGCCTTTTCCATTACCCTCCGTGCGTTACCCCGGGACAATCGCCAGTTCAAAAGCACCCCTCTCAGTATTCCGCTCTTTCGAATTCACTGACTCAACTTGTTAACGCCCCCAAGCCAGCGTCCTCAGGAATCTCAGAAAGTTTCACGGAGAAAAAACCAATGACTACCAATGTCACCTACAAAGTCAAACAGTTCGATCTGAGCGGCCTGAACGGCATCTCGGATCAGACCCTGCAGATGCATTTCAAACTTTACGAGGGCTATGTAAAAAACACCAACAAGCTCAATGAGAGTATCGCTGAGATTCTGAGAAAGGGTCCTGTGAATCAAGAGACGACCCCTGCATACGCAGAATTGACGCGGCGGCTCGGGTTTGAATACAACGGAATGGTCTTACATGAGTACTATTTCGGGAACATGAAGCGAGGAGGTTCAGCGGAACCCAAGCGAAACTCGGGCTTTTTTGAAGCGGCTGAGCTCAGCTTTGAGAGTTATGAAGTCTGGAAAACCGATTTCGTTGGGACTGGAGAGATGCGCGGTGTAGGCTGGGTTATCTGTTATGAAGATCCCACCAATGGCCGGCTGTCGAACCACTGGATATCGTTGCACCAGATAGGAAATGTTGCAGGGTTCAACCCTCTGCTGGTAATGGATGTGTGGGAACACGCTTATCTCCTCGACTACAAGCCGGCAGAGCGCTCGAAATATATCGAAGCCTTTTTCTCCAATATCGACTGGAGCGCTGTGGAGAAGCGACTCAGAGTCGGGGCTTCGGTCCGCTAGATTTGATCACAGCTGCGTGAAAAATGAAGGGCATGGAAACTAGAAGACCAGGGCTTGCGGCGGGAACCGCGAATTCCAGCGCTCGGTTTCAGCTTGCTCTCCTGCCGCTTCCTATCTCGGTCTGATCAGACCCCGTCGCAGATAGCAAACTACAGGGTCTCACAACATGAGCGCCGAACGGTCGAAGTGCCGGTCTTTCGGACCTAGTTAACGACACCCGAGCTTCAGTGCCTGCGAAATGTTCAAACTCCAGGCGACGGGCCATTACGCGATAGGAAGGACTTGTCCTTAACAAGTTCATTGCCCTCTTGGTAGGTCGGACGGGCTTGATCGCCGGGCCCGCACATAAACCGGAAGAGTTTTGCAACAGTCCTCTGACGACCCACGGCTCGGGTCAATCAAGGGGTTATTCTGGGACCTTCAGACCTTCTGAAGCTGGACGTGCGGCCACGAAGTGCGCCGGAGATGCAACACAGCCTGAGTGCCAAAAATGAAAATACGCCTTCAATACGCGGGCGGATGGAGCATGGATAAATTGCCCGCTGAAGGCGTATTTTCCCAAGGAGCGACGAAGACAGGACCTTGATCTAGTTCTGGACCGCCTTCTGGGCTCCAACCTTCAGTCGATTCTGAATGCTCTGGACTCCCTCGGTATCCTTAGCCACTCTCTCGGCCTCTATTCTCTGATCCGCCGTATCGACAACGCCACGGAGAGTCACGACACCGTTAACGACATCCACGTTGATCTTTCTTTCCGGAGTTGAGGCGTTTCCAATCAACTTGGTAACGATCTTCATATGAATCCAAGCGTCATCCACGCTTTTCCCGATGCTCTCACCCAACTCTTTCGCCTTTATGCGCTCTTCCATGGCCAGCTCTTCCGTGTAATCCGCCCGCGCCAGCTCGGCAGGTTTCACGTCAATCTTGTCGTTCACCACGAGGCCTGGATAAGTGCTCTTCGCTGCGTCGACCGCTTCGGCACGCAAGACTTGCGATCCGACAGTTCCCGAAAGCGTAACCTCACCCCGGTCGGCATTGGCGTCGACATCAAGATTGGCAACTGCGAGTTCGGGGTTAGCGTTGAATCTTGCCTTGATTCTAGTTTCCAGATCTGAATCGCTGATCTTGGCTTTCGGCTCAGACTGCGCAGTCTCCCTCTCTTTGGTTTGGGTGCACGCCACGCAGAGTGATCCTACGACCAAGAGGATCATTGATACCCAAAGTAACTTCTTCATAATGCCTCCAATCGATAAGTGAGCCACTTCAGCCAGGAGGCCTTCGCAAACTTCGTTTTGACCCCACAGGCCACCGAAACACTTCTCGACATTGAGCAACAGGCATGCCAGCCGCCAACCTGACCTTATCTAACGACAAATAAATGATTTTCTCGATCCGGAAAATTTACCCGGACCCGGAAGACGGGAAATTTTTCCGCTCCGACGCTCCGGTCCCGCTCCTGGCGCGTTCGGCTTTAGCTGCCGGCAGGAGGTGGGCTTTCACGATGAATCGTTTCGGCGCGTTCCCGACATAATAAAAGGGATAACAGGTGACCAGGGTCAGGCAGGGTTGCGAGGACGGCTTCAAAACTCTTGTGTCGGCAGGGTTCACGATTTGGGTATTGGCCACACCGTAGCGGAATGTTCCCTGAGTAGTGGTAAGAGTGATCTCGTCTCCTTCGCGAATCTTTCTCAAAACCCGAAAGTGGCGATCCCGATGTCCGGCGATTCCAAGATTTCCTGACTTGCCCGGGAGCGCCGTCCCTTCGATTCGTCCTACCGCCTGATTCAAGACCCACTCGTCAGTTCCATTCAACACCATGACCGAGAGATCGATCGACGGTATATTGAGACGTCCTATCGGTGAGCCTGCGGCCGGGAGGGCAGACGCTTCTTCGGTTACAGTTTTGTCCTGCGCATCCGCGAGCTGTCCCTGAGGGTTCTTCTCAATCTCGATGATCGGCACTCGTGGAGATCCGACTGCAGGTTCGAGCACAATCCTTTTCCAGACGGAAAAGGTCAGGTAGTCGATGTAAGCAATCAGAGAAGTTCGTTTTCCTTGAAGCGCCTGGTCGAAACGCCAGCTCGTGTACGACTCGAGCCGATCAGAAGCGAGCAACCAGGCGCCAAAAACCAAAGAGCCGCTCAGGCCGATAGCGAGGAAGAATTTCTCCCAGCGCCGCAAGATTGGTTTTCTTTTTTTTGAAGAGGCAATCACATGCAACCTCTTGACATCGCGAATCTTCACTTGCGGAAAGCGGAATCGGGAATCCGTGAATCCGGATTCCCGATTCCAGGCGCTCGCCTTGCCGGCTCGGCTCAGGACAGCGCTCGAACCATTCGCAGCAAGAAGGCCAATCCCAGAGAGACCAACCCGATCAGTCCGACAAAGGGAAGCGCGCTCGCCGTTTTGGGCAACGCAGCCGGCGGCTGGTCAACCCGCGGCTCCTCGATTCGAGCCGGCTCCACAGGCGCCGGTTGCGCCTCGACCGGAGCAGGCGCCGGAGGCTGTTGCTCGACCGCCGCCGGTTCGGCGGACGGCAGCTCGGGCGCGGGTTCAGCCTGGGCAAGTTGTACCTGCTGCTCTTGGGTGACTGTCGGAACCTCTTCCTTGGTAGTGGCGGCTATCAGCAGCGGCCTCTCGCTTCGGGTAAGCGAATTCCTGACCAAAGTTATCACCCGGGTAAAACCAGGAGCGAAGCGGCTGGGGAGTATTTGCCGGCGCTTCCCAGAAACCGAACTCGCTATCACCGCTCGGTTTCAGGCGGTAATTGGGAATCGCTAGAACGGTAGCGATGACGTTTGACTCATCCTCGTTGAAGACCTGAACGATGTGCCGATTCGAGGGCGAGTCAGCCAGCTTGAATACATATTTTCCCGGATTCAAAACCGCCCCGGGGATTTGCACTGGGTTGTTAATCGATATGACAGTTTTCTTGTTCCAAGCGTCAGCCCAGCTATTCGAAGACATCAGAACTACTAACAACGCAGCGACACAAGTCGCGCGCAGGGCCCGGACATTACTGTTCATTTTTCCTCCTTGTCCCCTGTTCCCCTCCTGGCCGCCGAGAGACGGCTTGAGTAGGCTCCGGTTAAAGAAATGCGCTGCACGGCCTGTTTGAGGGACAAGGCCCCTCGAAATCAGGAACCGCACACAACGGAGCTAAGAGGCAATCGTCGTGCCATCGCGAGGGCGCCGGTTATCTGGATATCCTGCAGCTAGTTAATAGGGGAAGAAAGCCACGCCCTGGGAACTACGGGCGTCCATGTGAGGGAAAATTTTTCCTTGGGCAGGCTGTGAACACCAGGATTCGTCTCAGAGCGGATTTGCGTCCTGGCAATAAGTGGTCACGACCGGCCTGTCGGAATCGGCGCCGTGATTTCAGAAGATGAGAACTTGCGCCACAAAAGAAAAGCGATGAGCCCGGCCGCGATCAGCGCCAGACCCCCGACTACGTACTTCAAGCCGGAAGTGAAAAAAATGTAGAGCCATCCTGTCAGCGCAATCAAACTCGGCAGCGGATACCACCACATGCGAAACGAGGGAGGGTAGCCTGGCTGTGTTTTGCGAAGTATCGTCACGGCTGCAATCTGACCCAGGAACTGAATCAGGATGCGAGCTGTTATGAGATAAGTGATGACGTCGACCAGCTCCAGGAAGCTGGCCATCAGAGTAATAAGTCCCAGGACAAGAACTGAAACGTGGGGGAAATGCCCGGTCGGGTGCAGCTTGCCAAACACTCTGAAAAAGTACCCGTCCAGCGCGGCCGCGTATGGGATTCGAGAATACCCGACCAGTAACGCAAAAATCGAGGCGAAGGCCGTCCACACGATCATTACCGTAACGGCGCCGCCGGCCCAGGGTCCATAGATGCGCTCCATGAAATCCGATGCGATGTATTTCGATTGCATGGCCTCGCGCCAGGGGATTACGCCGATGAAAGAGAGGTTCATCGTGGCATAAATGAGAGCTACTGCGATTACCGACAGGATGATTGCTTTCGGTATCACCCGCGCGGGGTTCTTTACTTCATCCCCGATGTAGCAAACGTCGTAGTAGCCGAGAAAGTCGTACATGGCAATCAGCATCGCGCCGCCCAGACCCACAAAAAAGCTCTGATTCAAGCTGAACGCGCCCGCGGGAAAGTCGAAAGCCCGGCCGGCATCAAAATGGAGCAGGCCCGACGCGATTATCCAGGTCACGGTGACGATCATTCCCAACCAAAGAGTGACAGTGGCCCGCGCGATAAAGTTTATTCGCCGATAAAGCAGAAGCGTGGCGAGAATCGCCACGGTGGCGGCCACCCATTTGCCTTGCGCGGGACTCATCGACTTCCAAAAGTAGTTCACGTACATGGAAATCCCAATCGTGCCGGAAGCCAATTCGAGGGGCCCGCTCAGTATGAATTGCCATATGAAGAGAAAAGGCATGGCCTTTCCGAAACGAAATCGCTCGTACGCCTTTTTCAAATACAGGTAGGTCCCGCCGGATCCCGGCATCGACGAAGAAAGCTCGGCCCACACCATGCCGTCGCTCATCGCAATAAGAACACCGACCAGCCAGCCCAGCATGCATTGTGGTCCTCCCATCGTCCCGATTATGATCGGAATAGTGATGAACGGTCCGATACCGACCATATTGGACATGTTGAGAGCGCTCGCATGGAGCAGCCCAAATCTCCGTTCAAGGCGGGGAGCTTCCATATTGGTTTCTTCGGGTCTCAGCGTTCTGGTGATTGGTTTAAGCTCTGGCGCAGGCGTCGTCGCGTCACCGTCGTTCGATCAGCTTGACTTGACGCGCCGCATAGCCACGATCTGGCCCCGCCCGAAATCACGAAACCGGTCAAGTTTCTGGGCAATGGAGTGCGGAACCTCGGCCGACTCCACGAAACCCATAGGACGGAAATAGTTCGGCATGTCGGTCGTAATCCAGACTTCGTTCGGAGCCCTCGAGATCAATTCATCAACGATCAGCGTCCCGATTCCCTGGTTGCGCCGGTCATGGAGCACACCGACGCAGCCGAGTTCGGTAGCGTCGGGATAGGGCTTGAGGCGTCCGAATCCCACCATGACGCCTGCATCTTCGACGATCACAAACTGACCAGGCTCCAGGTTCTCGTAATCGAGGTGAAATTCACCGATCATCCGGACGATGGCCGGCATGTCTCGGTTGGTTGCGTTTCGAACTGTCAGGGACATATTAGTTAGACGGCGCTCGCTTGCAGCGCTGAGAAATCGGCCAGGATTGTTTCGCGCTCCCCGCGGTCTACCGCGGCCCGGACCAGCCCGGCAACCTCGAAGACGCTCTCTGCCTGATCAACCTGCTCGAGGCGGGCCATCGTTTCCGGATGTCTGGGCACAAACATGGTGCAGCAATCCTGGTCCGGCAGAATGCTGATCTCGTAGGTCCCGATGGCGCGCGCTACTCGTATTATTTCTTCCTTGTCGTCTCCAATGAGCGGCCGAAAAATGGGAATGCTTGCCGCGGCCGACACCGCTCGCAGGTTATTGAGCGTTTGGCTGGCGACCTGTCCCAGGCTGTCGCCGGTCACCAGGGCAGCGGCTTTTTCCTTTGCCGCAATGACTTCGGCAATCCGCACCATGAAGCGGCGGTAAAGTACCACCCGCAGAGAGGGCGGAGCAAAGGCGACTATTTCTCTCTGGAGTTCGGCAAAGGGAACCATGTAAAGCCGCGACTCGAGCTGATATCGCGAAAGAATCTGGATTATTCGACGGACCTTCTCCTGCGATTCGGCCGTGGTATGAGGAAAACTATGAAAATGCACATACATCATCTGGCAGCCACGGCGCATGAGACGGTAAGCCGCCACTGGAGAGTCGATGCCTCCGGAAAGGAGACACATCACTCGACCGCCGCTGCGTGCCGGAAGTCCGCCGCCGCCGGCAATTTTTTCGAAGTACAGGTAGGCATGTTGGCCCACGAGCTCCACGTAGCAGGTTAGTTCCGGGTCATTCAATCGAACGGGAACGCCTGTAAGGTCGTGAATGAAGGCGCCCAACTCCTGGTTCAATTGCTGCGAGTTCATCGGAAAATCTTTCGTTCCCCGGCGCGCTTCGATCTTGAAGGAGAGGAAGTTTCTTCCTTCCAACAGACGGAAGAGGGCCGAGCGGATTGAATCGAGATCGGCCGGAACCTGCCAGGCAAAAGCAAAGTTCGCTATTCCAAACGCGGTCTTGATCCGCTTCTCAATCTCGGAGACCGGCGAATCTTGGCCCAGACTTACGAACATCCGGCCGGCAAAGCGTTGGATCCCTTCGTGCGCGAGATCGCGCAGGAGAGCCTCCAGGTGCAGTTTCAGGCGATTCTCGAACCATCCTCGATTATTTTTCTTGAGGTTGATCTCATGGTAATGTATGAGAACAAATCGCTTCATTAACACTGGACTGATTTTCCCAGCACGGAATTTAACTGCAGTGGGGACCGGGAACCCGTGGGTCATCCGCCGAACTTGCCATTTTTCCCGCTCGCCCCTGGGCTGGTAAAAAAGAGAGCCGTATCTTAACCCATGGCAATAACGGCTTACAACGCTCCTCTTGATTTTTTGGCAGGATTCTTGTTGTTTCTTCGTGTCCTTGCGTCCTGGTGGTATTTGGTTAGCTGCCTGACCCCAAAGACGCCAAAGACACGAACGCAAAACAGAAAGGAACATGCATGCCCGAAAACAAAACCATGCTTGGAGCCCAGTGTCGAGCTGAGTTTCTCGGAACATTCATCTTGATCCTGGTGGGTGATGGAGCCGTTGCGGTGGATGTGTTCACCGGTTCGCTGGGTTTGTGGGGCGTTGCGATGCTTTGGGGCCTGGGGGTTACGCTCGGCGTTTATGCAGTCGGGGCGGTCTCCGGCGGGCATCTGAATCCCGCCGTCACCGTGACCCTGGCATTATTCCGGGGTTTTCCGCGCCGCAAGATCGCTCCTTACATATTGAGTCAGATCCTGGGGGCGGCCGCCGCCGCCGCAACCCTTTGGGTTTTCTGGTATGGATTCTGGGCGGTCAAGGCAAGCGCGCTGGGAGTTGAGATTGGCCGCGAGGGAAGTCAGAAACTGGCCATGGTTTTCTGTTGTTTTTATCCCAACCCGGGTATTGTCGGCGCGACAGCGGCCGACCTGGCGAAGGTGTCGACGGGTCAGGCCTTCTTTGTCGAAGCAGTCCTCACGATGTTTCTGTTGCTCATGATACTTGCCCTGGTCGATGAGAGAAGCTCGGGAATACCCCTGTCTAATCTGGCTCCCCTCTTCATCGGGTTCACGGTGGCTGTTATAGTGGGGATCGCGTCACCGCTGACGATGGACGCCGTGAATCCAGTGCGCGATTTCGGCCCGCGGCTCCTGGCATGGCTGGTCGGTTTCGGATCCATTGCGTTTCCGGGGCCCCGAGGCAATGAATGGTGGCTTTACATTCTCGCTCCAATGCTCGGGGGAATCCTCGGGGGAATAATCTACGATGCTGTGGTACGGCGCTTTCTCCCGGGCAAATCGCAGTAGCGCCGCCAAAACCACCACCAAGACGCCTGGGAATCATCCTCTGTTATCATGCAATCTCCTGAATCACTCCCGGCGCCGCGCACACGCCGGGAGTTTTTCGTGCAATGTTCACTGGCCGGCGCGGGTCTTGCGGTTCTTCAAGAGCAGGAGCCCAAGGCAACCCGGCAATCGGCGCTCGCCCTGGCCAAGAATAAGGAACGAGGCGAAGCCCTCGACGCCGCTTTATCGCTATTGGGTGCGATCGATTTCGAGGGAAAAGATGTTTACCTGAAGGCGAACTTCAACAGCCCGGATCCTTTTCCGGCCACGACGCACCCGGAAACTCTCGCCGGCGTGGTACGCCATCTTCGCCAACGAAACTGCGCCCGTGTGATCCTCGTGGAGCGCAGCGGAATGGGAAGGACGCGCGACGTCTGGCGAAAGCTTGGGGTCCCGGATCTGGCCAAGCGGCTGGATCTGAGCCTGGTCGCCCTGGACGAGATTCCTTCCGAGACCTGGCGTCACGAAGAACTTAAAAATTCGCATTGGAAGCGTGGCGTCGAAGTTCCCAACCTGTTGAATGCCGAGACCTGCGTCGTTCAAATTTGCAATCTAAAGACCCATCGGTTCGGCGGGCATTTCAGCGCCAGTCTAAAGAACTCGCTGGGTTTAATTGCCAAGTATTCATCCCAGCCTCCCCGTTACAACTACATGACCGAGTTGCACTCCTCCCCCGACCAGCGCTCGATGATCGCGGAAGTAAACCAAATCTACGCGCCTCATCTGGTCGTCATGGACGCAATACAGGCTTTCGTGAATGGCGGACCTGAGCGCGGCGACATGGCCTACCCCGAAATGATAGCGGCTTCACGAGACAGGGTCGCGATCGACGCTGCCGGTGTGGCTGTGCTTCGCCTCCACGGAGCGGGTCCTCCGCTCAGTCGCGGGACCGTTTTCGACCAGGAGCAGCTCAAGCGCGCCGTCGAGCTTGAGCTCGGGGCAAAATCGGTCCAGGAGATCCAGTTTCTGACCTCAGACGACCCGGGGCGCCGACTCGCCGCGCAAATCACCGCCAGCCTGGAGACGGCTCCGAAGGACAAGAAACCGTGAACCATTCCAGACGCCGGACGCCCGCCTGCCTTAAAAATATTCAGGCCCGACGCAACTTTTTCCTTGAACCTGGGTTTGAGTAAGCGAGGTTCAGTCCATTCTGCGGGGCTGGGGTCCATTCCGTAAGGAGACCCATGGGGAGATGGGGGATCCAGGCCCCGCGTCCAATCCCTCTCCGCCGGCGATATTCGTTGGCGCCAGACTTTTTGCGTTGGAAAATACCAGTCTTTTGGCCCCTCTTAACCGCGCAATTTGGTGCCTGTCAACGAATTTCGTAGACCTTCCGCTGGCCTGCTAACTACCGCCGCGTCCTCCAGGCGTAAACGTTCTTCGTCTGTTTTAGTAACACTTTCGAAATAAATCTTACTGGATGTCGTATCTGTTAATAACCCTGGCGATGTAGTGGCTAGCAGTTGGACGTTAACCTTTGCAGGGATGGACGTATGATGAAAAAAGACTTGAATTCAATGCTGCTAACCCGCCAAGAGCTGCAAATAATGAGAGTAGTGTGGGAGCGCAGCGAGGCCACCGTGCGAGACGTTTGTGAGGTAATCTCCCGGAAGAAAAAGACCGCGTACACCACGATCCTGACTCTTATGGGAATTCTCGAAGCTAAGGGAGCATTGACCCACGTTCGCTCCGGGCGGGCCTATGTCTACCGGCCGATTCTGTCACGCGACCAGGCCACCAGCAATCAGGTCAACGATGTGATAGAAAGGTTCTTTGACGGCGACGCCGACAGACTCGTCGACTATGTGCGCGAAAATGGGTCGGTTCAAGCCTGCATGGCGGTTTCTGGTTCGAGGATCTAGGTTGTCGGCGCGTAGTATCCGCGACGGTAACGCATTTTCAGGCCCTTTTCAGCCAGTTTGACCTCCACCTTTCGGTAGCCGCCATCTCTCTGGGTGTTGCTGGACAGGTAGCCAAGATTATACTGGCTTCGAAGCTCCTGGCTGATATGCTGGAAAGCCTCCTCGAGTTCCTCGACCTTGAAAGGAAAGAAAACCTTTCCGCCGGTTTCTTCGGCCAGCTGCTCCAGGACCCGATCCCCGGTCTTGCTTGAGCCGACTCCAAAGAATCCGCCCCGGCTGACACTGATCGCAAATATCGTGGCTTCGGCCTTCAGCGCCATCTGCAGCGCCTCTTCGTAGCTGTGTTTGCTGGCACTGTCTTCGCCGTCCGAGAGTAGAACGACAGTCTTGCGTCCCATCTCTCGAATCAGTTTCTCATCACAGGCGAGGTAGATCGCATCGTACAGTGCCGTCCCACCAGCCGCGCGCAAGGTCTTGATTTGTTTTGCCAGCTTGTTCGCGTCGCTGGTGAAATCCTGAACCATGGTCACGCCGGAATCGAACTCGACCAGCATGGCGCGATCCTTGTCCTTCAATACGCTGAAGAAAAAGTTCGTAGCAGCTTCCTGCTCAAATTTCAGCTTGGGAGCCACGCTCTGACTGGTATCGATCAGAAGGGCTATCGTCAGCGGCACATTCATGTCGCGGCTGAAGTTTTTGATCTCCTGCCTCCGGTTGTCTTCGTAAATCGCAAAGTTCTCGCGAGTCAAAGTAGTTACGAAAGCATTCGTCTTCTGGTCCCAGACCGAGCAGAAAATATTGACCAGGTCGACACTGACCCGGTAAGTCTGATCCGAGATTCGGGACGAAGGCTGCTCCTGGGTCCCAGGCGTCGTTTTGTTGGGTTGTTCCTGGCTCGAGCCGGACTTGATGTGGGAGAGAGGTGTGAGCCCGAGCAGTAAGGCCAGGAGAAGCCGATTGTATCGATGGATCATGGCGTCTTCCCTTTTTTACAGTTCGACGTGAAGTTCTTTGGTTCGACGGTTGGATTATAAGGAGAGCTGGAAGGCCAGTCAAGGCACCGGGAGTCCCGCCCACCGGGACGGGTTTGACGAAGCAAGCCCAAAGGGCGCGTGTTTTCGAGTGCGCCAGCTTGAAATGCCGAAGATGCGGCGCTTTCACCAAGCTCCTCAGGATTCCAATTGAGTAAGGAGAGCGGCAAGTTCCAGGGGCACGGCTGCTGAAAAGCTGACCAGCTGCCCCGAACGCGGATGGCGAAACTCGAGCTTGTGAGCGTGGAGAAAATGCCGTTCCAGACTGCCAATGGCCTTCCGGAGCCTTTCGTCTTTCAAAGCTCGGCTGCGATCCCCACCATACAGCGTGTCTCCCACCACCGGATGGCCGATGTGTGACAGGTGGACGCGGATCTGATGCGTCCTTCCGGTCTCTATCCGCACCTTCAGGAGCGACAGCGGTCCGTAGTCTCTCTCCACATGGTAGTGAGTGATCGCACTGCGATGCCGCCGTGCCCGAGCCGAGATCTTCTTCCGGTTCTTCGGATCGCGCCCGAGTGGGAGATCGATCGTGCCCGTCGCTGGAACGGGCCTTCCATACACGAGAACGGTATATTCCTTCCTGACCTTTCTCCCCTTGAACTGCTCAGACAGAATCCTATGAGTCTCCCGATTCTTTGCCACCATCATCAGACCGCTCGTCTGTTTGTCCAGACGATGCACGATTCCCGGACGGGCAGGGTCTCCTCCTTCAAGCGGGCCTAAACGATAGAGCAGGGCGTTAACCAGAGTTCCGGAACGAACGCCGGCGCCCACGTGACACACCAGGCCCGCCGGTTTTTCAATGACCGCCAGATCGGTATCCTCATACACCACCGTGATCGGAATGTCTTCCGGATGAGGCTGGGCGGGGGGCGTCGTCTGCGGGTTCAGGGTTATTTGATCGCCCGGGCGCAAGGCGTAACCCGTCTTGGCTTGTAATCCATTGACGCGAATCTGTCCGCCACGAATCCAGACTTGGATCTGCGATCGGCTCTGATCCGGGACCTGTTGCGTCAGATAGCGATCGAGTCTTCCTGGGACCTCGCCCGCCTGAACGATCCAACGGCGCGCGATTTCCTCCATCAGGCCGCCGGCGCCTCCCTGGTGCGTTGGCGCAGGAAGTAAAAGGCGGCCAGGGCTCCGACGATGGTGAGGATTCCAATGAATTGAGACGTGGAGAGCAAACCTCCGAACAGAAACCCTCGATCATCGTCACGGAAGAACTCTATTATGAAGCGAAACACCGAATAGAGGACCAGATACTCCAGGATTATCTGCCCCGTAAAGTGCTTGCGTGAAAGACGCCACATCAAGTACAGGAACAACAGCAAGGTGGCAAGAGATTCATAGAGCTGGGTCGGGTGAAGCGGCGTATTCAGCGGCACGCCGACGTTATCATAAGCATACCGGTCGGTGAAGGTGATTCCCCAGGGCATCTGAGTCGCCTTGCCGTAGCAACATCCGGCCGAAAGGCACCCGAGCCGCCCGATCGCCTGACCCAAGGCGATGCCGGGCGCGGCCAGGTCGGCGATGGTCCATCCCGGAAGCCCGGTCTTGCGCAAATAGATTGCCGAAGCAGCCAGCGCCAGGAGTAACCCGCCGTAGTAGACGCCGGCCGAACGAAGGGTTGAGAGTGAAAAAATCTCGCGCGGATTTTGAGAATAGTAGGAGAAATCCGAGAGAAAGAGAAGAACCTTGGCGCCGACCAGCGCCGAGAAGATGATGATCAATCCGAGATTCCAGATCTTATCCGGATCTAATCCTTCCTTTCGCGCATTGCGGCTCGTGAGCCAGATACCGGCGATAAAGGCCAGAGCCAGAAGCAAACCGTATGTGTGAATTGTTACAGGGCCAAGGTCTACGATTTTGGGGTACATGAGTTGGGCGCTATTCTACTGTTTCCTTTCTGTCCTTGTTGCCTTCATCGATTATTTTTTGCGCTACATGGGCAGGAACCTCATCGTAGTGGGAGAACTCCATGTGGTAACTCCCCCTTCCGCCGGTCATGGAGGTCAGCACCGGAGCGTAAGTGACCATCTCCGCCATCGGAACCTGCGCCTTGATGACCTGCGTGTCCCGCTTTACGTCCATCCCCTGAAGCCTTCCTCGACGGCTTGTGAGATCTCCCATCAAGTCCCCGGCGTATTCCTGCGGAGCGAATATTTCCACGTTCATGATCGGCTCAAGCAGCACCGGCTGCGCTCCCTCCATCCCCTTCTTGAACGCCATGCTCCCGGCAACCTTGAAGGCAAGCTCTGACGAATCGACCGGGTGATAGCTGCCGTCATAGAGCGTGACCTTGAAATCTACTACGGGGAATCCGGCGAGGAATCCCTTCGAGGCCGCTTCCACAATTCCTTTCTCCACCGCGGGAATGAAATTTCGCGGGATGGAGCCTCCGAAGATCTCGTCGACGAATTGAAAGCTCTCTCCACGCGGCAGGGGCTCCATTCGAATCTTGCAGTCGCCGTACTGACCGTGTCCCCCCGTCTGCTTCTTGTATCTGCCCTGAACATCCGCGTGTCCGCGGATAGTTTCCCGATAAGGAATTTTGGGAGTCTTCAGGATGACTTCGACCCCATAGCGCTTGCGCAGCTTTGCGACTGTCACCTCGACGTGAAGCTGGCCCGATCCGGACAGGAGAAGCTGTTTGGTCTGAGCGTCTCGATTGTACTTGAGGGCAGGATCCTCTTCAGTAATGCGGGCCAGCGCGTTGCTGATCTTGTCCTCATCGCCGCGGCTCTTGGGCTCGATCGCGAACGTCATCGAGGGCTCTGGAACCTCCACGGCAGGGAAGACGATCGAATGCGCGGGGTCGCAGACGGTATCGCCGGTGGTCGTCTCCTTTAATTTGGTTACGGCGAAGAAATCGCCGGCGTGAACCTCGCCGACGGGAGTCATTGACTTGCCTTGAAGCGCCTGCAGCGGACCGAACTTTTCGCTCTTCTCTTTGGTTTGATTGTAGTACTGCGTGTCAGACTTCATCACTCCGGAGTAGAGCCGCAGAATGCTGATCCTTCCCGTAAACGGATCTGCCACGGTCTTGAAAACATAGGCTGCATAGGGCTCTTTGCTGCTTACTGCCCGCTCGATTGATTCCTTTGCCTTGGGATCAATCCCCTGTACTTTTCCACGGCTGGCGGGAGAAGGCAGCAGGTCGACGATGCTATCCAGGACCTGCGCGATTCCGACGTTCAGCGTCGAGCTGGCACACAAAACCGGCACCACGCTTCTTTGCGCAACTCCGCGTCTCAAGCCCTCGACCAGGTCGGGCCCTTCAAGCGTTCCCGCCGAGAAGAACTTCTCCATCAATTCATCGCTCCCCTCGGCCACCATTTCAACCAGCTTCTCGCGAGCGCTCTTGACTTGATCCTTGAGCTCCGCCGGAACCTCTGTTTCCTGGAATTTTCCCGAGCCATCGCGGGCATATCGGTAAGCCTTGTTGGCAACTGTGTCGACTACACCGCTAAACTCGCGCTCGGCCCCGATCGGGATCTGAATCGGGATAGGCGTCCTTCCAAAACTGTCCTCGATGGACTGGAGCGTACGGTCAAAGCTGGCGTTATCCCGATCCATCTTGTTGATGACGATGAGCCGCGGCAGATCGAACTGGTCTGCGAATTCCCATACTTTCTCGGTCTGGACCTCAACGCCGGCGACGGCGTCGATCACTACCACCGCAGCATCAGCGACGCGCAGCGCCAGCTCTGCCTCGGTAAGAAAAGGTCGATAACCAGGAGTATCAAGGATGTTGATTTTCTTCTTGTTCCACTCACAATGAGCCAGAGCGCTGCTGATGCTGATTTTGCGCTCAATCTCCTCATCTTCCCAATCCGTGACTGTGTTTCCATCTTCCACGCGTCCCAGGCGATTGATTGCTCCCGAGTCGAATAACATCGCGGATGTCAGGGAGGTTTTGCCTGAAGCTCCGTGCCCCATGACCCCGACATTACGGATGTTTTCGCTCTCATAAACCCTCATAGACAAACCCCTCCGGGAAGTTGGTGACGCGTTGAATAAAAAAACGATACTATCATAGGGTCCAGGCGCTCGCAATAATTGGGCCGTCGCGCGCCGCGTCTCCGCCCTTCATCACGAAAACGCAAAGACTCGGTAAGGTTGTGGTATATATTCCGAATGCGAGCCTGGATCGCCATCGCTTCTCTTTCCCTGATCACGGCCTGTGCCGGCGTTCAGGTTGCTTCGTTAGACACCGCGTCGGCGCTCAGCGGAAAGCGGGCGCTGGAACATGTTCGCGCGCAGGTGGACCTTGGACCTCGCCCCCCCGGCTCGGAGGCGCTCGAGAAATGTCGGCAGTATATCGTCCGGCATCTGCGCGAATGGGGCTACGAGATAGAAGATGACGCGTTCGAAGCCACGACGCCTTACGGGCCCAAGAAAATGCACAACCTCATCGCCCGGAAGGGAAAGGGAGACAAGGGCGTCATTGCACTGGCGAGTCACTATGACACCAAGTACATGGAAGGGATTCGCTTCGTCGGAGCCAATGACGGCGGCAGCAGCACGGCGCTTTTGTTGGAGCTGGCCAGGGTACTTTCCCAACGGAAGGATGGTCTGGACTACTGGTTCGTGTTCCTGGACGGCGAAGAAGCTTTCGTCGAGTGGAGCACGTTCGACAGTACTTATGGGAGCCGCCATCTGGCTCGCCGCTGGAAAGAGGAGAGCGTGGCGAACAAGATCCGCGCCTTTATTCTGCTCGATATGATTGGAGACCGGCAACTCGATCTCCTGAAAGAAGGGCATTCGACTCCCTGGCTTCGAGATCTGGTCTGGTCCACGGCGAGTGAGTTGGGCCTGGATTCGGTCCTATCAAAAGCGGAATTCGAAGTGGGAGACGATCACGTCCCTTTTCTCGAAATAGGCATTCAGGCAGTGGATCTTATCGATCTGAATTTCGGTCCGGGGAACTCCTATCACCACACCGCCGAGGATACGCTGGACAAGGTCAGCGCCGAGAGCATGGAGAAGGTCGGGAAGCTTGTGCTCGGCGTCCTCCCGAAACTGCAGAAAAAATTCACCCAGTAACTTCTTACCGCGAAGACGCGAAGTCCTCGAAGAGTCAAGAGGAGTTAATAACTCTTTGAATGCCTTGCTTGATCACAGGAACATTGAAATTAATCAGAAACCCAAGGTGTTTTCCGGTTAGCTTCAGCTGGGAAATGATCTGCGCGAGAAATACAGGGTTTAGACGACTCGACGCACTTTAGTTCACACATGACGAGGTCGTCCACCAGGACATCAAGTCGCAGACCCTCAGAGAATGAGACCCCGTCATACACAAGGGGCACGACTAACCTGACGGCGGTAAGGTATCCGACGTTTGCTTAACTCGTGGCAGAAACAGGCCTCATAAATTGATTCTAGCAGGCCGGGTCCGAGAGTCTTATGAACAGCATATGCCGCAGCTACAATCGCCTTTGCGAGTTCCTCTTCCCGCGTCGACACGACCGTCATGCTTTAATTGTTTCACGGCCCCGTTAAAGCATTTCAGAATCTTTGTGACTTCGAGTCTTAGCAAATGCTGGGCGGGGGTCAGGCGGACTTGGGGACCTTCTCTTTGTAATCGCAGGTTTCGCTGCTGCAGAAACGCACGGTCCCGGTTCGCTTCGTCGTCCTCTCGACGATGAAGGGAGCCTCACAGACCGGGCAGCGTTCAGGCAAGGGCCGATTCCAGAGCGTGTAATCGCAATCCGGATAATTGGAGCAACCGTAAAATGTGCGCCCTCGCCGCGATTTCCTCTCGACGATCTCGCCGCCGCAGTTCTTCGGACATGATACGCCCGTGCTCTTGAGCTTGATGTACTTGCAGTCTGGATAATCGCTGCACGCAGTATACTCCCCGAAGCGCCCGTGCTTGAGCGCGAGGTTTTTCCCGCAAACAGGACACTTCTCGTCCAGCGGGATATCGTGCTGGACGTTGATGGTCTCGTCCGACTTTACGATCTTCTTGGTGTTGCGGCACTCCGGATAGCCTGAGCATGCCATGAATTCCCCGAAGCGCCCCCGCTTCAGGACCATCTGCCTGCCGCACTTCTCGCACATCAGATCCTCGACGTCCCCGGGCGCGCTCGAGTCCAGACTGCAGACCTTGGGAATCTCCCGCGTGTTTTTACATTCAGGATAGCCTTTGCAAGCCAGGAAACGGCCGAATCGTCCCCATTTAATCACCATCTTGTTGCCGCACTTGTCGCAGACTTCCTCGGTCGCGATCTCTTCGCTCTTTAGATCCCGCATCTCTTTCTCGGCCACCGCCAGTCGCTTCGAGAAGCGTCCGTAAAACTCTTTCATCACCTGATTCCACTTTTCGCGTCCCGACTCGATGCGGTCGAGATGATCTTCCATGCGCGCCGTGTATTCGTAATCGAAAATGTCCCTGAAACTTTCCACGAGTAACTCCACAACCACTTCGCCCGTTTCAGTCGGATAGAACTTGCTCTCCTGCTTCACAACGTATTCGCGATCCTGGATCGTGCTGAGGATCGTAGCGTAGGTGCTGGGGCGGCCGATGCCGTTTGCCTCCAGGGCCTTGACCAGGCTCGCCTCGTTATACCGCGGCGGAGGTTGGGTAAAGTGCTGCGACGGACGAAGCTCCTGGACTATGAGGGGTTCTCCTTCCCTGAGCTCGGGCAGGATTCCGGCATCTTCTTCTTCCTCGCCCTTGGCCGGCGTCTCGTCCGCTTTCGCTTCCTGGTACACCGCCAGAAATCCCTGGAACTTGATGATCGAGCCGGTGGCCTTGAAGCCGACCCGGCCGGCGTCGATCTCGACGTCGGTCTGATCGAAAACAGCCGGACTCATCTGAGAAGCTACGAATCGCTGCCACACGAGAGTGTAAAGCCGCAGCAGGTCCGGTTCGAGGAAGGACTTAAGACTCTCCGGAGTTCTTTCAACCGATGTCGGGCGGATGGCCTCGTGAGCCTCCTGTGCCGTCTTCTTGGACTTGTAGTAGATCTTGTGGTGGGGAAGAAAAGCGTCGCCATAGAGGTTCTTGATCAAGCCGCGAACTTCCTCGAGCGCCTGCTCGGAAACGCGCGTGGAATCCGTCCGCATGTAGGTGATAAGACCTACGGCGCCCTCGCTGCCGACCTCGACCCCCTCATAGAGCCGTTGCGCCATGACCATGGTCTTCTTCACCGAAAAATTCAGCTTGCGCGCTGCATCCTGCTGCAGCTTGCTGGTGATGAAAGGGGGAACCGGGTAGCGTTTCTTTTCGCGCCGATGGATTCTGGTAATGACGAAAGGTTGCTGTCGAAGTCCCTCCACGACGGCATCCATGGTTTGCTGATCGGACACATTCCACTTTTTCCCGTCGAGCGAGCGCGCTTTGGCAGTGAATTCCGGAGGCTTCTCCCCCAGCAGGCGCGCGGCAAGATTCCAGTACTCTTCCGATTTGAAGGCGCGGATCTCCTGCTCGCGCTCTACAATCAGCCTCAATGCCACCGTCTGCACGCGCCCCGCCGAAAGACCTCGCCGCACTTTGTCCCAGAGGAGCGGACTGATCTTGTAACCTACCAGGCGGTCGAGAATCCGACGCGCCAGTTGAGCGCCGACCTTGTTCCGATTGATTTGCCCGGGATTCTTGAACGCTTCCTGGATTGCGTTCTTCGTGATTTCATGAAAAAGAACTCGATAAATCTTCCTTTTCTTCTTGGAGTCTTTGGTGCTGGCTAATTCTTCGGCAAGGTGCTGGCAGATTGCTTCGCCTTCACGGTCAGGATCGGCGGCCAGGTAAACCGACTCCGATTTCTGCGCCGCCGCGCGCAGCTCGCGCACAATTTTTTCTTTCGAGGGAATGATGGTGTACTCCGGGGTGAAGTCGTGCTCGACATCCACAGCCAGCTTGTTCTTGGGGAGATCCTTGATATGACCGACCGAGGCCTTGACCGTGTAAGCACTGCCCAAGTATTTCGTGATGGTCCTGGCCTTGGCGGGAGACTCAACGATGACGAGTGACTTTGCCATAGAAGCGGGCAAACTATATCAACCTTTCAAAGAATTCCAAGCAAAATCATTCTACAGGTCATCGGGGTCAGTTTCGAGTAGCGCCTGCCGGGACCGAGTTGATCATTTTCCCTAATGTATTGTAGCGTAAAGCTTTCCGTCTTGATTTCCATTGCCGCCGGGACGCGAAAAACACCCGCAAAAGACTTGGTCCGGTCTACCGGCGGGCACCCCCCGGATACGCAGGTCTGGCTACTTTGACGTACAGGTTCCCGGGCACCTGGCGGATCCAGCCCCTCATCTCCAGGTTTAAGAGAACGTCGCTCAATTGGGGGATTTCGAGACCAGACTTCCGAAAGAGCTTATCGAACTGGGTCGCCTGATCAGTTTGCAAAAGCTCTAGAACCGCGGTCTCCTCCTGAGTTAGAAGTTGGAGTTCGGGAGTTTCTGAAACCCGCGACTCCTCTTGGGCCAGGATTCGATGGCGAATCTCGGGAGGGAACTCTTCGACAATATCCCGCCACGATTGCACCAGCTTGGCACCTTGCTTGATGAGAAAATTCGGTCCGAAACTTTGCGGTGAAGTCAAATTGCCCGGCAAGCCGAAGACGTCGCGGTTCTGCTCCATGGCCAGACGCGCCGTGATGAGAGACCCGCTGTACTCCCCGGCCTCGACGATCAATGTTCCAAGCGCGAGCCCGCTGATGAGACGGTTGCGGACTGGAAAGTTTTGAGGAGATGGGGATGTTCCGGGCGGAAACTCCGACAGAAGAAGGCCAGACTCCAAGATTTTCCTCGACAAATAGCGATGCTCGCGGGGGTACACGATGTCGATGCCGCACCCAAGCACCGCCACGGTCGGACCGTACTCGAGACAACCCCGGTGAGCGGCGGCATCGATCCCACGGGCAAGGCCGCTTACAATGCATACGCGCCGCGCCGCCAGATCGGCCGCGAGTCCCTGGGCCATCTGCAGGCCATAGTAGGTCGGACGGCGCGTCCCCACGATAGCGACGCAGGGCAGGTCCAGAACCTCAACATGTCCCTGGGCGTAAAGGATCAGGGGAGGGTCATAGATTTCCTTGAGCAACGAGGGATAGCCGGGCCTATCCACCAGCAACAATCGGCGGCCGTCCGTATGCGACCATCCCAGTATCTCTTGAGCCATAGAATGATAGCGGCGCGAGGCAATGCTCAAACAGCCGTCGGGCGGTATCCCGAGTCTTTCCAGCGCGTCCGCGCTGAGCGAGAAGAGTTCGGAAATGTCAGGGTACAAAGAGCAGAGCTTGCGCTGTGTCTGAGTCCCCACGCCCGGAACAAGCGTCAGTTCAATAACGTCTATTAAATGTCGTTCGTCCGACTGGGTCACGGGCGGTAAAGGGAACCGGACGGCTGTTCACGAGTGGAAGCGAAATCAGCCGCCAAGGCACGACGACAATGGAAATCACGACCGCGAACTCCTGGTACAAATTTCAATTCAGCAGAGCCGCTTTATGTGTCACAGTAATTGTTTCGTGGAACATTGACTTATTTCGAAATAAACCCAGGGGTCAGCACAACTGAGGCAATCTTGAAGTTACGCGTCTCGCTGGTAGACTACTTGAACTCAGCCCCGCTCGGCTGGTCGTTTCTCCACGGTCCGCTTAAAGGGAAATTTGAGGTGGTTCGATCGTCCCCGGCAGAATGCGCCGATCAACTGGCCCGGGGCGAAGTGGATGTGGGCTTGATTCCCAGCATCGAGTATCAGCGCATCCCTGATCTTCGGATTATTCCAGGAATAGCTGTTGCCGCATCCAATCGGGTCCGCAGCGTCCTTCTGGTGCGGCCCAAGGGACGACCGGAGATTCGTTCCGTAGCTCTGGACACGAGTTCCCGGACCTCCGCAACCCTCGTGAGAATACTTCTCGAGCGCCGCATGGGACTGCGGCCTGAGCTTGTGCCGCACATGCCGGAAATAGATGAGATGCTGGGAAGATGCGACGCCGCCCTCATTATCGGAGATGCGGCTCTAAGACTCCCGGCCGACAAGTATGAGGTTCTCGATCTGGCACAAGCATGGATCGAATGGCAGAAGCGTGCCGTTCGTTTTTGCCTTCTGGGCCTGCCGCGCCGAATTGGAAGCAGACCTGGAGCTGGTTCCGATATTTCACGAAGCTCGATCCTGGGGGTTGGGAGCGCGCGAGGAAATTGCCGAAGTGTACGCCGGTATTCTCAACCTGTCTGAGGCCTCTCTGCGGGAGTATCTGCACTTCAACGTTGACTATAACCTGGGTCGCCCCCACGTGGACGGGTTGACAAGGTTTTTCCACCTCGCCTTCGAGATGAACGCCATTCCTGAACTTCGGCCGCTCGACTTCCTACCAATGATGTCGATTGACGATTTACGATTGACGATTGACGATTGAAAAAAACTGGATTCGATGGATCAATCGTAAATCGTGAATCGGCTCACTCGAGCTCAACGTTCCAGTACAGATAGTCGCGCCATGCCTCCGGCGCGCTCCGGACTCCAATCGTGATGTGGAGCATCGTCGGCACCCACTCGGGCTCCCTGGGTTGCCGGATCAATCGCATACCAGCCTCTTCGGGCGTCTGCCCTCCCTTCCGGTGGTTACATTCGAAGCAGCAGGTGACGATATTGCTCCACGTCTTGCCTCCCCCCTTCACGATGGGAATCACGTGGTCAAAGGTCAAATCCTGAGTCGAGCACTTCTCCCCGCAATACTGGCACGTGTGGTGGTCCCGCGCGTATATGTTAGCCCGGCAGAACTTTACATGCTGGAAGCGTTTCCGGATCTTTACGTACTTCAGAAGCCGCAGTACACTGGGCAACTTTATGCTGAAGCTGATGCTTCGGATTTCGCGGTCATACTCCGCCAATACCTCGACCTTTCCCTGGTAGAGCAAGCTAAGGGCACGCTTCCAGGAGATGATGTTGATGGGCTCATAACTGGCATTCAGAACTAGAGTATGTTCCATCGTATGTCCTGGCGATGAGCTAACAGCAAAATGCCTTGGTTCGAGAAAAGTCCAGTAAAGGCGGGAGATTAAAATGAAGCGCGTATGGGTAACTGAAGACTCTTATACCTCCTCGGCTCGTAATGTTTTTAACGCGATAATTGAAATACAAGATCCACTGCAAGTCAAGTGTTAATAAGACTTGGAGTAAATAGCCATGTGATTCTCCAGGTCTCGGCCCTCTTGATGGTCAAGTCTGCGAAGGATCGTCAAGTCTCTTCCGGCTGCCCCAAATCTCTTCGAGTTTTGTATAGCTGGGAGGGTAGGAGGGTTGGAATCGCAGGTAGGTTGGTATGGGATAGCGAACGCCGCCTTTGTGCGCGCCTTCCAGGCCTTCAATGAGGGTCTCGCTGTGGCCGGCCGGAAAGCTGAATCCCATTTCGTGATCCTGGGTTTGTCCGAAGACGCGATCCCCGTAGCAGGGGAGAATGACCTGGGGCTGCCCGCTTTGAATCGTCTGGATTACACTGTCGGAGCAATCGATGCGGCCGGCAAAGCTCGACTGAATCCTCCCCCCCGTCTTGTAGAGGGACGCCACCACCAGGATCATGACCTGCGCCGAATTACCATAGAAAAGGACGACCTGCGGCTCGAAATCAGCCCTGGAGAGCGGAGCACAGACGATGGTCTGATATTCCTTCCACGAGAACTTCGCGATTGAGGCCTCAGTTCTTGCGCCAGCCTCCGTTGTCGCTGTGTACATGCCCGCGCAGGTACACCCTTCCTTGAAGTAGTCCACTTCTTCCTCGAAACCATAAACGACCTTCGACAGCGGACAGTTGATATCTTCATGGCCCATCGCCAGTGCCCAGCCGTATCGTCGAGCCATGGTGTAGCCCATGCAGGTCGTGACTTGCACCTTCAAATCACGGAGCGGTCGCTTGGCGCGCTCGGGAATGGGTTCTCCTGCCTTCAGCATCCGGATTGCGAGAGGAAAAGTGTCGGGCCGGACGCAGCGGGTTAGAACTTCGTCTAGACGATCAAGATCCTTCATGAACAAGTCTCCTCCAACTGAACGGTAATTCTAGCAAACACCCTGGTGCGGCTGTAGCCGGTGATCGGGCCCACCGTTCCAGAATGACGCTTCGGAGTCAGGCTGAGCGGGCGAATTGAAAGGAAAATGTGATTCTACTATCATTCTTCGGCCATGACGGTCCGAATTGGCGCTGAAATTCTCCTTGCCAACTCTCGATCCTTTCTTCGGGGGGAGAGAGTCGGTCTTGTCGTCCACCCGGCTTCGGTTCTGCCGAATTTGAGACATACCGCCGATGCCTTGATGAACGAAGCCTCCTCGAGGCTGGTGGCGCTCTTCGGCCCGCAACACGGCGCCCGGGGCGAGAAGCAGGACAACATGATCGAGTCGGAGCACTATCGCGACCCCGACACCGGGCTCCCGGTTCACAGCCTCTACAGTGAAACGCGCCGGCCAACCGAACATATGCTGTCAGACCTGGACGTGCTCGTCTTCGACCTGCAGGACGTAGGTACGCGCATCTATACCTTCATCTATACCATGTCTTATTGCATGGAGGCCTGCGCGGAATACGGAAAACGGATGATTATTCTCGATCGGCCCAATCCCATTAATGGCCGGCAAGTCGAGGGTAATCTTCTCGAACCGGAGTTCAAGTCTTTTGTCGGCCGCTATCCCTTGCCCATGCGCCACGGCATGACCGTTGGCGAACTGGCGCGATTCTTTAACGCCGAGTTCAAGATTGAATGTGACCTGTCGGTAGTACCCATGGAGGGATGGAAACGCGCTGACTGGTTCGATCAGACCGGGCTTCCATGGGTCCAGCCTTCGCCCAACATTCCTACGTTGGATTCGGCCGTGGTCTATCCGGGGATGGTCCTGGTCGAGGGAACCCGGTTATCGGAGGGCAGAGGAACGACGCGGCCATTCGAACTGGTCGGAGCCCCTTACATCCGTCCCCGCGATCTCGCCGGCCGGCTGAACTCTCAAGACCTGCCGGGTGTTCAGTTTCGCGCGGCCTATTTCGAGCCGACTTCCCAAAAATGGTCCGGTCAGACTTGCGGAGGCGTGCAGATTCACGTGCAAGATCGACAAGTCTTCGAGCCTTACTTGACCGGAATCGCCGTCCTCTCCGCGATTCAGGCTCTGTATCCGGAGTCGTTCAAGTGGCGAGAGCCGCCGTACGAATACGAGGATGACAAGCGCCCCATTGAGATATTATCCGGGAGCGACAAGATACCGGCCCAAATCGAGTCGGGTATATCTCCGGCAGAAATAAGGTCAGGCTGGCAATCTGATGTGGCGCGGTTTCTTCGGCAGCGCGAACCTTACCTGCTTTACGGTTAGGATCCAGCTGATCGAGACCGAGCGGACGCCGTTTCCCTGCGGCAAACCGGGCAGAAAGTAGCCAACATTATGATCATAGGATTGACCGGAAGAAACGGCTCGGGAAAAGGCGAAGTCTCACGCTATCTTCAAAGCCGCGGGTTCGAACCTCATTCCTTGTCCGACGAGATAAGAGACGAGATTCGGTCGCGGGGACAATCGATAACACGCGAGCTTCTGATCGAAGTAGGGAATGAATTGCGCGCGAAGTTCGGGCCGGCGATTCTGGCTGTCCGGGTGCTGGAGCGGCTGGGCGCGGAATCCAATCATGTGGTCGACTCGATTCGCAATCCGGCGGAAGTCGAGGCTTTGCGGCGCAGGAAAGACTTCGTCCTCCTGGCCGTGCAGGCCGACCTGCGGCGCCGGTTTGAAAGAAGTAAATCCAGGGGAAGGGAAGCGGCGGCTCCAACCCTGGAGCAGTTTGCCCGGGAAGAAGAACGCGAACTGGACAGCGGCGATCCGTTGAGCCAGTTGCTCGTGGCAACGGAGCGCATGGCCGATGTAACGGTCTCGAACGACGGCTCGCTTGAAGACCTGCAGCGGGAGCTCGATGTCCTGATACCGCGACTTATGCGGAATTTCCAGCGGCCCGAGTGGGACGAATACTTCATGAGCATCGCGAAGGTGGTCGCCTCGCGCAGCAACTGTATCAAGAGAAAAGTGGCCGCCATCATTGTAAAAGACAAGCGTGTCATTTCCACCGGATACAACGGCACGCCGCGCGGGGCTCGAAACTGCAACGAGGGTGGGTGTCCGCGCTGCAACAACATGGCGAAAAGCGGAACCGCGCTCGAGGAATGCCTCTGCAGCCACGGCGAGGAGAACGCGATCACGCAGGCCGCCTACCATGGCACCAGTTTGAAGGGAGCGTGTCTCTACACCACGTTCGCGCCCTGCCTTCTCTGCACCAAGATGATCATCAACAGCGGGATTGCCGAGGTCGTCTACAACCAGGAGTATCCGCTCAACGACGTCGCGTTAGCTTTGCTGCGGGAGTGCGGCATTACTCTGCGGCAGTACCGGGTCGAATAGCTTCGCGTCTCAGCGAAGGCCTTTTCTCTCCAGCCAACCCTTTACCGTTCTGATGTGCGCGTCGAGTTTGCTTTTCAGTCCTGCGTCGATCTCAAGCGCCTGCTTGAAGTCGTTCTCAGCCTCGCCATCGAGGCCCTGCCGCAGGCGCGCCAGCCCCCGGTTGCCGTAGGCGAGGGCAAATCGTGGATCAAGCGCGATCGCCCGGTTGAAGTCCGCGATGGCCAAGTCCAGGCTATCCCGGTCGCAGCGAACCAGGGCACGGCCATAATAGCCCCAGGCCAGGTCAGGATTGATTTGAATGGCCTTCTCGAAATCACTCAGGGCTCCATCGAGTTCTTTCGCATCTCTACGAGTACTGCCCCGGTTGCAGTAGATCTCGGCCAGGCGCGGGGCCAGGGCGATCGCGCGGTCGAAATCCTCGAGCGCGCCTTTCAGGTCCCCCTTTTCTTTGCGAGCGTTGCCACGGTTGCTGTAAGCCCTTGCCTCTCTCGGATCGAGCGCGATCGCCCGGTCGAAATCAGCAATCGCGCTGTCGAATTCGCCCGTGGCATACCGGGTGACGCCTCGGTTTATGTAACCCTCGACAAAACCAGGCTTGAGCGATAAGGCCTGATCGTAGTCGGCGACCGCCCCGGCAAAATCACCCATGTCGTGGCGCGCGACACCACGATGGACGTAGACGGGCGCAGCCCGGGGATCAATGGCCCGGATCCTGCTCTGGCTCGGAGCGCCACTGTCCGCAGATGATTTCCACTTATTGCCGCCGAGGACGGCACCCTCATCGAGACGCGAGCTCAGATCGAGAGCCTGGGTGAAATCGGCGATGGCCCCTTGCAGATCTCCCTTTTGATAGCGAGCCTGTCCGCGCTCAAAGAAATCCCAAGCGGTGCGGGGAGTCCCCGCAAGGGCCAGGGCAGTAGAGAAGAAAAACAGGGCGACGGAGAGATAAGGATAGGTATGCACGAGCGGATCTCCTTGCTGTTGGCCGCAGCGTAACGCGGTCATTCAGATACGTAAGGCGACATCCACCCATCCAACCTCCAATGACTCCGGAAAAACGGCTTCTAGAGTCGTCCTCGCATTTAACTCGCACCGGAGTTCTCTTGTGCCCTTAGACGCTAACCGGTGCTCCGGAGTTTGCTTATTTTTTTCCAAATTCTAAATAACTGCGAAAACGGAAGAAGGTTACTTAAAGTCTCATAGTGTTTTTAGTGTCTTCGCGTCTTCGTGGTTAGAGAACGCAGCTTTTGCGCGGTTAGTTCAATCCAAAAACGAGGAAATATTGATAGGGAAGGAAGGTATGTTCTTTCAGCAGTCGAAATCCATGCGTCTCCATCTGCCGCACCAGATCTTCTCGCGCGATCTTCATCTCGAGCCGCGGCCCGACCGGCAGTTCTTTCTTGTGGAAGTCGATCATTACCACTTGCCCTCCAGGCTTCAGCATCTTCTTTATTAACCCTAGATATTTCGCCTGGTTTTCCACGTGATGCCATGTATCGCAGATGAAGAATCGGTCAATCGACGCATCGAGGAGGAGCGGGTCATCCGCCACCGAAAGGACCGTGACGACGTTCTTCAAGCCCAGGTCCCGAACGCGGCGATTCATGTGCAGAATCATGTCGGGGCTGATGTCTACAGCGTAGACTCTGCCCGTATCTCCGACCTGTCCGGCAAATCGAAAAGAAAAGTAGCCGGACCCGGCGCCGATATCCGCAACAATCTCGCCCTCCTTGAGGGCAAGCGCGTTCAGGACTTCGTGCGGCTTCTGGTAGGCATCCCGTTTAGGATCCTCCAGCATCGCTATGAGCGCCTTGGGATCCTTGTGCAGGCGATGCATCTCATGCTGGTCGCGCCTGACAGCATCCTGCGCCACCAGCATGATCCCAACCGCCAGAAAAGCGAATTTCACGGTGTTTCCCGGCTTCCTCGCGACCAGGGCTGCGCAAAATACTTCACTGGCGCGAGAGTCGGTGGTCAATCGAACCGCCCCTCACTGCCAAGACGCCAGGCCGCGACGAAGCGCCCAGCCGGCTAATTGCTATATTGCAGCACTTTTTGCTTGAAGGCGTCGAGGGTAAGCCGGCCCGCCTTGTACTCTGTAATAACCGACTTCTGGACCGACATTATTTCCCGGTGCGATGACTCCCCCTCTGAATCAGCCAAGGTGAAGACTTTCGCGCCGCCCTCCTCGGCTGTCAAGACCAGATTGATAAACTCGTTGGGTTTCACGTGCGTGAGAGAATCCCCATGGTTGGCCAGGGCCTCGATGAGGTAGATCTTGACCTGCGCCAGACGCTCCAGAAGCTGCTTTCGATTGATCTCTGCCTCTTCCCGCCGTTTCACGACGCTGCGTTGAAGATCTTCGACTCTCTTCCGGATTTCTTCCTCTCTCTGGGGGCTTTGCGGCGCTGGAGCCGGCTGTGGCGCCTGCGGCGGCTGAGGAGGAGCCACAGGAGCCCCTGGGCTACTGGTTTCGCGGGCTTTGGTCCGCGATCTCTTGCCGGCCCACGAACGCCACCGGGAATTCCTCCGGCGACACCGCCAGGAACTCCGCCCACGATACCGCCGGGAACTCCCCCAGGAACACCGTCGAGGAGTCCAAGAATCATCTCGAACTGGTGCACCGACAGCTCTTGCTCTTGAGCCTCGAGGTCGGCGAGCTGGACATCAAGCTGTACTACTTGCTCGTCTAATTGCTCCTGTAACTGTAGTTCCCGCAGAGCCTTGATCTCCCCGTCCAACTTCAATTGATCGACGTCGATTTCTCCAACGGCTTTGACCGGCTTGGCCTTCGCGTAGCGCAGCGCCGAAACCGGGATGATGAAAGTGGCTCCCTGACCGTATAGATAAAAGGCGCTCACACGAGACCCTCCCCAGGGACCCTGAAAGGTAAAGTGCTTGAGTACCTGAATCTTCATCTCTCCCGGGCTTCGGGGTCGACGAGCCGCGGAGTTCCTTCAGGACGAAGTTGAGCGTCGTGTTGAGGATCCCTTTCATGACCTCGAGTTCCTGCTGCGATTTCTTCAGGTCGAAGAGATCCGGCCGGGCGCCTTGAGCAGCGCCCCATGAAAGTAATCCCATACTGATCATCAGCAAAAAGGTACAAAGATGTCTCATCGTTATCCTCCGGGGGTTTTTACTTCATCCTCACTTCAGCGACCTCGAGCAGCGTCTCCAGGATAGCGTCGGTCTGGTTGCTCTTGATCTCACCGCTCAAGGTCAGTCGATTCAGGCGATCATTGACAGCGGTGAAATCCCGTTCGTTCTGAAGCGCCATATTGCGGTACAAGAGGGCCAGGGAATTTCGCGTTCCGGTTTCAAGCGAGGTCGCAGTGTCGGCGAGCCGCTCGTTGATGCGGGTTTCGGCACCCGAGAGGGCCGCCTCCAGGAGAGCGCGTTGTTTTCGGGTGAATGCGGCGTTTGACGACGCGAGTTCTGCCCGCATAGTACGAATCACTTCCAGTCTGTCGGCCCGAGACTTTTCCTCGACAATGCTCAGGAGCTCCGCCTTGAGCTTGGCCACATCGACGGCTTCGGGTGAAGCCAAAGGTTGAGCGGTACCTGCCGGACGGCCGAAGCTCACCACGAACGTCCCGCGCTCGCTTCGAACCTGCATCGGAGCAAGCGCCAGAACCACGGCTGCCAGACCGGCGGCGATCGCGGCCGTTCTCCATGAAAGGAGAAGGCGTGGAAGAGCCTGCCATCGGGATGCCGGCGCCTCCTCGGAATACACGAAAAAGTGCCGCGGCACTGGAACATCGCCCGCCGAACTCAATTGCCGGACGGTCTCGGCATAGAGTTCCCGCTCCCGAGAGCACACAGAGCACTCCTCGATGTGGGATTCCAGGGCTTGCTGGTCCGAGGGATTCAACTCCCCCATAAGACCTTTTGGAATCTGACTTTGATATGTGCTGCAGCCGGTCTTCATCTTGCTCCTCGCTTGACTTGAAGGGAGTTTTCTCCCAACCGAACTTTCAACGTCTCCAGGCCCGCGTAAAGCCTGGACTTTATCGTGCTGAGCGGGGCTTGCACGACAGCGGCTATCTCTTCAAAGGTCAGCTCTTGAAAGAACTTCAGCTCCACAACCGCCTTTTGATCCGCGCTCAGGTACTCGAGCGCCTGCCGCACCCGATTCCGACTCTCTTCCCGCAGCAGTTCTCCTTCATGAGACTCCTGCGCAGGCAGGGCTGCCGAGACCAGGGTCTCGGGACGCCTGTCATCCAGAGAAAAATGCACGCCCGGCGGCCGGCGCCGGAGCCTGGAGATACAATGGTTCACCGCAATCCGATAGAGCCAGGTCGAGAACCTCGAGTCACGCCGGAAACGTCGGATGCTCTTGAATGCGGAAATAAAGATTTCCTGCGCTGCCTCCGCCGCTTCTTCCGGTTGTTGGAGCATTCTCAACGACAGGTTGTATATGGGTTTCTCCCATTTCAGGACCAGCCGGTTGAACGCAACGGTGTCGCCACCCTGGCTCGCAGCTACCCATGCAGTCTCCTGCATTTGATCGGGGAAGTTTCCGTCTGCGCCGAGGTCCTTCGGGAGCACCGAGTTCAAGCTCTCTTCCATCAATAGGGCCCGCTGTCTCTGTTATCGCCTCCAGTTACAGTCCTTTTGACTCAATGGGATCACAAAAAGTCGAGTTAATTTAACGATTTTATGCCAACCTTGAACAGGGAAATTGACGACTGACCAATAAGTCTCCAGAATTAGGTAGTTAGGCGTTATGTCCGAGCTTACGAGAATTTTGTTCACGTTAGAAGCCAGAAGTCAGAAGTCAGGAGCAAGAATGTGTTGGTAATAATCCACGTTACATGAAAGAATACCATCCAATATGGTTGGCACTGGATGGCAGAAAGCTCATGAATTTGTGCTCGAAGCATATCGTTACACGGAATCGTTCCCGCAGCGCGAGATCTATGGCCTGGTGCTCAAGAAGGAAGGATGAGTCTCCTGGAGGAAGTCAGCCGCCTGCTGAATGCATATGCAAAGGCGATTCTGGCTTCTGGCTTCTGACTCCTGGCTTCTATCCCGCTGCTTTTGGCGGGATATCAAGGGCGCAGTCGTTGCCTGGTTAGCCCGGCAAGCTAAAATCGTCAATCGTAAATCGTCAATCGTCAATCGGTCGGCCTATGACCATTGAAACCGAGATCAAGCTCCGGCTCGAGGATCTTGAGTGCTTTCGGCGTCGACTCGAACTGGTGGACGCGGTCTTGCGGGCTCCGCGTCACTTCGAAGAGAATTATGTCTTCGACTTTCCTGACCGCCGGCTTCGAGCGCGCGGCTGCCTGCTGAGGGTGCGGGTCACCGCGACCCAATCAATATTGACCTATAAGGGCCCTGCGCAACCGGGAGGGCCGTTCAAGAGCCGTGAGGAGCTGGAAACGACGGTCGCAAATGCGGCGGAGATAGTGACGATTCTGAAGCATCTCGGGCTGAAGGTGTGGTTTCGCTATCAGAAATTTCGCGAGGAGTATACCCTTACGGTGAAAGAATATCCTGAACCCGAGGTGCACGTCGCACTCGACCAGACGCCGCTCGGGTTCTATGCCGAACTGGAGGGCTCACCACAGTGCATCCGCGCGCTGGCCGCGCGCATGGGTTTCAAAGAAGGAGAATTCATTCGAGATAGCTACTATTCTCTATACCTTCGGTCGTGTGAGCGGAGTGGCGTAGATCCCGGCGATATGGTTTTCAAATGACTACGCTTCCCAATTTCATTGCGGCACAGAAGGAATTCGACCGCAGGCGCACGCATTCAGTTCAGTCGAGCCTGATCGTACCGCGTTGAATTGGAACAAGCGTGGTCTGTCGCCGGAAAGGGACACTGCATGGCGTGTGCGTATATCCAGGACATAGCAAAGCACGAGGGATCGGAAGCCGTACTGCGGGGGTGGGTTTACAACAAGCGCAGCAGCGGTAAGTTGCAGTTCCTGCTCCTGCGTGACGGAACCGGCACGATTCAGTGCGTCGGTTTCAAGGGGAACTTCACGGCCGAACAATTCGAAGCCCTCGATAAACTGACTCAGGAATCCAGCATCGAAGTGCGCGGCCGGGTGCGCAAGGATGATCGGGCGCCAGGCGGCTTTGAGCTGGAGATGACGGGATTTGAGGTCCTGCAGATCGCCGATAACTACCCCATAACTCCCAAAGATCATGGCATCGCGTTCCTGATGGAAAACCGGCACCTGTGGCTCCGGTCGTCACACCAGCATGCCATCCTGAAGGTGCGACACGAAATCATCAAAGCCTGCCGCGACTATTTCGATGATCAGGGGTTCACTCTGGTCGACACTCCGGTGTTCACACCCAATGCGTGTGAAGGGACCACCACTCTGTTCGAAACGGACTACTTCGATCAGAAGGCGTATCTCACGCAAAGCGGCCAGCTCTATAACGAGGCCACGGCGGCTGCCTTTGGCAAGGTCTATTGTTTCGGGCCGACTTTTCGCGCGGAAAAATCCAAGACTCGTCGCCATTTGATGGAGTTCTGGATGGTAGAACCCGAGGTTGCCTTTGCGACACTCGAAGACACGATCCTGCTTGCCGAAGGACTGATCTGCTTCATTCTGGAACGTGTCTTGTCGCGGCGAAGAGGCGAGCTGCAGACGCTGGAACGCGACACAACCGCTCTGGAGCGGATCAAGCCTCCGTTTCCACGCCTCTCATACGATGAAGCCGTGAAGATTCTTCAATCTGCCGGTTCGGAAACAAAGTGGGGGAGTGATTTCGGCGGCGGGGATGAGACCATCCTTTCGGAACGGTTCGATTCGCCGGTCATGGTTCGCGGATATCCCGCCCAGGTGAAAGCGTTTTACATGCAGCCAGATCCTGGGAGACCGGAAGTCTCTCTTAGCGTCGATGTTCTGGCTCCGGAAGGATATGGTGAAATCATCGGCGGCGGGCAGCGCGTTCACGATTACGACCTTCTCCTTCGACGGCTGAACGAACACAATCTACCGGTTGAGCCCTTCCAGTGGTATCTCGACCTGCGCAAGTATGGCACGGCGCCCCACGCAGGGTTTGGGATGGGAATTGAAAGAGTGGTCGCCTGGATTTGCCGGCTCGACCATCTTCGCGAAACGATCGCCTTTCCAAGAATGCTCTACAGGATCTACCCGTAGCTTGGCCATCCCGCAATCAACCACCAAGACGCAAAGAAACGAAGCATCGCCAACGGGGAAGTGATGGCCGTCCAGGAAAACCGCTACGTACGCGTCGTCAATGCTTCCCGCTCGATTCTCGTCCTGGGCGCGACGGTCGGCCTTGGCAGTTTCGCCTACTACAAAGCGCTGGGGTTGACTACCGCCCACTACGACGCCAAAGCTCACCTGGTGGTGGCGCGCCGGATCGTCGATTCACTCGAACCGGGGTACCTGCAGATGGGCATCCACTGGCTGCCACTCATCCACCTGCTCTACTTGCCGCTGGTACGCAGCGACAGCCAGTACCATTCCGCGTTCCTGCCAAGTCTGATCTCCGTCACTGCATTTGCTCTTTCGGGTTGGCTGGTCTTTCGGATTTCCCGCCGTTCGACCGGCTCAACCGCGGCCGGCGTCTTCGCCAGCCTTCTGTTGCTGGGGAACGCCAATCTCCAGTACCTGCAAAGCTGCCCGTTGACGGAGCCGCTTTACATGATGCTGCTTCTGCTTGCCGTGGATGCGTTGACGCAATGGCGGGACGGTGAGAAACGGTCTCCTCCCTGGATGGTCGGGCTTTGGACAGCGCTAGGCGCTCTGTGCCGCTATGAAGGATGGCTGTTCGCTGCCGGAGTGATCCTGATTCTGGCCTTCGACTTCTGGACCGGTCAAACTCGCCGTGCCCAAGCAGCGAAATCAATGGCGTCAGTCGCCGTCTGTTTTGCCCTGCCGGTCCTGGTTCACTTCGCCTACCTTTATTCCCGCGTGGGCGACAGTTTCGTCCACAGGGTTGCTCGCGGAAATCCGGCTCCGTATGAAACGTTCCACCGCCCCTTTTTGTCACTGGCCTATCACCTGGGAGAACTCGGTCAGATTGCGGCTATTCTTCCGCTGTTGCTCGGGCTTGCCGGACTCGCCTGGTCACTGCGACCAGGCGGCCGGGCGGTCCGGCTCGCGCCGCTCTATTTGCTCTGGATTCCCTCGCTGGTCAACATCGCGGCCTTTTACTGGGGAATGCTCTATCGAGTCCGCTATTCCATTTTGCTTGTGCCGGCCATTGCCATATTCGGCAGTCTCCTGCTGGTTTCTCCCGCCGCGCTCCGCAGAACCTTCACGCTCGCGTGCGTAGCTGCCATGGCGCTTCCCTGGATCTCGTGGTATTTCCCGCGAGAATGGAAATACCACCTGGTCTCCCCGGGGCCGGGCATTTTGATTGTTCCAGCGGTGGCCTTGATCTGCCTGCTTGCGTCTCGCGCCGGGGCAGGGGAGCGCTGGCCTTTTCTGGCCCTCTGTCTTCTCGCAATGCAGGTACCGGCGCTGTCAGGAGAGGATCGGCCGATTATTTCCGAGACGCTCGAACATAGATTCCTCGACCAGGAGAGAGAGGCGGTCTTGAGCCATCTCCAGTCCCGGTATGACGGCACACGCATCCTGATCGACATGGAGAAATCAGCGCCTCTGGTCTACGATTCGCGTCTTCCAGTGAAGGAATTCATCTACAGCGAAGGCGGCGGCTCCTATTGGCGGCAGGCCCTTGATTCGCCTTCGCGCATAGCCGGCTGGGTATGCGCTCAGAAAGGGGATGTGGTGTGGCATCGCCTCCAGGTTGACCCTCGGTGGGTCGACGGGTATTCTCTTGCAGTGAAAACGGAAACCTTTCTTTTATACCGGTTGCGAGCGGAAGCCCGGGAGACGTTGCTTCCGCCCAGGCGATCAGAGTGAAATCCGAAAAGTCGGGCTCGAGTGCTCAACGGAAGTTCGATTTCTCTCCTCCTCATCCCCGTCCGTTTCTGACCAACCTGCCCGCTCGCATCGACAGCTACGAGGAGGGAATCGCGCAGCTTTTCCAGTGGAGAACCGGCCTCGACTACTACGCCTCGATCGATCAGATTGTAAATTTCGTAATCAACACCCGGCGGCTGAAGGTAGTAGACCTGTTGACTGATACCGGTACGTTCGCGCTGAAGTTAATCGGGCAGAGGACATTTGTCGGCCGCGTCTATTCATTCGACCCTAATATCACCCTTCTCGAACGGGCGAAGCAGAGGGCGCGGTACTTGAGGATTGAACAGGCCATTGATTTCAGGCACTCTGAACCGACCCGGCTTCCTATTCCTGATGGATTTGCTGAAGTCGCGGTCTCAATCTTTGACTTCCATCGGCATGCGGCCGAGCAATTCCTGGCCGAGGCTGCGCGCATCATCGCGCCGGAAGGCCACCTGATTCTGGCTGAAGTATTGGAACCAAACTCCACCGTGAACCGGTGGATCTGGGGTTGGAAGAAGCTGCACCTGAAGTACATCCAGAAGAATCCTGCCGAGGCGTTGGGCTTGTATTACGATCGCGAAGAAATCATCCGGCTCCTCTTTGCCGCAGGATTCCGGCAGGTCATCATCCAGGGGCTGGCAAGTCCCCGGTCGCCTCACAGGGGTGTCTTCAGCCTGGTTGCCGCTACAAAGTAAGAGGAAATTCTCTTACACTAACCCATCCGTGAGGACTGGGCGATTCAGACTGGCGAGGCTTTGACGTGGCTCAGTGGATCAATGGAAGCGAATTGGCGAAGCAGATCCAGGCAGAGGTTGCCGTGGAGGTGCGCAGACTGAAGGCGAACGGTGTCCACCCGGCTCTGGCGGTCGTCCTGGTCGGTGATAATCCTGCGTCTCAAGTCTATGTTCGCGGAAAAGCAAGAACCTGCCTGGAGCTGGGCATGCATTCCGAAAAGATAGAGCTGCCCGGTACTTCGACAACGGATGAGATCCTGGCGGTCGTGGAAGGGCTGAATCGCCGCGGCGATATTCATGGCATCCTGGTGCAGGTGCCCCTTCCGCCCCAGGTCGCAGCCAGGCGCGTTTTAGAGTCCATTGTCCCGGAAAAGGACGTCGACGGGTTTCATCCTTTCAACGTCGGCCGCCTGGTTGCCGGAAACGCCGTGTTGAAACCATGCACGCCCTCAGGGATCATGGAAATATTCAAGCGTTGCCAGATTCTTCTCCGCGGCCGGCGAGCGGTGGTGATCGGCCGCAGCGATATTGTGGGAAAGCCCCTCTCGTTGATGCTCCTTCATGAAGACGCGACCGTCACCGTGTGCCACTCCAAGACCCAAGATCTGGCCGGCGTCGCGCGCGAAGCGGATATTCTGGTTGCGGCCATGGGAAGACCCGCCTTTGTAGATGACCAATACGTCAAGCCCGGAGCCGTTGTGATCGACGTCGGAGTCAATCGAGTCGAATCGCCGGCCGCCATCCGTGAAATCTTCGGAGAGGATCCTCAAAAACTCGCGGCTCACACCAAACGAGGCTACGCCCTCGTCGGCGATGTTCATCCTGCAAAGGTTTTCCCCAAGGCATCCTATCTTACTCCGGTTCCTGGAGGCGTCGGACCTCTGACTGTTTCAATGCTGATGGGTAACACGGTTCGGGCGGCCGCCTCATTGACGAACGTGCCGGTTTTCTCCGGACCAGGAGAATCAAAATGAGAATACGAACACTCTCCGCCATTGCAGTTTGTCTCTTGCTCAGCCTCACGGCCTGGGGGAAGACTTCCCGCATCAAAAACGTCGGCGAGTACCCCAATTTCCTTGCTCTCAGCCCGGACGGCAGGATTGCCTATGTGACCTCGTTTGGAACCAGCGAGGTGCTTGCGGTCGATCTCGCCCAGAAGGCGGTGACGAAAAGCGCAGTCGTCGGAACGTCTCCCCTGGGCATCTCAGTGACGAGTGACGGAAAACTGGCAGTTATCGCATGCAAGGATTCCGGTACCGTGTCTTTCCTGAACCTGGACACTTTTCGTGTGGAGGCCGACATAAACACGAGTGGCGCGCCGAACGCCGTCGCCATCGACCCGAAGGGTTACCGCGCCTTCGTAACTAATTTCGGTAGAAGCAAGGAAGGCAATCTGCACATCGTGGACATTCGACAACGAAGCGTGGAGGCCAACGTGACGATGGGAATGGCGCCGATCGCCGTTGCGGTTTCGCCGGTCACTGATTTGGTCTATGTCGTCAATGGCGGGTCCAACGAAGTCTGGGTGGTGAATCCGGAGAAGAAAGCGGTAACCACCAAGATCACGGTTGGCGAGGCCCCTGATGGAATCGCCATTACGCCCGACGGTAATCGCATCTTCGTCAGCAACAGCCGCTCGAACGATGTTTCCGTGATCGATACTCAACTGGGAAAGGTAGTCGTCACAATACCGGTGGGCAAGAGACCCTTCGGAATAACCGTGAGTCCGGATGGCAAGCGCGTCTTCGTGGTTAACACAGAGTCTCGCACGGTCTCGATCCTTCCGGCGGATCTTACCAGCCTCCAGGCGCAGTCCTTCAATGTGGAAAAGGGACCGGTCGATATCGAGGTAGCGCCCGACAATCGGACGGTGCTGGTTGTGAACGAACAATCCCATTCGCTCACCGTTGCCGACATGCCTCAAACAGCAGGCGGTAAGCAGTAAGCAGAATCAACTGCTTACTGTTCTTGAACAAACCAGTCGACGAATCTACGGATTCCCGTTCTGAATCCGGTCGTTGGCTGATACCCGAGGATACGGGTGGCGCGGCTGACGTCCGCAAAAGTTATCGACATGTCACCCGGCTGCGGAGGTAAGAATTTCAGCCGGGCTTTCTTCTGCAGGGCATTCTCGAGTTCGGAAACAACTTCGAGCAGCGTGACCGTCTGCGATTCTCCCAGATTGAGGATCTCGAAAGCAGGATTGAGCCGGAGGGCGGCCACGATTCCGGAAACAATGTCATCGACATACGTATAGTCCCTGCGCGTGCCGCCGTCGCCAAAAACGGGGACCTCTTTGTCCTCCCAGATCAATCGAGCGAACTTATGAATTGCCATTTCGGGCCGCTGGCGCGGCCCATAGACGGTGAAAAAGCGAAGACAGGTGAACCTCATGGCATAGTTGTGCGCGTACGTGCGGCAGAGCAGCTCTCCGGCCCGCTTGGTCGCAGCATAGGGAGATACTGGCGTGTCCACGGGATCGTCTTCAGTGAACGGAACTCGTGAGCTCGACCCGTAGACCGAGGACGAGGAGCCGAAGATGAAGTTCTGAACTTCGAATTCCCGGGCAAGCTCCAGGATGTTTACGGTGCCGGTTACATTCACATCAGTGTAGATTCTTGGGTTTTCGAGCGAAGGCCGAACTCCGGCCCAGGCCGCAAGGTGAACAATGGCCTCGGGCCGGCTCTCTTTGACCGCGGCGCGCAGGTTATTCCAATCCAGAAGATCGACTTCATGCACCGCCGCCGGGCCTGATCTCTGAAGGTCGCGCACGTTGCGGCGTTTCAGATCGGGGTTGTAAAAGTGGTTGAAGTTATCGAGCAGGGCGATTTCATGCTTGAGCTTCTGGAGTCTTGACGCCAGGTGATACCCTATGAACCCGGCCCCGCCGGTAATTAACACCCGCATTAGAATGTATCCTCTCTGTATGTGAAGAAACCGCTCGCCGCGTTAAACCCAAGGGAAAAACCGGAAGTTTCATCGGCTGCGCCAAAGTTCAGAGCCTCTGAATCCTCCTGGCGAAAAACAGGTATGTTATCATCCGGCGCATGCTGCGCGTCGGATTAACCGGCAATATTGCGTCCGGAAAAAGTCACGCTACGCAAGTCTTCGCCGAGCTCGGGGCCTACATAATTGATGCGGATGTGATTGCCCACGGGTTGCTGGCGCCCGGCACGAGTACCTACGACGGAGTGGTTGCGGCATTTGGAGGTCAGATCCTTAACCCGGATGCAACCATCAATCGTCGAAAGTTGGGCGAGATAGTTTTTCAGGACGAGGCGAAAAGAGCTGAACTGAATAGCCTGGTGCATCCGGAGGTACGTGCCCAGGTCGTCCGCCGCATCGGGGAACTGGAAGACTCCGCGCAAAATGGCATCATCATCATAGACGCAGCCCTTATGGTGGAGTCGGGGTTTTTCCGCACTTTCGATCGCCTCATCGTGGTCCACTGCAGCCCCAGTTTGCAGCTATCCCGGATTGTGAACCGCGACGGCCTGACGCCCGCCCAGGCTCGCGCGCGCATGGCTGCGCAGATGCCCGTGGAGGAGAAGATCAAACATGCCCACTACACCATAGAGACCTCCGGTACGTTTCGACAGACTCGCGAGCAAATCGAGTCCATCTACCGGGACCTGCTATTGCTGAACCTGAAGACAAGGAAACCGGGTGATCCGTAGGGGCAAAAATCTCCTTGCGATGCCTTAGCGTCTTCGAGTCTTGGCGGTAAACGTACGCCATTGGTTGACATTCTGCGAAGCGGTATGTTACTAGAAAGCTTTCCTAAGCCTACGGTTCAGGGTTTAGATCACCTCACCAGTTTTGCAGCAAACTATAAACTATGCTGACCTATGTTTGGTTAATTCCTATCCTCCCGCTGGCAGGAGCGGCCCTCGGCGGTTTGCTAGGGCTGATCCATCTCCGAAGAACAGGACAGCGACTGGCCAAGCCGATCGTCTCTGCCATCGCTTTAGCCTCCGTCGGCCTGGCCTTCCTCCTGTCGGCGATTGTCGTCTTCCAGCTTTTCTGGGTAGAGCATAAAGAGATCTACATCACGGATCTTTTCACCTGGCTTGATGCCGGCTCGGTTCGCCTGGCCGATGGCAGTCTCGCTTCGTTCGAGATCCCCTGGGGATTCCAGCTGGATCCTCTCTCCGCCGTCATGATTCTGGTGGTGACCGGAGTCGGGTTTCTGATCCACGTTTACTCGACGGGATACATGGCGGACGATCCCGGATACTACCGCTTCTTTGCCTACCTCAATCTCTTCATGTTCGCCATGCTGACGCTGGTTCTGGCGAACAACTTCGTTTTAATGTTTGTCGGGTGGGAAGGGGTCGGACTCTGTTCTTATCTCTTGATAGGGTTTTATCTGGACCGAAAGAGCGCAGGCGACGCCGGCAAAAAGGCCTTCGTCGTGAACAGGATCGGTGACGCCGGATTTATCCTCGGCATGATCCTTATCTTCGTCCACTTCGGGTCACTGAGCTATGAAGAAGTCTTCAACAAAGCGGCCGCTTTGCCGGTAGAGGGGGAGCCCGGCTTCATCTTCTGGGCGACGGTCTGTCTCTTTATCGGCGCCGCGGGGAAGAGCGCCCAGATTCCGTTGTACGTCTGGCTTCCCGATGCAATGGAGGGCCCCACCCCTGTCAGCGCGTTGATTCACGCCGCCACCATGGTGACGGCGGGAGTGTACATGGTATGCCGCTGCAACGCCCTCTTCAGCCGCTCGCCCGACGCAATGCTGATCGTGGCGACCGTGGGAGCGGCTACCGCCCTGTTTGCCGCCACGATCGGGTTCGCTCAGACCGACATCAAACGGGTCCTGGCCTACTCAACCGTGAGCCAGCTGGGTTACATGATGGCCGCCCTGGGAGCGGGAGCCTTCATCGCCGGCGTTTTCCACCTGATGACCCACGCATTCTTCAAGGCGCTCCTCTTCCTCGGATCGGGCTCGGTAATCCTGGCCATGCACCATGAACAGGACATGACCAGAATGGGGGGACTTCGCAAGTACCTCCCGTGGACATATCGCACCATGCTTGTCGGCACTCTGGCCATTGCTGGAGTTCCAGGGCTGGCCGGTTTTTTCAGCAAGGACGAGATCCTCTGGAAAGTCTGGAGCAACGGCCATCCTGTTATCTGGTTTGTACTCTGGCTGGGAGCCGGCATGACGGCGTTCTACATGTTTCGCCTCATCTTCCTGACCTTCTGGGGCCAGGAAAGGATGAGCGAACACACCAAGCATCATATACACGAGTCACCCAACAGTATCGTTCTGCCTTTGATCATTCTGGCCGTCCTCTCGATTGTCGGGGGATGGATCGGACTGCCTGCGTGGTTGGGAACAAACTATTTCGACCGATTCCTGGAACCTGTGCTCCGGATACCCGAAGGAGCTTTGCACCACGAGGCGGCGCATTCCGTCGCTCAGGAGGTGCTGTTCACCGCCCTGTCGGTCGGGATTGCCGGCTTAGGAATCTTCCTCGCGTACCGCTTTTATGTCGTCGATCCGGAAGCCCCGTCGCGGATAACCGCGCGCATCAGGGGACTCTACAATCTTGTGTATCGGAAGTATTACGTGGATGAAATCTATGACGCCCTCTTTGTGAATCGCACCAAGGATCTGGCAAACGTTTGCGCCTTCGTGGACTCCACGTTTGTGGACGGCGCCGTGAATGCCACAGCCGCGCTGACGCGCCTGACTGCGACGTTGTCGAGGATTTTCGACACCTATGTGGTCGACGGTCTGGTCAACTTGATCGGCTGGATCAACATGGTTTTGAATCGAGTTTTAACCTCTCTTCAGACCGGGCTCATCCAGCGCTACGCACTGGGAGCGGTCTTTGGGATTGTTTTCTTTATTCTGATTTACTTCCGCTTTCTGGTTGTGTCTTGAGACGCCGCGGCGGGACGGACCGTGGCACGCCAGATTCGAATCCGGGGAGTTAGTCTATGGATTTCTTCATGGCCAACATACTGAACATCGTCTGCTACTTCCCCCTGGTGGGGATGGTGGCGATCATGTTCATAAGGCGCGAAAACGAGGCTGCGATCAAGTGGGTGGCCAACATAACGGGCTTGATCGGCTTCCTGATTTCGATTCCCCTGATTACTTCTTTCAACGATCCGCGCTACATCGATCAATCGACTAATTTTCGATTTGTTTTCGAGCGCGAGTGGATCCAGCTGATAGGCGCGAAGTACAAATTCGGCATCGACGGGATAAGCCTTCTGCTGGTGCTGCTCACCACGCTTCTGGGCTCTATCGCCATTCTTTCCTCGTGGAATGCGATCACCGAGCGGTTGAAGGAGTACTACGCTTTCATTCTGCTGCTGCAGACCGGGATGCTGGGTGTCTTCCTGGCGCTCGACTTTCTGGTCTTTTACGTATTCTGGGAAATCATGCTGGTTCCCATGTATTTCCTGATCGGCGTCTGGGGAGGACCGAGAAAGTTATATGCGGCCATAAAATTCTTTCTCTATACCCTGGCGGGCTCAGTGCTGATGCTGGTCGGGATGCTGGCCATTTACTTCTATCAATACAACACCACCGGAGTTTATTCGTTTGACATTCTGGCGTTTCAAAAACTCGGGTTTCCCCAGACGATCCAGTACTGGGTTTTTCTGGCGTTCTTTGTCGGATTCGCGATCAAGGTTCCAATGTTTCCCTTCCATACCTGGCTGCCGGATGCCCACGTCGAGGCTCCGACTGCCGGCTCGGTGATTCTCGCCGGCGTTCTCCTGAAAATGGGGACCTACGGCTTCGTCCGATTCAGCCTGCCCATGTTCCCCTGGGCCACGATGCACTTTCTCCAGCCGATGCTCATCCTGTCGTTAATAGGGATCATCTATGGCGCTCTCGTGGCGATGATGCAGAAGGACATGAAGTCGCTGGTGGCTTATTCGTCGGTGAGCCACCTTGGATTCGTGATGCTCGGGGTGTTTGCGGCCACTCCTGTAGCCCTCCAGGGCGGCGTCCTTCAAATGATCAACCACGGTATCTCAACCGGGGCGCTGTTCCTGATCGTGGGAGTCATATACGAGCGCCGCCATACCCGATTGATCTCGGAATATGGCGGGTTGAGTCACATCATGCCCGTCTATGCCACGGTGTTTCTCATCATGACCCTGAGCTCCATAGGGATGCCTGGCCTGAACGGGTTCATTGGTGAATTCTTCATCCTGCAAGGAACTTTCGCGGCGCCCGGCCTGTGGATCTACGCCGCCATTGCGGTGGTGGGCATCGTTCTGGGCGCCGCCTACATGCTGTGGCTCTACCAGCGAGTGATGTTCGGGAAACTCGAGAATCCTCTCAACCAGAGCCTCCCCGACTTGAACTGGCGGGAGATGGTAACCTTCGTCCCGCTGATCATCCTGGCATTCTGGATTGGAATCTACCCGTCCTACTTCACAAAGTTCCTGGATCAGCCGGTCAATGCTATCGTGGAGCGCGTGAGGACGGATTACTTCAAAGCAGGGCGCGCACAGAATCTTCCGCTCCTCCCTGTACAGGGCCAACAACAGCAAGCAGTAGGCGGTAGGCAGTAAGCAGAGGGTGCCTGCTTACTGCTGCCTACTGCCTATTCCGACAGGCGGCGATCCTCAATTGCTTCCGGGCATTCCCCTCCGCGACGAAGCGTCGGGCGATTCCTCTTCTCCTGGCGAGTTTCCTTGTCGAGCTTCTGGAATCGATCCTTGATTTGGTGAAATTCCGTCGAATCGACCTTCATGCAATGTTCAATTCGAGGGTGAATGAAGATGTCCCTGAAGGAGCACCTGGAGCACTCTGCCCAGGGCTTCATGAGAGAATTGGCTGAAACCGCAATGGCAGGCAGGTAGCCCGCCTTTCACGGTGAGGGCGCTTTTGTAGGTGTAGGGAAAAAGAAGGTTTTATATTTGCCGGTCCGATCGCACAAGGACCATTTCACTTGCCCGATACCATACGTGCCAGGCTCCGGCCGAGTAAGGTAAATCGCAGGATTGTCCTGATTTTAGAGTTCTTGATACCGTTTATCTTCATCAACAGAGACTCTTCGATTATTCCCAGCACAAAACCTGCGGTCGGTGTCGCGATAAGATCGACCGGCGAGATAGGCACATTGCCGATAGACGCTTCTCCCACAAGGCCGAGCTCGAACTGGGTCGAGTAGAATACACCCACCAGAACGCCTGCTCCCGGGAACCGCCATTGATCCGAGCCAGGTGGTACGTAGTGGCTCCCTGAACCGGGTGCCCTGCGAAATTCGTCAAGAAGCTATCGCCGTCGAAAAACCCGGCGGGCCTGCTGCGGAACGTTTCCAGATAGCCTCCGACAAATGGCCCCTGGAGACCGTGTCGCGTCTTTGATTGGAACGCGACTCTGGCTGCGTTTTGAAGCATGAGGAAGCGGAAGGAATCTGCGGTTGGTCGCAAATACCGCGATCGGAATGATTTTACCCTTAAAGAGATCGTTGGTGCCATCGGGGGCCGGACGGGCTTGATGGCCCGTCCGCACATGAACCGGGCGAGTTTTGCGACGGTCTCTGATGACCCGCACAAGCCAAAGAGCTTCCGGTCAACCCCGGGTACGATCGAATTATCCCATTCAGCTCCCGCTCCTATTGACATTCTGTATGGGATCCGTTATCTTCCTACAGACTCTCTATATGAGCACGAAAAGACCCCCCATCCAGACCAATCTTCTCCAAGGGACGCTCGACCTGCTGGTCATGAAGGCGCTCGCGCTGGGAGAAATGCACGGGCTGGGGATTTCGCGACGCATCGAGCAGATGACCAAGGGGACCTTTCAGGTGAAACCCGGCTCTCTTTTCCCCGCCTTGCACCGGATGGAGCAAGCCGGCTGGCTCACTTCCTCGTGGGGGGAATCCGAGAATAACCGCCGGGCCAAGTACTATCGGTTGACCGGGACGGGCCGCCGCCGATTCGAGGCCCAGGCCGAAAATTGGGGCAGGATCTCGCTCGCGATCGCGAGCGCTCTCGAGACGACTTAGGCGGAGGTGTACGTGTCGGTGGTGAGCTTCTTCTCCAGCCTGGCGCACAATCTCTTTCGCTGGACCAGGGTCGAACAGGAACTGGATCAGGAAGTCCGGGCCTATGTCGAATTGCTGGCCGATGAGAAAATCCAGGCCGGCGTCAGCCCGGAGGAAGCTCATCGCCAGGCGCTGGTCGAGTTCGGTGGTGTCGAGCAAGTCAAAGAACGGGTTCGAGACGGACGCATCGGTAACCTGATCGGGAGCTTGTTCAAGGACGCCCGTTATGCGCTGCGCAGCCTCGCCGGCAATCCCGCTTTCACGGCAGCCGCACTGCTTTCTCTCGCACTCGGCATAGGCGCCAACGCCGCCCTGTTCAGCTTCGTAAATGCGATCCTCCTCCGCCCTTTGCCATACCTGGAACCCGAGCGACTGGTCCGAGTGACGGGCTTCTATCCCAAAGGCGCCGTAGTCGAGCTGCAGCAGCAATGCCAGTTGATGGATGTGGCCGGTTTTACTGCGGATTCGGAGTTTAATCTTTCCTGGCGCGGAGAAACCGTGCACCTCGCGGGAAATTCCGTTTCCGCGAGTCTGTTCCATCTCCTGGGAGCCACCGCCGCAATCGGACGGACCTTTCATCCCGGAGAAGATCGTGCGGGACACGATCGCGTCGTTATCCTCAGTTACCAGCTGTGGCAGGACCGATTCGGTGGTGGCCCGGACGTGATCGGCCGCTACTTGACGCTGGACGGGCTCGAACGCCAGATTGTAGGGGTGATGCCGGCCGATTTTCTCCTCCCGATATCCGGCGCACAGCTGTGGATACCCCTGCACCTGGATCCGTCCGATTGGGAGGATCACTGGGGAGCCGGTTTCATGCCTGTGGTTGGGAGGTTGCGTCCAGGCGTGAAACTGGAGCAGGCTCAGGACGAGATCAGATCTCTGGTTTCACGCATCATCACCGCCTTCCCGTATCCGATGGCCCGCGCCTGGAACTCCGATGCGACGGTCATCTCTCTCCCGGAGAGCATGGCCGCCGGGGTCCGTGACAGCCTGCTGACCCTGCTGGGAGCTGTTGGAACCATCCTGTTAATCGCCTGTGCCAATGTCGCCGGCCTGTTGCTTTCTCGCTCAGCGGCCCGCCGAAAGGAGATGGCGCTCCGGGCATCGCTGGGCGCGCCGCGCGGGCGCATTGTGCGCCAGCTTCTTACCGAGAGCGCCGTTCTTGCGCTCGCAGGCGGAGGGCTCGGCCTCGCCCTGGCATTCGCAGCCCTGTCTGCGGTAAAGGCCGCCTTGCCGGCGGACACACCGCGGTTGGCCGAAGCAGGTCTCGACCAGGCGGTCATCCTGTTCGTGATGGCTCTCGTCATCCTGACCGCATTTGCCTTTGGGCTTGCTCCTGCGCTTCGCGCCTCGCGCTCGGATATCGCAGCTCTGGTCAAGGGTGGTGGATGGCGGCCCTCGGCCCGAGCGGGAATGAGGCTGCGCAACTCGCTGGTTGCGGGTCAGGTCGCACTCGCGTTCACACTGGCCCTTTGCGCGGGACTCCTGATCAAGAGCCTTTGGCTGGTAGCGCAAGTCAACCCCGGCTTTCACCCCGAGCACATCCTTGCGGCCCGAGTATTCCCCAATCAGTCTTCCTGCCTCAACCGTGCGCAGTGCATCGGCTTTTATGACGAACTGCTCCGGCAGGTGCGTGGCATCTCGGGAGTTTCCGAGGTTGCGGCCGAAAATGCAGCCCCCTTGACGGGCGACATTTCCGCTGTCCCGGTGGAAGTCGAAAATCTTCCTTTGAAGCCGGCGGAGCATCTGGCGCCGATGTTCTGGGCGGCGGCGATTACGCCGGAGTACTTCCGCGCCATGCGGATAACGATCCTCGAAGGCAGGGTCTTCACCGCCGCGGACAAGGCGGATTCTCCCGGTGTCGTCCTGGTCAGCGCCTCAACCGCCCTGCGTTTCTGGCCGGGCGAAAGCGCTGTCGGCAAACGCCTCAAGCCGGTCTGGGACCAGGAATGGCGAACGGTTGTGGGAGTCGCTCGAGACGTCCGTCAGTACGCTCTAACCAGCGACTCTGCGGGCGGGACGGAAGGAGTCATCTACATGCCGTACCCGCAGGCAGTGGGCAACAACCGTCAATTACCCGCCGCCATGACTCTGCTGGTACGAACCACTGCCGATCCCGCGCAGGTTGTCGACAATATCCGTCGGATCGTGTCGCGTTTGAATCCCGTCGTGCCGGTGGGTGAGGTCCGGACCATGGAATCTGTCGTGGCGGCGTCGACGTCACAGCCGCGTTCCATGATGCGGCTCTTCGTAGGCCTGGCCGGTTGCGCTCTCCTGATGGCGGCGATCGGCGTCTATGGAATCGTTTCGTATTCCACGTCTCAAAGGATCTACGAACTGGGCGTAAGAGCCGCTCTGGGGGCGACGAAGCTGGATTTGTTATCGATGGTAATCCGGCAAAGTCTGCGGCTGGTGGTGACCGGGCTCGCGCTCGGGGCTATAGCCTCGATTGCTTTGACGCGAACGCTGGCCGGCTTTCTGTTCCGCGTCGGGCGCGCGGATCCGGCGACCTTCCTGGCCGTAGGCATTCTTGTTCTTTGCGTAGCGCTCCTGGCCAGCTTCGTTCCCGCGCGACGGGCTGCAGGCGTGGATCCCGTGAGGGCGCTAAGAGTCGATTAGAAAGCAGGCGGCAAGGCGGTACGATGTTCCGATACTCAGCGTTGATCGCGAAGAACGGCCTGCGCAACCGCCGCCGAAGCATTCTCACGGCCGGCAGTTTCGCCGTATCGATGTGCCTGCTCGGCGTCTTGCTGGCGATGTACCGAGCGCTGTTTCTGAATACAGAGGCTCATCCGGCTCAGGCCCTGCGGCTGGTGACGCACCACAAGGTCTCGATCACACAGCCCCTGCCCATTTCGTATCTGGCACGAATCAGACAGATTCCGGGGGTGCGCGACGCCATGGTCTGGCAGTGGTTCGGCGGCACCTACAAGGACGCCCGCGACCCGCGCAACTCCTTCGCGCGCTTCGCAATCAACCCTGACCGGTTCCTCAGGATCAAGAGCGAAGTGGCATTGCCGCAAGACCAGAAACTGGCCTTTCAGCAGTTCCGGACGGCCTGCGTCGTGGGGAAGAAGCTGGCCGAGAAGTTCGGGTGGCAGCCAGGCGATCGAGTCACGCTGGTCGGTGACATCTTCCCGGTGGATCTCGAGCTGAAGATTGCCGGGATCTACAGCGATCCGGACGATAGCGAAATCCTGTTCTTCAACTACGAGTACCTCCGGGAGCTTCTCATTGCAGGCGGCCAGAGTGCCCAGGATTCGGTCGGCGTGTTCCTGGTTCAGGCCGACGGCCCGGATGAAGCGCCCGGAGTCGCAGCGGCGATCGACAGAGAATTCGAGAACTCACCCGCTCCCACCATGACCGAATCGGAGCTCGCCTGGCAGCTCAGTTTTATCTCGTTTATCGGCAACTTGAAGCTATTCCTGATCTCGGTCTGCGGCGCGCTCACGTTCACCATGTTGCTTGTCTCGGCGAACACGATTTCCATGTCAGTCCGTGAACGCGCCCGGGAGGTCGGCATCATGAAGACCCTTGGCTTTACACCGCGGACCATCCTCTGGATGATATCGGGAGAGTCGGTCTGCCTGGCGTTGCTGGGCGGATTTTCCGGCATGGTGGCCGCGGAAGCTCTGTGCGCTCTCGTGCGGAATAGCGCGAGCGCGTTCGCCTCGCTGAAAGTGAGCTTGACGCCCGATGTCGCTCTTGCCGTCCTGCTCGTCGCAGCCGTGGTCGGTTCCGCGGGGTCGATCCTTCCAGCCTGGAGCGCGTCGCGTCGGTCTATCCTCGATTCACTCCGATGCACCGGATAGGAGTCGAGCGCCATGGCAATCCCGATTTCCTACAATATACGCAGCCTGGCCGTCAGGCGAACGACGACCCTGATGACAGCGCTGGGGGTCGCTCTCACCGTGGCCGTGCTGGCGGCTGCCCTGGCTCTTGCTCATGGTTTGCAGACCGCGTTTGAATCGTCCGGCCATCCTCTAAACCTTCTGGTCCTGCGCAAGGGCGCCACTGCGGAATTGAGCAGCGCGATGACACGCGAAGTATTTCGCGACCTGTTGTTCAAGCCGGGCATCGCGCGTTCGCCCGGCAACGGTGATCCAATGGCTTCGCTGGAACTCATCACGACCATCAATCTGCCGAACAGACAAGGCTCTACCGGCACCGTTGTCCGCGGGCTTCAACCTGTTGGAATTGAGCTGCGCAGGGTCCGGTTGCGGAACGGCCGCTGGTTTCAATCCGGTCATCGCGAGGTCGTTGTCGGCAAGTACGTCGCCAGGCGCTGCGCGGAAGCCCATGTCGGCGGCCGGCTTCGTTTCGGCAAGGGCGAATGGGAGGTGGTTGGCATCATGGACGGCGGAGAGTCCGTGGTCAGCAGCGAGATCTTCGGCGACCTCAACCAGGTCAGCTCTGATTTCAACCGCACCGCCGCGCTGAACTCAGTTCTGCTGCGAGCCGCCGCCGCTTCCAGCGTACCCGCTTTGCGGGACTCCTTGAATCATGACCAGCGGCTCAACACGTTCGCACAAACCGAAAGAGAGTATTACGACCGGCAGACAGCCACAGGCGCTCCCATCCAGCGGCTGGGAATTCTGGTGTCCGTCATCATGGCCGTAGGAAGCGCATTCACCGCCATGAATACGATGTACGCGGCCGTTGCCCGCCGGGCCGCTGACATCGGCACGCTGCGCGTCCTCGGTTTTTCGCGCGGCAGCATTCTGCTTAGTTTCATGATCGAGTCCTTGCTGGTGGGCGCGCTAGGCGGGATCATCGGCTGCCTCATCGTTCTGCCCTTGCACAACGTCACCACCGGTATCGGCAATTTTGCCACGGTCAGCGAGATCGCAGTGAACTTCCGCGTGGGCCCGGCTGTGATGCTGGCCGGCTTCGCCTTCGGGCTGCTCATGGGCGCGGCGGGCGGGGCACTGCCTGCGAGAATGGCGGCCAGGCGGGACATTCTGACCGCTCTGCGCGAAGGGTGAAAACTCATGCAAGCCGAACTCGAGAGTCTTCGCATCGATCGCTCGAAGAAACCGGCTCCACACCGGCGCGGCTGGTGGATCGGTGCCGTCGTTGGCCTCGCTGCGCTCGCGGGAGTGGCTAGTCTAATCTACGCCAGACTCCAGGAGGCTATTCCTGTGCAGGCGGTCCGGGTTCGTCCCCCGAGTGGGTGGGGTCCGGCCGCCGAGAACATTATCCTCAATGCGACCGGGTACATCGTTGCCGCCCATCGGATCGAGGTGGCCTCCAGGATCGTCGGCAGGGTGGCGTGGATCGGCGTCGAAAAAGGCGACAAGGTAAAGGCCGGCCAGGTGCTAGTGAGACTGGAGGACGACGAATACCGCGCGCAGGCCGAGCAGGCAAGGGGGCAGATGGCAAGCCTGGAAGCGCAGCTCCTGCAGCTCGAACGCGGCTCCCGGCCCGAGGAGATTGCCGTCGCCCGCGCGAATCTGCGCGAAGCCGAAGCGGCGCTGGGAAACGTCCGCGTGAACCTGGAGCGCGCCGGCAAGCTTGCCGCGGAGGGCGGTCCTGGAACGGCAGGCGCTCGACGACGCGCAGGCACGGTATGAGGGCCAATCCGCGCGGGTTAACTCGCTCCAGAGGACGGTCGATCTGGCCGTGCTTGGGCCGCGGCCTGAAGAGATCGCCGCCGCCCGCGGCCGCGTAGCACAGGCCCGCGGCGCGATCGCCTATGCGGAAACCCAGCGCGCCAACGCGGTCATTCGCGCGCCGGTGTCCGGGACCGTTCTCGAACGGGCGGTCGAGAAGGGTGAGTTCGTCACCACTATGTTCGTCGGCGACCGCGGCGCCAAGAGCTACGTGGTCGCGCTGGCTGACTTGAATGATCTCGAGGTGGAGCTGGACATCAGCCAGAACGATTTCGCCCGGTTGAGCGCCGGCCAGAAGAGCGTGATCACGACCGAAGCATTTCCTGACCGCAAGTACGATGGACGCATCTCCGAAATCTCGCCCGAAGCCAATCGCCAGAAGGCCACCGTCCAGGTCAAAGTCAAGATTCTGAACCCGGACGATTATCTGCGGCCGGAGATGAACGCGAGCGTGGCGTTCTATTCGAAGCCTGTGACCGGCGCGCCGCATACGCCGACCGTAGTCATACCGTCGGCAGCGGTCCGGGATAATTCGGTGTTCCTGGTGGTCGACGGCAGGGCGGTCCGGAGACCGGTCGAGGTGGCCGGGGCCACTGCACACGGAACCTTGATCTCGGGCGGGTTGATCGGAGGCGAAGACGTGGTCGTGGATCCGCCCGCGAACGTTGAAAGACGGGCAGAAGGTCCAGCCACGATGAGTCGTGTCTTAGTGGGCTGCGAAACAAATACCACCAGGACTCAAAGACGAAGAAACACCAAGCACACTCAGCGCTTCTTCAGTTCGTCGATTGCCTTACCAAGGACGTCAGATACTTGCGATGGCATCAGCCCGGGGAACCAGACCCCGTTGAGGATCAGCACAGGCAAACTACTAGGTGATTGAAGATATAAATCCGCCGTTAATGGATACTTGCCCGGAATCCGGCGGTCCTCGCAGGGGCGTATGTGGGTCTCACCGCCCAAATCGCCACGCTCAATGAGGTCAGGAATGCTAGCCAGGAAGACTGCAAGGTTATCGAAGATTTTATTCAGCGGCTGAAGTAAGCCTTCATCGATGTAGAGACTGGTTTTCCAACGAGGCTGCGAAAGATCAAGCCGAACTCCGCGCACCCGCCGATATTCGGGCATTGAATCCTCCACAATCAGAGTCGTGAAGATCGCATGAGATTCGCCGCCTGTAAGATGGCCCACTTCCATCGACCAGATAACCTTGGTTTCGCTTTTGCGGGCGAGCGTTTCGAAGGAAGGGAGCTCTTCCGGAGAAAGTTGATTGACCTGCGCAAAGGCGATGCTCACGAAGAGCCCAAAGAGGACGGTAGCTACGCCGGACTTCATGTACCCACCTTAACAGCCAATATACTGCTCAACAGCCGCTGCGGGCAATACGGAAGTCTGGAGAGAAGAATAGCGCGTAGACATTCTACATAACAATTTGGTAAGAGCGACGTAAAACACCTGTCACTTGCATAAGTGACTATATCTGGGCATATTGAGACTATGAAACAAGTGCGAATCGCCGAACTTAAGGCTCGGCTCAGCGAGTACCTTCGTGCCGTCCGGCGGGGTGAGACCATTGCCGTGCTCGACCGGGAAACTCCGGTCGCCGAGATCGTTCCGATTCGCGACCGAACCACGCTCCGCATCCGAAAGCCTGCGCCCGGTACCCCGCCACCAAATCGTGTGCCGTTGCCCAAGCCGGCGAAACTGGACGTCGACGTAGTGCAACTGCTTCTCGAAGAGCGCCAGGGGCATCGATGATTGCCTACATCGACGCTTCGGTGCTGTTGCGCCTGGCCCTGCGGCAGCCGGATGCATTACCCGAGTGGCGACAGGTCCAGCAGGGCGTTTCGAGCGCCCTCGTCATGACGGAAAGCCTGCGAACGTTGGATCGGCTTCGGCTCCGCGCCAACCTCGCCGACACAGAAGTAGCGAGCCGGCGAGCGACGATTCTCAAGCTGATCGCGTCCCTCGAACTGGTGGAGATCGATGCCAGGGTGCTCGAGCGGGCGGCTCAACCCATGCCGACGGAACTGGGCACATTGGATGCGATTCACCTGGCGACGGCGCTTCTCTGGAAGGAGATGACGGGTGGGGACCTAGTGATGGCGACTCATGATGGTGCGCTCGCGCTCGGCGCTGAGGCCCATGGCTTACCGGTCGTGGGTGTCACCCGCTGACGCATCTTCGCAAGTCGAGAGCTCAACCTCCCGGTCTGTTGAGCGTGCGCCGGGGCGCTCCCGGCCCTTCACACGTTGATGACAATCAAACACAAAGAGCGGACCGGGCGCCGTGGTAGCGATCGACGCGGTTCGCGGAGCTGTCATGATCCTCATGGCTCTGGACCACGTGCGCGACTTCTTTCACCGAGCGGCGATGTCCTCTTCTCCGACCGACCTCGCGACGACCACCCCGGCGCTTTTCATGACCCGCTGGGTGACACACTTCTGCGCCCCGGTATTCATGTTCACGGCCGGGCTGGGAGCCTTTCTCTGGTGGAAAAACAACCGGACTCTGAAGCAGCTCTCGAAGTTCCAGTTGACTCGCGGGCTCTGGCTCGTGGGATTGGAACTGACGGTCATGCGCCTGGCTTACAACTTTGACTTCTCCCAGCGCTACCCGATTTTTCTCCTGGTACTCTGGGTTCTCGGCGCCGGCATGGTCGGTATGGCTGCGCTTGTCTGGCTGCCGGGCCGGTGGCTAGCGGTCTCGAGCCTGGCCGTGATTGCGCTGCACAACTTGCTGGACGGCGTGACCGCGTCTCAATTTGGCGCTGGCGCCGGCGTGTGGAACCTGCTTCACCAGGCCGGCGCGTTCCAGGTGGCAGGGCAAGTTGTGATCGTTGGCTATCCTTTGGTGCCGTGGATTGCAGTCATGGCGGCAGGGTTCTGCTTCGGCCGGGTCTTCCTGATGGATCCTCCGGTCCGACGGCGCTACCTGCTACGGATTGGAGCCGCGTTGACCCTCGCGTTCGTTGTGATCCGTGTGCTGAACACGTACGGCGACCCGGCGCCGTGGTCGACCCAGAGCTCGCCGACCTACACTGTGCTCTCTTTCCTGAATACCTCGAAGTACCCGCCGTCTTTGGCATTCCTGCTGATGACACTGGGCCCGGGCCTGCTCGCTCTAGCCTACTTCGATCAGCGCCCGACCAAATCGTCAAACCCCCTGGTAGTATTCGGACGGGTGCCGCTGTTCTACTTCGTGGTTCACTTTTACGCGGCGCACGCCGCTGCGGCACTCTTCGCGTGGCTCAGGTACGGCCGTGCTTCGTTTGCGTTTATTTTTCATCCCGTGCCGTCGATGGGCGGGCCACGCGGACCTGTTTCCCGCAGGATTCGGGTACGACCTGTGGGTTGTCTACGCCGTGTGGGCGCTGATTGTCGTGGGTCTTTATCCGGCGTGCCGATGGTTCGCGTCGGTCAAGGAGCGCCGCCGCGAATGGTGGTTGACCTATCTGTAGTCCGGCCCCCAAGGCGAGTACGGCAAAACCGCCCGCGACAGCCGCCATCGATCGTTCCGGCAGCGACGCGGTCCCGAGCAGCGCCGTCAGTGCGCAGCAAACACGACGGGCTGCGCCCAGGTCACTCTGCTCGCAAGACCATCAGCGGATCGACGATCGCCGCGCGCCGAGCCGGGACGTACGACGCCCCCACAGCAACCAGCGCGACCAGGAACGCAACCCCCGCGAAGGTTGCTGGATCTTGCGCATCCACCTCGAAGAGCAGGTTTCGCATTCGATCGAGACTGAAGACGGCCGCACACAGACCCAGACCAATTCCCGCCAATGTGTAGCGCAGTCCCTGGCCGACGACCACAAGCGGCAGGGCCCACGGACGGGCGCCCAGCGCCAGACGGATCCCGAACTCGCGCGTCCGCTGAGACACCAGGTAGGACATAACGCCATAGATGCCGACGACTCCCAGCAGCAACGCGACCATCCCCAGAGACGTGATCAGCTGGGTCCGGATCCGCATGAGAGACGAGTTCTGATCCACCCAGTGCTGCATGCTCCGGATTTCATATGCCGCCATATTCGCGTCGTGTGCCTTGAGTCGATCGCGGATCACCAGCGCTGCGGCTTCCGGCTGGTCTTCGGTGCGCACCACGACATTGAACAGTGGGAAGAAGCCAAACTGCGAGGGCGGGAAGTAGACCACCCGCTCCGGGGGCTGGGCAAGGTTCTTCATGCGCACATCGGCGACGACGCCCACCACCTCACCGCTATTGCCGTTCTCGAGACGCAGGCGACGCCCTATCGGATTGCCGTCGCCGTAGAGGGCGCGCGCCGTATGCCGGCTGATCACAAAAACCCGCGGCGAATTCGGCCCGTCCTCTGGACCCATCAGGCGGCCGCGAAGCAGAGGAATCTGGAACGCCCGAAAGTAGCCTGCGTCCACCAGACGCCATTCGCAGGTCACGAATGGGTCGCCTTCGGCCGCTACTTGCGTGACAGTGTGGGCGCCCGGGCTAAGCGGAATAGCGCTCGAGATTCCCACAGCTCTGATCCCGGGCGCGCTCTGAAGATCGCTCGTGAGACGCGACAGAAATTCGTTGATGGCCGCGCCGTTTTCGAGCCTCGCTCGAACCAGCGCCAGCTTCGCCGTCACCACCGAGTCCGCGTTGATGCCGGCCGGAACGCTCTGCAGCTTGATCAGACTCTGAACCAGCAGGGCGCCGCTGACCAACAGCAGCGTGGTAAGCGAGACCTGGCCGATGACCAGCACTGCCCTCACGCGATTACGCGCCGGCGCTCGATCGTCCCGGCCGGTCGCGTAAAGCGCGCCGAAGTTGCGGGCTCGACCAACATGCCAGAGTGGGGCCAGCCCGAAGCCGACGCCCGTCAAAATGGCCAGACCGAGCGCAAATCCGAATACGGGGAGGTTCAACGCAACTTCCTCGATGCGTGGGACAACCTCGACCAGCACGCGTCGCGCGCCATGAATGATTGCCATGGACAGCAAGACGCCGAGGGCCGCGCCCGCGAACGACAGGATGACGCTTTCAGTCAGCAGCTGGCGCACAATACGTACCGCCCCGGCGCCGAGCGCCGCGCGGATGGCAATCTCCTTGCGGCGTGCTGCTGCACGCGACAGAAGAACGTTCGCCACGTTTCCGCATGCAATCAGAAGGACGATGGCCGCCGCTGCGAGCAGCGCCATGAGTGCGGCGCGAATCTCCGCGGGCACCATCGATTGCACCAGCGGTACGACGCCGACGCCGAAGCCTCGGTTCGAATCCGGAAATTCCCGCTCGAGGCGACCCGCGATCGACGTCATCTCCGCTTGCGCCTGAGCGTGCGTGAACCCCGGCCTCAGTCGGCCGAGCACCCCGAGATAGCGGTTGCCCCGCCGCGTGCCAGCCTGATCGATGACCTGCGGGACCCAGAGATCGGGTTCTGATGGGACCGAGAATTCGGCGGAGGCAACGCCGATAACGCTGTAGGGAGTCCCGTTCAGAACGAGCTGCCGGCCGAGCACGTCAGCGTGCGCGCCGAATCGCGTGCGCCAGAGCCTGTTGCTCAGCACCGCGACCCGGTGTTGACCGCGGCGTTCCTCTTCCGGAGCGAACCACCGTCCGCTGTGAAGCCGAGCGCCCACGACGGAGATGAACGACGCCGTCGGGGCGAGTGCTTCCAGACGCTCCGGGTATTCGAGTCCCGTCCATGTCAGACTCTGTCCACTGAACGCCGCCAGTTCAAGGCTGCGAGTCTGTTCTTTCCAGGAGAGATAGTTCGGCAGGGACACCGCCGACGCCTCGAGGCCGCGCGCGACGTTGGTCTCCCGGAGCAGCACGAGATCCTCAGGTTCAGCCACCGGAAGGGGACGTAGCAGCAGGGCGTGGACCACACTGAAGATCGCGATGTTCGCGCCCATGCCGAACGTCAGAGCCGTCAACGCGATCGCAGGAATGGCAGGCGCGCGCCGCCACGAGCGGAGTGCGTAGCGCACATCCTGTTTCGCCATGCTCCAATGCTCCTGCGGCGCGTGAAACAACACGTCAACCACCACCTGAAACCAGAGCCTCAGGCGCCCCTCTTCGGCGCGCGCACGGAACAGCAGCGACATCTCCTGGCCGTATTCGTCGCGGAAATCGCGCGGGTAGAAACGAAGGAGAAAACGATAGATCCGTTCTGAGGTCTTCACGTCTTCACCCTTCCCTGAGCCGAAGGCTAGTCACTCGAGCCTGGCTCAGGAGCGCCGACATGCGTGCCATCTCCTGGCGCGCAGCCTCACGCCCTTCACGCGTCAACCGGTAATACCTGCGTCGTTCGTCGTCGCCTCTGGCGGGCCGTTCTTCAACCTCCTCGATCAGGTTGCCTTCGAGCATCTGCTTGATCGAGCCATACAGCGTGCCGGGACTCATCTTGACTTTGCCGCCGGTCCGTTCGGCGACGTCGAGCATGATTCCGTATCCATGGCGTGGCTGGTCGGCCAATGCAATGAGGATGTGAAAGACGGCAGGCGCCATCGGGCGTTCGGACACTCCGGACTTGGGCATAACGGCGGCACTATATCGGATGATCGATATATCTGCAAGTCGATATTGTTGGGCTAGCCGGCTTTGGGTCGCGTATCGACGCGATATCGGTCGCTCCCGGGGAACAGGAGCAGCGGCCTGAGCTGGCGCTCGGCGTAAGGTATGAGAAGCCAAACCCGATCGCGGATGCCGGATCAGTGTTTGCCGTTCAGCTCCGTCAGCGCCTGGTAGGTAAGTACCTTCAACTCCCTGCGGAGTGGCCATGGCGATTGCATAAGCTGGACCATCGCCACCACGACAATCTCTTCCCTCGGATCTACCCAGAAGGTCGTTCCCGCGGCACCACTCCAGCTGTACTCTCCTACCGAGCCTACGACTCCGGTCTTCGGAACGTCGGTGATGACACCAAATCCGAGCCCAAACCCGCTTCCCCTGGACACCTCGCTGCTTGTCCCTGGCTTTACGGCTGCGGGCAGGTGGTCCATAGTCATAAGCTGTATGGTCTTGGGCGACAGGATGCGTACGCCCTCATACTCGCCGCCGTTGCGGAGCATCTCGGCAAAACGCATGTAGTCCATCGCCGTCGACACAAGGCCCCCGCCTCCCGAGAAAAACGTAGTGTTACGGTAGATCGGATAGTCGGAAGGCGGCAAGACTTCCAGCTTTCGCTGTTCCGCATTCCAGCGATGATTCGTGCCGAAGCGGGAGAGTTTCGATTCCGGAACCTCGAAGAAGGTATCCTCCATTTTGAGAGGAGCGAAAATCCGTTCTTTCAGAAAACGGTCAAATCGTTGTCCTGAAATGCGCTCGATTACTGCACCCGTAACATCCACGGCCACGCTGTAGTGCCAGCGAGTGCCGGGTTCGTGGCGCAACGGTATCCCGGCTAGCTTCTTGATGAATTCGTCGAGGTCTTTGGCCGAAAGTAGCTTTTCGTCCCGGTAACGCTTGTCGACCGGATCCGACGCTGAGAACGAGTACGAAAATCCGGCGGTGTGAGAGAGGAGTTGCTGCATGTTCATCTGGGATTGGGCGGGTTTCTCCTCCCCATCCTTCAGCACCTTAAGATCCTTGAGTTCCGGCAAGAACTTGGAAACGGGGTCGGTGAGCTGAAACTTTCCTTCCTCGTAAAGGATCATGGCGGCGACGGCGGTGATCGGCTTCGTCATCGAGTAGATGCGAAATAGTGTGTCGCGGGCCATAGGCGCGCCGGTCTCGAGGTTTTGCTTGCCCACCACCTCGTAATGCACGATCTTCCCGTGACGGGCGATCACTGTGACGACGCCCGCAAGCTTGCCCTCGTCGACATAGCCCCTGGTAAGTGCCGTGATGCGCGCCAGCCGTTCGCTCGACATGCCGACCTTTTCGGCCGGCACCGTCGCCAGATCCGCCGCGCCCGCGGGAAAAGCAATCAAGAGTACCAAGACGAGTTGTCGTGTGACGTTGATCATAGAGCTCTCCGTCTTCTTTCGTTTGTGATCCTTTGTCCCTACCGCTCTCGTTCTGCCATCCAGATATTGCCGGTTATCTCGCGCATGCTAAAGACCAGGGCATCTCGTGTAAGAGACATTCCCATTTCGCCCGCGCTGCGCGAGGTCAGGAGGGAGCGGCGCGCGCTGTGGATGTGAAGCACGCTGATTGGCAAGCCGACGGGCTGCTTCGTCGCATGGTCCAGTGGCTGAGCCCAAACGCAACGGGAACCATCCCTGTCCGAGAGAAAATAGAGAAGACGTCCATCGGGCGACCAGAAAGGCCAGGAGTCCATACCGGAACCGTCCGTGACACGGATCCAGTCGCTTTCAGGCGCTGGTTGTTGCCCAAGAGGTGCAATAAACACCGAACGTCCTGTTTGAGCTGGGGACATGAAAAGCAATCCAACGCTCGTCGGGAGAAAGGGTGTCACGATGGAGTTCGTAGGTTGGATGCTCGAAGCACCGTTCGTCTTTCGCCCGAGACGATATTCAGCAAACCGACCCGTTGGGGCCAACCCGAGTAATAAAGCAGCCCGGTTCCTGAAGGCGACCAGTTGAGCAGGTTCTGATTGCCGCAGTCTTCGCATAGCTTTCGGATCGGGCCTCCGCCTGAAGCCACCATGCAGAAATTTACTTTGTCGCCATCATAGGCCACGAAGGCCACTTTGGAGCCATCCGGACTCAGCAGGACCCTGTCCTTCCTGAGCGCGTCGTCAGTAAGGGCGGATTCCTTGCCGGTGTTCATGTCCTTGATCCAGACGTTTGAGTGTCCCGAGCGAGTCGAGTTGAAAGCCAGTTTCTGCCCGTCATCCGACAAGCTGGGGTAAACGTCAGCGGCCGCACTTTCTACTACGGCACGCAGGGCGCCCAGAACTTTCCCTCGATTTGCAGCGATCGGCAGGCTCCAGATGTCGCTATTGGCAACCAGGCTGGCGAAAACGAGTCTTCCGTTCACTTCAAAGGACGGATCGACGTCAAGGCCTGTGCCAGAGGTAAGCTGCTCGGGAACATCATCGACTTGCCAGGTCTGGGGCGAGATGCCTACCTGCCACAGACTGCTGGTATCCTCGGCTTGAATGGAGAATGTGATCATATGGCTGCTGCCATGGGCAACCCAACTTCCCGGGCGGCAGTTACGACCGTGGAATCCTTGGAAACGACGGGCAGCTCCTGTTGAAACGGGCGCTCCTCTTCCTCCTTCCAGCGGTGTAACCCACCAATCAAAGGTATTGCTGGCCGCGCCGGTCCACTGGCCGAAAGGCGGCCTTTCCTTGGAGCCCAGGAAAAGCAGGTGATGTCCACCTGGCGACCAGACAGGCGATTCGGCATAGGCAAACTCCGGCTGGAGTTCCCACGGCGGCCCCCCGGCGAGGGGGACAATATGGATTCCGCTTTCTTCCAATCCGCTGCTGGGTTTTCGGATGAAGTAAGCCAGATATCGTCCATCCGGAGAAATCTGGGGACGCCGACCCTGGGGGGCAATGAGTCTTTCCTCACCGCCAAGCACTGAGATCAGGTAGATGCCGCCACCATCCCGCTCTGAACGGAATGCGATCTTGCTTCCGTCGGGCGAGAAGACAGGCTCATGATCGTCCGATTCATCATGTGTCAGCCTGACGGGCTCGCCGCCGTTGACCTGCTTCACCCAGATGTCGAGATTGCCTTCACCACTTCGATCGGAAGCATAGGCCACCAGCTTGCCGTCGGAAGAAAGTGCGGGCTGATACGTCAGCCCGAGATCCGCAGTGATGCGCGTGAGTTTCAGGGGTTGCGCCGGCGGAGAAGAGCGAGTGAACCATAAGCTTATTCCCACACTGACCGCCACCAACAAGAGGCCCGCTGCGATCGCGGTTCCAGGATGCCATCGGGTAAGAAAGGAAACCCTCGAGGGTTGCTCTGAGACAAGTTTGTTGGAGTGGGGATCCGGGTCAAAACTGATGCTGGTCTTTGGTGGCTCGCCGCGGCCATTGATCAGCAGGAATGTGGGAACATAGCTGCCCTTCGGGAAGTCAATCCGGAGAGGGTCTTCACGACCGTCACCTTCGTAATACTCCTTGAGTTTCGAACGCAGCCGCCGCGCCTCGACCCGTACGATCGTGTCGGTTCGGGGATCGAAGGAGGCCGTCCTGTCAAATACCTCCATTCCGAGAACGGATTCTTTGAGCGAATTTGCCTGGCCTTGAATCGTCTGTTCGACCGTGAAGCGCAAGAAGCGAACCATACGGTCCGAGCGGATGAAACCCGGACTGGCCAGAATTCTCTCAAGCTGCGTTCGGATTGTTTCTGCCGAAACGTCAGCGGATGTCTCCACAATGAATCCCCTGTCTTCCTGGTTCCGCCAGCCCGATGCTTCCACTTTGCTCGGCGAGTGCGAAGACGATCCGCCCTCCCGCAGCGTGACCCGAAATAACACCCGCCGCCATATTCAGCGAGCGGCGCGTTTCGTGAAAGTGGTAGACGGCCATGGGCCCTGCACGCGGCCGTTTAGTTGCCAGGGCCAGCCGCCGGCCGCTGTGCCAGATGCACGAGTAATCGTCGCGGGTGGAAGGGCAAGTATAGCAGATTGCCGTCGGGTAACCACCAGGAACGCCGGTTGGCGCCGGCGGCGGCTGTCGCGGTGGTCCATTCCGTTTCGGGGCGCTCGGTATGTGCGCACCGCCACAATCTTCACAGACGTTGACCGGACGCGGCAAATGAAAAGGAAAACCGAATCGGAGCGCCAACATAATAGACAATCCGCTTCCCATCGGCACTCCAGCCATAGATAGTAATTCCGCCACCGGATCCAAAAGCTTTATCGCCTCTCCGCCTGACGAATCCATCAGGCCGCTAATGGGGGTGAGGGCTTCACTCGATGAATTGCGCATGATCGACGAAAGACATACCACCGAGGCTATTGTTAATCTTGCCGAAGCGCTGTTATCGCGGCAGTTTGATCAGGCAGTTCGCCTCGTTCGGGACCGTGTGTTTTCCGGATTCAAGAGTGTCGTTGTGCGTTGCCGGGTAGAGAGCAGAGGCGCGGATCTCCCCAATGCGCTGATTGTCAAAAAAGTGCGCGAAGACAGGGTCGGCTACTTCCCGAATAGTCAGGCGACCCCGAATGCCGCGCACGAATTATTCAATGATTGGGCTGCAGTCCGGTTTCTCGAGGGTCTCGGCCACGATCCACCGCTCGGTCCTCGGTTTTATGCCGGCGACAGGCAACATGGATTGATCGTGCTCGAAGACATGGGAGATGGAGAAGCGCCCAATACCATAGATGCTTTGCAGGGACCCGATCCTCAGCTTGCAGAGCAGACTCTGGTCGAACATGTCGCGCTGCTCGGCCAGTTGCACGCCGCCACGATGGGCCGGTATGAGGAGTATCGACAAATCAGGCTCGGACTGGGACCGGCTCCGCATCCCTTGAAGCTTTACCATGATCCCTGGTCCGAGGCACGCTTGTCACTTGTTCCTGCGAGCGAGCTTGATGAAGTGATCAGTTCTTACCGTGCGGCTTTCGCAGCGCTCGACCTCCGTCCCCAGCCTGGTGTTGAGGACGAGATCGCGCACGTCACGACCGTTGTCGAAGTCAACCCCGGTCCGTTTCTCGCTTATTGCAAGGGTGATCAGAACGTTGCTGGCGACTACCTCCGGCGCCTGACGAAGCCGAGACTCTTTGATTTCGACGCAGGCGGATTCAGACACGCGCTGATTGAAGGGATGCCGGGTCGTATGACCTGGGGATGCCAGATGCGCATCCCTGCGCGCGTCCAAAGCGATATGGAAAGGGCGTATCAGGCAGCTCTTTCCCGTGGATATGCGGAAGTCGCCGATGATCGCGTGTTTTACCAAGGGCTGGTTGAAGCGGGCGCGCGCTGGAACATCCTTCATATCATTCATCGAGTGCCGGCGGCTCTCTCGGGCGATTATCAAAGAGGGCTGACTACGCTACGCCAGCAGGTGGTTGCCTGGCTTGAGGCGTTTGCTGACCTCTCGGAAGAGCGACAGCAACTACAAGCCCTGGGTAAATCCGCTCGCGAAGCGGTGGAACGTTTGAGACAACTCTGGCCGGCCGAGGTTTGCAGCGTGCCGTATTACCCGGCTTTCGGCTCATGCTCCGAAGCCGCCGGACTTTCAAATGACCGATTTCGAAAAGGGTGAATCCCAAGTTGTTCCGATGATTGCGCTTCGGCGGCAAGCGGGAAGTATGTGGAATCAGCCCGAACCGCCGCTTGATTGAAGATCGAAAACCAGGTATTTACATAGTATGAAAATGAATACCAAATCCAGCATAACTCTGCCAGCGGCCGAGGTTCGCGTCGTCGAGCGCCTTCAGAAGAAACTACGCGCACGGACCAAGGTGGAGGTCATCCGCCGGGCACTCCGTCTCCTTCAGGAAACAAGCGATCGGGCTGAGCTTCGTCGCGCGTTCCGGGAAGCATCGGTGGCATGCCGTAAGGTTACCCTGAAGGAAATTGAAGAACTCGATGCTCTCACCTCCGAAGGACTCAACGAATGACCGGCCGCCATGGCCATCTTTATCTGGCCGATCTCAATCCACGCTTCGGAACCGAGCCGGGGAAGCTACGACCAGTAGTTGTCATTCAATCGGACCTCCTCAACCAGGCTGGTCATCCCTCAACCTGGATTGTGCCTTGTACTACGCGCCAGGTCGGCGATAATCTTCTCCGCGTTGTCCTTCCCGCCGGTTCCGCCGGAAATCGCCAGGACTGCGAGATCATGATCGATCAGAGTCGCGCGATTGACAATCGACGTATCAAGCGACTTTTAGGCCCTCTTCCTTCCTCACTCCTCCGCGAGGTGAAAGAAAAACTGCGCCTGCTCGGTGATCTGTGAGGCATCGAATAAGGCCGCGGCCAGGTAGAGCGGGAAGCGTCGCGCGTCAATCCTTTTTGCAGGTAATCTGGCGGAGAGGGTGGGATTCGAACCCACGTACACCCTTTTGGGGCGTAACTCGATTTCGAGTTATGTTGCCTCCCATCCGGCAAAACTCTGCCACGGCGTGACATTTTCGGCAAACATAAGCGTTGTATGAAGTTCTGGGATGCGGGTAGTCGACTCCGCGTCCCAAGGCGTCCACTCGTTTCTCGTCGTTGTGGAGTTAGGGTGGGCACAAAATTGGGCACAGTGCCGCGACAATGAAGCCCGAACCTAGAACCGGCGAAGAGCTCGAGGCCGCCGGCTACCAATTCGACGGCCTGAAGACCAACGAAGGCCTGCCCTGCCGGCCAAATGCCGTGGCTGCGGCGCCGATGAGAGTTTACAATCATTATCGATCCTCCGGAACGAGAGTCTCATCGTGACGACCCGTTTAGTTTGCGATTCACGATTTTTAAATGAATTCAGGCCGCTGAGCGTTGCAAACATCGGGTCTGTTTCGTCGCAAAGCTGTTTGGTTAAATAGTCAGGGTTCAGGGGCCCGCTCAAAATGCTTGGTTGCTGGTACACAATTTGTCCGGCCGTTGAGCAACCAGTCCAGCCGTCTCCTCGGTGCTTCTGCTATCTACGGTTGTCCGCCTCTATGACCTTCTGGCAAAGGAACTTGTCGCCGATTTGGCGGCAAACACATACAGTGACCTAGTTTAATATACTTGAAATCTAAGGGTTTATGTCAACCTTTCTACAATACGCGCCGCAGCCATTCCTATCTCGGCTTCAGCTCACCGGTAGAATAAGAAAGGATCTATGCCAGTCTACCAATCGCAGCATAACCAGGGTGCTGCCACTTATCCTGGGGAGGCCCAGTTCGGCATATCTATTCTCTGGGCGGAAGAAGTGCCATGCGCGATGGAAGGAGCACCTCGAAGTTCACCTCGAGTTGATTCACTGCTATTACAATCCTGCTTCATACTGCCTCACCTCACTATGTGTTTGATAATCCAAAGGTTAATTGTCTGACGTCCTGTCCCGCAAGGGTTCTCCGATCCTGTCTCGTCGCTTTGATGCGTTCCCGCGCCGTCGGCTGATCCAGATCGCTGCGCCGAAAGACCCAGGGACCAATACCAAGTGGATGGAGCGATGGCACGTCTCGTCGCTCGGCAGCACGCCGCAGCGTTTTGGGCGTCACATTCAAGTATGATGCCGCTTCCCCCAGGTTCATCCAGCCTTCCGACTTCCGCCTCTCCTCGGAGTAGACTGGGATTCCATGATAGTTCCGCAGCGACACCACGCGTTCTTGTGTCCACCGATTGCCGGGGCCGGTTCGAAGGCCATTCCGATTAAGGAACGCGGCAATCCAGTCATCCCTGCATATCGCAGCGAGAACCCTCACCACATTGATCGTCTCAACGGGTGTGTCGCTGCTGGTCTGGCCGCGGCGCCGGCGGCGGATGCGGAGTTCGGTGTGCGTGTCTCCTTTCCAATGGAGGACCAGAACAATCTCGCCTTCATCCGAATTCACGTCCACGACGACTTCCTCGATGAGTGTTCGCACGATGCGTTTCTTCAGCCTGGCGTCGGTCCTCGAATCTTTCCAGACTGACTCCAAGTCCGCGCTCAAATCCTGCAACTGTTCCGGGCTAGGCGGCGTGATCTGGCCACGCCGGTGCTCGACCTCTTCGATCCGGTTCTCCATCTCGCGCACTTTGGCGAGCCCGGTATTCCAACGCCTCTCGAGTTCCTCTGCAACCAGACGATTCCCGGGATCCGCTAGATCGTACTGCCGTCGGGCTCGTTCTGCTTCGTACCGCGCTGCCCGCAGTTCCAAGCCCAACGCGCGCAATACCTCGTCCTGCTTTTCCGTTTTCTGCTGAGCCGCTCGAAGTGCGGCCTCCACCGCAGCGGGCTCGACAACCCGCAGTACTTCGCGAGCGATGGCCTCGTCAACCGCGGTGCCACCGAAAGAAATGCATTTGGGTTCACCTTGGTCGAACGTTCCGCGCCGACACTGATACCTCACCGCGTCGTGGTGTTGTCCCGTATAGGTCACCATCAGCTTCCGGCCGCACTTTCGGCAGCGCAGGAGGCCGGCCAGCAGCGCCGGACCCATCTTCGGAGCACCCGGCGTGGAGGCGTACCAAGTCTGAGAGTTCTTGGTGATCATGTGACTGACCTGTTCAAATTGGTCCCAGGTAATGTAACCTTCATATCGATCCGGGATCAACACAGACCAGTCTTTCATGGGTTTTCGCACAGCCACCTTTTTGAGCCGGCCATCGCGAATAGCCGTCACGACGGCGGATCTGCCATACCTGTAGGCACCCGCATAAATCGGGTCTTTCAGAATGTTCAGGACGGAAGAGTAGGAGGGACGTTTCCATACCGTCTCCGTTGCTCCTGCCGTGTGGTGGATTACTGGTAAGTCCAGCCCTTGTTCAACAAACCACAGCATCGTTTGTCGCACTGTCCCAAGCTCGAGAAACTCCCTAAACACCAAACGGATGGCTTCCTGCACGCGCAGGTCCGGGTCCTTCTCCAGCCGCTGATCCGGGGTCTTGACGTAGCCGATCGGCGCTGCAACCACCAGTTCGCCGCGCGATGCCTTTTGCCGGCGCGCTTCCTGGGACCTCTGTCTCAACAGGTCGAGTTCGTATTCGTTCAAACTCCCTTTCAGTCCAAGCAGGAGGCGGTCGTTGCTGTTTCTTGAGTCATAAACCACCTCCTGGTCCAACAGGAGCGTGTCCACCATCCGACAGACCTCGATCAGCTGCTGCCAGTCCTTGCTGTTGCGGGCAAAGCGCGAAACCTCTCGTGCCGCCACCACGCCTACTCGTCCGAGGCAGACTTCGGCAACCATTCTCTGAAATCCGCTCCGCTCCACGCCGCCTGATGCCGAGCGGCCCAGATCCTCATCGATGACGTTAACCTCCTGCCATCCGAGATCTCGAATCCGTTGTTTCATCGCGTACTGCAGACGCCGGCTCTCCTCGTTGTGGGTTACCTGAAACGTTGATGACTGGCGAACGTACAACACTGCATTCCGATCCAAGTGATGTGTCTTGATTTTTTCATTCATTGCTCGACCCTCCTTGTTTCTGATCCCCCGCGTTTTGATCCAGTCGATCCCGAAACATCCGAGCGAGGTCCTGCAACACCTTTTCTCGGGTCGTCTCGGGGAGGGTCTTCCAGTCGGGATCTTCGAGGGGGGGGTGATACAACTCCAGCTGCTTGAGTCGGCGAAACGGTCTGGGCATGGGCACCTCCTTGAACTGCCTCAAGTTGATGCCCGCCTTGTACCACGTCGGAATCGTCCGTGCCGAGAGCACGATCGAGAAGCTGACGCAGCTGCCTCAAAGCCTCCGCGTCGACAAGAGCAGTCTGGCTCAACGTCATCGTTGAGCAGACGGCACTGTCTAGCATCCAAACGGGAATGTCGAAGCCTCTACGTCCTACGTCGCTGTGAGGATCACACCTGGCAACTAAGCCGTTTTTCCAGCGCTGTTCCAGACGGACTGGGATCGATTGCCTGTAGAGGGGATGCCAGGGATAGTGAACTTCCCGAAGCTCAGTCTTGTGTGTCTTGTGTTGATGGGTTGTACAACTTCGTCAGGCCTCACATGGCGCTGAAGTTCGGACTCGAGGTCCGGACACCGGCCATGCAGGCGGGATTGAGCACCAGGCGGCTGACGTTCCGGGAGATCTTCTCCTCGACCTGCATTTTTTGGCGCTGCGAAATGTCACTCTCGTGTTCTTCGACTCCGCCTTGTTGGTCGATGTGGACCATTCGCGTCTTTCTATGGCGGCGTAGCAACACTGGATGGCGGAAGCACCGCAGCGTTTCTCGCCCGTCTCGCAGACGCGTACCCCGCTTTTTCTACCGGTACGATGAGGCGCCGCTCTTGATCGTGAACAGCAGCGTATCAATTTCGCCGGACGATCGGTCGCATCTCGACCTTCTGGTATCGCGAATCGGCGGCATGCGACGCCGGCGCGAGTTTTTTTCAATATTGGCCAGTTCGCGTGACGCTTTCGAAGCTGGATCGACATCGCTCATGCAGACGAGCTCTTTGCGCGACTTCGGGGGCGCAAAAAATCAATGACGAGCGGCGGGCGTTACGTCGTCGTCGCTCGTCATTTACGAAGCTTCCTGTGCCTGTGGCGTAGGCGTCAACCTCGCCAATCAGCTGCGGCCGCACAGGAAGGCCGTCAAGCGATGAGGGCAGCTTGGCGGGTTGTTCCAGCCGTTTGACCCAAATCACGATCGCAGGATGGCCAATCTCATTACTGCCGATGCCGACCATTACTACGCCTTCAATACCCATCGAGCTCTCTCGCGCCGCCGCGCGAACACCTCCCAACGCCGCCGGCAGGCTGGCCCGGTGGATGTTCAGAAGCAACTGCGCCGTGCGCCGGCACGTGCGTGTTGCCGAGCGCGGCCGCCTCGTTGGCCAGCGTGGCAGTATCGGGCGCTACGAGCTGTTCGTTGTCTGGTGACATTGGCGTCTCCTGGCGTCGCGGAATACACCCACGCTCGCTTTAATTATGTTAGGTCAGCAGTCGGATGTCGAGCGCGGGCAGTACGCAGGTGATGCGGTTGGCGAAGGTGGTATTGCTGCCGCCCGCAAACGACGGCCCCGCCGCCAGCCGCTGCGCGTCCCACTGCCAGACGAGCGGCCCGATCTCCGGGCTGGCTAAAACCATTCAGTGCCAACAATGGAAATCTGATCGCGGAAATGGGCAACGGGCTCGTTGATGATGACATTGACGCTGACGCTGACCGCGGTCGCTCGTCCCTGCGGCAGCTGAGTCGTGCGACCCGTCTTCCCGTTGACCATTTGACCGCCGGCGCAACCCGGATCATGCCGAACCCGAAGAAAGTCGGCATGCCTGCCGCTAAGGACATCGGCTGCCGACGTCGCGGTCCGGCCACGCCGAACGGACGCGCGATGGACGAAGTTGATCGCGCCGCTTGCGAAGTTGATAAGCACGAAGCGCTCGAGGATCGCGATCTGGTCAGCCGGATGTACGCCGCCATCGCCTTGGCCCGGCTGGACGATCGACTGCCCGAGCGCGGCATCGTTGCTGCGCGCGAAGACGTGATTGTTGCTCAACACCAGCAGCCGGCTGTTGCGCGGCGCCATGAACCTGTTGCCGTGCAAACAATCCTACCCGTACCGCCGAGTGAGCATCACTCAACAAGATCCCGCCAGGCGCTGGCCGCAGCCGGAAGCGATGCGGATACGCGTCCACGATTCCTACGGCGCCTGGACGATCGGCGCCGTGCTACAGTTGCGCGCGTGCCGGCGAGTGCTCCGATGGCCTGCACGACATGCTCGATCGGATCACGCTCAACGGTGAACACGACGAGTGCGGCCTCGCCGG